>JAZDNO010000029.1:0-84667 GCA_043799545.1 Methanobacteriota archaeon | reverse complement strand
CGGCGGTAAAGAATCCTCTCTCCAGCTTCTTGACCTTGTGGTGCAGCTTCACAATGACGAGCCTGTCGATGTCTTCAGGCTTTTTCAGCTTCTTCGGGAACGGCAGACCCGCTTGTTCGAGCAGCCAGTAGTAATCCTTAGCCTCGCCGCGCTCCTCCGTGCGGAGCATGTTCCTGCTCCCGACGATGGGCACTTCGAACTTGTCCTCTATGGACTTCAAGTCCACGTACGATGTGAACGAGCGGTTCGGCACGAAGAGGACGTTGTCCCGCCTCATGCGCCCCTGGAACTTCGGAGCCATCATCTCCGAGAACCTGTCGACTATTGCGAAATCGTCGACCATCCCCCGCAAGACGCGGCCTTTAGCGTCCCGTCTGGCCTTGAAATATTTCGTGTAGGTCTGCTCGCGACCCTTCTGGCACACGGCGAATGTCCGGAACCCCTCCTCGACAGCGCCGTCGCAGACGTCCAGCGCCGAATGGGACGCCACGAGCCCGACGGAGCATTTCTCCGGCTTGTAAGATTTCACGATGTCCTGGATCCTTCCGCGCGCGAGCATCAGCGCGCCCCCGGCGCCTTCTTGAAGACCATGACGCACTCTGCGTCCCCTTTCGCCTTGCAAAACGTCTCCTCGCCGTGGTATGAAGAGTTGTCCAGCGCAGACAGGAAGCCTTCCATGTACCCGAGGAAGTACGAGTCCACGCTCCGCTCTGACTTGACCTTCCGCAGCGCGAACTCGACACCGACAGGCAATCCCGTCTTGCTGGTGACTGTTATCTCGCCGGGCTTCTCGTCTATCTCGATGCCGCCCCAGCCTATCGCCAGATTCTCCGCGCATACGTCCTTGAAAAGCTCGTTCCGCGAAGGCGTGCGCCCCGCCTTGAGGAATCCCTGGTGCAGCAATTTGCAGAAGCTCGCGCCGTACGGTTTCGCCATCCGGCGAATAACCGCCGACGCTGGCTCGCCAATCAGGTTCTCCATCTCGGCGTACATGTTGAACCGGAGCTCCGCGCGCGCCCAGATTATCGGCAGGCTGTCTAGCATGAGCTGGCCGGAGTCGAAGTCCACGTGGACGCGCTCCTTGTACATCTTCAGAACCTCGAGCACGTCCTCCCTCGAAGCCTTCACGGTCATATTTCACCGCTCCTTGAATTCCGCCTTCCGCTTCTCCAGGAACGCCGCCATCCCCTCCTTCTGGTCAGCGGTTGAGAAGCAAACGCCAAATATCTCCGCTTCGATGTCGCACCCGCTCTTCAGGTCGACCTCGATTCCCGAATTGACTGCCTTCTTGGCGAGCCTTACGGCCACCTGGCCTTTTGACGCGATGAGCTCCGCCAGCTTCATTGATTCCGCTATCAGCTCCTCCGGCTTCACGACCCTGTTGACGAGCCCGATTCGGTAAGCCTCCGCGGCGTCTATCATGTCGCCCGTGAAGATAAGCTCCTTCGCCTTTCCACGGCCCACGAGCCTTGGCAGGCGCTGAGTGCCGCCGAAGCCGGGGGTCACGCCCAGGCTGACCTCGGGCTGGCCGAATTTGGCTTTTTCGGACGCGATGCGCATGTCGCACGACATCGCCAATTCGCAACCGCCGCCCAGGGCGAAGCCATTCACCGCTGCGATTACTGGCTGGGGGAGCTTTTCTACGTGGAAGAAGACGCTCTGTCCGAGCAGGCCGTATTCCCTCGCGCTCAGCGCGTCCATGTCCTTCATCTCGGCGATGTCGGCACCCGCGACGAACGCCTTCCCCTCGCCCGTCAGGACCACGACCTTCGCCTCTTTGGAGCGCTTGATGTCGTGGAACGCGGACTTGAGTTCCGCCAGCATCTCGGAGCTCAGCGCGTTCATCGGCGGCCTGTTCATCGTCACCAGGCATACCGCGCCCTTCTGCTCGACTTTGATGAATTTATTTTCCATGGCTCAGTTCACCCCGTAATCGTAGAACCCCTTTCCTGATTTCTTTCCCAGCAGGCCGGCGTCGACCATCTTCACGAGCAGGGGGCACGGCCTGTACTTTGAATCCCCGAGCCCGCCGTGCAGGACTTCCATGATGTGCAGGCATGTGTCCAACCCTATCAGGTCGGCCAGAGCGAGCGGCCCCATCGGGTGGTTCATCCCGAGCTTCATAATCTGGTCGATGTTCTCCGGCGTCCCCACGCCCTCCATGACGCAGTAGACGGCCTCGTTCAGCATGGGCATCAGCAGCCTGTTGGATATGAACCCAGGGTAATCGTTGCATTCGACAGGGGTCTTGTCCAGCTTCTTGGACGCCTCGATGATCGCCTTCGTCGTCTCGTCGTCCGTGAGCTGCCCCCGGATGACCTCCACCAGCTTCATCATGGGGACCGGGTTCATGAAGTGCATTCCTATGAACTTCTGCGGGCGCTTCGTCGCTGACGCAAGCTTCGTGATGGATATCGACGAGGTGTTGCTCGACAGGATGGCGTGCGCGGGGCAGATTTCATCCAGCTGCTTGAATATCTTCCTCTTCAGCTCCAAATCCTCGATGACCGCCTCGACAACCAGGTCGGCGTTCTTCATCTCGCCAAGGTCGAGCGTCGTCTTAATCCTCGACAGCGCGGCATCCTTCGCGGCGGAGTCCATCTTGCCCTTCTCCACGAATTTGCCGAGGCTTTTTTGAATGCCGCCAATCCCGCGGTCGACGAACTCCTTCTTGATGTCGTTGAGTATCACGCTGTACCCGCTCACGGCCGCGACCTGGGCGATTCCAGCGCCCATCTGGCCAGCCCCTATTACTCCTATTGTCTTGATTTCCATTGCAATCACCTCTCCAGAATCATCGTGACGGCGTTGCCGCCGCCGAGGCAAATCGTAGCCAGGCCGCGCTTCGCCTGCCGGTCGTTCATAGCGTGGACCAGCGTTCCGACTATCCTAGAACCCGAGGAGCCTATCGGGTGTCCCAGGGCTACGGCGCCGCCGTTCACGTTGAACTTCTCCATTGGGATTCCAAGCTCCTTCACGACAGCGCAGGACGCGCTCGCGAAAGCCTCGTTGTGCTCGAAGAGGTCTATGTCGCCGACTTTGAGGCCCGCCTTCTCCAGAACCATCCTCGTCGTGGGGATGGGCGCCTCCATGACCAGCTCCGGCGCGAGCCCGGCTGTGCCGTACGCCCGGATTTTGGCCATCGGCTTGATTCCTCGCTTCGCCGCTTCGTCAGCGCTCATGATCACCAGCGCGGACGCGCCATCGCTTATCTGCGAGGCGTTCCCGGCCGTGACGAGGCCATCCTTCTTGAAGACTGGCTTGAGCTTGCCGAGGGATTCCATCGTCGTGTCCTCGCGCGGCCCCTCGTCGACCTCGAACCTGAGCGGAGCGCCCTTTCTCTGCGGAATCTCCACTGGAACGATTTCGCTCTTGAACCGGCCTTCCTTGATTGCCTTGCAGGCCTTCTGGTTGCTAGCCAGAGCCATGCGGTCCGTGTCCTCGCGGGACACGTTGAACTTCTCCGCCACAATCTCGCCGGTCATGCCCATGTGGAAGTTGTTGTAGATGTCCCAGAGCCCGTCGTTGACCATCGCGTCCACGAGCGCCGAGTTGCCGAGCCTGTAACCGTACCGCGCCTTGTCCAGCAGGAACGGCGCGAGGTCCATGTTCTCCATGCCTCCGGCAACGATAATCTCCGCGTCGCCGGATTTTATAGCCTGGGCTGCGTTCACAATCGCCTTCATCCCCGAGCCGCAGACCTTGTTGACCGTGTAAGCCCCGATGGTGTTGGGCAGACCTGCATGTATCATGGCCTGCCTCGCGGGGTTCTGGCCCATGCCAGCGCCTACAACATTCCCCATGATTACCTCTTCGATGTCGCCAGGCTGCAAGCCTGCCTTGGCGACCGCGCCGCGTATGGCTACCGAGCCCAATTCTGGCGCTCGGATGTCCTTCAACGCCCCGCCGAACTTTCCCATAGCGGTCCTTGCCGCGCTCACGATAACAATTTCCGTCATTTCGCTCCCCTCGTCTGGATGAGACCGATTTGTGAATGGCAGGTCGCTATTTATAGTTTGTTAAAAATCGGCATTTCCCGTCGTTTTCGACGAGTGGATGTCGGAAAAATATATATACACCTTAAGCGGCTGGTCGAGTAGGTGACGGAGTGTCATGTATGAAAGGTCTGAAGCTCGCGTCCGCTAAAGGTGGCTCCAGAAGCAGGGTCAAGGTGGGGCCCGTCACTGTGGGCGAAGGTTTCGTCGTAGTTGCCGGCCCCTGCTCCGTCGAGAGCGAGGAGCAGATGCTCGAGACCGCGCGAGCGGTCAAGTCGGCCGGAGCCAACATGCTTAGGGGCGGGGCCTTCAAGCCCCGCTCGTCCCCCTACGAGTTCCAGGGGCTGGGCCTCGACGGTCTCAAAATCCTCTGGAAAGCCAGGGAGGAGACGGGCCTACCCGTCGTGACCGAGGTGGTTGACCCGCGGGACGTCGCGCTGGTTTGCGAGTACGCGGACATGCTTCAGATAGGGACGCGCAGCATGCAGAACATCGCCCTCCTGAAGGAGGTGGGGAAGGCGGACAAGCCAGTCCTCCTCAAGCGCGGCATGTACTCCACGATCGATGAATGGCTCAACAGCGCCGAATATATATTGAACGGGGGCAACAGCGGCGTGATACTCTGCGAGCGGGGGATAAAAACTCACGAGACTTACACGAGGAACACCCTGGATTTGAGCGCTGTGCCGGCAGTGAGAGAACTGAGCCACCTGCCGATAATAACAGACCCGAGCCACGGGACCGGCAAAGCTAGCCTGATAGAGTCCATGTCCCTCGCCTCCGTGGTCGCCGGGGCGGACGGGGTCATTCTCGAGGTTCACGCGCACCCGGAGCAATCGGTCAGCGACAGGGAACAGGCCCTCGGACCGGAGCAGTTCTCGGGCATCGTGAAGAAGGTCAGGGAGCTCAGGTCCTTCATGGACAAGGGGAGCATGAGGCGATGATTCAAAAGGGGGCCGGGGGCGATTGCGCGATTGCACTGGCGCCGATCGGTCGGATAGGAAGGCTCGCGAGGGGCCGCAGATTGGTGACAATCACGGACGCTCGGGTCGAGAAGCTTCACTCCGCCAAGATACCCGAAGGCGAAGTCATAGTAATCGGTCGGGGCGAGCGCTCGAAAACGCTCGCCACGGTCGAGAAGGTTTACGAGAGATTTTCCGAGCTGGAAATCGACCGCTCGGCGATGGTAGTCGGGATGGGAGGCGGTCTCGTCTGCGACATTGCAGGTTATGCAGCCGCGACGTATCACAGGGGACTCGACCTGTGCCTTGCTCCGACGACTCTCCTTGCGCAGGCCGACGCCGCGATAGGCGGGAAAAGCGGCGTCAACCTCAGGGGATACAAGAATCAGATAGGAATTATCAGGCAGCCGACGATGGTCGTTTGCGACGTTGCCTTCCTGAAAACCCTGAGCGGCGCGGAGATGGGGAACGGACTGGCCGAGGTGGTAAAACACGGGGCGATAGCGTCGCTTCCGTTGCTGAGGTTCGCAGAATCAAGTTCGCAGAAGATACTCGCTAGGGAGCCTTCCGCGCTCCGGAGAATCGTCGCGGATTCGATAGCTGTCAAATGCGCCATCGTCCAGAGGGACGAGAACGAGTCGGGGGAGCGCACGAAGCTCAACTTCGGGCACACCGTCGGCCACGCCCTCGAGAAGGTCTGTCGTTTGCCACACGGAAATGCTGTCGCAATCGGAATGGCGGTCGAAGCCCGGATGGCGGTATCTATGGGCAATGCGGCGAGGTCGGACATGGAGAAGCTGGATTGCGTCCTTGGCTCGTTGGGGCTGCCCACGAGCATGCCCCGCGCCGATAAAGACGCGATTTGCGACGCCATCTCCATGGACAAGAAGCGCAGGGGCGTCGGAATCATGATGCCAGTGCTTTCGGGATTGGGCAAATGCACAATCGTCCGCGCGAACCTGGAAGACCTGAGGGAGGCACTCGGCGATGCGATGTGATGGGTTCCGTTCGATGGGCGGGAAAGGAGGCCCTCGATGATTTGCATTAGCATCGCCACGCCGACAGTCGAAGAGTGCTTGAAGGCGCTGGAGGGACTCGATTTCGCAGAAATCAGGCTCGACGCGATGCAAATCGAGCCCGGCCAGGTAGGCGAGGTGTTCTCGAAGCCGCTGAACCTAATTGCGACCTGCAGGCCCGGAAAACAAACGGACTCGACCAGAAAATCCCTGTTGCTGGAGGCGATAGAGGCCGGCGCGGCCTACGTCGACGTCGAGGTCGATGCCGACAGGGCTTACAAGGCAGACATCTTCTCGGCTGCGAGAAAATCGGGATGCGAGGTGATAGTCTCGTTCCATGATTTCAACAGGACTCCTGGGGAAGAGGAGCTGTCCTCAATCATGCGCCGCTGCCATGACATGGAACCGGACCTCGTCAAGATAGCCTGCAAGGTGAACGGCGAGCGCGACGGAGCCAGGCTCCTCGGGTTGCTGGATTCGACCGCGAAGCTCATCGTCGTCGGCATCGGGCCGCTGGGGCGGATGGTCCGCATCGCAGCCCCGCTGCTCGGCAGCCCGTTCACCTACGCTTCCCTGGATGATGGAAAGGAGACCGCTGACGGGCAGATGAATGGCGCAGACATGCGGCGCGTATACGCGGCCATGGGGGAGAAGGGGAAATGAGCGCGCGCGGGCAGCCCGACATTTTCGCTGTCGCCGGAAGACCAGTCCTTCACAGCCTCAGCCCACAGATGCACAACGCTGCATTTGACAGGCTCGGTATCAGAGCGGCTTACATACGCCTCGCTTCCGAGATCTCGAAAGCCGCGGTGAGGACTCTGAAGCGCATGGATGCGCGGGGATTCAATGTCACGTCGCCGTACAAGGTCGAGATGCTGCGGCTCGTAGACAAAGTCGATTCGGAGGCTGGAAAAATCGGCGCTGTCAACACAGTTTGCGTAAAAAACGGCACCCTAACTGGCCACAATACCGACGCGCATGGTGCCGTTGAAGCCTTGCGGGCGAACTCCGTCTGCGTCGGGGGGGCCAATATCCTGGTGATGGGCGCGGGCGGCGCGGCGCGCGCGGCAGTCTTCGGGCTCATGGGAGCCGGGGCCAAAGTCACAGTCGCCAACAGGACGGCCGCAAAAGCTGCGGCAATCGCGCGCGAATTCGGATGCAGCGTCTCGCCGGCGAAGAGCGCAATCGAGAAGACGGTTCCCTCGTGCTCGGCGATTGTTTCCTGCTCGGGCGGGGCGGATGTCCGCGTCCCCATTGGCGCTTTGAGTAAAGGCATGACGGTTATGGACGCCGATTATCGGCGCGAGAGCGCGCTCGTCCGCGACGCGCGGAAAGCCGGGTGCAACGTGGTCGACGGGCGCGAATGGCTGCTCCACCAGGGCGCGAAAGCGTTCGAGCTGTTCACGGGCCGGGACGCGCCTCTGGACACGATGCGCGATGCGATTTACTCCCGCGAAACCGGGAACAGGGGAAATGGCATCTCTCTCATCGGATTCATGGGCGCTGGCAAATCCGCGGTCGGGAAAGAACTTGCGAAAAGGCTGAGGTTGCCATCCATAGACACGGACGCGGACATAGCGCGCGAAGCGGGCATGACGATAAACGAGATATTCAGAAAGCGCGGCGAAGCCGGTTTCAGAAAGCTTGAGAGGAAACGAATCTCCATCCTTGCGGGAAGCAAGCCTTCGGTCGTTGCGACGGGCGGAGGCAGCATCCTGGATGCGGAAAATGTGCGGGCGCTCAAAGACCACGGCACGGTCGTCTTTCTCTGGGCCGACGGCGAAACCCTGGGGAAACGCCTTACCGGAAAGGATGACAGGCCGCTCTTATCCGGACGAAGAAAACAGGATGGCCCCGCCGGATTCCTCGGACTTCTGCCCGGGAGGACTCCGATTTACCTGGAGAGCGCGGACATAGTCGTCGATTCCAATGGAAGCACATCCAAAATCGCGGAGGTGATTGCCTTTGAAACGCGTGAAGCCATGTGAAGTCTGCGGCACGGTGCGTGCACCCCCGTCGAAAAGCCTGACTCAGCGCGCCGTTCTCCTGGCTTCGCTGGCGGACGGGCAATCGACTATCCTCTCTCCATCAACGTGCTATGACGCTGCGTCGGCAATCCGCATCGCGAGGATGCTCGGCGCGAAAGTTGGCGCCGCGAAAGGCCGGCTGGTCGTGGACGGACTCTCATCAAAACCAATCGGTGCGGCGCTTGATTGCGCGGAATCGGGTTTCTGCGCTCGGGTGTCGATACCGCTCTCGGCGACCTACGACGGTAAATTCAAGGTGACGGGCAGTGGGACACTGGCGAGCCGGCCAATCGGGCCTGTCGAAGGGCCGATGAGGAGCCTCGGCGCCAAATGCGGCTTGACTGGCGGGCTTCTGCCCGCAAAAGTGAGCGGCCCGATGAAGGGCGGGAGGGCGGCGCTGGATTGTTCGCACGGCTCGCAATTCCTGTCCGGCCTGCTGATGGCGCTTCCGGTTTGTCCCGAAGATTCCGAGCTGTCCGTGTCGAATCTGAAGAGCAAACCATACGTTAGGATGACAAGCGATACCGCCAGTATATTCGGCGCGAAAATCGTTTGCGACGAAGGGCTCTCTTCCTTTGAAATCGAAGGCGGACGGCAGCTCAAACCCGCCCGGGTCGCGATAGAAGGCGACTGGTCCGGGGCGGCGTTCCTCCTAGTGGCAGGCGCGCTCGCCGGCAGGGTTACTGTAGGCAACCTGGATTCGAAGTCTCTCCAGGCCGACAGGGCAATCGTGGGAGCGCTGAAAGAGGCCGGCGCCGAGGTCGAGACCGTTCGTAGCTCGGTAACAGTCGCGAGCGCAGTGCTCGAGGGATTCGACTTCGACGCGACGGACTGCCCCGACTTGTTTCCTCCGCTGGCGGTTCTAGCTGTGGGGTGCAGGGGGACCAGCCGCATCAAGGGCGCGAGGCGGCTGAGGGCGAAGGAGAGCGACAGGGCGGAAGCTCTTTGCCGCCAGTTAAGCGGGCTCGGCGCGGACATCCATGTCAGGGACGATACGATGATTGTGCGGGGAAGCCATTTTGGAACGAGCGCATCCAGCCAGTTCTACCTTCGGGGGGGAGCGGCAGATTCCGAGGGCGACCACAGGATTGCGATGGCGCTCGTAGTCGCTGGGCTGGTGTCCGAGAAGGGGGTCGCGATAAAGGGCCACGGGTGCGTCTCGAAGTCCTACCCAGGATTCTTCGGGGATTTGGCAAGGTTGAAGGTGATGAAATGAACACCATCGGAAGGATTTTCAGAGTGTCGGTTCTGGGAGAGTCGCACGGCGAATGCGTCGGAGCGCTCTTGCACGGTTGCCCGGCAGGGATGAAGTTGGCAGAGAGAGATTTTACCAAAGACATTGCCAGGCGCAAGCCCGGCGCCAAGGGCACCACATCGAGGCGCGAGAGCGACGCGCCGAAGATAATGAGCGGTGTGCTCCAAGGCAGGACGACTGGCGCCCCTCTTCTAATCCTCTTTGAAAACGAGGACGCGGATGGCTCGGCCTACGACAATATGAAAAACCTACCCAGGCCAGGCCATGCCGACTTTGTAGCGATGGCGAAGTACGGAGGATACAACGACCACCGCGGAGGGGGGCATTTCTCCGGGCGGTTGACCCTGCCTCTCGTTGCCGCTGGAGTGGTGGCCAAGAAGATTGCCCGCCCGGCAATGATTGAAGCCAGGTTGGTAGAGGCCGGGGGCAAGGTTCGCGGCGAAAAGGCGTTGAAGTGCGCAATGGAGGCAGGAGACTCGATAGGTGGGTTAGTGGAGTGCAGGGCGAAAGGCCTGCCGGTCGGACTGGGGGAGCCTTTCTTCGACACGGTCGAGTCCGTCCTGAGCCACGCGCTCTTCGCAATACCCGCGGTCAAGGGCGTGGAGTTCGGTGCTGGCTTCGGGGCCGCTAGAATGCTCGGGAGCGAGTGCTCCGACGAATACGCGAGCGCGGACGGCAAAACCCTGACGAACCACGCCGGAGGCATCCACGGCGGAATTACGAACGGGAACGAGCTGGTTCTCAGAATCGCCGTCAAGCCGACTTCGACCATCAAGAAACCAAGGCACACGTTAGATACGCGCACCGGCAAGCCAACGATTGCAGCCTACTCGGGCAGGCACGACGCTTGCATAGCGTTGAGGGTGCCAGTTGTAGTCGAGGCAGTAACAGCGATAGTGCTTGCGGACCTCATGCTGATTAACCAGGAGCGGCCAAGGGTGGCCAGGAGTTGAGACCATGGAACTGGAACTGATTCGAAAGGAGATAGACCGCGTCGACACCGAGATACTGGGAGCGTTGGGCCGGCGGTTCGAGCTCGCCTTGTTGGCGTGTCGCGCGAAGGAGAAAGTCGAAGACCACGAGAGAGAAGCCGAGGTCCTGAGGAGCGTCCGCGCAAAGTCGATCGGGCTTCTCCGCCCAGATTTCACAGGAGCTCTCTACGCGATGATATTGGAGGAATCCAAGGCGCTTCAGAGGTCTGATAGGCCGCGCATGGACAAGTGAAAGCGGTCACTGCATTTCTTTGAACCACTTCTTCGCCGCGCCGCACTTCGGGCACCTGAAATCCGGTGGCAAGCGGTCGAAACCAGTTCCCGGTTTGACGCCTTTGGCGGGTCCTCCTTGTTCCGGGTCGTAAACCCATCCGCATATGGTGCAAACCATCTTTGCCATCTGCATCACTTGAAGCTCTTGCGCTTTATGAGTATCAGCCCGATGCCCAGCGCCGCCAATGCGCCCACTACGGTCATTACCAGCGCGATGTTCGTGCTCTGCGCCTTGGTGTAGAACGTGAACGAGACGACCAGGTCGCCGTTAGAGCCGAAAACTCCGTCCCCGTCGACGTCGAACTTGTACACGGCCTCGTGCGCACCTTCGGCGGGATCCTTGACGTACCATTCCGAGCTCACGTTAACGGTCGAGCCGGCAGCCAGTGTTTCGAGGGTGCTGTTGTCCGTCATCACTCCGTCCACGTATACGTGGTACGGTATGCTGTTCATGTCCGTCATCGTGGGGTTCTTCACCTGGCATACGAGGTTGATGGATTTGACGACGTCGATTTTCTTGATTACGGTCTGCCAGAGAGGCGTAGCCGAGCTTGTGGAGCTGATGTTCACAAGCAGTTCGACAGTCCCCGTGACGCTCGGCATCGTGACTGTTGCGGAGAACGACGTGCCTGAAATGTTGCCTGTGTTTGGGCTGGATTTGATGGGGTTCGCACCCGTGAGGTTGTTTCCCAGCAAATAGTAATCGTACTTCCACGTACCCGTGTCAGCGCCTATTACGACGACTTCGTAGGCCATGCCCGAGCCGATGCCCGCCACGTCCGCGCCCTTGATGTAAAGGCGCAGGTTCGCGCCCCCGTCGGCCCTCGCTGAAAGGGGCGACGCCGCAATAACTAACATGCTGGCGACCGTCGCGACCAACAACAACTGCGTCAGCTTCATGACAGCCACCTCCTTCTCCTCATGTAATAGTAAGTGACTAGTATTATTCCGACAGCGGAGAACGCTCCGATGGCGTCCGTGAGATGTCCGGTGGCGGGATTTATGTCCGCCACGACGTCGCCTGAAGCGGACGGAACGCTTGCGCCCTCTACAGCCACGCCGGAACGCACGTCCACTATGTACGTGGCAAAGGCGTTAGGCTCTGCGATTGAACGAACATAGAGGATTACCTCGCTTGGGGGCACAGCCGAAGTCACGTTCCTTACGAGTGTGAATCTTAGCTCCACGCTGGCATTGGAATCCACGGACACGCCTTTCAGCACCGTCCCGTTGGCATTTTCCGCGACCGCTGCGCTGGCGTTCCAATCTATGCCCCATCCCTTTTCAGCCAGGTCTTCGATGTTCGCGACGGATACGTCGTATATATCCTTGCCGTTCCCTGAATTGGTTATTGAAATTGCGAAAGAGTAACCGTCGGCCTTCTCGACCGGAGGGATGGCAGTAGGCGTGAACGAGACTTCGTGGCGCTGAGTTGTGTTGACCTCCATCTCCTTCGAGACGGCCGCGCCTGCCGGGTTGCCCTTCGACTCGGCCGTCACCGTCATTGGAACGTGCTCGACCTTCACTTTCTCGGGAATCGTCATGTTGAGCAGCATAGACGCGCTCGCTCCTGGAACGAGGGTGACCTCCTTCATACTGACCGAAAGGATCCATCCATCGTCACCAAGGACATCCATCACGTAGGTGTCGACGAGGTTGCCTGTGTTGGTGAGCGTGAATGAGTATGTCTGGTTCGCTCCTGGCGCAACTGGCACGTTCTGCGCGGGGTTCCAGTCTATCCTTGCACCGTATCTGTCCTGCCTGGCCAGCTGAATGTTGTACCTCAGGTTGCTGGAGAGCGCCACCGTCGCATTGTACGTGTACAACACGTCTGTGCTGAATTCAGTTACGTTGCGCTGCGCGCTTATGTTGTAAGACCCCGTGGGAAGCCAGATTTCGTAATAGCCCGCTGAAGAGTACACGCTGAGCTTGGATTGACCGCCGACCAAAATCGTGACGTTAGTCTCCACAGGCGTCGAATCCCTGAAGTAGAGGTTGCCGGAGAGTTTCAAGCCACCGACCATGGATATTGTAAGGTTCGATACGCCCTCGGTCGTCACGTTGAGCTTTTGAAGCGCTACCTTCTTTTCCGCTGAATCATAAGCGTATAGGAAGTATTCGCCAGGCGCGAGCCCGATGGAAAACCGCCCGTCCTCTCCCACCGTGGCTTTGGCATCGATGGCCGAGTTGTCGGCGGATATGAAATCGAGCCTTTGAGAACCATACCCCCTCGAATCCAGCGCTCCGGCTACGGTTGCGTTGTCCATCGACCGCACAAGGTCCAGGTTGATCACAAGAATCCCGGAGGCGCTCATATTTACCGTTTGTTCTGCGACATACAGGTATTGCCTCAGCGCAAGGCTGGAAGGCTCGTTCATGCTCTGGTTGACCGCGAGCTTGTAAACTCGGCTAGGGAGGGTCCGGATTTCGTACTGCCCAGTCTCGGAGGAATTTCCCCAAATGGCCACTCCAGTTTCTACATCCGTCAACGTGATGTTCATTCCGGGTTTGGCAGTTCCCGAGTAGCGCACGGTGCCTTTCAAAGAGATTGTTGCCGAGAGGTTGAAGGTGATGTTTGTGCCCTTGGACAACGTCTGATTCAAGAAGGCCATCCGTTCGTCCAATGTGACGTTTCCCGCGGATTCCGGTGTGTATCGGGCCACCATCGCGTACTCTCCGGGCATTAGGTAGACATCTTCGCCCTCGGGATTCTGGATGGAATACTGGTATTCCTCGGGCCCGATGAATTCCACGTCTGCACTGATGTTGTTGCCTAGGCTCGTCGCGGAGATGTTTACTCTGACGCGTTTGACCGCCTGGAAATCGATTTCGATGCCCGCCATTCCAACGCCGACGTCCAACCTGACGGTCTCCATCGCGAACTGGTATACCTCGTCCATAGAACCGTCACCTGAGACGTCCCAGTTGATACTGGCATCGACCAAGCCAGGCGCGAGGTCGATATAATACGTTCCGTCTGCCAGAACCGGGACAAAAATTTCCGAACCGTATTGAGGTTGGAATCTGATGGTCTGCCCGCCTAACGGAGCTTCGGAAGACAAATCCGTGACCATCCCGCTGACCCTGACGGCGCCTTTGTCCATGGGGAAACTCTGAGTCGCCTGGGCCGTTTTCTTGTCGAGAGGGCCATACATCACCGCCGTGTAACCAGCGCTCTCTGAAACTATTATGTACGTTTCACTCGACGGAACGATGCCGCTGAATGCACCAGCGTCATCCGTATAGAATGGCAACGATATTCCTGACTCGGATGCCGCATAAAAGGTGACCTTGGAGAACGGCAGCGATTCGTTCTGGCCCGCTAGCCCGTCTCCGTCTAGGTCCTTGAAGACGGTCCCCGATACCTGCAATCCAGCGCGGCCTGTCATGTCATGGTGGGCTGTCCCACCGGCCGGTACGTTTACAGATGTGAGTGAAATCCCATCCATCGTCGCGAGTTCCATATGGACCGCGTAGTTGCCTGCAGGCAGGAGCACGGAATAGCCGCCAGTGGAATTCGTGGTCGCCCTGTACAAACCTTCTCCGTGGAACGAGAGCTTCGCGTTTTGCGCCGGAATCCCGCTTCTGTCCTTCGCCATGCCGTATATCCTGCCGGAGCGGGACATTTCCAAGGTCAGGTTGTTGAGGTTGCCGTCTACCAACAGTTTCTTCAAGTATGCATATCCCCTGCCGTCTGCCGTTCGGAAAGAGGCGTACGCCATGTAGTCGCCGTATGGAATGTATTGGCTGAATCTGCCGCTGCTGTCCGTTAAAATGGAAATATCCTGGTTTTGCTGGCGAAGGTTGAAAAGAGACACGGAGACGTTTGCTGCTGGGGCGCTCCCGGCTTTGACGATTCCACTTATCAGGACCGAGTGGTATACGGTTATGTTCACAGACATGTTGAAGCTTCCCTTGACTTCAATTGTCCTCGTCTGGCTCCAATCCCCGCCCTTTGTATTCGACATGATGTAATAGCGTCCGGGAATCAGGGATGTGTTGTAATATCCGCTCTCCTCTGTATCTATTATGTCCACAATGTTTGTGAGTTCGTCGGATATTGCGACTGTCGCGTTGACAGCCGGGGCCTGGTTGTACTGAAGAACATACCCCGAAATAAGTGCCGTTTTGACAGGAAAATCCTGGGTCCCCGAGGCGGTTCCTCCGACATCGACGGTGGTCTGATTGACCAGCTCGTAGCCAAACAGGGAAATGTTGACCCTGTAGCTGCCGGGAGGCAGAGATGAGAATGTGTAGGTGCCGTTCTCGGCAACTATGGCCGTGGCGGCCTCGCCGCTCGAAACCGGGGTCGCGGTGACCAGCGCCCCCCTCAGGTAATAATCGTTCGGGCTGTACGTGCTGTCGGAATCCGCATCCGCGAATACGACGCCGGTCAGGTTTCCGCCGTTTACCTGGATGTCTTTGGTGATGTAGTAGTCCCAAACGCCGTTGGCGTCCTGGTCCACATTCTCGCGCATCGCCTGGTCGTCCCTGACGAAGAACTGCGTGCCGTTGAGTTCCGTGCCCACGAGCTTGTCCATTGTGAGCGCTCCGGTCGATACGACGACGGAAACGTTGCCGAACGGCGCTATCAGCTGATATTTACCATCCTGGTCAGTGGTTACGATGTTGTGGGGGATGCCGTATTCGTCATACACTGTGACGTGCGCCCCCGGAAGTGGCGTGCCATCCGGCAAAGCGACTCGCCCGCTTACGATCGCACCATCGTAATACTTGAGGAATGTGACTCCCTGGTACATTGACGAGCGGGCGCTGCCGTCGACGACGCCTGTCGCCTTTCCGGCCTGGATGTCTTGCTGGAGCTTCGCTGCTTCGTCGAAGTTCATGGCTCGCCAGGCATCGGAGTGGTTGCGCACTTCCTCGCTGGGATACGGATTGTAATAGGCAGTCCTGTAGACCCTCCTGAAATGGGTCATGTTCCAGCCTTGCATCGGCTCGTTGCTTTCCAGGGTACCGTTGAGCCCGGGGATTCCGTCGGCGTTTGTTCCGCCTATGTCCGCGCCGCTGTACCCGACGAAGCACTTGTAGAGCATCGTCTTGTAAAACATGTCATTGTATTGAAGTTTGTAATCGACGACCCTGACGTCATCCGGGATTTCCTCCAAGGAGTATTCGCCGCCGTACTCCCCGACAGCCTTTATCTCGAAGAAGTCGTATGGCTGGTTAGGTTCTTTTATCCTGTGGTCAGAAAGCTTGGCCGGAGCGTAGAAGATGCCCGTGTTGTCGCCTGAGAACGGGAAAAGCCTGCTGTCTATCGCGAAGTAGCGTATCGACCAGCCGGTCGCCTCGCTGACATCGTGGTACAGGGACACAACGCCGTCGGTGTTCCTGGACATCGAGATGTATCCCATTGCGGCCAGGTACAGAGCGTTGACATCCTGGATGACGGAGTCCCTGGGCGAGTATATCTCCGGGTGCGCCTTGATGTAGTCGACGTATTCGCTCGGGTTCTTAATCATGTTTGCGAAAATATCGGGGTCGAGACCGTGCGATTCGAACACGTTTAGCAACTCAGGGCTGAAGAAACCCTCGATGCTCGGGTCTCCCCATTTGATGGAGTTCCTGTTTCGCGCCCAATCCGCCTCAATCATCCTGATGGTCATCAATGCCACCGCGTTCGATTCGTTCTGCGCCATGATGAAGTTGCCTGCCAGCTGGTGACCGCCAAGGAAGTTGTCCGCGACGGTCGGGTGCTGGCCCTCGTTGACCGCTTCGAAACCGTAATCCCACCAGCTCAGGTACGCGGGACGGTTTGCCACAGGGTATATCCCATCGTCCTGCGTTGCAAGCCAATCGTATGCCGCAGGGTAATATCTCGTATTCAAAGGCAGCGAGTATCCAAATCCGCCAAGATACCAGTTCGTTCCATTCTGCGCATCGTAACTGTCGGGGGTGAACGCGCTGGGTATCGCATCGTATATATTTTTATCGTAATCGGACTTCACCTCATACGGTATCCCCGCATCGACACCGCCCCAGACATTTGGCAGTACGACGAGGAACGCCAGGAACAGAACTCCGGCGGTTGTCCTGAGCTTTGCTCCCCTGAGCTGTACGATAAGTATGACGAGGGCGAATGCAGTGATTAGCGGGATGGCGAGGTGGTCCGCAGTCTTGTGGAACCCGTCGTAGGCCGTCGCGTATAAGGCGAGGGTTATCACCATCGGTAGAAGGCCGAGGGCGAAGAAGTACCACTTTGCCCTCATCCCATAGGCATAGACTGAGTAGGCGAGGGTCATAAGGGCGACAGCCGCGATTGCGAGGGGAGCCAGGCTATCCATGTATAGGTAAGCCCCGAAACCCGAAATCCCTATTATCACACCGACTGCAAAAGATGTTTGAAAGACGGTCCAGTCGTTGCTGAACCCGCTCGCGTTCCGCCTCTGCTGCTCCAACGCTCCTCGCAAATCGAGCTTGGCAATGATTATCGCGATTATCCAACCCGCGGTGACGGCGAACGCCGGAGCGGCGTTGAACATGAACCTCGCCGCGCTCACTGCCATGTATATCGAGGTCGTGGCCCACACCACGATGAATATGTAGTCGAATTTGAGCTTCTTCGGAAGCTGGTATATCGCGTACCCTATTCCAACGAGGGAGAGCCAGAAAGTCATGACCCCGAACGACATCGCCAGGTTGCTGAACGGCGGAGCCTGCGCCTCCGCGATGGTCTCGTACTGCTTGTTCCTGACGAAGTATCCAGCACCGCTGGCTATGGCCCCTATCAGGGTGTGGTACATCGAGTCCCAAAAGAGGTAAAGCGACAGAACGGCCACGACGCCGCCTATTGTCAGAATCGAGAGGACGAGCAGCCATGGATACTTCCTCGTGATTTGAAGGGTCATGCCGAAGGCCAGCGCCCCGAGGAACATGTACGTCGGCGCATCGTACCAGCTCGCTATCTGAACCGACAGGTAGTAATACGGGAATGCCAGCAGCGTGATTATTCCTACGGAAATACCGTAGACCATTATCACGCCCATCGAATCGACGTTCCTGAATCTGTTGACGAGTATCTGGATTGCGAAGTAAAGCGTCACGATGACCAGCATGTAGGCGTAACCCTGCCAGGTAAGCGCGACTGCAAGGAAAGAGAAACCGGACAGCAGCGCGAACAGAGCCGAGACCTGATTCTCCGAAACCATGCGCCTGAGCCCTCCGGCTGCGCCTTTCAAATCGCGCCAGGAATCGACGTAAACGTCTGCCTTTAGATTCTTCAACGCTTTGAGGAAGAAATAGAAAGCAGTAACTATGAAGAAAAGCGCAATGGCATCGTGGTCAGCGTTGGTCAAAACGCTACGCTGGATATGACCCGGCATTATCGCAATCATGAACGCTGCGACGTAACCCGCCTTCTTCCCGAAGGCCTCCTTTGCCAGGAAATACGTCGGTATTACTGTTATTGCGCCCCAGAATGCCGTGGAGAAGATGAATACCCACCACATCGATTCTATGGCGTCCCCGCCGAAGAAGGGAGATAGCGCCTCGCCGCCTATGAATATGGACCAATCGTAGAGCGGGGGACGCGGGTTCCTGGTGCCCATCGGGTAATTGAGCATGTCCTCAAGGTGCAGGTGATGCCCTGTTTCGTATCCGTAGAGGTAGGCGTGCTGGTGGTAGTAAGAGTCGGAACCTCCAGACAGCAGGAATCCGTCCTGGGTCGCCGGCTGGACGCCGAAGTACGACCTGACGAACAATCCCAGTACGACGAGGAAGAACAGCACGGTTATCGTGTACCAGTTCCTCCCGAACCACGTCCCTCGGACGTAGCTTACGGCCTTCCCCGCGTGGTGCCTGAAGTCCTTGCGCGGCAACTTCGCCCCTGCCGAGCTTTGGCTTGCCGCAATGCTGGATGGTTCCTTTCTCTCAGCTTTCGCTTGCCTTGCCTCGGGCTGGCCCGATTGGTCGTGGGTCTGCCCTGTGTGTGTGTCAGTGCTGAGATCCGATTGCATTGCCTCACCGTTGCGTTATTTATGGTTCCCCAATATAATCTATATATCAGAGCAACCCCCCGAATCGATATGGGTATTTATTTCTTACCCTTGATGGCGGAGATGTGGACGTAAGCCGCCGCACGCCTGGCTAGATGGGAGGAATTTAACACGCGCCTGTCAGCCCTGTAGACGGCCATCCCGAGGTGCCGCGCGAGCGATTTCAGTGCATCTGGCATTCTGGAGACCACGTGCGGGACAAGGTATGAAGCGAGGAAGTAATGCTTGACCTCCACGGCGTTGAAACATGCCCTCACCGCCTCTGCCATCACACCAGCTGCCACGGGCCGCTCCCCGGGGTCGTGCCTGTCCGTTGGAAAGGCCTTCCTAGCAATCGCTGCCAGGGGGTTGCCAGAGCAGGGCTCCTCGATAATCAACCGACCTTCTGGAACCAGCACGCGGCGCAGCTCTGCCATCGATTCGCCCAGGCTCCGAGGAAAGTGGTGGAGAACGGCCCTGGCCGCGACGACCTGGAACGTAGAATCCCTGAAAGGCAGTCGAAGCGCGTCACCCATCACGAAATCGCACACTGGCTCGACGTTCGGACGGGTTATGTCTATAGAAACGCATTTGTAACCTGGAACCTTGCTCGATATATAATGCGTGAAGCTACCAGCCGCCCCGCCCAGATCGAGCATCCTCCCTCCGCCTGCCTCGTGAGCAGCGCGGATGGCATCGGCCCTTATCTCCGCCCAGAGCGCAGATTCGACTTCAGGATCGACTTTCCACTCGGCGACCATCTTCAACCGCCTATTCCCCTAGCCTCGCGGTCCCGACAGTCGTGTAAACTGGCCCCTCGTTGGTAAGGAAGCTCTTCTTCAGGAACAGGGTGTCGACCTTAATCACCCCGAATTCGTCTTCCTTGTGCGCATCCACGATTTCCTTGACCCGGAGCCTGTTCTTCGGGCTCCGGACCCTGGCAATCGTGACGTGGGGCGTGAAGGCGCGGCTCTCAGGCTCGTATCCCAGCTTCTTCAGGCTTTTTTCCAGATTGTCGTAAATCTTCGCCAAAGGCTTGGGGTCGTCCACGCCGACCCAGATGATTTTTATGTCGTCCTCGCTGGGAAATACCCCCACACCCCTCACTACCATGTCGAACGGCTCGAATTTCTTGACTGCCGCTTTCATGGCCTTGACAATCTTTTCCCCCGCCGCCTCATCGACGTTGCCCAAGAACTTCATCGTCATGTGGATGTTGTCCGCATCGACTATCTTGAGGTCTCCGTGAGTCCTCTTCAGCTCCTCGTCCATGTCTAGCAACCTTGACATGCCGCCTACTTCGACCGCGATGAACGCCCTGTAAACCATTTTCAGCCCCCCACGACAGTTCCCTTGAACTTGCGCCCCAAAATGGCGCCCTTGAAAGATGCGAGGTCCTTTCCATCCAAGATAACCGTCACAATCTTCTTCTTTGAAACCAGCCTCGCCCCCGAGGGGTCGAACGGAACATGCATCCCCGGGCTGTGCCTCGCCTTCCCGCACAGCTCCGCGAACTGCGCGAAGGTCATTGTGTCGAGGCGCCTCGCCTTCGGATTTTTTCTCGGGTCGCTGTCGTAGACGCCGTCGACGTCGGTCGCGTTGACGACCCGCGCTGCGCCGGTCATGGATGCAATCTGCGCCGCCACCGAATCCGTAGTCTGGCCAGGCGTCTCTCCGCCCATCACGACGATGTCGTACCTGCTGGCCAGTGAAATCGCCTCTTCCACTGTAAATGCAGGCTTAGGGTTCGCTTTAGCCCCGAGGGCGGTGATAAGGAGGCTCGCGTTCAGGCGCGTCACGGCGATGCCATTCTCATCAAGCGTCAGTTCTTTGCACCCGAGCTCAAGACCGAGGTCCTTGTAGAATCTGGCAATCCAGCCTGCACCGACGACCGCGAAGATGTTCACATCGCGGGAGGCGCCTTCCAGCATCCTCGCGAGCTTCTTGATGTAATGCGCATCGACGCTTCGCGGCAGGAGGACCGAGCCTCCTATAGAAACCACAACTGTTTCCATACCGCCGGGACTTCTGGCCCTTGACCGGTTCATGGTTCACCCACAATCTAGATAAACGGTATTGGCATACGGGTAATAAATCTTTGGATGGATGCTGGTAAGAATGGCAGACGACAATGCGTTGGCCCGGTACGAGTTCCGCCGCAAGCTAGAGGAGCTCAGGGGCGTGCGCGGGCGGGCGACGGAGTGCATCTCTCTCTACGTCCCGCCTTCGAAGCAAATCTCCGACGTCACCAACTACCTGCGGAACGAGTACGCCCAGGCCAGCAACATCAAGTCCCGCACCACTAAGAAGAACGTCACGTGGGCCATAGAGTCCCTTATAGGACGGTTGAAAAACTACAAGCAACCGCCCGCAAACGGTGTCGTGCTTTTCGTGGGCCACAAACCGAAGGGCGGGGACCAGACTGAGCCCGTGAGCTATGTTATAGAGCCCCCGGAGCCGATTAACTCGTTCCTCTACCGCTGCGACTCGACGTTCTTCCTGGAGATTCTCGAGGATCAGCTGACCGAGAAGGAGACCTTCGCCCTGCTGGTCATAGATCGGAACGAGGCGACAATCGGTATGCTGAAAGGAAAGCGCATAACGCTCATCAAGTCCTTCGAATCGCACGTGATGGGGAAGCACAGCAGGGGAGGCCAGTCTGCGCTAAGGTTCGAGAGGCTCATCGAGATTGCCGCCCACGAGTACTACAAGAAGGTCGCTGGCGTGATGAACGATACCTTCCTCAACAACCCCGACTTGACAGGCATAATTGTAGGCGGCCCAGGCCCCACAAAGGATTTCTTCGTCAAGGAGGGATACCTCCACCACGAGCTGGCGAAGAAGGTTTTGAACACCTTCGACACCGGATACACAGACGAATACGGCCTTCGCGAGCTGATGGAGAAAGCCTCCGGCGTGTTGACGGAGATGGACCTCGCAAAGGAGAAGCGCCTGATGCAGCGGTTCGTCGACGAGATACGCAAGCCGGACGGCGGCAAGGCCGCTTATGGAGAAAAGGAGGTGAGGCACGCGCTGGAGCTCGGTGCGGTCGACACCCTGCTCGTCTCCGAAAGGCTGGATACCGTGCGGATAGCCTTCAAATGCCAGTCCTGCGGCGCCGAGGAGTCGGCGACTTCGAAGGAAGCGGACGCAGGCGCCAACCGCGCCTGCAAGAAATGCGGCGCATCCTTATCTGAGAGAGAGCGCAGCTCCCTGGTCTCCGACCTCTACAAGGCGGCGGAGAGCGTCGGCACGGTCATAGAGATGGTTTCCGGCGATTCGGAGGAGGGGGACATGCTAATGAAAGCGTTTGGGGGGATAGCGGCCATTCTGAGGTACAGGGTGGCTTGATGTTGCATATCCCCACGGCGTCTGAATGGCTTGCATGCAAAATCTCCTTGCGCGCAACGAGCGAGGTGGTCCGCTCATGAACGACCCCATCCTGAGCCTGAGAGACTCCGTCGGGGAAGCCGTCCAGGCCGGTCTAGCCAAACTGGAGATACCACAGGAGCATCGCAACCTGCCTCTCGAAGCCCCCCCCGAGGGCATGGGGGACATCGCCGTACCCTGCCACAGGCTCGCCAAGCTGCTGCGCAGGAATCCAGTCGAGATTGCCAAATCCCTCGACGCGGCAATCGGCCAGTCCGCGCTTTTCACCCACGCGCCCGCAGGGCCGTATGTCAACTTCACATTCGATTCGCAGAAAATGGCGCGCGCGACCCTCGAAGCCCTCGCCGAGCTTCGAGACCGGTACGGGACGCTCCCGCCCAAAGGCCTCCGGGTCATACTGGAGCACACGAGCGTCAACCCGACGGACCGCCTTAGCGTGGGCAGGGGGCGCAACCCGATTATCGGAGACACGTTGGCGCGGATAATGCGCGCAGCGGGATACTCAGTCGAGACGCAGTACTACGTGGACGACATGGGGCGCCAGGCGGCAATGAAGACCCTCGCAGTGCGGCACGGGCAGACCTACCAGTGGGCCGCCGCCGCTACAGGCGAGCGCGAGGGAGAGTCTCCGGGCGACCCAGCCCTGAAGGAGGAGCTGGCATCGCTCGTGTCTGGCGCCGAGCACGGCGACAAGGCCGTCATCGACGAGATGATACGAATCTGCTCCAACGTCATGGGAGAGACTATATCGCCCACGCTGCGCCGCATCGGGGCGGAGGTTGACTCTTACGTGAGCGAGTCGAAGTTCGTAGTCGACGGGAGCGTCGGACGGACGCTGGACGCGCTCCGAGGTGGCGGCCTCCCTGACGAGAACGGCGCGCTCTACATCGACCTGGAGAACCACGGCATCTCGGGCCGCAGCTCGAAATACTTCCTCTCCAGGACCGACGGAACGTCGCTCTACGCAGCGCGAGACGTGGCCTACCACCAGTGGAAGCTCTCTCGCTGCGACCGCGCGGTGAACGTGCTCGGGGAGGACCACAAGCTGGAGGCCAAGGGAGTAGAAATCGGCCTGCGCCTGCTAGGCTCCGAGAAAGTTCCGGAAGTGCTGTTCTACGCCTTCGTGTCCCTGCCGGAGGGCAAGATGTCTACCCGCGCAGGACGAGTCGTCCTGCTCGACGACCTGCTGGACGAAGCCATCGTGAGGGCGCAGGCCGAAGTCGAAAAGCGCCGTCCGGAGCTGCCCGAAGACAAGAAGCGCGAGATAGCGACCGCGGTCGGAATCGCCTCGGTCCGGTACAACATCGTGCGCGTCCAGGCGGAAAAACCGATGGTGTTCAAATGGGAGGAGGCGCTGAACTTCGAGGGATGCTCGGCGCCGTTCATCCAGTACGCCCACGCGAGGGCCTGCAGCATCCTGGCGAGGGCGAGCAACGAACGTCCCGCCCCCCCGCCCTCGGGACGGGCCGAAGCAGGCTCAATCCCATCCGTCCTCGAAAGCGGCGAGACGCGGCTGGTGCGCGCAATCGCCCAGATGCCTTCGGTCGTCTCGAAGTGCGCCGAGGATAAGACGCCGCACGCGCTGGCATCGTACGCCCTCCAGCTCGCATCGGAGTTCAACCAGTTCTACAGGGACTGCCCCGTCATCACCGCGGAGCCTGAGGTCCGAGAGTTCCGCATCGCGCTCGCCGTGGGCGCGAGGTGGGCGCTGGCGTCAGCGCTCGGGATGCTGGGGCTGGCGGCACCCGCAGAGATGTGATTTGCCGCCGGACGATGTGCAAATCTCAGCGCTTCAGATTCCACTCGTCCGTTCCGTACTTCTCCGCGACGAGCCTGTCTGCAAGCTCCTTCTCGTGCGGCGCCAGCTTTCCTAACGCGGCTTTCATGCCGAATTGCTCCTCGAACCCTGCAACAACCGCCGCTTTGACACTTTCCATCGCCGGAGCCTTCCCGAGTATCTCCGCCAGCGAGGTTACCCGCGCCCCAGGCTCTGGCAGATTCTTCGAGCGGACCTTCCCCGCATCGACCCTCAACGCGCGGAACATCTTTTCCCTGTCAACAGCCACCAGCACGGTCCCGTGGACGAGGTGCGCGCCCCAGCGCCGCGTGAGCGCGCTGCCAGAGAGTTTCTTCCCTATGTGTTGGACGTCGTTCACAGGCTTGAACTCGGCCTCGACGCCCAATCGCTCGAAGGCAAACACCAGCGCCCCGCACACTACCGCGTAAGCGGCGTTCGGGCTCGTGGGCAGCGCCCCCTTGCTCGCGAAGGCGTACACGAGCTGGTTTCGGTCTGTGTAGATAGCGCTCCCGCCGCTCAGCCTTCGAAGCAGCGAGATTCCGTTCCCCTTGCAGTAATCCAGGTCGACCTCGTTGCCAGCCTTCCCGAAATAACCCAGCGAGACTCCTGGCGGTTCGCGCCTGTAGAAATGCAGCGTGTCCGGCGTTTCGTCTCGTGCGCGGGTCCTCAGTATCGCCTCGTCGAGCGCCCCTGTCCTGAACGGATGCGCTAGGTCCGTGTCTATGACTCGAAGGCGTTGCATAGGTCACCCTGGACCGTTGAAAATTGCATAGGTAAGGAATTTAAAAAGGTTTTTGAGCCTTCTGATGGGGTTTCTTTTGGGATTTACTTCTTCTTGCGCTTGTCGTCTATCGGTCCGCCGCTCTTGCCCCTCACCCAGAAGAAGTAGACCACGGCTCCGACGATGAACACGCCGATTGCTACGCCGGCTATGGCGTACTGTATCATCGGCGAGGCGTTGACCTTCACATACGCGTTCAGCGTCGCTCCGTTGTTGTTGTCGAACATCGTGGACGAGTGCTCGCCCGTGCAGTTGGCCGTGACGTATATCGTGTAGTTGCCCTTGCCCGAAGGCTTCCAGCTCAGGCTTGCAGTAGCGTTCTTCTTCGGCGACAGGGTTCCGGAGTTTGTCGTCCCGTCTGTGTTTGTGAGCACTACCGTTCCGGAAATCCTGTCGTTGGTGCCGTCGGAGTTGCGGATGAAGAAGGTCACGACCGTTCCAGTCGCGTCGGCCTCGCCCTTGTTCGTGATGTTGACAGAGAGCTTGACGCTCTGCCCGTCGTCTACGGTCTTCGGGTCGATTTTGAGCGTGTTGGCGTAGAGCATGAGGTCCGGCCTGATTCCAAGGCTTATGCTCACCGGGGTCGTCCTCACATCCCAGTTGCCCGCCAGGTCCGTGACGTTGAGCGTGACGTTGAAGGTGCCTATCTTGGTGAACGTGTGCGTTGTGTTCATCGCGGTCTCGACAGCGGAGCCGTCTCCGAAGTTCCATGTGTATGTCAGGTTGTCGTATGAGTAGTGGTTGTCCGTCGAGGTCGAGTTGAAGTAGAACGAGACGTTCTCCCTGCATCCTGTCACGATTGCGTAGGTGGAGTTCAATATCTTGAAGTCCGGGGTGGGCTTGGTGACGTCCATGACTGTGACATTGACGCTCTTGTCCACGCTGACGTGCCCGACGACGTCGGTCACATTCATTTTAAGGGTGTACGTTCCAGGCTCAAGGTAGGTGTGGTTGATGTTGGCCTCGCCTCCCTTCGTCATGGTGTCGTTCGCGGAGCCGTCGCCCCAGGACCACTGCCAGGTCTGTATGATTCCTGCGGTCGTGCCGGTTATCGTGTCTGTCGAGTTGCCTCCGGTGAAAGAGGTCTGGTTGTCCTCGTTGATTGTAATGGCGTTGGACGTGGAGATGGTGTGGTACAGGACGTTTATCACTGCCGTTGGCTTTGCCTCGTCAACATGGACGATGGCTGTGTGATTCGTCTTGTTCCCGCCTGTCTCAGTTACATTTAAAATGGCTTTAAAAGTTCCCGCTGTGGTGTAGTTGTGGGTGGCTGTGATGCCGTACGCCAAGTTTGAGCCATCCTTGAAGTTCCACGTGAAGTTTGCAAGGGATATCTGTCCGACAGGGTCTGTGGATTCGGAGGCGCTGAACTTGACGGTTGAGTTGAATGCCGTCGCATCGGCCTTCCTGACAATGACTTCGTAACCCTTGTATGTGGAGTTCTTCTCGTAGAACGTGCCGTCGGTGAGGCGGATCTTCGCGGTTCCGTTGTCGCTCTCCATGATCGTCATTGAGATTTTCTCGGCTCCCGTTCCGTTGAGCGTGTCCACGGTTATGGCGGTGAAACCGGCCATCTTGACCTTGCTGCTTGAGGTGTTGGCAGTCATCTCGTATCCTTCAAGGAGGTTTATCATGTACACGTTGTCAGTTGTTTCCGTGTCGTAACTCGCGTTGAACAATAGTTCGTGCTCCGTTCCCGCGGCCACGGTTCCGACCATCGTGTAGTTTGCGAATATCTCAAGACCGATGGCGGCCATCGAAGTCTCGACGCTGCCGATTGCATTGGAGATGTTGACCTTCGCCGAGCCAACGAGTTCATAATAGTTGTTGTCCAGAGCCAGAATGTCGGTCGTGTATATCATCGGAAGACCCTCTGCCTCCATGTAGGCGCTCCAGATGTTGACAGTCCCCGCGGTGAGCGTCCATGTGTTCGGGTTCAGCGTCAGGTTGCCCCTTCCATGTGCGATGTCAGCCATCGCCCTCAGCGTGGCGTTGTCGACGCTCAGGGTTCTGCTCTCATGGTAAGAAACGTTCTTCCAGTTTGAGGAGAATGTATAGGTCTTCGTTATCATGTCAATTCCAGACGGCATCAGTTTGACGTCCTTGTTGAGGTTGACGAGGCCGATGGTCGCGGACACCAGCTTTCCCTGGTAACCAGGGGCGTCGACGAGAATCGCAAAACTACCTTGGTACGCGTTTATTGAATAGAATCCGTTCGGCGAGAGCGATTCGGTGCTGTTTTCGTATAGGCGCGTCGTGGTTTTTTCGTATATCGTCACGGTCGCGCCAGCAATCGGGAAGTTGTCCTTCGCGTCCAGGATGCGCCCGGACAGCGTGCGGTCCTGTGGAATCCAGGTCAGCTTTACGTCCTTCTGGCTGATGGTTTGGTCAATCCAATACGTTGAGTTCGTGAAGTACTTTTCCAGGCTGACGCAGAGCCTGAACGTGCCATCCGGGAACATGAGGGAGTAACTCCCGTTGGCTATCGTTGTCACCGAGGTTTTGGTTTCGTAAATGCCGTTCACCGAGTCGTATCGCATGAGCTTGACGGTCGCACCCTCAATTGGGAGGCCGCTGGTGAAATCGGTGACGATTCCCCACAGTGAATTTGTTTCAGCCGGGGTCTCCGTCATGTTGATGTCGATGTTGTATCGGTCGACCTCGGGGGCGCTCGCCCAGAACTCCTTGGTGTAATATCCATTGAGCTCGGACTTGACCTTGAACCTTCCTGAATATGTGAACATCTCGTAATATCCGTGCTCGTCCGTGAGGTTGCTAATCCAGTTAATACCATCTCGCGAAACGGATACGGTCACGTCTTCAATTCCGACTCCGGTCAGGTTCTGGACAACTCCGAAAACGAGGACGGACGGCTCCGGAACGATGGCGTCCATGTACACGGTGCCGACGCTCTTGTCACCTGTGAGCTCGTAGTGCACGACCTTGTCGAAGTAACCCATCTTTCTGTATGTCACGTCGATTGATTGCGAACCAACGTAAACTGTGAAGGCTCCCACAGACGTTGTGGTACCCTCTCCAGTTATGTTGTCGTTAGAATCCTTGGCTTTGACTGCCACGTCCGCCAATGCAATTCCGGCTCGGTTCTTGACGATTCCCGAAATCGAGGAGAGCCGCGTGAGGCCGACCTCGCCGATGTTGGCAATCCTTGTCGTCAGGTTGAAATCTGTCCAGGCGACCTTTTTTGTTTCGGTCTGGTACTTCGTGTCCTCAAAGGTTACCGTCTGATTGCATGCGGATACTACGATATCGAACGACCCGCTCGAATCCGTGTACACAGATTCTGGTAGCGGTGTCGGTGATGTTCTGTTGTTGACCGTGACTTTGACTCCCGATACGGGCAACGAATTGGAGAAGCTGATTACCTTTCCCTTTATGTGGTAGACTCCGTAGTCTTCCGGCATCGTCTCGTTCGTCGCGTTTCCGGCCCCCGTGTTCGGGAGCACCGCAAACGCCGTCGCCAGCATCGCGAGGGTCAATATTATGACCCCGAGCTTGCATGTGTTCGTATTTCGCATTTCAAATCCCTCTGGTTTGTAATATTTCTACTTACGTTGGAATGGTTTTGGGTAAAGTCGGACAACAACTCTACGTTAATAAACTTTCGGTGCCCTCGGGCGGGCCAACGGGCGGCCTTCGCTGAGCCAGGCGCAACCTTCGTTTTCCGTGCCGGCGGGGAATGCCTCCGAGCTTCGAAACTGGCTCGCACAAAGTCGGTCGAGCGTCCCCGTAGGGGGTCGACCTGCGCTCGCCGCTCACAATCACCCCTTCAACCACTCGCGCATTTCCTTCAGGATCTGCTCCTCGCGCTCCTCTGCGGATGCCGCCTTTTCCTCGGGCAATCTGGCATAGAGATATTTCAGTAATGAGGGAGTCACCATTGTCGTAACAAGCGCCATTCCGACGAGTATCGAGAAGAAATTTTTATCTATGAAACCGTAATTGTAACCGACGAGAGCCACGACCATCTCCATCATCCCGCGGGTGTTTATACCCACACCAATGATTCTTGCTTCTTTCTCGTTGTATCCGGCCATCCGCGCCCCCAGGTAGCCGCTCCCGAACATGCTCACGACGGCGACAATCAGGACCACAAGAAACATGCCGAGGATGGGGAGCAGCTCCCTCAGGTTGAACATCAGGCCGATGTAGCAGATGAAAATCGGCGCGAAGAAGCCCATGGCGATTCCAGACGTCCCTCGTTTTATAGCCGCAAAGTTCATCTCCCCCACTGCGAATTTCGAGAATATGAGCCCGCCGTAGAAGGCGCCGATGATGTAGCTGAGCCCCAAGAACTCGGCGATGACTGCGAAGTACATGGCCACTATCACCGCTATCGAGAACTGGCCCTCCTTGCTCTTGACCTTCGACATCGTCGCCGTGAGCTTCCCCGCGAGCCAGCCATCCTTGATGTGGAAGGACCTCTCGAGGGCGAAAATCAGGAGCAGGAAGATGGTTATCTTCATTACCATCATCAATATGGTGAACGGGGTCGCATGGCCTATCTTGACGTTGAGGCCTATGAGGATGCTCAGGACAGTTATCGCGATGATGTCCTGGACCATCGCCGTGCCGATGATTGCGTTGCCAGTCCTCGTGTGCAGGCGGCCGAGGTCCGCGAGCAGCTTTATCGATACTGGGAGGGCCGTTATCGCCACGCAAAGGCCCAGGAACGAGGCGCCGACATGGTCTTGCATGAAATAGAATCCGGTGGCATATCCAGCCAGAAATGTAACGACGAAGCTCCCCACAGCGAAATAGAGCCCCTTGCCGCACACGGCCGACGTGAGGTCCTTGACGCTCATCTCCAGCCCGGCGTAGAACACGACGAAGAATATTGCCAGCGTCGAAACCACATCCAGCACGACCTTCATCAAGTCCTCGGGCGGCAAGCTCAGCGGGTCGAGGAAACCCAACAGCGTCGGACCGAGGATTATCCCTGCCAGCAGCTCCCCGATAATCGCCGGCTGCCCGAAGCGCTCCGAGGCCTCACCCGCGAGACGCGCGGCAACGAGGATGACCAGGAGCATGATAATCAGGGTGACTACTTCCAAAGGCCGGCCTCCCATGCGCAAAAACACGACGCCGTGAGCCGACAGAGCGAATGCATCCAAAGTCAATAAGGATGGACGGAGATATAATTGTTTACATATCCAAGGATTCAAACCAAAGCGAAGGAGCCACTGATCGTTTGAACCGACGAACACTTGGCCAGAAGCAACCTTCGTCCCATGTGTTCGTCAAGTTCAATTCCCTTCAGGCGAATAGAAGAGAAAAAAACTGAGCCACTGAAGGGAATTGAACCCTCGACCTACTCCTTACCAAGGAGTCGCTATACCACTAAGCCACAGTGGCGCTCGCGAAGCGCCCTAAAGCAGAGGTTGGATAATATCCTTTTGACAAAGTTATTGTATGCGCGGCCCTTCACCCAACCATGCGCAGGCAACTGTCCTCGCTCGAACTGCGGTGCGTCATACGCGAGCTGCGGGAGCTCGTGGGGCTTACCGTCGACAAGGCGTACCACTTCGGCGGATTCAACGTGCTGGTCCGTCTCAAGGGCCAGCGCAAGGGGGCCATACTCATCTCCAGCGGAAGCTTCGTAATAGCCGGAGACGCCGACCTCCCCGAGGGGGCTCTGCCTACTTCGTTCGCGATGCTCCTGCGCAAGCACCTCTCCGGCGCCAGGCTCGTCGACGTGCGCCAGGAGGGCTTCGACCGCATCGTGCGTTTCACTTTCTCGGGTGCGGAAGGAGTGCGCGAGCTCGTCGTCGAGCTGTTCGGCAGCGGGAACGTGATACTGCTACAGGACGGTGTCATCGTCCAGCCGCTCACTGTCCGCTCGTGGGCCAAGCGCACCCTGAAATCCCAGGAGACGTACCTGCCTCCACCGCCACCGCTGGACATCACGCAGCTGACCGAGGAAAAGACCGCCGAAGTCCTCGCCGGCTCAAAGTCCGACATCGTCCGGACGCTCGCTTCAGTTGCCGGCCTTGGCGGGCCGTTCGCCGAGGAGGCGTGCGCCATCGCCGGGATTGAGAAATCTGCGAAGGCCTCGCAGCTCACGCGCGAAGAAGTGGCAGGGCTGCACAAGGCCGTGATGGGCCTCCTGGCCGCTGCGGAGACAGGCGCCATCGAGCCTTACGCGATAATGTCTATGGAGAATCCCACAGATTTCTCGCCTTTCAGGCTACGCACACACGAGGGCGCGCTGGAGCGCGTGTTCGTCACGTTCGGCGAGGCCGTCCAGTTCTACTTCGACAGCCACCCCAGGATGGCGGACGAGGGGGAGGAGACGGTGGCGGAGGAGAGGAGCGCCACGCTGGAGCGCACCATCGAGCAGCAGCGAAACGCCATCGCGCGGCTGGAGACGGAAACAGCCGAACTGGAAAAGAAGGCCGAAATCGTGTACACGAACTATCAGTATTACAATCATATAATTGAACGCATAAAGACGGTGCCGCTAGAGGACGTGTCCTCCATGATCACAGGCGCGAAGATAGTCGACGCGCGCAACCACCTCTACTCCATCCCCTCGCCCGAAGGCGGGGAGACCATCCTCCAGAAGGGGAAGGACATAAACCAGAACGCGGGCAGGCTGTACGAGGTGGCTAAGAAATCCCGCGAACGGCTCGACGGGGCCAGGCGCGCCCTAGAAGAAACCATGGCAAAGGGAGCGGAGCAGGCGAAGGTGCACCACGAGCCCAAGAAGGCTGCGAGGAGGCTGTTCTGGTTTGAGAGATTCAGGTGGTTCGTCACATCCGAGGGGAACCTGGTGATTGCCGGAAAGGACTCGAAGACCAACGAGCAGGCCGTGAAGAAGCACCTCAAGGAGCAGGACTTATACGCGCACGCCGAGGTCCATGGCGCGCCCAGCGCAATCCTGAAAGCCCTCGGCCCGGACGGCTCGCCGCGCGACATAGGCGACTCCTCGAGGCGCGAGGCCTGCGAATTCTCGCTCACCTTCTCGAAGCTCTGGAACGCCGGGCTCGCAACCGGGGCATCATACTGGGTGACGCCCGACCAGGTCAGCAAGACCCCGAATCCGGGGGAGTATCTGGCGAAGGGCGCATTCGTCATCCGGGGCAAGCGCAACTACGCCCAGGAGATACGGGTGAGGTGCGCTCTCGGAGTGCTGGAATACGGCGGGCAGAGCCTCGCAATGTGCGGCCCGGTAACCGCCGTGGAAGCGAACTGCGCGAAGTACATCGTCCTCGACCCCGGCGAGGTGAAGAAATCCGACATTGCCAAGGAGGCGTCGAAGGCGCTGGGCCTCCCGCTCGACGACATCATGCAGGTGATGCCGCCGGGAAATTGCAGGATACTTTCATCAAAGGGCGTGGAAATGAAGGCGGCGTGAGAAAGGCGCTCAGGCCAGCGTTCCGCGCCCGACGATTCTCAATCCCTTCGAGTCGAGATCCAGGACGATCGCGCGGTCCCCTTTCTCGTAAGCGACTGGTTTGTCCAGCTTCAATTTGAGCGCCGCTGTCGCCCCTGGCTTCAGGGAGCCTCCATCGACAGCGACTGCCTTGCCTGGCCGGATCTGCAGACCGACTGCGACGTGGACTATCGAGTCTTTTGCAATCTCGCCCTTCCAGAACTTGCTCGCGGCGAAATCCACGGAGAGCTCGTCCGCGCTCGAGAGCGAGCCCTTGGGAGCCAGAACGTAGCCCCTGTCAAAATCCTCGACCTCCGCGTTTTTCACGGCCAGCCCGACGCGGTTTCCCAGGACGGCTTGCTTGACGTCCGTGTCGTGGACCTGAATGGAGCGAACCATCGCAGTCTTTTCGGTCGGGTAAATCTGCAGCTCGTCGTGAAGTTTCACCTGACCCCTCTTGACGCACCCCAGGATGACAACGCCGACACCCTTCACGTTGAAATGGTGGTCCACGGGTATCTTTACAGGCCCGTCGCACGGCGGAAGAACGGCGTTGACGTGGCGGTCGTTCATCTTGTTCGTGTCCGGCTCTTCCTGGGTGTAGCTCTCCAGTACCGTGCCCTTAATGTACGGCGCGATTTCCTCCGGCTGGACGAAGTTCTTCAGGATGATGTGCCCGCGCGGCACGCCGACAGAGTCGATGGCTACAATCGCCTCTCCGACCAGCCGGTCCAACTTCTCGATGACGAGAACGACCGAGTCAGCCATCGCCAGCGCGGTGAGGAGCGACTGGATTCTCTCCGGATACCTCGACGGCTCGACGTAAGTGATGCCGACGTCCCCGCGCTTGAGGTTGTAGAACGAGATGTCGGAGACAGTTCCCTTCTTTCCCAGGTCCGCTGCGAACAGAGCGTCGCCAACCACTGCGACGGTCATTCCGGTCATGGGGGCTGGTAAACCGTCGGGATATTTTAATGTTCAGATGTGGAGGGCGTCAGCCCTGCCTTACGTCAGCCCGCGACGCCCGTCACCAATCCACGGTCCAGACCGTATCCGCGGCGACGTGCACCCAATAACCCCTGCCAGGGGTCATTACATGACCCGGCCCCACAGCGCTCGTCAGGTACGTTTCGCCCGGGTCGAAGGTCTCCACCGTGTAAACGCCAGTACCCCAGAATGCGTCGGCAGCGATCACGCTTGGGTTTAAAGTAGGATACCCCACGAGGTTCCATCCGGCCCGGAGGGTGACATGCGTCGAGACTGGAACGGTTCCGCTCAGGTTGATGTATCCGTCGCCGACATCGGTCACGTTTATCCAGAATCCGGCGGCGCAATCGACGCATGTGAAGTCGTTGAAACTGACCGGCCATGCATCGTAGTACTGCTTCCATCTGTCGGCTGCGTCGTTGGGATCGTACCTCGCCGCGCGGTCCCAGAAGGTATCGCCGTCAGTGTCGAGAAGCTGCGCGGGCAAGCTTGAACCGGCGAGCGTCAGCGGAACTGAGATCAGGTTCCACCCGGCGACGACCGGCACTCTGAAGTAGCTCTGAGGCAACGGCGGAGGAGCGCCCCAAGGCTCCATCAGAGGGTAAAGGTCCCAGACTCCATAGCCTCCGAGAATATCAATATACGGCCAATCTCCGAAGCCATCGCATCCTGGCTGGTCCTGGGCTGGCCCGGAGAGTTCGTCCTCGCCCGCGTAATCCGACCAGTAATTCCCCCCACCCACACTCACATACGAATACATCACAGTGATATTGCACAAATGCGAGCTGAGCGGTTCATCGAAAATTAATGCGCCGGCTTCTTCGAACACAGTATACCCAGACGGCGGGACTGCTATGCTAGAAAGGTATGAAAAGTTCGCATACAAGGACTCGCCTGCCGTCCCGTCAAAAGCGAATATTGCCACCGTCCCGTCGGGGTAGATTGAATAGTCAAGACCTTCGACGAAGCCTATGCTTTCGAACGATTCCCAGAAATCGTCCGACGCGTCTCCGGGCGTTCCAGAATCGGAATAGTAGCTGAGGTCGACCGTTCCGGCCATGGGGATGCATGGAAGTTCGAAGTACCACGTAACGACCTCGGTTCCATCCATGTCATACACCGCATTGTTGTCAATGGCATCCTCGCGGTATGCCTTCCAACGACAAATCTCGTTTTTTGTGACGTTCACGCTTCCCGTGATGACGTTACGGTTCGCCAGGATTGCGCCCTCGACCGTTTCAGTCCCGACCCGGATGTCGAAATGACCGCCTGGCGGGGTTTGAACGTCGAACCCCAGAACCTTGACGAAGTACGTGCCGTCCACAGGATGCAGCACGCGAATCCCCTCGTTCGCGTCGGCATCGGCGCAATAGCTATAATGGCCCAGTGGGATTGACGAGTTGAAAATATCGAATTCGAATGAGGAATCGGAAAGTACTTCCTGCCACTGTACCGCTCCATCGAGTGGCTGGCCGTTGTTGCCGTCGAGGAAGACTGCGATGTCCAGGTCGTTCGCGTCCGTGTACCCATTCACCCATACGTCGAATGCCTGGAGGTTCGTGGAATTTATCGCGAGCGAATAATTTGCACCCGCGAGCATCCTGACGAAGTCCTCTGTATTGTTCTGGGCCCATATCGAGTCTTGGTGGACCGGGACCAGCCATTGCGTCTCCTCGGTTCTGGTTGTTATCGGGTCGGCTTCCTCGGAGGGCACGGCGTAAGTCCCAGGATACTGGTCGTCCCAACGGTTCAAACCGCTGTAGTCCTCGGCTTGCATTCTGTTGTTAATGATGTTGTTGTTGTAAACAGCGTTCCCCGATGTAATATCAAGGAATATCCCGTATTGGATATTGTCGTGCACGTTATTGTTTATAACATAATTGTCGTCGCATCCTTCGATTATCAGGACACCGCAGTCGCATCCGGAGACATCGCTTCCAGACAGCGACCATCTGGAAACGTTGCGCAAGAGGACCCCCGTGTCGACTGGGTCGTATCCGGTTCCGCTCGCGCCGTAAAATGAGCAATTCTCCACGACAACCCAATCTTTTTTAGAAGCCACGTCCAGGCAGAATCCCCATCCCGAACCATCTATATCGTAGCTGGACAATACGTACGGGTCATCTACAGTCCCGGCGCCTTGCCAGAACTCCGATATGGCTTTCATCTTCATCGTCTGGTATTCCTCGATTTTTATTGGCAGATGCTTGAATGTTGTTCTATCCAGCGACAACTCTACCTCCGCGAAACCTCCGGGAGGAATTTCCTTTGAGCCCCAGGGGGTGCAGTTTCCAGACCAGTCGGGAACGTCGATTATTTGGAGCGAGGTGATGGCTCCGCCCGTTGCCCCAGAATCCATTGCAACCAGGTAAAAAATGTTTTCCGCACCGGGAGGACCCAGCTCGGAGTACGCCTCTGTGAGGTCAAGAACTACGGGGCCGTCAGGGAATGGAATTGCCTGGTAGTCCTCTCCAATATATTCCATCCATTCCTCCATCTCGGAAGCGTTGAAAAACGGTTTTGACCACGCCTCTTCTCCGTCGACTGAGAGGGCCATCCAGAGCCCGTCAGATTTGGTCACGTCGCCGCGGCGCGAATGGTCGAATGTTGCCTTCGCCACCATCAAAGGCTCGTAATCCACCAAGCTCTCGAGGTAAATCACCGATAGCTGGGAAATCCTGGGGTCCATCACGGCCTCGTAAGTCATCCAGAAGTAGCCGTCATCCCCCCAGTATGTGCCCCATGAATTGGCTATCCGGAAAGCTCCGTATCCGTCCGGCGTCTCCATGGAGTCATCGTAGCCCACGACGCACACGCCATGCCCGCCCCAATCGCTGCCGATGAGATCTGCCGAACTGTAGGTGTTGTTGTAGAATTCAATATCGAAGAAGGTGTCCCAGCACTCTATGCCCAAGACAGCAGTGTTGCCGCTGGCTAGGTGAGCCTTGAGAGCTTCAATCCCCGGGCTCCAACCGACGTTTATCCAGTACGCCCCCGCTGCCCTCCTCTTGAGTGCGTTTACGTACTTCCAGTCGTCCGACGGCCACGATGTGCATTCATGGTCGTTGTAGGGCATCTCTGCCATGCTGCAGGCTCCATGGCTCATTATGAAGTTCGCGGCATCGCCGAAGTACGCTCCGCCATCCTCGCCTCCATTTATATGGTTGTACACGAACGCGGGACTGACCTGGTTGGCCGGATTCTTCATGTTTATTGGGTTCTCCTTGTTTTCGATGTAAGTGGTGTGATAGTAACCGACTGAAAATGCCACGCAGGAACCCTGGTGGCCCTGGTCGCCTATGGGGGGCAGGCCCGCGGAGTTATCGACCGAGGCCGGCAATGCACCCGGGAACGCCGCGCAGATTCGTTCAGCGGATACCTCCGTCAGCATCGGCGAGTTCCTGGGGTCCTCCCTCAGCAGCCCCATCCGGCGGCCGAACGCCTCGCCTCCGTCGCGCGGAACCGCCGAGCCAGCCGATTCGTTCGCCAATGGAAATATGGCGCCGGATATCATGACGATGGCCAATATCCCTGCAGAAAGGCGACAGAGCAACCCGCACATGATACTAACATGAGCGCAATGATATTTAACGGTTGTCGGGCCCGGAATGCCTGTAGCGATTCTCCATGCGTCCTATCTCTCATCCATTGCCTCAATCGCGGGCAAGCGTTTCCCTGCACGCGAATGCCGCGCAAGTCCCGATTGCCGCAACGAACGCGGCTGCGAAGAATACGTTGTCCACAACGCCCTTGGACAGCAGGTACCCGGCGGTGATTGCGCCGACCGCACCGCCGAGGTTCATGGCCGAGTTGACGAGACCGATTCCGCGCCCGCGCTCGTCCTCGCGCGTGAGGTCTGAAACCATCGCAGTCGAGCTTACGTAGAAGAACGACCACACGGGCATGGCCCAGAAGAACGCAGTGACGAACGGGTCGCGTGTGAAACCCATGCCGAGCCAGACGAGCACGTATGCGATACCCGAGCCCACGAGAACCCACCTGCGCCCCCACCTGTCGCAAGCCCGTCCCGCGAACCCAGAAGCGAAGATGCCCGTGACCGCCGAGAGCGCTGTGAAGACGCCCACCTTCATAGTCGCGTCCCAGGGGATGTCCAGATTCCCTATGTAAACGGGGAATACCGAGAAGACTATGTACCCCGACAGCGGGATGACCAGCGCCGCGAGCACAACCGGAACCATCCCCTTCCGCTCCCCGAACTTCAGGAGGTCCCTCGCCCTCACGCCCACCGCCTTCTTTCCGGCCTCCTCTATCGGTAGGACGGCGAGTGAGGCGACGATGACCAGCACCCCCGAAAGGAAGAATACCGACATCAGCGCTGCCGAGCCCTGGTGCATCTCGCCGTACGGCAGCAAGAATCCGGCCGCGAGCGCCCCCGCCATCTGGCCCGCTCCGCCTACGAGCGCCAGGTCTCCGACGGAGCTGCCCTTCTTCGCAGGGAAGAACTCCGTCACGGTCGCGTTCAGCAGGACTATCGAGGTCGTCAGCGCCACCTGGACGAAGCGCAGGGCTATGAGCCACGTTGTTCCCAGGAACGGCATCGGAAAGAACAGGACCCCCCCCGCGAGGCCCGCGCCGGCGATCACCATCTTCCTGCTGCCTATCCTGTCGGACACAGCCCCCCAGACGAACGTCATCGGCACAGCCGCCAGGAACGGCAGGGCCATCATCAGCCCAACGAGGAAGAAGTCCTCGCTAGCACTGTAGACGTATAGCGCCAGCACCGAATAAAGCAGGCCGTTTATCACGGACGTGAGCGCCATCGAGAGCAGGACCAGGCGGTAGCCTTTCACGGGGCGCGTGAAACCCTCCTAGGTAATAAATGGCGCTGAGTGCGGGAAGAATGTACCTCTAGCGGAAATCAATATAGAGGATGAGGGCTTTGCCATGAACATGGGCCGCGCGGACATCCACTGCCACACCAACCACTCGGGTTTCAACAGGGTCGGCTTCGTGCCGTTCCCGGAATCCGTCACCCCTCCTTCGGCCATGGTAGACACCGCTGCCAAGGCGGGACTGGACGTCCTCTGCATCACAGACCACAACTCAGTTAAAGGAGCCCACATCGCCCGTTCATACGCTTCAGGCAGCGGGCTCGACATCCGTGTCGTCGTCGGCGAGGAGGTTTCCACCCTCGACGGCGAGATACTGGGGCTATTCATAGAGGATTTCATACCCAGAGGCCTCTCGGCGTGGGAGACAATCGACCTGATACACGGGCAAGGAGGGCTGGCGATAGCGCCCCACCCTTTCAGCTACCAGTGCCCGAGCCTAGGGGGGAAGATTTCCAGCCTTCCGCTCGACGGGGTGGAGATACTCAACGCGGGCCACAGGGACCATTACGTCAACAAGATTGCTGGACTGCAATGCGGTTCCGGCTGCGCCCGCGTGGGCAGCAGCGACGCGCACACCTCCCTGACGCTGGGGAACGCCTGGACGACCTTTTCGGGCGACGACCCGGAGGAGCTCTTCAAGGCGGTCAAGTGGGGCCGAACCCAGCCATGCGGGGACGCGAACACCCTGGGCGATTACATCGGCTGGAGCGTCGAGGTCGCGCACGAGGTCTCGCGCAAGATATTGACTCCGGACGAGGACAGGGTCAAAGACGACCCGCTCGGAAGGATTTATCAGATGCGCAGCCACAACAAGGCCATCGCGCTCGCAGGCTCCGCTCTGTACGCCTCGACACCGCTCCCCCTCGTTGCCGGGGCCATAGGCGAGGGGCTCGTCCGCCACAGGGGGCGCAAGATGTGGAACGAGGTCATGGGCGTCGAGAGGACCCACGGGCTCGCGTGGATGGCGAACCTCTGGCGCCAGCTGCTCAGATGAGAAAAATCATCTCAGCGCGGCCACGATTTCGTCCCGCGACACGAGCCGCCATTCGCCCGGCGCGAGCCAGCCCAGTCGTAGCCGGCCTATTGAGATTCTCCTCAGCCTTCCGACGCGCAGGGACATCGTCTCGCAAATCCTGCGGATTTCCCTGTTCTTACCCCCGACGAGCCTGAACTCCAGCCAGGCGCCGCCGGACAAGGGCTTCGCGCGCCTCAGCCCTAGCGGGACCAGGCGCTCGCCTTCGGAGAACACGCCGTGCTTCATGGACTCCAAGACCGTTTCGTCCACGCGCCCCCTCACCTTCACCTCGTAGGTCTTCACGACCCTGTTCCTGGGGTGGGATATTTGCTGCGCCAGCTCTCCGTCGTTGGTCATTATCAATAGACCCTCGGAGTTTAGGTCGAGGCGACCGACTGGGAAGAGCCTGCCGAAGTGCGCTGGCATGAGGGAAGTGACGACCGGCGCGCCCTCGGACTCCTCGGTCGAGGTCACGTACCCGGCGGGTTTGTTCAGGAGAACGTATAGCTTCGCCACGCGCTTCCGTATCAGCTTGCCGTCGACCTTCACCGAGTCCCTCGCAGGGTCGACCTTCGTGCCGAGCTTGGCGGCCAGCTTGCCGTTCACCATGACCCGCCCCGCGAGGATTAGCTCTTCGGCCGCGCGCCTGGAGGCTACGCCGGAATCGGCGAGGAACTTCTGGAGGCGGACCATTTCCACGACTTTCATCGTCCCCTAAATGCCCAATGAGTAGATTAACGTGACGAGCGCTCTGTGCAAGTCCCTTCATTTCTTTTGACTCACAAATGCGATTCTTCTTCCATCCCGCGCAATTCTTCGATCAAGTCTTTCGTATTCCAGATTCTCAACTGGTTCTGTTGTTAAAATGGGAATCGTTAGTCCATATGCCATCGTTGTCAAAAGATAATGCGAGAGCGATGAACGGCGCATCGTCTGGATCAATGTATCTCATCAAACCTAGTGCCTTCGGATAATACCGCTAAGTCGATCATTTTTCTATCTGGCTAATAACTAATTTAAGTATATATTGAGCGCATTCTTTTATATTTATATCAGAAATCTGAACTTTTACGGTCTGGCTCAAATCCATAAACTAGGTATTTTTGCATTCGGTATATTCCAATAGTTATGTAGGCGCATTTACAATGCGCATGTATATATCTAATCGAAGAATATTATTTGAATAAAGAAGTATATACACAATCTCATTATCTTTATTATTAAATATTGCATTGTCGTTCTGAGAGTGGTAGAGGGGTTGACCTGAGATGAGCGTTTTAACAAAATGGCTGGCGCTGTTGTGCGTGAGCGTGATGTGCGTGACCGCATTCCAGAACGTCTTTGCTTACGAGGACGACTATGAGAAGCAGGTGGACGTTTTCATCGATCAGAACGGGTACGAGCGCAAGGTCTGGAGAGAGAAGGTGAACGGCGTTTATCAGGTGTTCTACGACGACAATCTCCACGACAACTACACCGACATCTCGAACAACAGTGTCCTGGACAGGCTGGAAATCGACACCAATAGGGGAGTGGAATCAGAGATAATCCCGATAAGCGGTGACGTTTACGCAGTCGTCTACAGGAGCGCCTCCAACGACGGGATAATCAAGACCGTGGGCATAAGCCCGGGCGGGGATATATCTGCCGCGATGATAGATTGGTTCAAGTTCGAGACTGGCATATGCAAGGTGCCGGACATCGTCCGCGCGGGCGACGGCGTCTACGCGATAGCCTACAGCACGATATGCAACGACGGCAAGCTGGTCACGCTGGGAATAGCGGACAACGGCAGCATAGCGGGGCCTCTGGTGGATTCCTATGTCTTCGACCACGGCATCTGCAACAACCCGGAGATAATACCCACGGCGGACGAGGTATTCGCAATAGCCTACGAGGGCGCGAACAACGACGGCTACGTGAAGACCATAGGGATTGCCAGCAACGGCACGATAGCCACTACGGGTATAGATACAATGGTGTATTACACGAAGAATTACAATACGCCAGATATCATACCAATAGGCAGGAGCACATTTGCGATCGCATTTTCTGATTTTAATTCTAAAGGATATATCCAGACATACACAATCAGCGAAGAGGGCAATATATCGAATTCTGCGATAGATATACTAGAGTTTGATTGTTTGACTGGTTTAACTCCCGACGTAAGCTATGTATTTGATGGTGTTTATGCGATAGCATACACTGGCCCAGGCAATGATGGGTGTTTAAAAACAATACGGATATCTGCCGATGGTTGCATTTCTGATACTGTTATCGATTCTTACGTGTTCGACACGGAGAGGGGGCGTTTCCCGGAGATGATTAGGGTTTCTGGTGACATCTTTGCGATTTCGTATTCTGGGATTGATGGCGATGGATATCTGAAAACTGTCCAGGTACTCTCCGACGGTACGATTTCCAGTCCTGAAGGAGAACTACTCACGTTCAGCACAGAGGAATGCAGGAGCCCCGATATAATTGCGATTGGGCGTGACGTTTATGCAATTTCATACACTGACGAGGGTGGGGTCGGCGCTGTCGTCACATTGAAAATAAACTCAGAGGGCGTCCTTTTGAGTCATGCATCGGTGGACGTATGCCAACCACAAATATCGATGGATGTCGCGACGGGCATCATGTATGTCACATGGATACAAGATGAAGTGAATGGTATTGATGAATTATGGTACTCCGGAGGTAACGGTTCTTGGGCGACCCCACGAATCGGTGGCGCTATCCCCGATTCGTCTGTCAACGCGCTCTCTTTGAACATGGTAGTATTTAATGGAAAAATATCAATCACATGGTCAGAGGGGGAGTCAATCAACTTGATGCCGGATTTGGATGGCGACTTCATCCCGGATTCGATAGATGATAATATTTTAGCCTTCGACATATCTTTTGGGAATGATTTCAGTTCCGATGTCGTTATCACAAATGACACGCTAGGCGTGACATTGGCTGTCGATTACACTGTTGAATCGACGACTCAACCGACGGTGAGTCTGGCTGATAACATCCCGGTAGGGCTTGAATGTGGTATCGGGCATTGTTTCAATATATCTACAACGAGCGTAGATTCATTCGAGGCAGTGATAAAAATAAGATACAATCCCAATTCGCTTCCGGTCGGAGTTTACGAAAAATACCTATGTCTTTACACATATTCTGAAACAGGATGGCATGTACTGGGCAACAAATCTGCAGGGGAAGCAACATCTATTGACATAAACAACATGTACGTTTGGGGGCGCACCAATCATTTCAGTATCTTCGCAATTGCGGAAGCAACTCGCAACGATTGTGACATCGATGGATTGAACGATGCGGAGGAAATGAATCTTGATAAAGCCCCGTATGCAGCAATAAATACATTTTCAGACGGTCAAGCGACAAAGCGATTAACCTTTGATGATTGCGGTAATGGGGAGACAGTTTTCATTGACGTTCCGGATTATATGGCATCTATGGACTATCTGGTAGATGCGAAATTACAGTTGTCCGGGGTTCCTGCAATAACGCAGGGATGGACGAATCTTGTGGAAAGATCTAGACTTCTGGCACCAGGAGATGGAACATGCGGGGATATTGAAACGTTTGATGTTGATCGGGATGGTGATAGCGATATTGTTGCTGTTTCCCAAACACGAATCGATTGCTATATTAATGCCGGAAATGGGGTATTCAACGAACCGGTTTCTTGTCAACTGGATAATATTATTAATAATATTTGTCTGGCAGACATAGATACAGATGGTGATTATGATATTGTGGCATCACTTAATGAAGGAAAATTCGGTTGGTTACAAAATAACGGAGACGGCGTATTTTCCGTTCTAATGCTCGGGCAACCAGGCGGTGGAGCTTCCCTGAGTGCTGGAACTATCGATTTCAACAACGATGGAAATATTGACATCATATGCTCTATGTTGGGTTCAAAATATGGGCATGGATTGCTAGAACTGTTCGAGAATGATGGGGCGGGCCAATTTAGCATGGTTTGTGCATTGCAGACGACCGGTTGGTATCCAATACTGACCTCAACCAACGATTTCAACAGTGACGGCGACTCAGATATCGTGGTTCATGATTACATGGTGGATGCAGTATCATACTACGAAAATGTAGGCGATGGAACGTTTGCATCACCTGTAGATTATATGTCCGGATCCAGCCCGTTCAAGGGTGTTAACGTGGATTACGACAAAGATGGAGACCAAGACATTGTGGTATGCAATGTTGATCGCTTGTCAACAGACGGTTTCAAGTCGATTTCCCTTTTCGCAAACAATGGTGATGGGGCCTTCGCCCCGAAAGTTGATTACTATTTATCGTGCTGGCCTTATGACATATGCAGTTCGGATATTGATTGCGATGGATATGTGGATGTCGTTGTATCTGGTCAAACTGGATTGGACGGGCGAATTTCGATTTATAGAAATATCGGGAGGGGGTTTTTCGAACCAGAACTCATCTGTATCCCGGCATTAGAAGGTGGTACAACGAAGACGGTCGCAACTCTCGACGTGGATAATAATGGGTATCCAGAACTTGTTGCTGCAAATCTCGAAGCAAGCTCGATATTCTGCTACGACGCCCCCCTTGGATATCCAGATATATCCATTGACATCGGTGATGACGGTGTCTCGGATTGTGAGATTTTCCCTGTGAAAGGTTCCGTGACCACGCCTAACCTCGTTGTTCCAATGAATGAATATTTATTATCCCACCCGGACCTCGTAGTTGATGAGGATTGGAATATTTCAATCCCATTAGTGTTCCACTCCGAAAGACGGGGATCAATTGATATCGAATACGTGTCCATCTTGTTAGGTGCATTCGACACGAACCCGGTATCCGATGATACAGATTTCGATGGTATATCAGACGGAGTGGAGTTCAATATCAACTGTGTCCATCCGCAAACTACGGATAGTTTTATCAGTGATGGAATACAGACGGAAGATGCGACCCTATTTTTTTACAGTGGAGAGAGCAAGGTCGTCTTCGTAACAGTTCCAGATAATATTGTTGCCATGGAATATATCAGCGAGGCTTGTCTTCATATTGTTGACAAGACCGGAGGAGTAAGCTACTTGGACATTGGCGATGATGGTTTCAATGACTTTGAGATTGAGGAATATCATGATGGGGTTTTCCAAGAAGGACTTACAAATGCATTAAATTATATTTTGACAATAAGTGAGGATGGTGCCGATATGGGTGGAGAAGATGGGTTGATATGGATACCATTAACCTTGACGGCGACTTGCTCTGGAATAATTGAACTATCGGATTTCTCAATGAGGGTAGAAATTCTGACAACCAACCCAGTAAGAAGTGACACCGATGGCGACGGCTTGAGCGACGGGGAAGAATTGAATGTCGCCCGGCGGACCACACAAACAATAACTGAGCTGACATACGAAGGATTGCCCTCGCCCACCCCGGTCATAAGTTTTCATGGGAATGATCTAGCTATGCCAACTTTGAATATTCCTCAAGCGGATAACTCGTTGGAGTATGTCTCAGGAACGAAGCTCGAATTTCAATGGGTGCCAGATTCCACGAGAATTACTGACAACGCTCCCAACGATTCAGTCGGTCTGAGGCAAGGCATCACAACAGACTCGCAAGGGATATCCCACATTGTGTGGGCACATCGAACGGGAGAATATCCAAATTATATCAATACAATATATTATAAATCTGGGACGGGAGATGCCTGGAGCGCTGTCGAAAGACTGGACGGTGGGGATCTGGATGCAAACCCAACATATCCCGTCATTGCGACCGATTCACATGACAATATTCATGTGGTATGGGCCGACACATCCAACTTCATGGACTCGGGAAACGACATTGACGTATTCCACAGATGTTGGAATGGCATGGTCTGGCTGCCAATCGAACGAATAAGCACGGAAAGCGAAGGGAACTCGGTTCCTTCATATTGGGCCGATAATATGGTGGCGATGGTGATTGATGAGAACGACGGCATCCACGTGGCATGGGTCGACAACTCGAACTATGCTGGCAGCGGCACTGATTGCGATATATATTATAAACAGTGGAACGGTTTGTCGTGGGGGACGACGATGGTCGTTAGTACTGGTTCCGCCATCTCGCGTTATCCATCGATTGCCGTGGATTCGATGAATGTTGTGCATATCGCGTGGAATGAGTTTTTGCAGTCAGTAAGTGATGAATTGTTTTATCGACGATTGGATGGGGCGATGTGGAGCAATACTGAGTGGATAAATAATCAAATTGGGTTTAAAGGTCATTGCCGAAACCCAACGATTTCGATCACTCCCGATAATAATGTGCATCTATTTTGGGGAGGCATCTATATTAACCCGCTAACGGGTTACCAGTTCGGTATAATCGAGCGGACCTGGAACAGAATCGGATGGAGTCCTTTAAATCCGGTCGGTAAATTTGATGAATCCAGGATGCCATCGATTGCAATTGATAAGGATGGAAAAATTCATCTTGTGTGGATGGGGCGAACGGGGACAGAATGGAATTACTATTATCAAATGTATGGCGACAATGTTTGGTCGGAGCCTGAAATCATTTGCTCTGAGAGTGGAACCATTGGGGGCATGATGAGCGTCGACACATGCATCGACGGTAGAGTGGTTGTAATATGGTGTTTCAGTTGCGGATTTGATCCGATAAATATCCACTATAAACGATTTAAATATCCTTTGACGCTTGGCGTAGATATAGGTTCAGACGAGAGCCGATCATTCGTTTTCGACTTAGACGAATCTACATTATTTAACATCGACATGACGAACGACATACAACACTACATCGCCACACAAGGAGATAACATAGATGAAAATCTTTTCATTCCGATAAAGTTTACAACGATGTCGTATGGGCATATCAATATAATCGATTTTTCCGTGACAGTGGATATATTAATCACGAATCCGACGACCGAGTACAGTGATGGTGACAAACTGTCTGATGGCGAAGAGCTGTCTGGGTGGATTACGGATGCCATCATCGAAGGATACGAATCGCCGTTGGAATACATGGTCATTTCAAATCCTGGGATGAGTGACTCTGATTCGGATAGTATTTTTGATGATGAAGAGAAGATAATAGGCTCGGATCCAACCAAGGACGACTCGGACGAAGATGGCCTGAGCGATTATGAGGAATCCGTTAAGGGACTGGACAACTATGTCACAAACCCGGTCAACTACAACTCTGACGGTGACCCGTGTGGAGACTTGGCGGATGCCTTCCCGGTCGACCCGACCGAGTGGGTGGACACGGATTTCGACGGCATCGGGAACAACAGCGATGCGGATGATGACAACGATGGCGTGTTGGACATTGAAGACGCCTTTCCTTGGAACCCAACAGGAGCTGAGGACACCGATGGCGACGGAATGCCGAACGTATTTTTATCAGTCCCATGGTGGTTCGTCGAAACGCCGCTCTTGGAGGATTTGGACGACGACAATGACGGGGTGCCAGACCACATAGTCGGGCTCATCCGAGACGCTGAGAACAATAACAATGGCATTTATGATGCAGGTGTGGAATACGACGAGTTACCGTTGTTCGCGACGGAGTGGCTTGATACAGACAAAGATGGTATCGGGAACAACGGAGATTCTGATGACGACAATGATGGTGTACCCGATGTCGAGGAAGATCCTCCGGAATTTTCGCGCAATCCCCTAGAATCTCGTAACACTGATGGGGATTTCAAGCCTGACGGGATAACTCCGTTAGGAGATAATGAAGACCAGGATGACGATAATGATGGGGTTTTGGATGACGCGGACGCATTTTCGCGCAACCCCCGGGCATGGGCAGACACTGATGGGGACGGTCAACCAGACGAGGTCTATGTCGAGCCATTCTCTAATTGGTACAAGCCTTCACCCCCAATGCTCGTCTTAGATTTGGACGACGACAATGACGGGGTGCTTGACATTCAGGAGAAACTGGAATGGCGATTGAACCCCACCGGAGCCATCGATACCGATGGCGATAACAAGCCGGACGTTGCGTTTTCCAAGCCCTCGTGGTTCTCGGGAACCGTTCTGACTGCCGATCACGACGACGACAACGACGGTCATTTCGATACCTCGGACGCATTCCCCCTCGACTCGACGGAATGGCTAGACACTGACGGGGACGGAACCGGGAACAACGCCGACGCCGACGATGACGGGGATGGTCTACTTGACTGCGACGAGGCGAGGTACGGTACCGGTGTCCTGATAGCGGACAGTGACAGGGATGGTCTGATGGACGGCTTCGAAGTCAAAGGTTGGAACGTCTCAATCGAGTTCAACAACAAACTCGGAATCGACAATACATACCATATCAGGTCGGACCCGTTGAGGAAAAATACTGATACCGACGCCTTAAACGATTACTGGGAGTATCAATACAAGACGGACCCTGGAAACGCGGACTCGGACGGGGACGGCCTGGCTGACGGGGACGAGCTGATAGACGCGTTCGGCGGCGGGTGGATGGTGAAGGGGCTCGACAACGACGCGGACGGCGTGAAGAACGGCCCGACGGACTGGGACAGCTACGGCGACGGCCTTTCGGACAAGGAGAGGTTCGTGATTAGGGGAGAGAACGGAGACGCGGTCGTGCCGTTCCCCGCCGCAGATTACGACAAAGATTATGACCGGGACGGCCTGACTAACATCTACGAATGGACCACCGACTACCGGCCTGGATTGGTCGGCGTGCAGGGAACGTCATGGCTCACCCCTGACACGGACAGCGACGGGTTCTGGGACGGCGGTCCTGTGACGCTCCCGGAGGTCGTGAGGACGGTGCCTGTTTACAGCTCGACGGGAACGGTATTCTATATCGGCTCCGTGAAGGTGGCGAAGCATTGCAGTCCCGAGACGTACAGGGGCGAGAACCCGGATGGGGACATAGTCGTGGACCTGGCGGAGGGCGAGACCGACCCGCTGAACCATGACATGGACCTGGACGGGGCGCCGGACGGGTACGACGTAGACCCGATCACGGACCTTGAGTTAACAGTGAAGATAACGGAGATACTGGCGCTGGACAAGGTGGACCCGGACGGCTCGTATGCTGGAGATTTCTATCTTAAAGTGTTCATCGATGAAATGATGTACGGGCAGAATAAAGACGACGGGCGGGACAACACGAAGGACCCGAATGGCGCGAACTGGAAGAACGCGGACGGTGTGACGAATTGGGACGACGACGCACACAAGACCCCGAACGAGATAGGGAGCAGATTTACGTTCCCGTCTAGCGGATTGTCGGACTGGGTCACGAACAATCCAATTGAGGTCATAATCGTTCTCTACGACGACGACCAGGGGCACTCACCGCCGGATGGCGACGACGTTTGCGATGTCGGGGGCGCGTGGCCATACGCGAGCATGTGGTACGATTTGAAGACCGGTCAGTGGTCGGGAGATGATACTCTCGGGGACGCCAACGGGTACGGGCACGTCAGCGGCGATGAAGACGGGAGTTGGGGTACAACGTATGACGAGGATGATTGCGATTTATGGTTTGACATTAAACAGAATGATAACGATGATGATGGGTTAACTTATTGGGAGGAAGTCAAAGAACGACAACCAGGTCAACCAGCATACAATACTAATCCAATAGAATTTACCAATATCGACATTGATGGAGATGGATTAGACGGAAACAGTGAAAGAATCTATGGCACTAGGCCAGACATCGCGGATTCCGATGGCGATAGAATGTCTGATTTATACGAAGTGAATGCCATAGCCGGAGGCTTGGGCTGGCAGGATCCTGCAATTTATAATGGAAGATATGCATTGATAATAGGGGCAAACACAGGACCAGCATATAATTATGCGAACATATGGAATGACATTGTCAGATGGTATGACCTATTAATTGAGGATTACAGTTATCAGAAAAGGGATATCGAGGTATTTTATGCAGATGGGAGCGCCATTAGTACATCAAATTGCTATAATTCACAATGGCCAGCAGACGATGATAATAATAATGACGGTATACCCGATGCAGCAATATTAGTTAATGAGCATCAACATATGGTTGATGCACCTTCTAGTTGTGCAGCTATAACTGGTGCTTTTATTCGGTTAAGTAACGTAATGGGGCCACATGACTTTCTTTTTACGATAGTAATCGGGCACTCAGGTGATAATCAATGGGGTAATTGTGTTATTAAATTATGGGGTGGTGATAGTGGAGAAACCATTGATGAAGATGAATTCGCAGGAAGTTCATACGTCGGAAAATTAAATAATTATGAAAGGATGGTCATCTTGATGGAAACATGTTCAAGTGGTCGTTTTATCGATGAACTCTCGTCGCCGAAGAGAATTGTGTATACATCAGCAGATTCAGATGAAGATGCTTATGGTGTAAATACCGTGGCAGATTCTAAATGGTTTTTTAATTATAATTTCCGGAATGCTTTAGTTCCATTATCTGGAGATATAACGACAGGGGCGATTAGCTGCAATCCTTCAGTCGATATTAATGGTAATGGTATTATCAGCCTATATGAGGCATATATTTGTGGCGAATCGGCAGCTATTGCGTGGCAAACACCTCAACGGGCTTCTCCTTTATTCGATACTGTGTCGATAGATATGTTCACATATCTTTAGGAGGAGATTATATGAAAAAAAATATAATAGCAATCTGTGTGGGTGTGTGTCTCATAAATGTATGTAGTCAGATAGTATTATCTGAAGAAGTACCACAATCCGCGAAACATATTGTGATAAATGAAATATATTACTCCATAACTGGTATGGAGGATAAATGTTCATTTGTGGAATTATATAATCCTACAGCGAAATCAGTGAATTTAATGGATTTATACTTTCATCCTATAAGCTTTGATGGTATAGGTTCAATTAGCCCATATCCATTAAATGAGACATGTGCGATAATTAAGCCGGATAAATATGTTATTTTTACTTCCGATATTGAAGTAATGAAGAATGATTGGGTAATAGGACAATCTGTAAATATATTTCAATTAGATCTTCGATACCTAGGACGGTTTATTGTTGACAATACTGATTGGACAGGGCATATTGATGTATTTGACGGCGATGATTATCCCCCCATGAATTACTCATGGGCGAGATATGAATATGGATACGACACGGACAACGTGACGGATGATTTTTATGCGGATGCAAACCCGACCCCGGGCAGAACGAATAATGAAATTAGAACATCGAAACCAGACTTTAATGGCGATTCCCTCTTGGTAATAATTGGCGTCGCTGTGAGTGTTACTGTTACTGGCGCGGGAATTGCCATATACTTCATGCGGAAGCGGAGGAAAAAGGATGCAGTTTAGAAACCCCCGAACCTGCCGAAGAAAACGCCAAAAGGCGTTATGCGGCAGCGTGAGCCTTCCCGGCAAACCTTGGTCTGGTATGCCACCGGTGGAACAACCGACACTCCTGGTTGATGAATTAGTCCTGGTGTATCCTCCGTTCAACGGCCTCTCCGACGGCGAGGAAGTCTCCGGCTGGCTGGTGCAGGTAGAGATAGACAACGCGCCCGTTGCGGACGTGACCTACACCGCCACATCGGACCCGACGAAGGTGAACTCCGACGGCGACCTCCTGGACGACAATATGGAGAAGCAGAGCGGCACCGACCCGCGATACGGGGACACGGACAACGACGGCCTGATGGACGGGGACGAGCTGGAGGACGGAATCGGCGGCGGCTGGATGCTCCCCGGGGATTCGGACGGGGACGGGACGGCGAACGGCCCGACGGACTGGGACAGCGACGGCTACGGGCACGTCAGCGGGAACGAGGACGGGAGCACGGGGACGAGCGGAGATGACGACGAGGACGACTGCGAGGTGTGGTTTGATGTTTGGCAGAACGATGGGGACGGGGACGGAATACCATACCCGTATGAAATACAAAATGGCTTGAGCCCGATTCATAATGATGCTCACATAGACACTGATGGAGATGGAATACAAAATTGGTATGAATATAAATATGGTCTAAACATATTTGACCCATCAGATGCGGATTATGATTATGATGGAGATGGTCTCTTGAGCAAATGGGAATATTTAATTGGCTGGAAGAACCCACGGGATTCATCGAATGTCTATAAAATTAAATTATCTGTTTCCATCGGCTGGGAGGCAACAATAGCAGAAATTAATCAAATAAAAGATGGGTTCAAAGGCGCTAGTCTTTATCTAATGACCTGCACAGATGGATACGCTTATATCTCTGATGTCACAATCTATAATAATATGCAGAATTGGAACAATGTCAATATCAGGGTTGGAGACCAGGATGCGGACGAAACTAGTGACACTTATTGGCCACATGTTAAAAACTTAAACGGATATTGGAACGGCATTAACTGGGGATTCCCAGATGGCGAAGTAAGTTTACCTAGGACGTATAATGGATATTCATTTGATAGTTGTTATATGATACCAACAATTGTTCACGAGTTAGGCCATTATGTTTTCTGATTCGGAGATGAATATGGGTATTATGCAACAGGATGGCCAAATGTGATACCTTACCATGATGTCGGCTACTCAGTTGATTGGAACACGCTTATGACAAGCGATATATCTTATATGAGCTATCATCAGTGGTACGATGAATGGTTCGACAATCATTATTGGCCAGAACCTGCACACTGGGATGAACGGGGGGTATCTTGCTGGGAATGGTTTGTTGAGCAAATGGGGGACCGAAAGGGGATAATTACGTTTGATGAATTTGCCTATTCCCCAAATTACATCCCCTTTGCAGCGTTACTTGACGAAAACTTAGACGCCAATGACGTAAATTTCGATTTTAGTACCAGGATATATTGGTTCACTACTAGCAATGCTCTATTCTCGCAGGTTTATAATATTGAACCTCCGACGGTGGATGTGACGTTAAGTATGCATTGGGATGTGATATAATGAAAAAAATTACAGGTGTAATTATGGCGATTGTATCTATAGTGACAATTCTAGTTGTCTATTTCGCCGTAAATTACTACGATGGGATCATTGAGGACCAACCAGAAATTTCTGGGACGATGACGCCATATAGCATAAATAACACTTCAAAGACCATTATTTTTAATGTCACATACATTTATTTAAATCCAGCTAGGGTTCATCTAAACGCTGTGAATTTCAATGTGATTATTGAATGCAATGGTACTTATCTGAATAATACAGACTTTGTGTGGGATTATATAGATACTGATGGCGGAGGTACTTTTACTAATGGTGACCAATTTTCAGTGACTTTCAATCGATATGAGCTGGATCAACCAATGGATTTAGCAGTAAAGTTTGATGGCTACTGGGGAGGCATCACTGGACAATATCTGGGAGATGCTGAAAAATGACCAACCGTAACCCTTACACCTGTCGCCGCAAACGCCAAAAAAGCCTGGCTGGCAGCGTGAGCCTTCCCGACAAACCGTGGTCGGGGATGCCTTCAATTACTCCCACATCCACTCCCTCAGTGCCTTCTCCCGCTCCACGATGTCCTCCGGCAGCCTTCCCATCGGTATCACGATGACCTCGACGCCCATCCTGGCGTATTGCTCGCCCCTTCGCTGGACAGCTTTTAGGTAACTGACGGTTTCTATTTCGTACTGGACCGATTTTGTCAGATCGAATATGTCCCCGATGCCCATGCCGGTGATTTCGAACTCTGTTACGAGGTCATGCCCCAGCCTCCGTAGGATGCGAAAGACTAGGGCTTTCGCAATCCAGTGGTCCAGCGTTTCGGTGTTGTGCATTTCAGGCGGTTGAGGTCTTGCGGGAGGTAGAGGATTCCGCGCATTTTGTATCCCCTGTGGTCTATGATTTTCCTCATTGCAGCACGCTCCTCAGCATCTCGTCTGTGATATCTATGCAGCCCGGGCAATCGTCTGGATAGTGGCAGATTACGAACCCCGTGATTGGGCAAAGACCGAAAGACAGGCTCCTAAGCACTTGGTCTAAGGGGTGCTCGAACTCTCCAGATATTTCCTTGGCAACCTCTGGCAGTTGCATGAGGTGGACGATGCCATTTTCTCACCAGCTAATGCGGAGAGAAAATGGCGAAGTCCTAGAGGTCGGTTGGAAGCTGTGGCGGGCTTGTTGGGAGCAAGGGTGAAATAGATGCGGTGGCCCGAGGGCTGAAAACCCCAAATAGGCAGCTTTGCGTTGGGAATCGCAGCGAAGATGCCATTTGCGGTTTTCCTGGGTGCTGGCTATGGTCGTAAAGATGTTTTGCAAGTCCCAAGGGCGTTAGTGGGAAGTTATTTAAGTGTTGAACCGTATAACTGTTCAACGGTGATACAGATGGAATTCGTGAAGATGTCCAAGAAAGGCCAGGTTGTGATTCCTGCGGAGCTGAGGGCGCTCCTGGGACTGAATGCGGAGGACAGGTTCATCGCGTACGGTGAGAAGGACTACGTTATTTTCAAGAGAGTGGATTTCCCTTCCGTGGAAAAGGAATTCGACAAGCTGGTGAAGGCGACTTCCAAGCTGGCGAAAGAGGCCGGAATAACCGAGGAAGTAGTCATGGAGGAGATACGGGAATACCGGAAAAAGAGGCAGGCCGCGTGACATGGCCGATATACGGGCAATCTACGACACGAACGTTCTGGTTTCGGCGTTGAACGGACAGGGGCCTCCGTACATGGCCCTCCGGGCGGTCTACAGGGAAAAGGTGAGGTTGGTCATTTCCCCGGAAATATTGTTCGAGTTCGAGGAAGTCCTGTCTAGGCCAAAATTTCCTTACTCACAAGAGCAGATCAAAGAAATCCTAGCCATGACTATCAAGATTTCAGAGGTGGTCCACCCGAAATCCAAAGTGAATTTGGTCAAAGACGATCCCGATGACAACAAGGTCATAGAAGCGGCCATTGCGGGCAAGGCTGGTTACATAGTGACTGGCGATAAACATCTGCTTACCTTGAAAAGAGTGAGAGGCATAGAGATAATTACTCCGAAGGATTTCATTCAGAGACTTGTCGAATAAACACCGACCGCACCTTTTATACTACAATATCGCATATTGTATTGCACAGCAAAATAAGAGAAAAAAACTACTTTAATTGCTAGATGCTCCAAATATATACTCATTTGTGGCGCTGCCCAAAGAGCGGCTCACCCGAAAAATTCCCGGACCTCATCGACCATCTGCATGGGCCTGTCGAAGACCTTCGGCCGGAACTCGGGCGGCAGGAACGCCGCGTACCTTTGCTGCGCGAAGCGCTCGTCCATCAATATGACGACGCCCCTGTCAGTCTCGCTGCGTATCAGTCTGCCAGCGCTCTGGACGACCTTGTTGAACGCCGGGCCGTAGTAGCCGTAAATCTCGCCCTTCTCGCGCCCGAACCGCTTGACGCAGTGCGCCCTCAGGGCGAGCACCTCCTTGTTCGGTGGCGCCAGCGGCATCCCCGCGACGACGAGGACCGACAGCAGGTTCTTCTCGTAGTCTATGCCCTCGCCCAGGCTTCCGCCCTGTACAGCCATCAGGAGCTTCGGCCCGTCGCGCGCCCTCAGCCTTCCGAGGATGTCGTCCCTGTCGCCTTTCGTCATCCAGCGCGATTCGACGAGCAGGTTTTGCGGTTCGGCCTTTCCCGCCATTCGGCTCGAAACCTCCTCGACGTATTTATATGAAGGAAAGAACACGGCCACGTTTCCGTTCGTTGCTTTCGCCAGCTCCGCCAAAGTCTGTGCGTACTTGGCGAACATCGCCTCCCCGCGCCGGGTCCACTCGCTGCTCACCCCCTTCAGCGCGAGCACCCTTCTGTTCTCCGGCGGGAACGGCGAACCGTAGACCCTCAGCATCCGACGCCCCTCGGGGATTGCCAGGATGTCAGCGTACATCTCCGGAGGGCACAGAGTGCCGGACATCAGCACCGCCGAGTGGATTTCCGCGAAAACCGGCGCGCCCATCGTCGCCGGGTCCATGTGGTAGAGCTTCAGTCCCCACGCGCCGCCCTCGCCGCGCGCGAGTATCCTTGCGCTCGCCTCCCCGGATTCCATCCAGCTCTTCAGGAATTCCGCCAGCTCCAGGGCGTGGGAGACCCCGGTTCCGGACAGCATGGTCTTCGTGCCCACGTCCACAAGCCACTTGATGTAATCCTCCGGCGCGTCCCTCTCGCCGAGGGTTTCGGACAGGGCGCTGTCCAGCGCGCCGGTCAGGCGCTCCTTCTGGACGTACTCCTCTGGCTCGTCCATCGAGCCCTTCGCCCATCCGTTGAGCGCCCGCTTCAGCGAGCCTGTGTAGCGCTGGCCCCTCTGCGCGCCCGTGCCCACCTCCCTCGCGGCCTCCGCCATCCCGTAATGGTTCAGCTCCCGGCTCAGGTTCGACCTTATCCGGTCTGGCAGGTTGTGGGCTTCGTCTATGACGAGCACCATCCCCTGCAAGCCGCCCTCGACCTTATCGAGCATCTTGTCGCGCATGACGTCGAACATGTAGTTGTAGTCGCAGACGACCACGTCGACGTCAGGAATCGCATCCAGAGCCGCCTTGTAAGGGCATACGCCGAGCCGCATGCATGAGCGCTTTAGTTCCCCAACGTGCATGATTTTCTGGAGAATCAGCTTGCCAGCGGCCTCGCCGTCCGCCTCGTAGAACGGGCAGGATTTCGATTTGATGCGCATGAAGCAAAATGCCGCGAAGGCGTAGCCTGGCAAAGAGGACTCGCTCTCCGGGCACATCGCCTGCTTCGCGATGATGTCGACGGCGCGGATTCTCTTCCCCGAGGCTTCGGAAATCTCCCGGAGGGTGTTGACGACCATCGTGTGCTGGCTCTGCTTGGACGTGAGGAACAGCAGCTTCTTCTTTTTCTCCAAGCAGTACTCCAATAGTACTGCCAGGGTGGCGACGGTCTTCCCGATTCCTGTCGGGGCCTGGGCGACCATGACCTTTCCCTCGCCCGCCGCGGCGCGCATGTCCTCCATGAACTCGCACTGGCCGTCGCGGATTCTCTCGTACGGAAAAAGCGGAAAGGCGGCGTGCTTGGGATTCGGTGGCGCGGGCGGTGCTCCCCTGCCCTTCGCCCCCTCGGAGTAGCCGCAGGCCTTGCAGACCCGCGTCTGTCCTTTGCCCCTGCCGTAAGGCGTGAGGAGCGATTTGCATAGCGGGCAGAACATGGCCGTCGGCATATGGATGCGCGATGGCCGGACGATATAAAAGCCCTCTCTTTCTCCAAGCCATTTTTCAAAGCCGCCCCCGATAAACTTATTAGCGCTCCGTGTTTTCCTCGCGACGATGACGGCATCGCTGCTGGAAAGGATGTTCAGCCCACGTTCTGTCGCGATCATCGGGGCGTCGAGGACTCCGGGGAAGATTGGCAACACCCTGGTGCGCAACATCGTCGGCTACGGTTTCAAGGGGGAAGTCTACCCAATCAACCCCAACGCCGAGGATGTTTACGGGAAGAAGTCCTACCCTTCTGTGGCTGATGTGCCCGGGATCATTGACCTGGCGGTCGTCGCAGTACCCGCTCCATGCGTCCGGGATGAGGTCGAGAACTGCGGGCGCAAGGGCATCAAATTCATCGTGGTGATATCGTCAGGCTTCAAGGAAATCGGCAAGCGAAAGGAAGAGGCGGAAGTCGTGCAGGCGGCGCGCAAGTACGGCTCGCGCATCCTTGGGCCAAACGTCTTCGGTTTTTTCTCCCGCGCCAGCGATTTGAACTGCACGTTCGGTCCTGCGGAGGTGGCGAAGGGCAACATCGCCATAATAACACAGAGCGGGGCGCTCGGGATAGCCCTCATCGGCAAGACAATCGAGGAGCGGATTGGCCTCTCCGGCATAGTCAGCCTTGGCAACAAATCCGACCTGAGCGAGGTGGAGCTCATCCAGCATTTCGACGCGGACCCGCACACCAAGGTCATCTTCCTTTACCTTGAGGGGACGAAGCGGGGCCGGGACCTGATGGATGTGGCGAAGCGCGTGGTCAAGAGGAAGCCTATCGTCGCTGTCAAGTCAGGCAGCTCGCAGAAGGGTGCAAGGGCCGCCGCCTCCCACACGGGCTCGCTCGCGGGCAGCGACGCGATATTCGACGCGGCGTTCCTCCAGTGCGGAATCCTACGCGCTTCGGACCTGGACGAGGCATTCAATTGGATAAGGGTTCTTGCCACGCAGCCCCAACCAAAGGGGGAGCGCACGCTAATAATCACAAACGCGGGGGGTATGGGCGTGCTGGCGACGGACGCGTGCGAGCGCTCGGAGGTGACGCTGCTCGACGACCAGCCCTACCTGGACAAGCTTTTCGGAGGACAGATACTGCCGTTCGGAAGCACGAAGAATCCCGTCGACATGACGGGCCAGGCCCGCGACGCGGACTACGAGCGCGTGATGAGGATTGGACTCTCGGACAAGAAAGTCGTGCATTCCGTACTCAGCCTTTACTGCGAGACAGTCGATGCAAACTCCCTGAACCTGGCGAAGACCATGGACCGGGTGATTCGCGAGACGGACTCGGGCAAGCCGTGCGTCTTTTCCATGATCGGCGGCGGCCCGGTCAAAGGCGCGCTCGATTTCCTGAACGATTCCGGGCACCCGGCGTACCAGAATCCCGTCGACGCAGTCTCATCGCTAGGGGCGCTTTACAAACGCTGGCGCTTCATCAACAAGCCTGAGGAGCCCGTTGGCGATTTCGACTGCGACCTCAGGCGCGCGAAGGCGATCGTGAAAAATGCCCGGGCGGAGAAGCGAACCCAGCTCTCTGCGCAGGAGGTTTCCGAGGTCATATCGCTGCTCGGGTTGCGCCAGCCTAGAAGCAAGGTCTGCAGGACCGTTGCGGAGTGCGTCGAGGCGGCCGAAGCGATGGGGTATCCAGTCGTCCTCAAGGTCGTTTCGAAGGAGATAGTTCACAAGACCGACGCTGGCGGCGTGAAGCTTGACATAGACGATGCAAAAGAGGTTGCGATAGCGTACGAAGCGATAATGACCTCGTGCAAGCAGCGCTACCCCGGCGCATCCATCCAGGGAATCCAGGTCAGCGAGCAAGTCACTGGTGGCGTCGAGACAATCGTCGGCGGCTCGACGGACCCGGCCTTCGGCCACGTAGTGATGTTCGGGATGGGGGGGATATACGTCGAGGTGCTGAAGGACATCTCATTCAGGGTGGCCCCAGTCGGCGAGGGCGAGGCGAGGGCGATGGTGCGGGGAATCAGGAGCGCACCGATATTCTACGGCGCTCGCGGCGAACCCCCGAAGGACGTGGAGTCCGCGGCATCGGCCATTTTCAAGGTCGGCAGGCTGATGGATGTCCTGCGTGACGTCTTGGAGATGGACCTCAACCCGCTGATGGTTCTCGACGCAGGGAAGGGGTGCGTCGTTCTTGACGCTCGAATAACTCTAAAAGACGAAGGCGGTGAGGAAACTTGAGCGAAACCATGGTCGTGACTTCGACGAGAACGTCTGCAGGCAAGACGACGGTGGGCCTGGGCTGCGCCCTCGCCTCGATTGGCGTGAAAATCGGTTACCTGAAGCCTTTCGGCGACAGGATGGTCTACAAAAAGAAACACCTTCTTGATAGCGACGCCATCCTTTTCCGCAGCGTTCTGGGCGCGCCCGGAGCCCCCGAGGGACATTGCCTCGGATTCGATTACGAGCTGCTTTGGAAGCAGAGCAAGACGACGGACATGTCCAAGGAGCTCAGGCGCCACCTAAAAGCCGTCTCTGCCGGCCGGGACATCGTTCTGGTAGAGAGCGCGTTCAACTTCTCGTACGGCAGGTGGGCGGGGCTGGATGCTATTTCAATAGCGCGCGCGCTGGACGCAGAGATATTGCTTGTCGCGGACGGCGACCCAGGCATAGTCTATGACAAATGCGCTGTCTTCAACGAATGCGCAAGCGACGCTGGAATCAAACTGAACGGCGTCATCATCAATCGGATATCTCCGGCCTGGAGCGAGAAGATGGGCTGGGCCGCCGATGCGCTCAAGGACGATTTCTCCATGAACATCTACGGCATGGTGCCCGAGCTGCCGGAGATAGGGCGTCTGACCATGGATACTGTCGTGGAAAAGCTCTCCGCGAAGGTCCTGGCCGGTGGCGGCGGGCTCGGGAGGGCTGTCGAAAGGGTGCGGGTCGGGGCGATGAGCGCGGAGTCCGCCATCGCAGTGCGGGCGTTCCACGAGCCTCACAAGCTAATCATCACAAGCGGCGACAGGGTGGACTTCATCCTTCTGGCCCTTGAGAGCAACACTTCGGGGATTATCCTCACGAACGGCGTGGTCCCGCATTCGAACATACTCGCAAAGGCAGAGGAGGTCGGCGTTCCGATTCTCTCGGTCCAGACCGACACATACACAACAGCGAAGCTCGTCGAGCGAATCGTCCCGGAGGTCAGGCCCACGGAGGAAGCGAAGATTGCCCAAATCGAGAAGGGGATACGGAAGAACGTGGATGTGGCGAAGGCGCTGGGGCTCTGAATTGCATGTGCCGGCTCTTCGGCGCGCTATCTGTAAAACCCTCGCGTTACGTAAGTTTCCTAATTGGCGACCCCTGCTCACTCCTTGCCCAGTCGAACGCCGCGAAGGAGAAACCCCAGGCTGACGGCTGGGGCTTCGCCGCACCGTCTGATACCCTGTTCTGGGTCCGCAGCACAGGAGCCGCGTACCGCGAGCGCCCAGCATTCGAGTCTGTGGCGCGTGGCCTTGAATCTTCCGTCGGGTTAGCGCATCTGCGCCGGGCGAGCAATCCGATGAATCTCACCAAGGCTAAGTTGCGTGTCCCGGAGAATGTGCAGCCTTTCTGCGCACACGGCTGGGCCTTCGTTCACAACGGTCAGGTCAACGACTCCGCAGGAGCGAAGAAGGCGCTGGGAAAATATGCGAAACTTGTGCAGGGCACGAACGACAGCGAGCTTTACTTCTGGCACTTCATCAGGGCTTTCGAGGAGAAAGGAGACGTGGCACAGGCGTTGGAGCTCGTCGAAAAGCGTCTGGAGGATGGCTGCACGCTGAAGGAGGGCCCTTTCACGAGCCTGAATATCGTGCTGGCGCGAGAGAACGAGCTTTATGCCTGGTGCAGGTATTCCACGCAACCCAAGAAGCGGCCATATTCGCTGTGCATGGGCGACCAGGGATACTACACCATGTGCTACCTGCCCGGAAAAACGAAGCTCGTGGTCATGTCCGAGAAGTCGCGCAAGGGGAGCTGGCGCGTGATGGGGAACGGGGATTTGCTGAGCGCGCGAAAATCGGGGAAAGGAATTGCCTGGAAGGTCGAAAAATTGGTTTAATGCCATCAATTGATTGAGAGTAACGAACATGGCACTCCTTTGTGTAATCATGTATAATACGATGTCATTGAAATGAAATGTAGGGCACCTCCGAAAAGCATCATCAAAATTGATGCCAGGCACAGCGCCAGAAGCCACCGATCGTACGCTGTTTTTCTTTTCAGTAGCAGGATGGGGACCCCGACGGCGAACTGGGATGCGCCGCAAATGAAAACGATGCCCCCTATCATTCCATAATAATCGGCCAAACGGTTGTTATAATTGATATTCGGGTCTAGGGAAATTACCATCAAGGTATCGTTTATCAGATAAATCCAGGGGTAAGAAATGCGGTCTGAGTGAATGTTATTGAGCCAAATAGTATCATTATTGAAAAAATAATTAGAGTTCAACCATAGGTAATCCCCTTGTGTGAGATTACTCGCCCCCTCATTTATCTGGACATATTTTACATAGATGGTAGAATTATCCAGAGCGGTGAGTTCTTCTAAAGTATACAAGTTGAATTGGCTGCCAAAACCGCTGTACGGCGTATAGTATCGCATATTAATTTCAGACAGCGATACAGGCATTGTCGGCTCCCCGAACGTTACGTGCCATCCGTCGATTTCCTGGGTGATTTTAATTAGGACGGTTCGCGCAGATTCACCTTTCGCGCAGTCTATCGCAGGGAGGAGGAGCGCCACGGTAATGCTGAATGCCAATAGCAATCGGGCGATTTTGACTATGATTCGAGGCTGCATTAAGTCAGATATTGTGCGCATCAGAATATAAATGAATTTGTCACATGTGAGTTACTCATGGTTTTATCGAAGTGCAGTTATACCTTATGGTTTCATTAAAATGATTGGAAATGGCTGGTTAAATGTACTACCAATAAATTAATCCACCAGCGTTATGATATTAATGTGCCTCCATGAATTTTCCGAACCACTCAGAGCTTGCGCGAGGGACGCTCAAGGCGATACTCAGAGATTCGGAAATATCCACCGACGAGTTTCTATCGGCCTTATAGACGATAATTGTTACGGGCTCAAATGGCAGCACTTCAACGCCTTTTGTTCATCCTTCTGCCCTTCTGCCAATCCGGATGACCATCAGACTTGCCGACAATAGGGCGTTCGCTGCCCCCCCGGTCATCGCGCCAATTCACGCCGCGGTGCTTGTCGCCCCTGCCGCGCCCGCCCCGGTCGTGACTTCCCCTCCCGCCCTGACGGTCGCCGCGCCTCCCTTCGTTGCGCCCTCCGCCCCTCGTATCCTGCCTGATGATTCTCATCCTTTTCGGAGCCACGGGGAACTGCCTGCCAACCGCTTTCGCCCGCGCCTCGACCACCGCCGCCAGGTCCTTCCCAATGTTCGGGTCTCCACCGTCGATTTTTCCGCGGTAGAAGTCGACCTTCGCAGCTATGGATATCTTGCCGGCCATAGCGCGTGCGACCTTTCCGCGCTGCCAGTAGGGGGCGCGGTGAACCAGGGGGTGCTGGAATATCGCTCCGTGCTTCGGCGGCCTCGCCCCGGTCTTGATGTGCTTGAAGAACGCCTTCTCCGCTCCCAACACCTGCACAGTGCTTGAGGGCATCCTTGCCAGGCGCTCCATCCCCCCAGCGAGAGCTATGAGCCTCGCCGCAAGAAGCTCTCCCACGACGTCCGACGTGTTCGGGGCAAGCTGGCGCGCCCTTGAACGGATGTATTCTTCCGTGGATTTTCTGGCGTTCATCGTCCCGCTCGCGGCGACGGCCAGTTCCTTGATGGCTGCGAGGTCCTCCTCCGAAGCCTCCGCTCCGAGGCTCTCCCCTTCGAGACCGAGTTCCACAGACAGGCGCTCGCGCTCGGGGCCCGCGCATAGCATCGCCAGGTATCTCTCATCGCCGACGAGGCCGGAGAATTCCGGAAAGTGCGCGCCGTGCCATTCGCGGAGGCGCTCCAGCTGGTAATTGTGCTGCTTCGCCAGCTCGTCCAGAGCGTCTATCGCATGGATCAGGTGCACGTCGGGACCTACCGCCGCGCGGGTCCGTTCCTTCGCCACTATTAGCATCGCCTCGTGCAGCAGCCTTGCTTCGAACCCGTGCTCCTCCGGCGCTACGAAAGGAACAGGCTGGCGTATGTAATTCCCCAGCTTTGCAAGCCGCTTCTCTGAGACTTCCAGACCTTCCAGCCCGCGCGAAAGCTCCAGCTCCTCGGGCAGAACCTCGAAGTCCTGGACGGCGGCCAGGCGGCGGGCTATCTCCCTGGCGTCCTTCGGGAAGAGCCGCTTGTCCGTTAGCTGGCCATTCTCGACGAGGAAACTGCCGAGCCAATTGGTGAAGAGCAACATCTGAGGGTTCATCCGTATACGGGGATTAAGAGTTTGCCATAGTCGCGCCGCCGGCATCTGCGGCGAATCGCATTCGCCCGTGCCGTGCGACAGTTATTAATCCCAACATGACCATTACTGGGTGCGAGGTTTCGTTTGATTCGTGACTGGGGGATTTTCGGACGCGAGGCCGAGATGGAGCGCATCTCGGCAATCATGGACGTTGCAAGCGGAGGCGAGGGGCGAACGGTCTCCATAGTAGGCGAACCGGGCGTGGGCAAGACCAGGCTTGTCGCAGAAATCCAACGCGCCGCGAAATCCAAAGGGTTCGAGGTAGTGCAGGGGGTGTTCTCGAAGGATTCCGCGCGCCCGTACGAGGCTTTCTGCAAATCTCTAGGCGAGGACCTCGTGCAGAGCGAGGAGCACGTTACGTTCGCCCAGATTCTAGTGATAGACGAGAGCGGCCTGCTCGTGGCAAAAGCCGTGCCACAGGGCGCGGAGGATGTGGACTCCGACATCTTCGCTGGCATGCTGACGGCGGTCCAAAATTTCGTCAAGGACTCGTTCGGCGGCGGAGAGGGCTCCCTCGGCAGGCTCGAGTACGGGGAGATGAAGATAGTCATGGAATCGATGGGTCCGGCCATCCTGGTCGCCTTCTTCAAGGGGACAGAGCACCAGGAGATGGCGCCTTTTGTGAAGTCCGGCGCGAAGCGCATCGCCCAGACGTACGGAACGATTTTACAAACCTGGGGCGGGCGCACGGAATCGGTCACGGCGGTGCAGAGGGAGATAGAGAAACTCGCGACCGCGCGCTTCCTCGTCAGGCGCGAACTTGCCGGGGTGAAGCTCGACAAGGAACGGTTGAGGATTGCCGACCAGATTCTAACGAGGTTGCAGCGCCGATTGCGCCAGAGTCCGGTTTTGCTGGTACTCGAAGACATCCAGTGGACCGACGAAGGTTCGCTGCACGCCCTGGGTTATCTGGCGCGGAACGCGCCTCAGGCCAGGCTGTTGGTCGTGGCGACCTCGAGGCAATCCGAGTCTCCTAAGGTAGACGGGGCTCTGAAGGAGCTGTCATTAGAAGGAGCGGCGGAGGTATTTGATCTGCGCGGGATAAGCGCGGATGCCGTTTCCGCCCTTCTGACCAAGGAATTCTCCCCGAACGATTTCCCGCTGGGTTTTTCATCTCGCATGGCCTTGGAATGCAAGGGCAACCCCTTCTTCCTGACGGAGGTGCTGCGGCAGATGCTTGCAGACGGGAACATCCGCCTTTCAGAGGGAAGATACAGCCTGCTCTTCGCAGACACACCGCTGCCAAAGACGGTGGACGAGCTTGTGCAGCGCCGTCTGGACTCCCTTGACCCCGACGCCATTGCCCTCGCCGAGTACGCTTCTTGCGCCGGAAAGGAATTCCATGTGTCTGCCGCGCTTTCGATGCGCTCCCTTAAGGACTCGCCGATGGCCCTGGAAAAGCTGAGGGAGGCGGGGATTGTCCTCATCTCTGAATCTGGCGCGGGAGAGTTCTCGCACGCATTCTACAGGGATGCCATATACGGGAACATCGTTCCGCGCTGGAAGAGCGTTTACCACAAGGGACTGGGCGAGCACTACGAGCGGGCATACGACGGGCGGCTGGACGAGGCCGCCTACGAGCTGGCGAGGCACTTCTCCATGACTTCGGACAAGCCAAAAGCATACCGTTACGGCGTCATGGCGGGGGAGAAGGCGGAGGCGGCGTACGCGGTCGAACAAGCCATCGCGTTTTACGGGAAAGCGCTGGAAGCGCTGCAGGGGATGCAGAAGGGGGCGGAATCCCTCGTAATGATGGCAGACCTGAACGAAAGAATGGGCGATATACTAACGCATATGGGGGCGTTCACAGAGGCTGAGAGTAGATTTTCCATGGCGGCCGAAGGATCCGTGGAACCGGTCGTCAAGGCAAGGCTGCTCCGCAAAACTTCCAGCGTCTTGCAGAGCAGGGGTGATTATAACGGAGCTCTGAAGGTGCTTGACCTGGCGATGCATTCGCTCGGGGCTACGCGCGATGCGGAGCGCGGCAGGATTTTAATTGAAATTGCAGTCGTGCGCAAGCTCAAAGGCGAATTCGACGGAGCCATCCTGGGGTTGACCGAAGCAGAAAGGGAATTGTTGGAATTCCCCGAGAACCAGCGCGATCGCCTGGAGGCTGCCAATCTCAGGGGGACGATCGAATGGCGGCGGGGGAATCTCGAAGCGGCGCTAGCAAGCATGCTCATTGTGGAGGATATCTCGCTCGGAATCGGCGACGAGAGGCTCACGGCGAGGGCGGAGGTGAACCTCGGCAACGTCTACAACGACATGGGGAATTACGAAAAAAGCGGGGATATGTTCAAGGCGAGCCTGGCCCGCTTCCAGAAAATCGGGGACATCCAGGCCCAGGCAATCGTTTTGAACAACATAGGGAGCCAGCACTCGGACAAGGGGGATGTGGAACTAGCCATCGATTATTTCTCGCGCAGCCTGGAGACCCGGAGGCGAATCGGCGACCGAAAGGGCGTGGCATACACGCTGAACAACATAGGAAACCAGCTTAAATTTAAAGGCGAATATGAGAAAGCGCGCGAACGGTTCATAGAGAGCAAAGCCATTCTCGAGGAAATAGGGGACAAGGTTGTGCTGCCTGTGATATTCAAGAATCTGTCAGATTGCCACCGGGCATTCGGACAAACAACCGAAGCCAGAAAGCTTCAAGAAGAGCGTTTGGCACTTGACCGCGCAAACGGAAACAGGGCTGACGCGGCATCGGCGATGACGGATCTGGCGGAGCTGGCTCTGGCAGACGGTGTTGTGGAAGGGGCTTTGGAAAAGGCGCGCGAGGGGCTGGCGATTCTCGTAGAATCGGGATGCAAGATAGACATCGGCATGGCACACAGGGCCATTGCGATGTGCCTGAGGGAGGCGGGCGACTTCGACGCGGCGTTGGAGTGCATCCGCGAGGCAAAAGGCATCTTCACGGAATTGAAAGCGCGCCGAGATTTCGCCAGGACGCTTTACGAGGAGGCGATCCTATTGGAACGGATGGGCCGCGCCGACGAGGCCATGAAAGCTATGGCCACCGCAATAGACCTTTTCGAAGATATGGGAAATAGGTTCTGGTCTGCGAAATGCGCGGCCGCGCTGGCTGTCAAGCGCTGATTGAAATGTCCATCCTTTCGATAGTGTAACTTAGGTTATTTAAAAATTTGGAAAAAATTTATGCGCCGAACCTAACGGTTTAAAGTTTCACTATCTTCGTCGCCTGAGGTCCCTTCGGTGAGTCCTCGGTCTCAAATTCCACGTTGTCGCCCTCGTTCAGGGTTGTGCCGGCGGGTATAGAGTTCCTGTGAACGAACACATCTTTCGCGCCTTCGACCGCTATAAAGCCGAATCCCTTCACTCCGTTGTACCATTTTACTTTGCCTTTCATATTGTCACCTCCCCAGAAACTGAGGTTCTGACATTCTGACTGCATCTGAACTGCACTTATTACTATAACTACTTTATGATTGGCGGAAAGGCCTGCGCCCGCCCCTTCGCCGATGTTGGGAGAATCATATGGTCTTGCTCATCTGCCAGGCGTCCGCCCCGTCCGTGTAGAAGCAGGGCAGCTTTCCTTCCAGTTTGTATCCGTTCCGTCCGTAGAACCTCATCGCCCCCTCGTTTCCGTGGCGCACTTCGAGCTTGACCTTCGAGATGCCCCTTTTTCTACATGCCTCGTAGTGCCTCTCTAGCAGGACTTTGCCCAGTCCTCGACTTCTATATGCGGGCTTCAGCACGAGTATCAGGATGCGCGAGGTCCCGTCTGGCTCCGCGACGCCGACAGCCGCTCCCACCACGTCGCCGTCGTCGAGCATCACCACGAGGCCGTCGGGCCAGTAGGAGGCAATGTCAGCCCAGATGTGGTTTGGATAAACCTCCGTGAACGCCTCGCCGACTATCTCGGATATTGGATTCGCGTCTGATTGGTTGAAAGGCCGAGTCCAGATTATCAATTCTGTTGCTCCCAAAACTCAATGCCTGTCGGGGAGGCCGAAGGAAGCCTCCTGCGTCGGGATTCTCGTGCAGAACTCGTGCATGCTCACGTCCAGAGGCTCGAAGCAGTCGTGGCAGTAACCCTGCCTACGGTCGTCCGGCAGGATTACCATGGCGGTCCCGCATTTGCGGCACCGGTCGTAGCTGTCCTCCCGGTTCTTGAACGCGCGGACGTCGGGCCTGAGTATCATAAATCGCTCCCCCTTCTAATCAATTCTCTTTGCAAACTGTTGCGGGAAGCGGGGGATGCGCTCGCCCTATAAATAGATGTTTTTAATTCTAACATTGAAATAAAATACGCGTCTTCTGGCTTTGCGGTTTTATTCAACCGTTGATAAAGGGTTTCGGTCGGCTCGGGCGCAACATCTTAAGTACCATTTGCCCATTCAGGTGCAGGGTGGCGTCATGGTTATTGCCGAGGTCAGAATAGAGCTAAAGAAGGGAGTCGCAGACCCTGAGGGTGCGAACACCCGCAAGGCGCTGGAGCTTCTGGGTTTCAAGGGAGTGTCCGGAGTATGCTCGATCAAGACGTACGTTCTAACATTGGATGAGAAGGATCCAAAAAAAGCGCGCGCAATCGTTGACGAGATGTGCAGGAAGCTCCTGTCGAATCCCGTGATACACAACTACAAGATAGACCTCGTTTAGGAGTGACAAGGATGCCCGTCCGCAAGCCTATAAAATCCCAGAAATCGCATAAGCCTGGCAAACCACTGTACAAACCGACAGGGAAAGGATTTCCGCTGTCTGAGATCATGCTTCTTGGGGCGACTGACGCGCAGCTAAAAGAAGTAAGCGCGGACAGCGGCACCGGGCTCAGCCTCGACGAGATGAAGAGGGTCAGGGATTACTTTTCAAGGAAGGGGCGAAATCCCACGGACGTAGAGCTCCAGGCTCTCGGCCAGGCATGGTCGGAGCACTGCTGCTACAAGAGCTCGAAGCTGATTCTGAAGGAGCATGTCTTCGGAATAGACACTCCCGAGGTAATAGACCGCGGCGACGCCGGGGTCATGAGCTTCGACGAGGAGAACGCCTACGCGCTGCGCATCGAGAGCCACAACCACCCGAGCGCGGTCGAGCCATACGGCGGGGCGGCGACTGGCATAGGGGGAATCGTGCGCGACGTGCTGTGCATGGGTGCCCAGCCGATAGCGCTCGTGGACCCTCTGTTCTTCGGCGAGCTGACGCATCCGGCTTCCAAGATGCCTAAGGGCGTGAAGCACCCGCGGTACCTGCTGGGCGGAGTCGTCGCCGGCATACGCGACTACGGAAACAGGATTGGAATTCCCACGATCGCCGGGAGCCTGAACTTCGACGACAGCTACCTTGGCAACTGCCTGGTCAACGTGGGTTGCATCGGCATCGCAAGGAAGAAGGACCTCTACCGGAACAAGGCCGGAGGGGTCGGGGACATACTGGTCCTCGTAGGGGGAAGGACTGGCAGGGACGGCATCCACGGGGTGACATTCGCGTCGGCGGTCCTCTCGGAGAAGTCCGAGGAGTCATCGAGAGGCGCGGTCCAGCTCGGCGACCCCATCACGAAAGAGCCAGTAATCCACGCAGTGCTGGAAGTTGCTGCCAAGAGGCTCATCACTGGGATGAAGGACCTCGGAGGCGGCGGCCTGTCGTGCGTCTGCGGCGAGCTCGCCTATGCGGCGGGATTCGGAGCCGAAGTCGACCTGGAGAAGGTCCCGCTGAAGGAGGAGGGGCTCGCGCCGTGGGAGATATGGGTATCCGAGTCGCAGGAGAGGATGATGCTCGCGGTTGAGCCGGGGAAACTGGGAGCCGTGCTAGATATAATGCGCCTTTTCGACATAGAGGCCACGCCAATCGGGAAGGTCGTCAAGGAGCAGGTGGCGAGGGTCCGATACAAGGGCAAGAAGATTCTGGAGGTCGATTTGGAGTTTTTAACTGGCGGGCCGCTTTACTGCAGGCCGTGCAGGATATCCGCGCCGTCGAAAAGGGTGAAGAAGAAAATCCCCAAGGAGCCGGGAGATTACGATGAGCTCCTCCTGAAAATCCTGGCGGACCCGAACATCGCTTGCAAGGACTGGGCAATCAGGGTTTACGACCACGAGGTCCGGGGCGCGACAGTACTGAAACCGCTACAGGGAATCATCGGCCACGACACCCACGGCGACGCAGCGGTCCTGAAGCCAGTGGAGGATTCGTGGAAAGGGCTCGCGATTGCGACGGCCGCGAACCCCTGGCTGGCGAGCGTGGACCCGTACAAGGGGGGATTGGCCATAGTGGACGAGGTCTGCAGGAACCTCGTGGCGGTCGGGGCTAAGCCCCACTCGCTGACCAATTGCCTGAACTTCGGAAACCCCGAGAAGCCTGAAGTGCTGGGCCAGTTCAGGGAGACCGTGCGCGGGATGGGCGAGGCCGCCAAGACGCTGGGTTTGCCGATACCATCGGGCAACGTTAGCTTCTACAACGAGGCGGACGGCACTGCGGTTCTACCGACGGCGGTCGTGCTCGGTTGCGGACTGGAGCCGGACATCCGCCTCTGCATTTCCTCGGACTTCAAGCGTGAGGGCGATTCGATTTACCTTGTGGGGCCTGCGACGTCTGCTATGGGCGGCTCGCTCTTCTACAACATCGCCGGCGGTTCGTCCCCGGAAGCTCCAGGCGTCGATTTCGCGATTCTCAAGCGCTCGATTGAGGGGCTCCTAGGGGCGATGGGCGGCGGCCACGTCGCGGCATGCCACGACATCTCGCACGGCGGAACGGCGGTCGCGCTGGCGGAGATGTGCTTCGGCGGGCAGGCCGGGGCCGACGTCGACCTGTCGAAGTTGCCTTTCAAGCGCGCCGACGAAGCGTTCTTCAACGAGGGGAACACCCGCTGGCTCGTCGAGGTGATTGCCGGCAGGGAGGCGAGATTCGAATCTGCGATGGAGGGGGTTCCTTTCGCGAAGGTCGGCCTCGTGGCAGGCAAGAACGTCAAGCTGTCGTTCAAGAAACGGACTATATCTATTCCGTTGGCGCGCGCCGAGAAAGCCTGGCGCTCCGGCATCTGGACGGTGATGGGATGAGGGTCCGCGACATCAAGGTGTGCATCATGCGCATCGAGGGCACGAACTGCGAGGAGGAGGCATATCTGGCTTTCAAGCGACTCGGCGCCAACGCGGAGAAGGTCCACCTGAAGCAGCTTCTCGGCAAGTGCCCTTCAGCACTGCGCAGGGACTTGTCCAGTTACCAGATTCTCATGATACCCGGGGGATTCTCCGCCGGAGACTACGTTCGCGCTGGTGCGATTTGGGCTGCCAGGATGAAGAGCGGGATCTCGCGCGAGCTCGTGCGCTTCGTCGATTCGGGGAAGCCTGTGCTGGGGGTCTGCAACGGGTTCCAGGTGCTGGTCGAATTGGGGCTGCTGCCCGCCTTCGAGGAAACGATGGCTTCGGTCCCCGAGGCCGTGCTGAACACCAACGATTCCTCCAGATTCGAGTGCCGGCCGACGTTCCTGCGCCACGACAACGCGGGCAAATGCGTGTTCACCAGGGGCATTCAGAAAAGGGAGGTTCTCATGTGCCCGTCCGCGCACGCAGAAGGCAAGTTCATGCTCCCGAAGGACAAGCAGAAAAAGCTGCTGGAACGCCTGATTGACAGCGACCAAATCGTATTCCGGTACTCAGACGCGGAAGGCTCGCGCAAACCGGGATACCCGTGGAACCCGAACGGCTCGCTGGACGACATAGCCGGCATATGCAATCCCCAGGGCAACGTCTTCGGCATGATGCCTCATCCGGAGAGGGTCTTCACGCGCTACACGCACCCGGACTGGACGCGCAGCTACCCGGGGCCGAGGGGCGACGGAAAGGCGATATTCGAGTCGGTACTGGAGTATGCCGCGGGAAAATTCTGACGGCTGGCGATACCGTTGGAAAGCGTGGAATTCTGCATATTGTGCATTGAAAGGAAAAATAGTTATACCTCCCGATTCATGTCCCATGGGTAGGACAATATCCGAGAATAAGCGAAACCTATTTATACTTAAAATCCTATACATGTCCTACTGCGTCCTACGATGAGAATCTGACGCGAAGGGTGAAAGATGGATCAGGTAAACGAGCGGATGACCATACGCCTCTCTCCAGAGTACGTGAACGATGTTACCGAGAGAGCCAAGAGGCTCGGGCTTACGAGGTCCGAGCTGGTCAGGATCGCACTGGACCGGGCGATGGACGAGCCGTCGCCGGGACAGGACGTGGCAATCTGCGTTGAGTTGTCTCCGGCCGAGATAAACTACCTCGACAGCGTCGTGAAGAGGGAGTGGTTCTCGAGCAGGGAGAAGGCTCTGCGGCGCATGATTGACATATTCTTCGAGCCGGAGCAGGTCAAGCGGCTGGAGGAGCGGTTCAGGGTCATGGCGCGGTCCTCGGGTCAGGAAGTTGCCCTAAGCGTGACCGAGAACGAGCAGAAGACGGTTTCCAGGTAATATTGCAGAACGCGGAGCAAAGCACAGACCGCCTGGTCTTCGCCGTGGAGGCGGAGCGGGCTAGCCGACAGGATGGAAAGGATGGGATGCACGGGCGGCCTGGCTAGCGAAAAAGTGGAGCGTGAGAACATGACCAAGACCCGCGAATCGGACGTGAGAGCCAGGGAGCGCGACGAGTGCAAGCGCGCGCTGGCTGTGAACCATGACATGCGAATAATCGCCTGCGGAGGGGCGGGCTGCAACCTCGGGGAGTACATAGCGAGCAATATGCCGCACGTGCCAGTAACCTACCTGAACTCTGACGGTGCGAGCCTTGCGAGGGCGAAATCCGGCAAGGTCGTGCAGGTGGGCAGGGACCTGACCTTCGGGAAATCTGCGATATACCCCGAGGTTGGCGAAGCCTGCGCCGCGAGGTGCGACGGGGAAATCCGAGAGGCTCTCAGCGGTGCGGACATGGCGATAGTCGTGGCTGGCCTCGGCGGAGGGGTCGGCTCCGGCGCGGCGCCGTACGTGGCCGAGGTCGCCAAGTCCATGGGGATTTCGACCTTCGGCATCGTCGTCCTGCCTTTCAGCGCGGAGACTCCGAGGCGGGCGACCGCGATGGATTCGCTGAGGAAGCTGAAAAGCTCGACCAACCTCACAATCGCAATAGACAACGAGAACCTGCTCAGGGTCAAGGACCTGGACTTTGTAAAGGGGATGGACCTGATCAACCAGGGAGCACTGAAAATCGTCCAGAACTTCGAGGAGCACCTCAATAAGGAGTACATCAGAGAGCGCCTGAACGAGATGGAGCGAGAGGACGCGCTTCAGCAGTCCGGCATGGTGACCGTGAGCGGTTCGGACTTCCAGTCTTCGCGCGGCGACGAGAGGACCCCCCTGGCGCCAGGGTCGCGATAAACAGCCTTCTTCCCAAAACCCTTACTCTTTTGACCAAAGATATATGTGGAATGAGTTCTTCTGGTGCTATCAAAGAGGTCGATATGCATGACAAAGCAGAAGATGGTGATAATTGGCGCGGCAGGCAGGGATTTCCACAATTTCAACGTCCTGTTCCGCGGTAAGCCAGAGTTCAAGATAATAGCTTTCACGGCAGCCCAGATACCGGACATCGACGGAAGGACGTACCCGCCGGAACTGGCGGGCAAGGAACTGTACCCCCAGGGGATACCGATAGTCTCACAGGACGAGCTGCCTAAGCTCATCAAGGAGCAGAAGGTGGACGTGGCCGTCTTCTCGTACAGCGACGTGTCCTATCAGAAGCTCATGAGCATCTCATCCATCGTCAACGCGGCCGGCGCTGACTTCCTGCTCATAGGCGCCGAGAAGACGATGGTGAAGGCCAACGTCCCGGTCATCGCAATATGCGCCGTAAGGACTGGGAGCGGCAAAAGCCAGACGACGAGAAAGGTCTGCAAGATACTCAAGGAAAAGGGAAAGCGGGTCGTCGCGATACGCCACCCCATGCCCTACGGCGACCTTGTGAAGCAGAAGGTCCAGCGCTTCGCAACCTACGATGATTTGGACAAGCACAAGTGCACGATAGAGGAGCGCGAGGAGTACGAGCCGCACATCGACGACGGCATCATCGTCTACTCGGGCGTGGACTACGGCGCAATCCTTTCCGAGGCGGAGAAGGAAGCCGACGTCATAGTCTGGGACGGCGGGAACAACGACACTTCGTTCTACAAGCCCGACCTTTACATCGTGATAGCAGACCCGCTGAGGCCCGGCCACGAGGTTTCTTATTACCCGGGAGAAACGAACCTGAGGCTCGCTGATGTCGTCATCATCAACAAGATAGACTCGGCGGACCGCAAGAACGTCGAGATGGTGAGGGACAACATCGAGGCTGAGAACCCGGACGCAATAATAATCGAGGCCGAATCGCCGATAACCGTCGAGAGCCACGCAGCGGTGAAGGGGAAAGACGTCCTCGTCGTGGAGGACGGCCCGACCCTGACGCACGGGGAGATGACCTACGGTGCTGGGATGGTCGCGGCGAGGAAATACGGCGCCAAGACAATAGTCGAGCCGCGCCCCTACGCAGTAGGCACGATAGCCGCAACTTTCGAGAAGTACCCGCACCTCAAGGAGCTGCTCCCGGCGATGGGATACGGTACGGAGCAGGTGAAGGACCTCCAGGACACGATTAACAAGGTCCCGTGCGACGTCGTGCTTGCGGGAACGCCCATAGATTTAAGTCGGATAATCAAGATAAACAAGCCGATAATACGCGTCCGGTACTCTCTGAAAGAGATAGGCAAGCCAGACCTGGCGGCAATCCTCGCCAAGTTCTGAACACGCGGGAGTAGCCAAGCTGGCCAACGGCGCAGGACTTAAGATTCTGTCCTTAGTGGTTCGGGGGTTCGAATCCCCTCTCCCGCATAGATTTATTTAAAATATTAAGGGAGAGGGGATAGGACGAGCGGTCTCCGTCGTTCTCAGAACAAGGAGCTCGTCCGTATCTGGCTCAAGAATCACATTTTGGATTCCTTGAGCCATTGGATGCTCTTGCATAAACAAATCCTTTTGACATTATGTATGCGCGTTCGAGGGGCAAGTTCAATCTTCTTTTCGCAGTATATCTCATTGGCATTCTACAACTCCACATTTTCCCAGCATTCCAGCGCAATTGTTTTATACTATCTACTTGTATGGGGCTTTGTGAGTGAAATGGCGCAGAAGCCTCTCCAAGTGCTCAACCAGTACATCAGCAAGCAGGTCATGGTCGAGCTCAAGGCAAACAGGAGCTACAGGGGAACGCTGGACGGATACGACCCGCACATGAACCTCGTCCTGAAGAATGTCGAGGAGATGCATAACAGGGAAGTCAAGAGGAAGCTGGAGCTTGCGATAGTCCGCGGCGACAACGTCATTTTCATATCGCCGTAATTCTGGAGGATTGACAATGAGCAAGGGCACGCCGGCACAGGGAAAAAGGAACTCCAAGAAATCGCACATAAGATGCAGGCGCTGCGGAAGGCACGCCTACCACACGCAGCACAAGGTCTGCGCGTCGTGCGGCTTCGGGGCCTCGCGCAAGATGACCAACAGAGTCTGGGCGAAGGTGCACTAGAATGTCCGGGAACGTCCCCGATTTCGAATCGGGCGACGATTCTCCAAAGGATTCTTGCGGCGTAATCGGGATAGTCTCCGACAAGGCGGTATCGCAGGACATTTTCTTCGGATTGAGGATAATCCAGCACAGGGGCCAGGAGTCGGCCGGAATAGCCACATTCGGGGGGGTGACCCATAGCCACAAGGGGATGGGGCTGGCCCACGAGGTCTTCAACAAAGAGCTGCTGGACGGGCTCAAGGGCACGAGCGGCATCGGCCACGTCCGCTACTCGACGACAGGAAGCTCCAAGGCCGCAAACGCTCAACCGATAATCGTTACCACCAGCGCGGGAGACGTCGCGCTCGCCCACAACGGCGACCTTGTGAACTCCGCGGCGCTTCGCGACGACCTGCAGAAGAAGGGCTGGGCCTTCATCTCGACGACTGACTCGGAGATAATCATCAGGCTCCTGGCGAACGAGCTCACGCAGAACCCCGACGTTACGAAGGCCGCCAAGGCGCTGATGAATTCGATTTGCGGCTCCTACTCCCTCGTCTTCATGGTCAACGGAAGGGTGTACGCGCTCAGGGACCCGCTGGCGATAAGGCCTCTTTCGCTTGGCAAGGTGCCGGGAGGATACGCAGTCGCCTCGGAAAGCGTCGTCTTCGAGGCGCTCGGGGGCGACCTGATAAGGGACGTGGAGCCGGGGGAGGTCGTGGAGATATCCCTGGACGGTTTCAAATCTATCAAGGCGTCCGCGCCCAAGCGCCACGCGCACTGCATGTTCGAATGGGTCTATTTCGCGCGACCGGACAGCATCCTCGAAGGAACGCTTGTCTACGACGTGAGGTACGATATCGGCGCGACCCTGGCGAGGGAGCACCCAATAGAGGCGGACATGGTTGTGCCGGTACCAGATTCGGGAAGGGCGCACGCACTCGGATTCGCCAACACCAGCGGCCTGCCGTACTTCGAAGGGCTCATCAAAAACAGGTACATCGAGAGGACTTTCATCATGCCGGAGCAGAGCGACAGGGAGAACACGGTCCACCTGAAGATGCACCCGATCCGGAAGTACGTGGCGGGAAAGCGCGTCGTTCTCGTGGACGACAGCATAGTTCGCGGAACAACGATGCGCAAGATTGTCCAGATTCTCAAGAAGGCCGGGGCTTCAGAGGTCCACGTCAGGATAGGATGCCCGCCTATAGTTTCCCCGTGCTACCTGGGAATCGACATGAAGAGCCGCGGCCAGTTCGTCGCCACCGGGCGCAGCCTTGAGCAGATTGCGGAGCAGATAACGGCCGACAGCGTCGGTTACCTTAGCATGAAGGGGCTCATCACGGCCATCAACCATCCCGCGGAAGACCTCTGCCTCGGCTGCCTTACAGGCGAGTACCCTGTCGAGGTCCCGGGGGAGAGAGTTAGGTTCCAGAGAAGTTTGAAATCTTTCAGCTAACAGCCCTTTCTTTAGGTCTCACCTCGCTGGTTCGGTCCTTCCAAAGAAAGCTCTGGGTGGAAAGAAAGTCGGACCTCGCCAGCTCGGTTCGACCGATGCTTGCTCGATGAATGCCACTACGCTTAGATACCTTTTTATCCACCGCCGCCACTTCACAGTCTGATGTTGCAAAAGCCAGTTCTTCAGATTGCCCTGGACATGATGAACGCCCACAGGGCGCTCCAGATGGCGAAGGAGGCTGTGGAAGGCGGCGCTGACTGGATTGAGGCGGGGACTCCGCTGATAAAGAGCGAGGGGATGGAGATCGTCCGCCAGCTCAAAAGGGCATTCCCGGGCCACACAATCGTCGCCGACATGAAAACCGTCGACGTGGGCGGATTCGAGGTCGAAATCGCCGCGAAAGCCGGGGCGGACGTGGTCTGCGTCCTGGGAATCTCGGACGACCCGACAATCACCGAGGCTGTCAAGGCCGCGAGGCAGTACGGTTCGAAGATAATGGCCGACATGCTGGGAGTGGCTGATAAGGCTGCGAGGGCGCTGGAACTCCAGAGGTTCGGCGTCGACTTCCTGTGCATCCACGTCGGAATCGACAGCCAGATGGTGGGGCGCAGCCCGAGGGAGGAGCTGGCTAAAATCGCCGAAGTGGCGGAAATCCCAGTCGCGGTCGCTGGCGGGCTCAACAGCGAGACGGTCGCCGAGATGCTGGAATTGGGTGCGAGCATAATCATAGTCGGCGGAGCGATAATCAAGTCGGAAGACGTGGCCGCGCAGACAAGGGTAATCAAGTCTGCGATGGAGGGGCGCAAGTCCGTGCGCTCCGACCTTTTTAGGAAGTACGGCCAGCACGAGCTGCGCGAAGCTTTTCTCAAGGCGTCAACGCCCAACATATCCGACGCAATGCACAGGAAGGGCGCCATGAACGGCATAATCCCTCGGGTCAAGCGCAACCGCAAGGTCGTCGGCAAAGCCCTGACCGTGCGCACCATCGACGGGGATTGGGCCAAGCCAGTGGAGGCAATAGACCGAGCAGGCCCCGGGGAGGTCATAGTCATAGATGCGGGAGGCAGCCACACAGCAATCTGGGGCGAGCTGGCATCCTGGAGCTGCAAGACCAGGGGAGTCGAGGCGGTCGTGATAGACGGCGCGGCAAGGGACCTCGACTCGATACTCGAGATGGATTTTCCGGTATTCTGCAGGCACGTTTCACCCAACGCCGGGGAGCCCAAGGGCCACGGGGAGATAGGCGGCGAGATAACCTGCGGTGGAGCGCGCGTGCGGACGGGCGACTGGATAATCGGGGACGAGAGCGGCGTCGTCGTCGTTCCGCAGGAGGACGCGAGGGAGACCGCCAACAGGGCTCTGGACGTTGCGGAGAGGGAAAACCGCCTCCGCGAGGAGATAAAGCGCGGCGGCACATTGTCCAGCGTAGAAAAGCTGGAAAAATGGGAAAAGGTCGGATGAAGGTCGAGCGAGCAGGGTTGGCCGAGACTTTTTGGATGACAAACTTTTTCCTCGCAGGCCGATCCGGCGCAGCGAGACAGGAAAAAGGGTGTTTGGCCAGCGTAGAAAAGCTGGAAAAATGGGAAAAGGTCGGACAATCTGCGATTGCAGAAAGCCAGCATCGCCCTTTTAACAAACGCGCGAATTAATAACTTATATATATGTGAGGGCCGATACATTTTCGTGGTATTATCGGCTTTGTTTGAGGCAATGTGGTCTTCGCGAAGCCGCGGCCAATTCAAATTTAGCTGCAGGGGGTGAACATGGCTCTACGCGCGCACGTCAAGGACGGGAAAATCGTCTGCTCAAGCTGCGCAGCATTGCTGGAGCCAGAGTCGTCCGCCTGCCCGCAGTGCAGCGAATCCATGGAAGGCGACCTAGAGGCGATGGTATGCCCGTACTGCAGCGCCGTCCTGAAGCGTTTCTCGAACGAGTGTTCGAACTGCGGCCTTCGCTTCAAAGCCATGAAGAAGCCAGTGGTTGAGAAAACCACCGAGGACGAGGAGTTCCTCAAGCGCCTGCTGGAATGGGGAAAGAAGATGCAGACGAAGGAGGAAGAGGAGGAGACTGAAGAGGATGTGGTCGAGAAGGAGCAGGCGCACAGCGTGATAAAGACCGTCCTGGGCTCAAAAGAACCGACCACGATGCAGAAGGAGACGATCATCCAGATAGAGAAAACCGCCATGGAGAAGAAGGACCTCGAAGTCCGTGAAGAGAGCATCCTCTCGATAGCCGAACCCCTGGAAGCTGCCATAAAGGCGCGCCAGGCGAGCATAAAGGAGGCGGAGGCCGAACTGGTTGAAATAGCGAGGGAACTTGAAGAGCTCAACTCCAGGCAGGACCCCAAGGCGGTCTCGAAGCGCGAACGGCTCGAGCGCAAGCGCGCCCTGCTGGAGACCGAAAAGAACGAGATAGAGAAGCTCGAGAACGGACTCAACAGCATCGACGAGACATATAAAAAGCTCCTGGCGGGCCACAAGCGGGAACTGGAGGCGAAAGAGGCCAACCTCAAGGAGCGGCTCGACGCCTTCAAGATGGAGATGGAGCGCAGGGAGGACGAGAAGCGCAGGATGGAGAAGAAAGAGGCGATGCTCCACATCCAGGAGAAGGAGGCTGCGGCGCGGCTCGAACGGCTGGCCGAGCGCGAGAGGACGCTGGAGGCCCGGGAGAACGAGGTCAAGCGCCAGCTCGAGGAGCTGAAGGCGCAGCGTAGTTCCTTGCCGGCGGGTGGAGCGGCTCCGGCGCTGGCCCCGGACAGCTACGGCAAATGGATAATAGACCCGAACGAGGTCGAGGACGTCTTCAAGAAATCCAAGAAGGCTCGGGAGGACTGGTTCGCCGAGCAGAAGCGCATTCAGAGCGAACTCATCGGGATTCGCGGCTCGCTCGAACCTGGCCAGGATACGCCTGATGGCCAGAATGCCGCCGAACCGACAGGCGCCGCCGCTCCTCCGGAACCGGTCCAGACCGCTGAACTCGATGCGAAGATAGCTGGACTCGAGGAGAAGATTTTGCAGCTGGAGAATGAAAAAATCGTTGTCCAGGAGGCGGAAAAGGCCGCGAAGGAGTTCGACGATGACCTTAAGAAAGTTTTAAAGGTCGTGGATGATTTACTGGGCAAGCTCCCGGACGACGCCATCGACGCGTTCGCGAAGTCAGGTGAGTTCAAGCTCTACCAGAAGATAATGGACAGATACCTAGGGGAGGGTTAGGCTTGGGTCTGAGGGACAAGGCGAAGAAGGCTCTGGAGGAACCGGCGCAGCCGGCAGAACAGCCACAGCCAGCGCCCGAATCGGTTACACCCCGCGCCCCAGAAATCCAGATGGAAACCGAGCCCGCCCATGATACGCCCGCTGACGAGCAGATATCCGATGAAATTGTGAGCGAGATGCTCATCACAATCCAGGATGAGCCCCCGGCGGTTACTGAGATTTCAGCCGGGGAATCGGAGGAGATTGCTCCAGGGAGTCGGGAAGACACGGCGCAAAAGCCTTCCGAGAGCCCAGAGAAAAGCGATGAAACCGACCAGGATGCTGAAAAGGCGAATTTCATAGCCGAGCAGCTCGAGAAGAAGGTCGCCATGCTGGAATCCGAGATGGCCGGTCTCCGCGCCAAATACGAGAAGTCGGCTGGCGAGCTGGAAATAGCCAAGAAGACACTGGCGGACATAGAGAAACAGGTCGCTGCGATTGTTCCCGAAGGCAAGGGATTGCCCAACAAGCTGATGCTGCTGCAAGAGAAGAAAGCGGGCGTGGACAAGCTGGAGAAGGAGCTAGCCTCCATGAAGGAGGAAAGCCTGCGGGCCATCAACGAAGGCAAGACAACCCTGGAGTCTGTGGGGACAACGCTTGACACGCTCGTTCCAGATTCACGTGGGAAACCGTTCGAGGAGCGGGCGAAGGCAGTGCAGAAGCTTGTCGATTCGACCGAGCGGAAAGCGAAGGAGCTCGAATCGGAGAACGGCAAGCTCGATGCCAGGCTCAAGAAACTGGAAAAAGAGAACGAGGGATTCCAGGCCAAGGTCAAAGAGCTGGAAGCTGGAAGCGACAGCACGGCCAAGGATTATTCCGCCAAGGAGAAGAGGCTGAGGGATGAGCTGGCTGCCAGGGAAAAGGAAATCGAGAATGGCCTGGCGGAGGAGAAGCGCGGGCGCGAGGAAGCGGAATCTAAGGCGAAAAAAGCTGCTGAAGACTACGAATCCAAGGAGAGGAAGCTGCTGGAAGACATCGGGGAGCGCGAATCGTGGCTCAAGGACGCCCAGGAGAAGCTAAAATCAGATTCAGAGGCTTATGAAACACGCCAGAAGGGCGCCAGCGAAACCATGAAGCATCTGGAAGCTAGAGAATCGGAGCTTCGCAAGCTCGAAGAGGGACTCATCAGGCGTGAGAAGGAATCCGATTCAAGGGAGAAGGAGCAGGAGAAGCTTCAAAAGGGAATCGCGAAGCGCGAGGCGGAGCTGGACGAGCGCGACAAGGCTGCCGATGCCGAGAGTAAGAAGCGCCGCTCGGAACTGGACAAGTCGGAGAAATCCGCGGAGAAGCTCAGGAAGGAATGCGAGGACAGGCTGGCCGAGCTGGACGCCCGCGACAAGAAGGTTGCGGAAAGCGAGAAGGAGGCGGAGCGCGTCAAGAAGGAGATGGAGGGCGGCTTCGAGGAGTTCACCAAACGCCAGGAGGCCATCAAAGCGTCGGAGGCGGAGCAGGACGAGCGCTCGAAGAAGCTCGACGAGGCGGACGCAGAGCTGCGCGGACGCGAGGCGGAGTTCAGAAATGCGGAGAAGTCGCTGTCCAAGCGCGAGAAGGACCTGGAGAAGGCGACCGCCGCCCAGAATGAAGAGCTGAAGGCCAGGGAAGACGCCCTATCGAAGTTGAGCGCGGAGCTGGACTCGCAGCAGGAAGACCTGGAGAAGATGCGCCAGGGCATCAAGATGACCCAGGGAGAGATTGGCGAGAAGGAAGCCGACATGCTCCAGAGGAGGGAGGAGCTGGCTGTCGAGGCGAAGACCCTTGACGAACGCAAGGCGAAACTTTCCGAGGCCGAGAAGAAGCTGATGGATTCCGAGACAAGGCTCGGAGAGCTGGAGAACGACCTTGCTGGGCGGGAGGAAGCCCTGAAGGCTTCTGAGGCCGCGTCGAAGAACCGGGAGCGCGCCGTGGAGAGAGGGGAGAAGAAGCTGGAAGACCTTCGAACCTCAATGGAGCGCCAGGAGAAGAAGCTGGACGAGCGGGAGGCGAAGTTCAAGTCTGATTCATCGGAGCTCAAGAAGCGCGAAAAGGAGATAGCAAAGGGCGAGGAGGCGCTGGTCGCGCGAACATCGGAGATCGAGGCGCGGGAGGAGGAACTTGACGAGCGGGACGGCTTCCTGCGCGACGACGACAAGTCCCTGCGGAAGAGGGAGAAGGACCTGGCCAAGGAGTCCGAGAAGGTCGCGGCGCTTCAAGCCACCCTTGAGGAGAGGCAGGCCGCGTTAGACGCGCGGGAGACCGCTGTCGAGGGCAAGGAGCGCGGCCTCGTAGAGCTGGACGCAGAGCTTGACGAGCGCGCGGAATCTCTCGACGAGCAGGAGACCAGGGCTTCCGAGCTTGATGACAAGCTCTTGAACAGGGAGCAGGAGCTGAAGTCGAAGCTCAAGGAATTCGAAGCGCAGAAAGCGGAGTACGAGGAGAAATGCGACACGACCCTCGCGGACCTGCACGTCAAGGAATTGGACCTGGACGAGCGCGAATCCGCCCTGGACAAGGAGCGCGCGGCCGTCGAGGCCAAGCGCAAGGACACGCTCAAGCGCGAGGGAGACCTGGAGAAGACCTCCGAGGAGCTTTCAGCGCTAAGGGAAGAACTGGACACGCGCGAGGGGGAGATAGAAAGCATCGAGAAGGGCCTCGTGAAACGCTCCGCTGAACTGGACGCCCGCGAAGGCGAGCTCGATTCCCGCGAGAAGGACGCGAAGGCTCTGGAGAAGAAGGTCAACGCCACCAAGGGAACGTTCGAGAAGTGGGAGGCCGAGCTGCGGGCGAAGGAGAAGGACCTCAAGGACGAGAGCGCGAGGCTGATAGTGGAGAAGGACGAGACGGACAAGGTCTGGCGCAACATAGGCAAGGAGTCGAAGCGCCTGGAGAGCCGCGGCAAGAAGCTTTCAGACGCAGAGGAAGCGCTCGAGGAAGAGCGCAAATCGCTCAAGGAGCGGGACGTCCAGCTGAAGGACCATGAGAAGGAGCTCCGCTACCGGGCGGACGAGCTGGACGAGCGCGAGAAGGAGATGAACTCCAACATAGAGAACATGGCAAAGGAGGTCGAGGAGCAGAAGCTGCGCGGGGAGATTCTGATGCGCAGGGACCAGGAGCTGACGACACGCGAGAGCGACCTCAACGCCATGGAGCAGGAATTGCAGTCAAAGTTCGAATCGATGAAGGAGGAGCGAGCGTCGCTGGACGCGCTCAAGGGCGACCTGCCGAAGCGCGAGAAGGCGCTGGACAAGTCCGAGAAGGGACTGCGCGAGCGCGAGGCCGAGCTGAACAGGCTCCAGCGTCTGATGGCCGAGGAGATGGACAAGCGCAACGCCGAGCGCGACATGCTCAAGTCGGAGCGCGGCGAGCTGAACGAGATGAAGCAGTCCGCGCTTTCGCTCATGAAGTACGCCAAGGGGGCGGAGCAGAAGCGCAGCGAGGAGACCTTGCGTCTGCTGCAGGAGGAGCGCGAGAAGCTCGACGCGGTCAAAAAGGACCTGGAGGAGCGCCTGAAGGTGAAGGAGGAGGCGCTGGATAAATCCGAGCGAGAGCACGCGGTGAAGCACGAATCGCTGCAAAAGATGGAGGACGAGCTTCGCTCAAAGGCGGAGCATCTCAATTCAGAGTACGAATCGCTGGTCGCAGAGAAGAAGGAGGTCGCGGACGTCTGGAAGCAGGTCGAGTCCGAGGCGGCGAAGGCTGCCGACGCCGAGATGATAATCAAGGCCCAGGTCCAGTCTGCCGTGCAGAAGGAGAAGGCGGAGCTGGAGGCGAACGGGAAGAAGCTCGCCGCCCTGGAGAAGGAGCTCAACGCCAAGGAGAAGGAGATACGCAAGACGGAGAAGGGCTCGCTGGACGCGCAGAAGAAGGTCGCCGAGCTGGAAAAGGAGCTGAAGGACAAGGAGGCCGCGCTGGCGAAGAAGGAGAAGATGCTGGAGGAGCGCAAGGCGTACCTGGAGAGGATGAAGGAGCAGCTGAGCAGTTTGCTATGAAGATTGCGTATATCTAGCCCTTCACAAACATCCATTCGCGCATTCAGACCAACAACGTTTTCGAGTTCACTCCAGCTTCTCCGGGCAAGCCGCCCTCCTCGAGCATCCCTTGCACTTGCTCGGGCGGTTGTGGTTCCTGTGCGCGCCGCCGGCCTTCCTGGCCGCCCTGATGCTCGCAGCCTTCTCCAGCACCAGTTTCTTCAGGTCGGGAGTGTACTCCACCTCGTGCTCGACGGAGCCGTAGCGAAGCAATCCGTGCGTCGCGGGCTTGCCGTTGATGTCTTCAAGTATGACGCAGTATGCGGCCACTTGGAGAATGTGCGAGAAGAGCGGCCCGCGCGGCACCCGCCCCGTCTTGATTTCGACAGGTATGGAAGCACCCTCCTGCTGCAGAATCAAATCCGGCCGCCCCCTGATGCAATGGGCCTTAGACACGAGCATCTCGGGTTTTGTGGCGTTTAAATCGAGATATTCTATCTCTCCGACGACGTTGTGCTTGTCGCGCTTGAGAGCTGAATCCTGCATGTGGCGCAGGGACCAGTACAGGAAATAGGAAGCCCCGACGAGCCACATGAGAGCTGAAATCTCCAGCACCTGGCTCCAGAACACGCTCAGTTCGAGAACCGAGACCGCGTTCAAGGCGATGACCACGGAAACTATCGCGAAGACCAGGACAATCCGCTGGTAAGTCAGGTGATTCTCGGGCGTGGCCTTCGTCTCGGCGCGATAGAGGAAAAACACCGCGGCGAGCAGCCAAATGAGGGAGAGCACCGCGAGTATCTCTCCGATGCTTTTACCCAAGTCGAGTATCAGGTTTAACCCCAGGAGGGAAATCAAGCTGGCGGCGACAGCGAACCACATGATTATGGTCTCCGACTGTCTGGCTTTGGTTTCGTGGTGCCTGATGCCGTCCAGCTCCTGGGCCAGCACTTCGTGGAGGGCCGTCCCAGATTTTAACGGCTCGTTGTCCTCGTCGTCCTGGAGGTTCCTGCTGAGCCACCAGCTCAGCGGGCAGTAGCCGAACTTCTCGATGTCGCTGGCGGAAACCAGCTCGCCCTCGCATTCCATCGGGGGGTCATTCCCCCCTTCGGTATATATCCTTTTCGCAATACGGTTTTGTATCCGCTCCGCATCCACCCGTCCATGCGCGTCGTCGTCAACGGAAAGGCCAGGCAGATGAGGGCGCTGTGGCTGGAGGGCAAGACCCTCGTGATGATAGACCAGCTCGTTCTTCCGGGAAGCTTCAAGCTCGTCAGATGCAAGACCCTTGAATCCGTTGCCGTGGCAATCGAGGACATGACCGTGAGGGGGGCGCCCGCAATAGGCGCCGCCGCCGCTTACGGAATGGCCATCGGCTGGAAGGCGGGAAAGAATAAAGCAGCGGCGAGGTTGCGGAAGACCAGGCCAACGGCGAGGGACCTCTTCAGGGCGATAGAATACATGCTGGCGTCAAAGGGCGACCCCTTCGCTGCAGCCGAGCGGTACGCCACGGAAGTTGCAAGCGCATGCAAGCGCATAGGCGAATTCGGCCTGCCACTCATTCCCAAAGGCGCGAAGATACTGACTCATTGCAACGCCGGAGCGCTGGCGACGGTTGACTTCGGCACGGCGCTCGCCCCGATAAGGGCGGCGCACGCCGCCAAGAGAAACATCTTCGTGTTCGCAGACGAGACTCGCCCGAGGCTCCAGGGAATGGCGCTGACATCATGGGAGCTTCTGAACGAGGGGATACCGCATGCGGTCATCGCCGACAACGCCGCGGGTCACTTCATGCGGCACGGGGAGATTGAATTAGTAATCACCGGCGCGGACAGGATAACCCTGAACGGCGACGCGGCGAACAAGATAGGCACATACGAAAAGGCGGTCGTGGCCAAGGAGAACGGCATACCTTTCTACGTCGCAGCGCCTTTGACGACCTTCGATTTCAGCTTAAAATCTGGAGATGAGATTCCAATCGAAGAGCGCTCCGAATCGGAGGTGCTGGAGCTCGGCGGAGTCAGAGTTGCCCCGAAAGGCGCCCGAGCGAGAAACCCGGCGTTCGACGTCACGCCTGCCAGATACATAACGGCATTTATCACAGAGCGCGGAGTGGTAAAGCCAAGCGATGTTAAAAAGCTCGCCAAGCGCCCCTAGACGTACCCTCTC
>JAZDNO010000027.1:0-103174 GCA_043799545.1 Methanobacteriota archaeon | reverse complement strand
GGTCGTGCCAAGCTGCGATATGCGTCGGGTAGGTGCAAGGAGCCTGTGATCCGACGATGGCTTAATGGGACTTCCTATTCTTCGGAATGGTCAGTAATGATCGGGAACGCGGGGGATTGAAGCATCCTAGTACCCGCAGGAAAAGAAATCAACAGAGATGCCGCTAGTAAAGGCGATCGAACACGGCAGAGGGCAAACCGAATCCCTTTTCGACGAGATTGGGGAGATGTGGTGTTTGGACCTCGTATACCCTTCCATGTGAACCAGAAGTCTTCTGGAACGGAGTACCAAAGAGGGTGATAGTCCCGTACGGAGAAGCATGGGGGGTTTAGCGAGGTATCCAGAGTAACGCGCGTTGGATATCGCGCGTGAAAATGGGAGGCATAAACTTCCAACCCTAAATACGTCCCGAGACCGATAGTGCAATAGTAACGTGAGTGAAATCTGAAAAGAGCTCTTAGCGGAAGGTGAAAAGAACCTGAAACCAGGCAGTTACGCGCTTATACGGCATGGAAGCTACGAAACACCGCAAGGTGCGGAGCAGTGTCGTATTATCCGTTTCGAAAAACGGGCCAGGGAGTTTTGATCGATGGCGAGGTTAAGCGATTCAATCGCGCAACCGCAGGGAAACCGACTGTCCGCAACGCCGCAAGGCGCGAGGGACGGGGTGAGCTCGCCCGAAGTCATCGGTGGAATACCCGAAGCCAATTGATCTATGCGTGGGTAGGCTGAAGCCCCTTGAAAGAGGGGTGGAGGGCCGAACCAGTTCTGACGTGCAAATCGTTTGGATAACCTGCGCATAGGGGTGAAAGGCCAATCTAAACTGGGAATAGCTGGTTCCACTCGAAACTACTCGCAGGCAGACCTCGGACGAGGTAGATGGTGTGGTAGAGCCACCGATTGGGTGCTTAGGGGCCGAAAGGCCTCGGCATCCTGTCAAACTCCAAACATGTCATCGCCGTAGACTCCGGGAGTGAGGGCATCAGGGGTAAGCTCGGTGTCCATAAGGGAAAAAACCCAGCCCAAAGTTAAGGTCCCCAAGTGCCGACTAAGTGTAATATGAAAAAGCGTCCATGGTCTAAGACAACTAGGAGGTGGGCTTAGAAGCAGCCACCCTTTAAAGATAGCGTAACAGCTCACTAGTCGAGATTATGGGCCTTGAAAATGGACGGGGCTAAGTCGGCCACCGATACTTTGGAGCACCGAAAGGTGATCTGGTAGAGTGGTGTCGTGCGCGGGTGGAAGCTGGGTCGTGAGATCCAGTGGACCGCGTTCGAATAAGGATCCTGGTGGGAGTAGCAGCAAAGACGGGTGAGAATCCCGTCCGCCGAAGGGGCCAGGGTTCCTCGACAATGTTCGTCAGTCGAGGGTTAGTCGATCCTAAGGTAGTCCTTAATCGGAGTTACCGAAAGGGAAGCTGGTTAATATTCCAGCACTGCATGCATTTTGTCCAGAGACTGAAACATCGGGGTATGCCCAATGGGGGTACCAACCCATTCAACCGCATAATCCTGGGAAGAACCGTAATGGTGAGAACCGGGAGAAAGCGCATGAGCCCGGCTCGTCCGGAGGGGGTCGATCCCTGGTGTCAGTGAAAAGGTCTCTGGAGTCGATGCACGTAATCGTACCAAGATCCGACACAGGTGCCCCTAGGTGAGAAGCCTAAGGCGTGTCGGCGTAATTGACGTGAGGGAACTCGGCAAATTAGCCCCGTAACTTCGGGATAAGGGGTGCCAGCCGCGAAAGCGTCTGGTCGCAGTGACAAGGGAGCTCCGACTGTTTAATAAAAACACAGCTCGCAGCGAGTCCGAAAGGATGTGTATTGCGGGTGAAACCTGCCCAGTGCTGGTACCTGAAAACCGGGTCCAACCGGGCGAAGGGCCAGTAAACGGCGGGGGTAACTATGACCCTCTTAAGGTAGCGTAATACCTTGTCGCTTAATTGGCGACTTGCATGAAGGTCCAACGAGAGCTCTACTGTCCCCACGTTGAAGCCGGTGAAACCGACGTACTGGTGCACTGTCCAGTATCTTCCACCTGAAAGCGAAGACCCCGTGGAGCTTTACTGCAGCCTGTCGTTGTGTTACGGTGTTGAATGTGTAGCGTAGGCAGGAGACGCTTGATTCCCCTGGCGCTAGCCAGAGGATAGTCGCAAATGAAACACTGCCCTTTTGATTCTGTAACACTTACTTCTACGGAAGGACACCGGTAGGTGGGCAGTTTGGGTGGGGCGCCACGCCCTCGAAAAGATAACAAGGGCGCCCAAAGGTCAGCTCAGATAGGTCAGGAATCTATCGTTGAGTGTAAGGGCAAAAGCTGGCTTGACGTGGACCAGCCCAACAATGGTCCACGATACGAAAGTAGGGCCTAGCGAACCAATCAGCCTCTTTTGTGGGGGCGATTGATTACAGAAAAGTTACCCCGGGGATAATTGAGTTGTCGCCGGCAAGAGTTCATATCGACCCGGCGGCTTGCTACTTCGATGTCGGTTCTCTCTATCCTGGTGGTGCAGCCGCTGCCAAGGGTGGGGTTGTTCGCCCATTAAAAGGGATCGTGAGCTGGGTTTACACCGTCGTGAGACAGGTGTGTTGCTTTTTGGTGGAAGCGTTTGGTGCCTGAGGGGAAGGACCCTTTAGTACGAGAGGAACGGGGGTTCGTCGCCGCTAGTCTATCAGTTGTCCGGTAGGGCATAGCTGAGCAGCCACGCGATAAGGGATAAGAGCTGAAAGCATCTAAGCTCGAAACTTACCCTAAGACGAGGCACCAATAGACGCTCGTAGTTGACGAGTTGATAGATCCGGGGTGTAAGTGCGAAGCTTCGGCGACGCATTCAGCCCGCGGACACTAATGTCTTAACAGGTTAGATCTGCTGCTAGGCAGTTTCACAGGTTTGCGTATGAGTTTTTCCCTCCTGATCCTAGAAGGGGAAAAACAAAAAGAGGGTCGCTTTAGCCCGAGAGGGCGGGCGGCCCTCCATTTCTCTCTATTTGAAAATAAAAGAGCGGGAGCTAGAGAAAGGAAGAAAGGTTGCGTATGAATTTAAAAGAGAATTCGAGCGCTCAACATTTTTCAAAGTGGGAAATACTTTCGGGACTATACACTATTGGATTAAACTCGATATATTTATATATTAATGATTGTATTCCAATTTAATGGTAAAGTTGTTCCTCAGTTGGTCCGGAGAGCGAAGCAAAGCAGCAGCTTGCATAATTAATACGTATTCAAAAGCAATTATTAATGATGTCGATCCTTTTTTTTCTCCAGATATTGAAAAGGGGACCGTATGGTTCAATAAAATATTATCTGAATTGCATGAATCAGATATCGGCATGTTTTTTCTTACGCCAGATAATCGAGATGCACCATGGTTGTTTCTAGAAATGGGCGCTATAGCTGCAAAATTGCATAACTCAAGAGTATATACTATATTGATCGGGATAAACGAAACCGATGTGAAGGAACCGTTTCCGCAATATCAAAATACTAAACTGACAAAAGATGATTTACTCAAAGTATTTATCTCAATTAATAAATTATTAGTGAAACCATTAGAAGAAAAAGTTTTAGAACGTTCTTTTAATGGTCAATGGGCATCTATGGAAAAAGAAATCAACGACCTTGATAAGAAAATGAAGAAAGATGACGGTGTCAAACTTCAAAAGCCAGAAGAACTCTTAACAGAAATATTAACTAAAGTAAGAAATATTGAGCTAGAAGTTTTTAAAATATCGGGAAAAACAGATAAAGATTTAGAATTGGAATCAATTAATTCAAGAATTCAGGATATGATTCGTGGATCAACTGTAAAAGATAAATATTATTGTTATTATCCAGATACTTATGAAATTAAATTTGATACCGTGGAAGATATGGAAAAAAGTATTGATATACTACGTACAATCGATCCATTTATTAAAATAGACAATGTGGATAAAATAAATATCACCTATCTGATAAGTCGTTCTCCATTGTTTACATTAGGCAAATCTAATGATTTATTAGAACTCCTTAAAACACAATTAAAAGGGCAATGTCGTTTTCGATGGTCTAGAGCGAAGTCTGATATCATAATATCAGGATAATAATAAGAACGTTGAAGAATAAGAAGACAGACAGAGACTTAAAAATGAGTCCAAAGAGATATTTAGAGGTAAATGTGGGTCTTTTTTCAAAAGTATGGTAACAAATGGATGTAACATTCTGGAGTGACTATTAGCTTTTCATCGAGCGACCTTCATTTCGTATAGGGCATCGAATTCAGTAACAGGGTTTAGTCATTAAAATCCCCCACAACCTTTATGTATAACCTAATGTATAACTTCATCCATGGTCCTCTCCGTCGTCAAGAAGTGGGGCAACTCCTACGGCATAGTCCTGCCCATCGCTGCCGTCAGGGAGAACAACCTCTCCGAGAACGACACAATCGAGGTCGAGATCCGCCGGAAGGTGCGCAAGATTCCGGAGCTATTCGGCGCAGGAAGATTCCTGAAGGGCGACGCCCAGAAGATAAAAGACGAGATGCGGAGCGGTTGGGATGGCTGAATACTTCTACGACAGTTATGCGATAATCGAACACTTGCGCGGCAGCCAAGCCTATAAGAAATATTTCGCCGAGCCGGACGGCGTTACGACGAGGTTCAACCTCATCGAGGTTTACTACTGCCTGCTGGACGACCCGGATATCGCCGAGGAGGTATTCTCATCCTTCTCGTCTGTTCTGGTCGAGGTTTCTGACGGCCAGCTAAAGAGGGCTATGGCCAAGCGCAGGGAGCTAAAATGCAGGGGGCTGAACATCGGCTACGCCGACGCGATAGGCTACGTCGTCGCGCGGGACAGGAAATTAAAGTTCCTCACTGGCGACAAAGAGTTCAGAGACCTGCCGGGAGTCGAGTTCGTCAAGTGAGTTGGGATGGAGTGCGTATCGGCGGTCGCTGCCGTTTCGCGGAGCGATGGCAGTATACGGCGTTATTTCGGATTCTCTGGCGCGGTCTTGACCGGCGCCTGTTTCTCGCCAGCCGCCCCGCCGGAGTTTCTCGCGTCATCAGCCGTCTTCATCGCACTCTCGCTCGCGCGCCCTCCGAAATAGAACCCAGTTATAGCCGCGATGAGTCCCGCCAGCATGCTCAACACCATGTTGATTGTCTGGGCGCTCCCCGCAGGAACATCCTCGGTGAACATGTAGAAAAGCGACATCCCGAGGATTATTATCGCCGAGTTGGCGAGCATTATCCGGTATAATCCCGGAATGCCAGGCTGAATCTTCATGACCTGTTTCAATTCGTCGTGGTCAAGGTTACCCCCGCTTGCGCTTAGCTTGCTGACGAGCAGCATCTTGTATTGCTGCTGGTAATATATCTCCATCAGCAGTGGAACCATAATCGTAAGCACCACCACGAAAGCATAGATCTCGATTGGCGTCATCTCGTTTGGCCCTCCTCTGCGGGGTCGCGTCTCCCCGACACCGAATATTCGGAATCGGTTTAAACTTGCCGGTGCAGCGGTTGATTCTCGTCATCAGTCGGTTTTATATCCCGTCGTTGCCATGTTTCAATGGGGTGGAGCGGCATAAAGGGGAATTGAAATCATGAAGTTCATCGAACCCGATGACCTGAAGATTCCGAGGGCGTATTTCACAGAGTTCGACCGCATCAACTATAGCCAGATTGAGAGATCCCGCGAAGAGATTCGGGAGATTGCCAAAGCACTCGAACGAAAGGTCAAGTTCCTGGGGCTCATCAAGGGAATGGTCGTGATAGACGCCGCCGATATATACAAATCTGAAATGTGCAAGAACTTTTTAAGTGAGAGCGAGATAGTTCTGAAAGAAGGCCTTTTGGTCCCAACGCTCGCGTCGAAGCATAAGGATTTCTCGGAGTTCCTGGCTTTCGAGCGCGAGCATTCACCCGAAAAGCACCTCTATGCCGGCAAAGAAGCCGAGGAGATAGATACATTCATCGCGGGTTACGTCGAAACCGCTCTCAGGTGGGATGCTGGCGCATCGACGAAATGGTTCAAGAAGCGGTTGATATGCGACCTTGAGGATGAGCGCTCAGTTCTTCGGTTTAACACGCCCAATGTACAAAGGTCCACCGTAAAAAAAGTTGTGAAGCGGATACGGGCGTTGAAATCGCCTGAGAGAATAGACATTTACAAAATTGCCAAGGATTCGCACAACAAAGAGCTGTGGTTCAGGCTCTCCGAATATGCGGATTTCATCTATTATCTATCAAACGCACGTGCCGTTAATTGTGAAGGCGTGCTGCCTCAAGAGAATCTTATGGAGTTCAGTATTACGGACCTCACCGGCCATAAGACAACTCTGTCGGACTGGGAGATTTTTTACCGAATTTTAACCAGCATAATCAAGGATAGGACTCAGAAGATTTTCCCCGTAGAGATTCTCGATAACCTTACCTTCGAAGACATCGTTGAATTGCGCAAGAATCTGCTGCACGACGATTTCATCCATAAATACAATGGGTTGATAGACAAAACGAAGGAGCGCGTGGAAATAGCTGATGCGACCGAGCTCGTTTTAAATATGGAAGAAATAATGGAGATGGAAACAGAGTTACATAAGACGTTCACGGATGCTGTGAATTCTGAAGTCGGCATGATGCGGGGATTAAAGAGGCGATGCGATGCCTCGAAAATCCTCATCAATACGGGCGCTCTACTGACATTTTATGGTCAGCTCGAATCCGTAGCCCAAATTACGGCAAATACCATATCAATGTGCGGGTATGGTGAGATGTTGGATGGCATGGAAAACAGCGTTAGGCATAAGGTGTCCAACATGATACGGTACATCGATCGGCGCTCTTTGGATGATAAACCCGTTTTGCTGAAATTTTTGTCGGAAGTGAGCAAGAAACAATCCGCAAAGTACGTCGGAATGTGAGGATTCGATGCCAGCGCCGATTAATTACGGATGTTGCGTATGAGTGCATGATGGGCGGAGTTTTTCCGAGACCGCATCTTTTCCCCCCGCGACTTTATTAATAAATACAAAATATTTAATAATGGGGTCGCATATCCCGATCGATGCCCCCGATACTTTGGATATTGCTGGCAACGTTCCTGGTCAGCCTCATAGCCTTCGTAGGAGCGTTCACCCTCGCCATCTCCCCCAAGGTCCTTGAAAAGTTGCTGCTCTCGCTCGTCGGGCTTGCTGCCGGAACCCTCATCGGCGGGGCGTTCCTTCATCTCATGCCAGAAGCATTGGACGAGATGGCCGAAGTAATGGGCCATGCCGAGTCCCAAGAGGTGGTCATGCTCATGGTCATAGCGGGCTTCGTCATCTTCTTCATCCTGGAGAAGCTGCTCTGGCGCCACTGCCACAAGGACCATTGCGAGATACACACGTTCGCCTACCTGAACCTCGCCGGCGACGGCGTACACAACTTCCTGGACGGCCTCATCATCGCCGCTGGTTTCCTCGCAGGGCCGGAGATTGGCGTTGTGACGACGATGGCCGTGGCATTCCACGAGATACCGCAGGAGATAGGCGACTTCGGAGTGCTCGTCCACGGCGGAGTGGCGCGCAAGAAGGCACTGATGTTCAACTTCGCCACGGCTTTGGCGGCCGTGGCCGGAGGCTTGCTCGGCTACTTCCTCATACCTGAGATTGGCGGCTTCGAGTTCTACATCCTTCCGTTCGCTGCAGGCGGTTTCCTTTACATTGCTGCGGCCGACCTGATACCTGAGCTGCACAAGGAGAGCAATACGGTCAGGACGATACTGGCTTTCGGTATGTTCCTTGTTGGCATCGCCATGATGTGGGCTATGAAGTATTTGATTCCCGGGGCACACTGATGCCGCCCAAGGCCGAAAATGGCACGAGGATAATCTCCCTGAGCCTCCCGGAGAGTACACTGGGTGGCATTGATGAAGCTGTGAAGGCGATAGGATACACCAGCCGTTCCGAGCTGGTGCGGGACGCGGTGCGCTCCTTTCTGCGCGAAAAAGCCGAGGTCTCCACGCTCGCGGGCCACATCAACGGAATCCTCATCCTCGTCTACGACCACGGCTGCGCGGCCCAGGTCTCGGAGGTCAGGCACCGCCACATGCCGATTTTCAAGTCCTTCATGCACGCCGACTTCGACGAGGGCGAGGAATGCTGCGAGGCGCTGATGTTCTGCGGCGATGCTGAAAAGGTAAGGGAGTCGTACTTCCAGCTTGCGGCGCTCGTGGGCGTTAGGGAAGCAAGGATATTCCTGGCTTGAACCTGCGCTGGGCATCAGCTCAATCGGGAGCGGTTTTCAAGCTCCGCGCGAACTCCTCCGCCTGGCCCGCCAACCACGTGCGGCCGCATCCTCTGGCGATTTTCGACGCTTCTTCGGCATCGGCCAGCGCCCCCCGGGCGTCTCCGACCATGAATTTCGCCTTCGCCCTGTATAAGAGCAGAGAGGATGCCTGGCCGTCCAGGTCCCGGGTCTTCAATCCCTTCCAGATTTCAAGCCCGCGCTCCGCGCGGCCGATTGCGAGCGCCGAATCCCCTAGCTTCATTGCGAGCTTTGCCCCGGTTTCCGCAAGCGCCATCCTTATGCCGTTGTCGCCGAGCTTCCCCGCCTCCAGGTCCAACGCGCTCAACTCATCGGCGGAAGAGGAGTTTCCGGACTCGATTAAAAGCCGCTTTGCCTCCAAGACCATGGCGGTGATGTTGGCAGATTCGGCTATCTGCAGCGCCTCCCCGAATGCCCTCATCGCCCCTTCGATATCGCCGGACTGTTCCAATTGCTGGCCCAGGCGCATCCTTGTCTGGGCATGGCCGAATTTGTCCCCGGTTTCTGAAAAGATTGCGTCTGCTCTCTCGAGGCATGCCCTCTCCTTTTCGAAATCCCCCGTGTTGCTGTGAACGAGGGACATATCGAAGTAAGACCATGCGGTTCCCATCTCTCCATTTCTCTTTATCCTGATAGCTAGGGATTCCCGCTGATATTGCAATGCCTCCTCGTTCCGGCCCATGACAGCCAGCGAATACCCGATGTTGCCGAGCGTTGTCGCGGCGCTGTCCTCCGCCCCGATCTTCCGGTTGATTGCAAGGGCCCGTTTCAGGCAAGCGATGGACATTTCGAGGTTGCTGCTGTCCGAGTATGCCATTCCAAGTGCGGCAAAGGTCTGCCCCAGCCCGACGATGTCTCCCAGCTTCTCCCGGTGCGCCGCAGCCTTTTCGAGATATAATGCTGACTGCACATGGTCCGTCATGAAGTGCATCAGGGTACCCATTTCTGTGTAGGCCAGGGCAAGAGCTCTCGAATCCCCCGACGACTCGGCCTCAGCCACGCTCTTCTGGAGAATCGGCATGGCCTTGGGGAATTCGCCAAGGCTCCCGTATAGGCGTCCGACATTGGTGTAGATTATCGACCTCCTCGCCGCGTCGGACACGTCATGAACTTGAGCCAAGGCTTCTCTGGCGCGGACCTCCGCATCCTCGTTTTTATCAGCCTGCGCGCTGCAAATCGCCCAATACCCCAGGAACTCCGCGCGCGATTCTCCCGGGGCCTTATCCAGCCATATAGCTGCCTCATTCATTGCAGCCAAAGCCGCCTGGCTATCGTTTTTAGCAGCGTACGCGGCCCTTTTCATCAGGGCGATTCTTAGAGTTAGCGCTGGGTCGCCCGGGATGAGCCGCTGGACATTGCCGAACCTCTCTATGGCCTTGTCGGCCAGGCCGAGCTTGAGCTCCATCTCTCCCGCCCGTTCCAACAGCTTCGCTTCCAAACCGGGCGAATCTGGGGATTTGTTGGATTTGCCAAGAGCCTCCAGCGCAGATTTGTAGAATTCGAGCGCTTGCTCGACGGCGTACGCAGATTCGGCCTTCTCCCCCGCCATGGTGCAGTAGTCCAGCGCCTTCCCCCAATCTCCGCAGCCCTTGAAGTGCCTGGCCAAATCGTATGCGCCGTCGTAGAGCCGCCCGTGAAACAGTCTCTCGTAGTGCCCCCCTAGAGAGCGGTGGTAGGAGGCGCGCCATCTTTCCGAGATCCCCGCATATACGACTTGCCTGAACATCGCGTGGGAGAACCGCCACCTCTCCCCATCGGCCACGAAGATGCCGCTTTCAGCAAGCTTTCTGAGAGCGCCTGGCGCATCCGCCAGCGTCTCGATCGATAGCGCGGCCTCCTGCAGGAATTCCACGCCAATGCACGACGCATACTCGGCCTCGGTAAGGGTGTCCGGGTCGAGAGAATCCAGCCTTCGACGAACGACTTCCTCCACGCTGCCCGGCATCGAGTAGCTTCCCTTTGTGAGCAGGTACGTTCCGCGCTCGCGGAGAATCCCGCTTTCGCTCTCCAGCTGCCGCAGGACTTCGATGATGAACAGCGGATTTCCCCGGGAATCTTCAGCCAGCCTGTTCAAGAAAACCTGGCCGAATTCGTTTGGAGAGTAGATGGCGCCGACAAGCCGCGCGACCTCATCAGCAGAAAGGCCTCCCAGAGCCAGCTCGGTGACGGTCTCCTCGTCCTTCATCGCCTCTCTAGCGTTGTGGAAAGCCTCCCCCTCCCCAGTCCTCGCGGTTGAGATTATCAGGATTTTAGTGCCTTTGGCGTTCCTGGCAGCGAAAGTCAGGAGGGAAAGGGACGACGGGTCGGCCCAATGGAGGTCTTCCAGCACCAGAGCCACCACCCTCTCGCTTGCAAGCTCCCTCAGGGTTCTGGCGACGGTCTCGGCGATTCGGGTTCGCTCGCTCTCCAGGCTGAGCCCTTCCAGGCCTTTACGCAAGTGGAACCTCGCCTCTCGGAGGGCGTTCAGCTCGGGCACGCCGCCAAGTATCTCGCGCAGGTCGCCCGACCAGTTCCCCAAAACCTCGCCCAGCCGGCTCTCCATTGCCTGAAGCGCGCCCGTCAATGCGGCGGCCATGCCATCGTGCTCCGCTCCCTCGACTACGCCTACCAGGAAGATGCCCCTTCTACGTTGGATTAGCACCTTCGTCTCTCCGAATTCCAGCCTGCCGAGGCTTCCCGTCCCGCCCTGGAACGAGTCGCCAACGAAACCCTGGACGGCGTTCAGCATCCCCGCCATCGCCTCGGTACCGGAGTCCGAGCCAGAGACTATGCCACCCCGCTCGTCAAAAATGAAGACCTCTTTGAAGCCGACCTCGTGCCTGGGCGAGAGCACCCCTTCAGGAAGCCGGTCTGCCAGGGCCGCTGCGAAAGGGTGGAACGGCTCTGCCGAATCGGCCTTCGCGGCCCCGCAGAGAAGCAGCGCGCCATTCGATTCAGCCGTCTTTTTGAATTCGTCCAACAGCCGCGATTTTCCAATGCCTGGCTCTCCCAATACCAGGATGCATCCTCCTCGGCCTTCCTTGGCTTTTTCCAGCGCAGCGGATAAAATCCCGAGCTCTTCGCGGCGGCCGTCGATGGCTCTCGTCTGGCCTTTCGGCATTGCGGGGCCTGCGCATCCGGTCATCATCCTCAGAACAGGGACGCCTCCCTGTACTCCCCGAAGACCTTCCTAAGGACGCCGCAGACCTCGCCCAGCGTAGCGTCCGCTTTGACGGCGTCCAAAATCAATGGCATGAGGTTTTTATCGCCTTCCGCGGCCCTTTCCAGCTTGTCAAGGACGGACTGCCACTTCCTTTTATCTCTACCGGACCTGATTTTGTTCAGCCTGGCGAGCTGCCTCTTTTCTCCCTTGGGGTCCATCTTGAGGAGGGGGATGTCCGGCTTGTCGTTCTCAGTGAACTCGTTCACGCCCACGACGACCCTCTCGCCCTTGTCAATCTCCCTCTGGTACTGGTATGACGCGTTGGCTATCTCCTGCTGGAAGAACCCCTTTTCTATTGCGGGTACCACTCCGCCCAGGGCTTCCACCCTGTCGAAATACCTGTAGGTCCCGGCCTCCATCTCGTCAGTCAGCCACTCGACGAAGTACGAGCCCCCGAGCGGGTCTATCGTGTTCGCCGCGCCGCTCTCGTGGGCGATGATTTGCTGGGTTCGCAGGGCTATCTTGACGGCCTTCTCGCTCGGCAGGGCCAGCGCCTCGTCCATCGAGTTGGTGTGCAGGGACTGCGTCCCTCCGAGGACTGCCGCGAGCGCTTGGATTGTCGTCCGCACGATGTTTATCTCCGGCTGCTGCGCAGTCAGCGAGCATCCCGCCGTCTGTGTGTGAAACCTGAGCCACCAGGAGCGCTGGCTCTTCGCCCCGCGGGACTTCATCTCCCTCGCCCAGATTCGCCTCGCGGCGCGGTACTTGGCTATCTCCTCGAAGAGGTCGTTGTGGGCGTTGAAGAAGAAGCTCAGCCTTGGAGCGAAGTCGTCGATTTTCAGGCCGCGCTCCATCGCCGCGTCCGCGTACGCAAGGCCGTCGCCTAGCGTGAAGGCGAGCTCCTGCAACGCGGTCGAGCCGGCCTCCCTGATGTGGTAGCCGCTGATGCTGATTGTATTCCACTGCGGGAGCTCCTTGGAGCCGTATTCGAACTCGTCCACAATGAGACGCATCGACGGCTTCGGCGGGAAGATGTACGACTTTTGCGCTATGTACTCCTTCAGGATGTCGTTTTGAATAGTTCCTCTCAGTTGAGCGCGCTTCGCCCCCTGGCGCTCCGCCGCGGCTATGTAGAATGCCCAGACTATCGGCGCGGGGCCGTTGATTGTCATCGACGTGCTGACGTCCTTGGTCGAGATGCCCGAGAAGAGTATTTCCATGTCCTTCATCGACGAGATGGCGACCCCGCACTTGCCGAATTCGCCTTCTCCCAGCGGGTCGTCCGTGTCGCGTCCGTAGAGGGTGGGGTAGTCGAATGCGACGCTCAGCCCGGTCTCACCGTGGCTCAGGAGGTATTTGTATCTCGCGTTAGTCTCCTCGGCGGTGCCGAAGCCCGCGAACTGGCGCATCGTCCACAAGCGGCCACGGTACCCCGTCGGGTGCACTCCGCGGGTGAAGGGAAACTCGCCCGGAAAGCCCAGCTTCTCGTCGTGGTTCCAGCCGTCCAAATCCTCGGGGCCGTAGAGTCTGTCGATCTGCCTGCTGGACGTGGTGACGAAGCTCTTCCTTCTCTCTCCAGCGCCTTCCAGCGCCTTCGCGAGCGTCGTGCGCTCCCAATTCGCCCTGCCGCCCTTGGCTGGCTTCGACTTTTTCTGCAAAATCCGGCCCCCTTGGGTGGGCAAGGTGGAGAGGTTATATTAGGGTTGCGACTGCGCCCCCTTTTCGGACCTCAAAACGACCACGCCTTTCTCTCCGCACCAGTCCTCCAGCTCCCTGACCAGCGGCTTCTTCATCGCCTTTCGATGGAAATATACGGCCTGGGCTCCAGGCGTAGCGTCGAGGGCCATCCCCAGCCTTCTCTCGGGCTCCTCCTCGAGCGCGTGGTTTGGCACGATATGGCCGAAGCAGGCAAGTCCCGCGAGCGCCGCGTCCGTGTGCCTGGGAGCGTAGTGGCCGCCACCTATCCCGACGGCGATTGGGGCTTTTGCATCGCCAGTTTCGAAGCCTTCGAGATCGAGAATCGTTTTCGCGATGGCCTCGGCGGCAATCGGGTCCGGCCATCTGGTCTCGTCGCTCCCTATCTCTATGTAGAACGTCGGCGTCGAGAGCGATGGCCCGTGGTGGGTCGCCTCGTAGCCGATTTCGTACGGCAGGCCAGCGCCATGTTTCCTCAGCCGAGCGAGGGCAAAGGTCATCTCGCGCGGGGCTGAGGGCACGAGCGCGTTGGGTTTGCCCCCGTAATCTGCGTCTCCGTAATTGCCTATCGGGTGCACGGTCAGGGTCGCTTTTCCCGACTGGCTTCTATGCCTGGATGCGAAGACGACCAACTTCGGAGGCGCACCGTGGTCGTCCCTGAATTTCGCGTCGAGGCCGTCCGCTTCTAGGTGTGGAACGTCAATCAGAATCATGTGGAGGGAATCGTGAACGAGCGCCTCTGCGCCTTGGAACGAGCCCCCGCAGTCCCACTTCGCGAGCGTCAGCAGGCGCTCTCGTATGTTCATGCTGGCGATGTCTTCAGAGGATGTGACGACCAGAATCATATCAGAAGAACTTGCGCAGGCGTAGCATGTCTTCCAGCTTCGTCTTGCCGCTGATCTTAACCTTCCCCAGCGCGAAGGCCTTCATCGGCTTTATCTCCTTCTTGAGGAGCCCCAACATGGTGGGGGCGTCCGATGTTATTGTCAGGTCCGGCTCGTCAATAGGCCCGTCCGCGATTGGTTGCATCTTCTTGTCCGCGATGGTGAAGTTGTACTTCGTTCCGTCCGCCAGGTCGATGAGTATCTTCCTCGTGATACCCTCAAGCTCCGCAGCCACCTTCGGGTCCTCGGCGGCCTTGGCGTTGAACTTCCCTATCGCATCGCCCAGCAAAGACTTCAATTCCTCTGACATGGCTATCGCCTCAGGGGAAGCTGTCTAGCTTCTTTATGCTTTTCTCCTCCATCAGGTTGGCCATCGTCTCCCAGGAGTTGCGGGTGTAGGGGGGAGAGGTTCCTGTGCGCTTCAGCCAACGCCGCACGAACGCCATCGTTATCGGATCGCTTGGGTAGCCGGAACCGACCGTGTCGCCCAGCTCGTCGGCAATACGGCGCATCTCCGCGTCACGGACCGTTTTCGCTATTATGGACGCTCCAGATACTATCGGATACTTTGCATCCGCCTTGTGCTCTGAGACGATTTTCAAGGGGAATGGGACTAGCTTCCCGACTTCGTCGCCGAAGTACTGCTCCCGCGTGTCGGCCGCGTCCAGGTAGGCTTCGGTCGGACGTAGGCGCTCTATCACCGTGGCGAAGGTGCGCACCTCGAGCTCGTTCATTGTCATCTCTTGACGGAACGCGTCGATTCGTGTGGCTGGTATCTGCACGACCTCGATTTTGCAGAATTGGCGGATTTTTCCGGCGAGCTCCTCGCGGCGCTTCGGCGTCAGCTTCTTCGAGTCCTTCACTCCGATGTCCGCCAGCCACTCGGGCTTCTCGACGGCGATTCCCGCGACGACCAGGGGGCCCATGAGCGGCCCGCGCCCGGCCTCGTCCACGCCGCAGACGAGGGGCGCGCCTGCCCTCGCTCCCACTGGAGTTCCTCCCCCCGTGTGGCTCGTATCCCCGTTGGCCATTCACATCTCCCTAACGAGCTTTGCCAGCTCCTTGACGATGTAACCGTTCCACTCCTTCCCCTTCTTGGCGCTGGCCTTCGTAGGGTCGCCCATCACTCCGCCGGGGAAGTATTTCTCAGAATCTTTCAATATTCGGTATCTTGGGAACTCTGGCCTGAACGCCTTGCCTTTGCCCTTCACCAGCTCGGGGGTTATTGCCAGGACGCGCGACGTTTCCATCATCCCCGCATGGCCGTCGTCCTCCGGAATCGTGTCGTCCTCGATGGCGTAGGCTATGTCGTAGTCGGAGAGTACCATGATTTTCAGGTTTCCGCGCTCTTCCAGCACCTCCTCGGCGGCGAGCCTCAGCGCGGCCATGTGCAGCCGCCCCGCGTGCCCCGAGATAACGACTATCTTGGTGAATCCCTGCCTCGCCAGCTCGGAGATTACGTCGAAGGCGACCGCTCGCAGCGTGTCGAACGAGAGGGAAATCGTGCCCGGAAAGTTCGCGGTCGAGCCGCAGTTGCCGTACCACAGCGGCGGGGCGACGAGGGCGCCAGTCAGTTTCGCCACCTCGTGCGCGACGTGCACCGGCTGGACGGAATCCGTGCAAAGGGGCAGGTGCTCGCCGTGCTCCTCGACCGCGCCGATTGGCCATATGACCAATTTGCTCTTTCCCACGGCTTTAGCGAACTCCTTCATCGTAAGCTCGTCGAAGTACATGACATCCGCATCGCCTAGGGGGGAGAAAAAGGTTGCCTAGAGCTTCTCGCCCATCATCTCCCTGACCTTGAACGCGTCGCTCTCTGCGCCCAGCTTCTCGAAAAGCTCCAGCGCCCTCCTCAGGTGCTTCTCGCGCTCCGCGCCCTCGGCGACCCCGGCGAGCGACCTGTGCAGCTCGGCTATCTGCCAGGTGAACGCCAGCTTCTCCGCCAGCGCCATGCTGCGGTCGTAGAACCGCAGCGCTTCGCCCTTGTCCCCTTTCGAGGCATAGACGTCGCCGACGTTGCTGTACAAGCTGGACACGGTCTTCAAGTCCGAAATGGCCTCTGCGACCGTTATCGCCTTTCCGTAGTAATCTATGGCTTTGGCCGCGTCGCCCGCGTCCGCGGCCAGGATGCCCAGGTTCGAGCGCACGCGCATCAGCCCCTCGGCGTCCCGCGTGTCGAGGGCGAGCTTCTCGGCCTCGGCGTAGCGCGCTGCCGCCTCCCCCGCTTGGCCGCTGGCCCACGCCAGAACCCCGACGGCGTTGAGAATCCGCCCGTGCAACGGCTCCTCCTTTCCGACCAGGGCAAGCCCCCTGCGGTACAGCTCCCTCGCGGAATCCGCGTCATCCCTTCGGTAGGCCAGTACGCCCAGCCTGAACAGCGCCTCCGCCCTTATCGGCGCCTCGTCGCTGTCTACCATCTCGAGGCAGAGGCGCGCCCGTTCCCAGTCGCCGCGCACCTCGTGGACGTCCGCATCCGCAAGCAGCAGCGCGGAGGCGTCGCCAGCAGGGACGCGCGACTTGGTTATTGCGGATGAAATCAGAAGCAGTTCGTCGTGGTAACCGGCCCTTATCCATCTGTTCGCAAACCCGCGCAAAAGGGCGGCGCAGTCGGCCTGCCTGTCCTCGTCGAGCAGCTTCTGCGCCCGGGCTATCTCGTCCGAGATGGGCTCGCTGGAGCTCGCGTCCAGCACGCCGCGCTGCGATTTGGAGACGAGCGAGGCGGCGCTCTCGCCGGCGAACAGCTTCAGCGCCTCCCGCAGTTCCACGTCGCGCGCCTGGCCGTCCACCTTCACTATGAGGTTCGACGACATCAGCCGCTGCTTGATAGACAGCGCCCGCTCGAATCCGTGCGAGGTCAGCGAGAATACTCCGACCTTCCTGCGCGAGCCCTTGACCCGGTCCAGGGAACGGACCGCGAGGGCGCCTTCAGTGATCTTTCCCAGAAGGACGCTGACGTAGCTCCTGTCCAGGCCAGTCCCGCCGGCTATACCGGTCTGGGTCAGCGACGGGTTCCGTTCGGCCTCGGTGCCCTTCGGAGCGTCGAGAAGGTGCACGAGCACCAGCTCTTCCCCCGTGGCGTCGATGCGCTCTCCCATGGATGACCGTATGCCGAGTGGGGTAAAAAAACTGCCGGAGCTCAGATGTGACTCACATGTGACGCGCATCCTCAAATACCCGCCGTGCCAAAGAATAGCATGCGGCGAAAGCCGCAGGAGGACTAAACATGAAGCGAGTATGGAGGAAAAACGACAAGGAGGCTGTGTCTCCGGTCATAGCGACCATACTGATGGTCGCAATAACCGTGGTGCTGGCGGCTGTGCTGTACACGATGGTGATGGGCGGTATCGGTGACCCCCCAGAGAACGTAATCGGCGACCTCTACTACAAGTCGGATGTCTCGGATCCGGCGAATGGATATGCCGTTTTCGACATCACCATGACGACCCCAGACAATCCCAAAATAGCTGATTTGACCGTGAAGGTCGTCATGCCAAACCAGCAAATCGTCGCAGGGGCGCAGATAAACTGGACGCACCTAGTCAGCGACGACGAACACGCGCGCGGGGGCGACAGGCTCCTGGTGACAGTATCCGGGGTGGACATATCGGGCTACGAGGTCACCATCTCTGTAAGAGACTACACGGGCACCATTAAAGGAAGAGTGTCCAACTGAGCCCGCGACAAAACCTTTCCATTTCCTTTTTCTACCCCCTTTCCCTTTTCCTCTCCATGAAGGTATTGGCCGTCCTCGACGCCGACGACACGATGTGGGACGTGGCTGCGCCCATCTGGGACCGCGCGGTGCGCGAGGCCAGAGGAGACCTTTTGGTCCTGAGCGACGGCGCGGAACTGCGCCTCCGGCCCGAGGTCCGGCCGGGCCTGATGGCGCTGAAGGCCCGTGGCATCCTGCTCGCTGTGGCCAGCCACAACCTCGACCTCCCCGAGGCGGGGGTCAAAGGGGCGCTGAAGGCCCTCGGAATCGACGACCTTTTCGATTTCGTCATGGTGCGCAACAGTTCGGACAAGAATGCAATGATAGGCGACATATGCGCGAAACTGGATGTCGACATGGTCGAGGACAGGGTCTTTTTCACGGACGACAGCGGGAGGCACGTCGAGAACGCCCGCAGAATCGGCGCCGACGCACAGATCGCCGGGGCGAGCATCCAGAGCTTTTTCGATGCAGTTTTGGAGGCGGCGAGCAGATGAGTCGAAGCTATCCGTATCCAAAGACCTCGCCCATAATCAACCTCATCACCGCGCTGGCAATGGCCGGCGCCAGCGTCATGCTCCTGTCCATGGCCGGAGACATCGGCGCCGAATGGATGGCAGTCTTCGCGCTCGCGGTTTTCGGCGCGGTCGTCGTCGTCTACGCCACGCCGCTGTTCACAGACCACTTGATTGCCGTGGGGGAGCTGAGGCTGAGGTACGGGTTGGTTTTCAGGGCCGACATCCTGCTCTCGGAGATAACGGGCGTGTGGGCTTTGGAAAGGGGCGACAGCGCCAAAGGCGCCCTCGACCTGGCCACTGAAAAATCGCGCAGGGTTCTCATAACGCTTTCGAACAAACGCAGGTTCCGGCACGCCCTCTGGCGCTCGTACGACAGAATCGTATTCACGGCGGAGGATGTCCCGGGCATGGTCAGCGCCCTAGGGGGTGAGCGGGCCTGAACCTGATAGATGTTTTGTTGGTCGTCTACCTGCTGGCGAGCTTCCCCATTGGGGTCTGGGCCTTCGCAGGGAAGAAGGTGAGCTGGGACGGCCTGCGGGGCACGTGCGACAAATACAGGTGGCACATCGCCATGCTCATCGGCTTGTTCGCTCTCAAGAGCCTGATAATGAGCATGGAGGGGGCGGTCGAGGGAGCCTTCGCTTGGGATGCCACGTCTTTGATACACTCGGTCGAGGGCGACGCCGCGCTGCAGGTCCAGAAGACGCTGCTGAGCGATTGGATGACCGTCGCGATGGGGCTTGTTTACATAGGCAGCTTCCTATTCATCTACGTCTTCTCGGTCCTCCTTTTCGCGTATTCGGACAATTTCAAGGCTGCGGGAAGCCTGATGTTCATGAACCTCGTCCTGCTCCTGCTCTCGATTCCGTTCTACTTCCTCATGATTGTCAAGGTGACGTCGTGGCCGCTGATGTTCGAGCCGGGCGCAACAGCAATCGTGCCGGGGATGCAGCCGCTCCTTTACAACTACAACGACATGGTCCACGGCTTCTTCGTCAGCTACGACACGTTCAACAACTCCTTCCCCTCGATGCACATCGGCTACCCGGCGGCGATACCCATCCTGCTGTGGCGCCAGGAGCCTAAATTCAGGGGATACAAGATATTCCTCGGAATCATGATATTCCTGATTTCGCTCTCGATAGTCTACCTTGGCATCCACTGGTTCCTGGACATCCTCGGAGGCTTCGCGGCTGCCCTGGTGGCCGTGTATCTGGCCGAGAGGTACTCGAAGCCGTTCTGGAAGATGGCCTACAAGCTGGTCAAGAGGGAATGGAACGAAGCGGATTGGGTATAGTCATCGCTCACAAGAGCCATGTTCGGGTATCGCCTTGTCGTAGAACTCCTGAGTCCTCTTGGCGATTATCTCCCAGTCGAAGCGCGCCAGCGCGGTCTCGCGGCTCGCCGCCGCCATCCTCTTCCTCATTCCAGGATCGCCGACCATCTCCCGCAGCTTTTCCAGCATCTCGGGCTCGTTCCCCTTGCGGAAGATGAGCCCGTTCTTCCCCACGTCGACCATCTCCGGGTTTCCCCCGGCGTCGCTGGCGCAGAGCGCCGAGCCGCACGAGAGCGCCTCCAGCATCGCCACCGGCAGGACCTCCCAGAGCGAGGGCAGCACGAACATGTCCGCGTTGGAATACAGCTCCGGCAGCTTGCCGTCCGGGATGAAGCCAGGGAGGACAACGTTGGATTCCATCCTCTTCTTTTTTACCATCGACTGAAGCTCCTCCAGCTTCCCCCCCTTGCCAACGATTAGCAGCTTCGTCCGCGGGTATTCCTTGACGAGTTCAGGCATCACGTTCAGCAGGTGGTGCAGCCCCTTCTGCTGGATGACCCTCCCGACGAAGAGCATGAGGCAGTCGCAGCCATCTTTGTATTTGTCGAGGTAGTCGGAGGGCGAAGGCTTGTATACTTCGGTGTCAGCGCCATTGTGGATGACAGTGAACTTCGATTCCGGAAGGCCGTAGTTCATGACGTCCTTCTTGGCTGCGGCGCTGACGGCGATGATTTTATCGACCGTGCGGAGCACCTTCTTGCCGCGCATGGCTTCGTAGGTCATCCCCACGACGCTCACTCCCAAGCTAATCCCGAGGGGGCGCTGGTTGTGGAGCGTCTTGACCATGAGCTTGCCCTTCTTCTTCGCGAACCAGACGACCTCGGTGTAGTCCCTGAACCAACGGCCGTGGATGTTGAACGCGTCGAACTTGTGCACGGAATCAAGCTCTTCCAGCTTCTTCGTCACTCCCTTGGTCGACGGCAATGGCGGAGGGTAAATCAGGGGCATCTTGGTGAAAGAAGTGGGCAAGCGGTGGACATGGACGCCTTCGAGCTCGTAATCGCCGGGCTCGCACTCCCACTGCGAGGTGACGACGTGCACGTCGTTCTTCCGCGCGAGGCGCCGGCTGAGCTCCCACATGTGCTTCTCCGAGCCTCCGATGTATGGGTGGTAGAACGCGTTGACCATGCAGAGTTTCACGGGCCAGCAGCCTCCGGGACTAGATGGGGCGCGCTCATCTTAAACCTTCCTGAGCCCTCACCCGGCGCTTGAGCACTTGGGCGCTTGCCAGGCTAGCGACGAGTATGACGATGACGGCCGCCACGGTCGCGAGCGCCGCCGCTCCGGAATCCAAAGCAGAGTTCAGCGCGAAGGCGATTCCAAGAAGAACCGAATATTTCACCAGGCCGCCGGCGATGATGTACCCGAGCGAGCGCCTGAAGCTCCAACCGCACGTTGCTATGAACGCACCGGAATAGGGTATCATCGGCGCGAACCTGTTCAGCAGCAGAGCCTTCTCGTCCTTCAGGAACAGGAAGCCGACCCACTTCTTCATCGCCCGCTCCATGAAACCCGGAAGGCTTTTTCGCTTGACCAGCGAGTAGAGGAGGGTGTTGCCCGTTATCTCTCCCACGCAGACCGTTCCCAGGATGGCCAGCCCCCACCAAAGCTCCGGCTTGACCAGGAATGCCAGCACGGCGAATAGGTCTGGGAGGGCCGGGAAAAGGCACGCGTCCACTATCACGAACGCAAGGACCGCAAGGAGCGCGTACCAGAGCCCGTTCGCCAGCAGCCACCCGTGCAGGGACTCAAGCATCGTTCACCGTTTCGTGAGAGCCCGAAGCTCCTTGGCCTTCACGGCGAGCTCCCCAGCCTCGCGAAGCCCCTTCAGGTCGCGCTTGACGTCGCGCGGCTCCGAGGCCTTGGCATGGGCCGAGCCAGCATAAAACATCCCGAGCTGCTCGAAGAACTCCCTCAACGCTGCGGCATTGTGCTCGTGCCCGTCCGAGGCCGAGATAATCAGGGATGCGCCAACCTTCCCTTCGAGCTTGCGGTCGAAGAAGAATGGCAGGCAGCGGTCCATGAACGCCTTCGTCTGCGCGGTCGGGGCGGAGAAGTACGTCGGCGTCGCCACGAAAACTATGTCGGCGGCGGCCAGCTTCTGGTAAAGAGGCTTCATCCCGTCTTCTATGGGGCACGCGCGCCCTTTCGAGCAGTCCATGCAGCCGTTGCAGGGCTTGATTTCCGTCTTGGCAAGCTCGACCAGCTCGGCCTGCTCTCCCGTTTCCTGCAGCGCGCTCTCCAGCAGTATCTTCGTGTTCCCGTTCTCCCTCGGCGTCCCGCAAATCCCTATCACGTTCATGTAGACCCTCCTTTGAATCCTTGATAAAAACAACCTTCAGCCGTTACCATTCGCGCTCACTCCCTCCAGTCGTTGCCCACGGTGCGCGTGCCCATCTTGGGGATGAGCCCCATCCTCCTTTTGTGGACGGTCCTGGCGTTCATCGCTCTTATCCGGACGACCTCGGCGAGCGGAGCCTCGGCCGCGCCCGATATAGCCCGGTCCTCCATCCCCAGCTCGATTCCGAGCAGTATCCTGTCGAGCATCTCGTAGGATATCCCGAGCTCCCCCTCGTCAGTCTGGCCTTCCCAGAGGGCGGCCGTCGGGGGCTTTTTGACTATCCCCGCGGGGACCCCGACCGCCCTGGCCAGCTCGCGCACCTGGGTCTTGTACAAATCCCCCAGTGGATTAAAGTCGCTCGCGCCGTCGCCGAACTTGGTGAAGTATCCTGTCAAAAGCTCGCTCTTGTTTCCGGTCCCGGCGACGAGGAGGTTGTGCTTCTTTGCGTAATGGTAGAGCACCACCATCCGCACCCGCGCCTTGACGTTCCCCTTAAGGCCGGCGTCGGAGGATCCTAGAACCTTCGCCAGGCTCTCCACCGCGCCGTCAATCGGAACGACCTCCAGCTTCACATTGGCCTTCTTGGCGACCGCCTCCGCGTCCCTCCGCTCCTGGCGGGGCGTGGTCGATGTTGGCAGGTGGAGGCAGCGCACCCTTTTCGGGCCGAGCGCCTTCGCGCAGAGCATTAGGACAGTGCAGGAATCCAGCCCACCGCTAAGCCCCAGCACGACCCCATCAGCCCCCGCGTGCTCCATGGTGTCGGAGATGTACCGCTCCAGTATGACGGGCGTGTCCTCCCTGTACGTGGGCCTGAGCATGAAGCGTGGATGGCGGCGGCCCTTAATAGGTTTTTGCGGCGTCCGCGGGCGAGCTCGTTCGCGTACGCAATCGCACGTGCGCGAGCCCGTCCGTCCCGCAAGACAGGCAGCCGATGCGCCTGGAAATTCTCAATTTCCCTTCTGGCAATCAGCTATCTTCATATAACCGTACCGCAATCCCGGCTCGCCTGAAAAGGCAGCAGACAGAGTGAGACCATGTTCCTGGAAGGTGCGTCGGACTTTGAGATAATAGGCCTGTGGATAACGTTTTTCGTGGCGATAGCGGGACTTCTCTACGCCTATGCCCTGAGGCGCTTCGTGATGCGCCAGGACACCGGCACCGAGAAGATGAACGAGATTTCCGGCGCCATCATGAAAGGCGCTGAAACGTACTTGCGCAGACAGCTGAAGACGGTTTCGATAATCATCGCCGTCCTCTCCGTCGCGCTCTTCATCACCGCCTACATGGGCAGGCCCGCGCATTGGATTGAGGAAGGCAACACCGCGAACGAGTGGCTGCTGGTCTCGGTCGGGCGCATGCTCGCTTTCCTGATGGGCGCCGGCTTCTCCGCGGCGGTCGGCTACTTCGGCATGAGGATGGCCGTCACGGCGAACGTCAGGGTCGCCCAGGCGTCCCGCAAGAGCCTAAATGAGGCCGTGACGATTGGCTACAGGACGGGCGCGATAGTCGGCATGCTCACGGACGGGCTGGGACTGCTCGGCGGCACAGTGATTTTCATGATATACGATGTGGCCGCTCCTGAGGTTCTCCTCGGGTTCGGGTTCGGAGGCACGCTCATCGCCCTCTTCATGAGGGTCGGCGGCGGCATATTCACCAAGGCGGCCGATGTCGGAGCCGACCTCGTGGGAAAGGTCGAGAAGGACATCCCCGAGGACGACCCCCGCAACGCGGCGGTCATAGCCGACAACGTGGGAGACAACGTCGGCGACTGCGCGGGAATGGCCGCGGACATATTCGAGTCTTACGAGGTCACGATGGTTTCGGCGATGATTCTGGGCCTGGCGGCCTTCGCGGGCAACCGTTCATACCAGTACATAGCCGTGGTCTTCCCGCTGCTAATTAGGGCCATAGGGGTCATCAGCTCGATAGTCGGAACTTACATGGTCAAGGCGAAGGGCGAAGGCGCGGACATAATGAAATCGATACACAAGGGGTACATGATTTCCGCGGCAATCTCCATCGCAGGGTTTTGGCTTCTCGCATGGTTCTGGGTGGAGCCCGCGCTGAAGGACAACGTCATCGACGGCGGTATCGCGTGGCTGGGAATCAAGTTCGCCCTGGCGACCAGCGCCGGCATCGCGATGGCGGTCGTCATCAACTACCTTACCGACTACTACACATCCACCCACCAGAAGCCCGTGAAGGAAATCGTCGAGGCCACGGACACAGGCTCGGCGACGACAATCCTCCAGGGCCTCGCGACCGGGATGGAGAGCAGCGTCTGGGCATTATTCGTCATCGTTGGCGCAATCATCGTGTCCGCGATAATCTTCCCGATGGAGCAGGTCTTCCTTGTGGCCTACGGGGTCGCGCTGTGCGGCATAGGGATGCTGACGCTCACTGGCAACACGATATCCATGGACACCTTCGGACCGATTGCCGACAACGCCAACGGAATAGGCGAGATGGCGGGATTGGAGCCTGAGGCGCGCCAGCGCATGGCCGACATGGACGCCGTCGGAAACACGACCAAGGCGATCACAAAGGGAATCGCCATAGGTTCTGCCGTCGTGGCCGCGACGTGCCTGTTCATGGACTTCATCGTCCGGGCGGACCAGGCTGGCAGCACCATCCTCAGCCAGGTGGTCAACCCGGCCACGGGGATGCTGGCGAGCGGCATCAACATCTCGTCGCCTGTGCTCTTCGCGGCGCTGCTGATAGGGGGCGCGATACCGTTCCTGTTCAGCTCGATGTGCATCAGGGCGGTCGGACGCGCTGCCCAGCTCATAGTGGTCGAGGTGCGCAGGCAGTTCAAGGAGATACCCGGCCTTTGGGAGGGAACGGCCAAGGCCGACTACGCGACGCCGGTGGACATCTGCACGAGGGCCGCGCAGAAGGAGCTCATCGGGCTCGGCTTGCTGGGCGTGCTGTCGCCGATAATCGTTGGATTGATTTTCAACGAGGTCGCGCTCGGGGCGTTCCTGGGCGGGGCGATATTGTCGGCCCAGCTCATGGCCGTCTTCCTGTCGAACGCGGGCGGCGCGTGGGACAACGCGAAGAAGAGCGTCGAGGACGAGCCGCGCGACCTTGAGAAGAACACCGGAAAGGGCTCGGACAGGCACAAGGCCGCGGTCGTCGGCGATACCGTGGGGGACCCGCTGAAGGACACTGCGGGGCCGGCGCTGAACCCGATGGTGAAGGTCATCAACCTCATCGCGGTGCTGATGGTGCCAGTCGTGGTCAAGTACAGCCTGACGGACGGGACGGCGTACGCGGACATGGACGACCCGACGATGATGATGACGAAGGCCATGGTCGTGGTGGGCATCGCGGCGATGGTCGGCGGGCTGGCCGTGGCAATCTGGTACAGCAAGAAGAAGTGAGGCTGGGCTTATAATTTAGGCTGAAGTTCGCGGATGAACTTCAAGAGGCCTCCGCAGAGGACTCAAAACCCTTTTCTAGATTTTGTCATTTTAAAAGGTCCAGTGGCAACAATCCGCACCGGAAAGGCATAAATAAGAGATTCCGTATAGGCTCACACCCAACCCGCGGAGAGCAATCCATGTACATGATAACTGAGAGGACGGACGAGATACGCATCCCCCCCGAGAGGCTCGGCGAGGACCTCGACGACATAGTCAACGACCTCACTCAGAAGAACATCGAGGGGCGCGTTCTTGGCCCCGAGGGGATGGTCCTGATAACCACCAACGTCGTCCCGATGGGCGACGGAAGGATCGTCCACGGCGACGGAGCCGTCTACCAGACGGTCAAGTACAGCGCGGTCGTCTTCAGGCTCGACAACCAGGAAGTCGTAGACGGCACCGTCTGCGAGATAATGAAGTTCGGAGCATTCATCAGGTTCGGCCCGCTCGACGGGCTTCTGCACATCTCCCAGGTCATGGACGACCACATCGACCCCGACGAGACGAACCAGCGCCTGGTCGGCAAGGACACAAAGAGGGACATACGCGTCGACTACAGGGTCAGGACCCGCGTCGTCTCGGTGAGCATGAACGAGCGCAACCCCCGCGAGAGCAAGATTGGCCTGACGATGAGGCAGCCCTCGCTCGGAAGGATGGAATGGCTGGAGGCCATCAGGCAGGGGAAGAAGCCTGGAGAGAAGGCGGAGAAGGCCGAGAAACCTGATAAAAAGGAGGCGAAGAAGAAATGAAGGAACTGCGCGCGTGCAAGGCTTGCAGCCTCCTGAGCGAGGAGCAGAACTGCCCCCGCTGCGGCGGCCAGACCTCCAAGGAATGGCAGGGCTATGTGGCGATTCTAGACGCATCCAAGTCCGAGATTGCGAAGAAGATGCATGTCACACAGAACGGCAAATACGCCCTGAGGGTCCGGTAGATGCGCCGTTTGGGCGAAAAGGACCTGAGGCTCCCCACACGGATGCGGGGGGAGATGCGCGAGGAAGCCGGTAGGATTCTGCAAACCAACGAGCTCGCGGGAGCGCTGGCGGGCGCCAAAGCGGTGGTTTCTGTCGGCGACGTCTGCACTTCGACCATTGTGGGACTAGGGATATTGCCAAAGATCGCCATCGTCGATGGCAGGACGAAAAGGGGGGCTTGGAGCCCGCCCGCGGGGATTGGCGCAATACGCGAGGAGAGGGTGAAAAACCCCGCAGAGACCATCACGCGCGGGCTGTGGGTGGCTATAGAGGAATCATATGCCCGCGAAGGGGGCACAGTCATCGTTGTCGACGGGGAGGAAGACCTCGCTTCGCTGGCCTGCATTTTCCTGGCGCCAGAGGGCACAACGGTAATATACGGGGTGCCTAATAGGGGGGTCATGGTCATCCCAGTGGAGGCCGCCATCAGGGCGAGAGTCGGGGCGGTCCTCGCGGAGATGGAGGAATAAAGATGGAGATTGCGATAGACGGAAAGCGGGAGAACCTGCTTCTGAACAGGGTCGAGGTGGACTTCACTGTGGCGCACGTTGCCGAGCCCACGCCCAAGCGCGACCAGGTCCGCGAGGAGCTGGCCAAGCTGCTGAAGGTCACGAAGGACAGGGTCGTCGTGGACCATATGGAGTCAAGCTTCGGCAAGGGGGAGAGCGCCGGCTACGCCAAGATTTACAAATCAAAGGACGAGGCTGTCAGGCTGGAGTGCGATTACGTTCTTGTGCGCAACGGCCTGGCGCAGAAGAAGGAGACGAAGGCCGACGAGAAGAAGAAGAAGTAAGGTGGTGCGCTAATGGCAAAGGAAAAGGCGAAGAAGAAGGCTGCGTCGAAGCGGGACATCTTCAAGGTCAAGGACGGGAAGATCGAGAGGACGAAGCGCCACTGCCCCAAGTGCGGCCCGGGGACGTTCATGGGCGAGCACAAGGACCGCGTCTCCTGCGGCAAGTGCGGATACACGGAGTTCAAGAAAAAAGAGTAGCGGGCACGGGGCATGCGAAGCAGCGCCCGGCGATTTTGCGCCCTACCCGAAAGATAAATAGCCAAAGCGCTTCCGGGGTTTGATGGGCTCGTAGTGTAGCCACCCGCCAGGGCACCCCCCGGCGGGCTACAATGGATATCACTGAGGCCTCCGGAGCCTCGGACTCGGGTTCGAATCCCGACGGGCCCGCTTTTGATTTTTGATTGTTGCTAGCCAGCGGTCCCGTCTGGCCCGTGGGCAAGGCCGGAATATGCCTTCCTTGCCCCCGGTCCCGACTGGCCAGCATATTACGTGCTATGCGATTATTTTGCGAGCCATTCAGCGCTTGGATTTGGTTTTGCCGCCCTTCCCACAGCCGTAGCATTTTCGGTCGTGGATGCACACCAGCCCGCCGCATTCAGGGCATTTCCATAACTTTTTTTCCTTGGCCAGGTGCGCCCTCATGCCCTTGTCGCGGATGAACTCGAGGGCTTCTATGAAACCGTACTCGTAGCCGGTGCGGTACCGTTTGTCCAGTTGTTTTAATTTCTCGCACGGGAAATCGCCGCACGTGTGGCAGAACCGTATCTCCTCCTCACGCAGCATCTCACACATGCCCCCATAATATAGGCAGCCTTTGCCGCGCGGCCTGCAGCCCGTGCATTGTTTGACCTTTCCCGACTTGTCCAGAACTGCCCTGCACACGTTGCAGTTCATGCCGCAGGGGGCGATTAATTCCGCTTTCATTCTTGAACCTCCTTCCATCTGTAACAACTGATTAGGTGGTCGTTCACCATTCCCGTCGCTTGCATATGGGAATACACGACAGTCGGTCCCACAAATTTGAAGCCGCGCTTTTTAAGGTCCGCACTGATTTTCTCGGCCAGAGCGGTCTTGGCTGGTGTGTCTGTGCCGACCTTCCATTGGTTCACGACCGGCTTGCCGTTCACGAATCCCCAGATGTATTTGTCGAAGCTCCCGAATTCCTCGCGCACCGTGAGGAACGCCCGGGCGTTGGCCACGGTCGCCTCGATTTTCTGGCGGTTGCGGATGATGCCGGCGTCGCGCATCAGGCTGGCGATCTTTCCTTCGCCGTACCTCGCGACCTTCTCGGCGTCGAAGCCATCGAACGCCTTTCTGAAATTTTCCCGCTTTTTTAGGACGCAATGCCAGCTCAGTCCCGCCTGAAAACCTTCGAGAACAAGGAACTCGAAAAGCTGCTTGTCGTCGTGCAGCGGAACCCCCCATTCCTCGTCGTGGTACCTGACGTAGAAAGCGTCTCCCCTGGCCCAATGGCATCGCCGTTTCTGCACGACCCCGCAACCAGCATCGCTTGATAAATAGGTTGGGCTCTCACAACCTTTTTATGCGCCGTGGGCGTTCTACGCACGGGGATACGGATGATTGACAGGGTGAAGACGTATATAGACGGCTTTGACGAGCGGATAGGCGGCGGCATACCCGGCGGCAGCGTAGTGCTGCTGGTTGGGGAGCCTGGGACTTTAAAGTCGTCCATCGCGTTCAACATGCTGCACAACTGCGCGAAGAAGGACGGCCTCAACGGGCTGTACGTCACGCTGGAGCAGAGCACGGCCAGCCTCTCCAAGCACGTGAAGGGGATGGGGTGGGACCCGGCGGACGTGAGGGACAAGGTCGAGATACTCGACATAGGGCTCATACGCAAGCGCCTGACGCAGCTGAAGGAGCAGAGCTGGATGCAGGTGTTCAAGATGTACGTGAAGAGCCTGCGCGAGGCCACGAAGTACGACGTGCTCGTCATAGATTCGCTGCCCGTACTGGAGATACTGGCCAAGTTCAAGGACCCGCGCGAGGAGCTCTTCCAGCTCTTCGAATGGCTGAGGGACATGGGCGTGACGACCATCCTGATTTCGGAGATGAACCCCGATTCGCGCGCATATGCAAAGTACGACGAGGACTTCCTCGCCGACGGTATTGTCCATCTTCGGATGCGCGAGGTCGGAGAGGCCAGCGTCCAGCGCCACATCCGGTGCGTCAAGATGCGCTCGACTTCGCACAGCAACGACTACTTCACGCTGCTCTTCGACAAGGGGATGTTCAGGGCGACGCGGGTCATCGCCGACGGCAAGATGTGAGCCCAGCGCCAGGAGCCGCCAAGGTCCGCATTATGGCTGGCCCGCGCTGATAAGTATTAATATCGGCTAAGGCTTCTTAGAGATGGTGAGAGATTGCCCAGGTTGACGCTGAAATCGAAGGTTTGCCTCGTGGGGGAGAGCGCGGTCGGCAAGACGTCGCTCATTCGCAAGTTCGTGCTGAACTCTTTCGAGGATAAATATATATCAACTATCGGCACGAAGGTTTGCAAGAAGCCGCTAACTTTTGAAAACGCTGGCGTGTCGGTTTACATAGACATGATGATTTGGGACATCATGGGTCAGAGCAGCTTCCGGACCCTGCTGCAGGACTCTTACTTCCACGGGGCCTCGGGAATCATCGCGGTCTGCGACGCAACACGGCACGACACGCTGACGGCGCTCGACGGTTGGGTGGACTCGGTCCGGCAGGTCGCGGGGGAGATACCCCTGGTGATACTAGCGAACAAGTCAGACCTTACCTCGCACTTGCAGGTCTCCGAGTCCGATCTGGAATTAAAATCCAAGAAGCACAAGACGCTGTCCTGGCACTTCACGAGCGCCAAGACGGGCGAGAACGTGGCGGAGGCCTTCCAAGCCATGGGCGCGGCGATCGTCCAGCGCCAGTCCAGGGGGGTCCGCTAGGTGCAGAACAAGGTGGTCAAGAAGATATGCCTGCTCGGCGACAGCGCGGTCGGCAAGACGTCGCTCATTCGCAAGTTCGTGCACGATGTTTTCGACGACAAGTACATAGCCACCATCGGCACCAAGACCTCGAAGAAGGAGATACAGATAACCTACATGGGCAAGCAGACGAACCTCGTCCTCGTGATATGGGATGTCCTTGGCCAGAAAGAATACCGGGGGGTGCACACGATGAGCTTCAGGGGCACTTCCGGGGCGCTGGTCGTGTGCGACGTCACCCGCTCCGACACCCTGGGCAGCCTCGAGGGGTACTGGGCGCCGGAGCTGGAGAAGGTGGCCGGGAAGGTCCCGCTGGTCTTCATGGGCAACAAGTGCGACATGGTATCCGAGGCGAAGATTGGCGTCAAGGAGATGTCCGAGGTGGCCTTCGCGTTCGACAGCCCGTGCTACCTGACGAGCGCCAAGACCGGCGAGAACGTCGAGCACGCCTTCAAGGCGCTGGCAGTCTCCCTGCTTTCGCAGAAGGTCAGGCCCGACAAGGCGCCCGAGAGCAAGCTCCTGACGCCCGCGCAGGCCTTCGACGAGATAATGGTTCATTTCTGCGAGAGCTACGGCCAGGACCAGGAGTTCGCCATGGCCGTCGTGCGGAAGCAGAGCCTCGCCGCTGGGCTGGACGTGCGCCGGCCGTCGACGGAGCAGCTAATCAGATTCGTGGACGGCCTCGCCGACGCGGAGAAGGAGTTCAAGGGCCAGCAGGATGCGGTACGGAACAAGGCGCAGAGGCGCGCCCTCATAGAGCGCATCCACAACGGCGGATGAGGCATGAACCGGAAGCACGCAATCATCGCGGTAGTTGTCGTTTTGACATTAATCTCATTAGCCATCTACAGTTTGTTCTATTGGTACGGGGTGCCGATGAGTGAACCCAGAGTCGGTTCCCGCGTATTTTTTGGGACAGGTCAGGGTTATACTCAGTTCGCCTGCGAAGTGGCGGACACACCGGCGGAATGGACTACCGGTCTTTCAGGGCGAGAGGTGTTGGCGGAGAACCGAGGCATGATTTTCTACTTTCCAGAACCGACACACCAGTCTTTCTGGATGAAGGACACGCTTATTCCGCTGGATATAATTTTCATATGGGCCAATTACACCATCGGAGCGATTTACGAAGCACCAACAGAGCTGGGGATTCCCGATGAGAATTTGACGCGATACGAGAGCCCAGGAATGATTAAATTAGTTGTCGAATTGAACATAGGCGTTTGCGCAGCCAACGGAATCGTCATCGGCTCTCAGGTGAGCATAGAGGGATAGGTTCACGCCTTGCCCAGCAGCCTGACCATTATCGCCTTCTGCGCGTGCAGGCGGTTCTCCGCCTCGTCGAAGACGACCGAGTGCGGGCCGTCCATGACTTCGTCCGTTATCTCCTGGCCGCGGTGCGCCGGGAGGCAGTGGAGCACCAGGCATTTCTTGTCGGCGACTGAGAGAAGTTTTTTGTTTATCTGGAAGTCCTTGAAAATAGCCTCCTTCTTGGCCTTCTCGGCTTCTTCTCCCATCGAGACCCAGGTGTCTGTGACGAGGACGCCGGCGCCCTTCGCCGCGGCTCTGACATCGTTGGTGAGGGTGACGGTCGTGCGGCTTTTTTTGGCAAGGCGCTTTGCATCCTTCACGACCCCGGCGTTGGGCTCGTAGCCCGTCGGCGTCGCGACGCTCATGTCCATTCCGACCATCGCGGTTGCCAGCAGGAGCGAGTTGCAGACGTTGTTTCCATCCCCAATCCAGGCGAGCTTCAGCCCCCTCAGCTTCCCCCTGTGCTCCTTCACGGTCATGAGGTCTGCGGCTATCTGGCAGGGATGCTCCAGGTTGTCGAGGCCGTTGATGACCGGCACGTCAGCGTGCTTGGCCAGCTCCTTCATAATTTTATAGTCGAAAGCTCTGTACATGATGATGTCCGCGAAGCGCGACATGACCTTCGCGACGTCGTGCACCGACTCGCGCTTTCCGACCTGTATCTCGCTGGGCGATAGGTAGAGCGCCTGCCCTCCGAGCTGCTTCGTGCCCACCTCGAACGACACGCGCGTGCGCAGCGAGGGCTTCTCGAAAATCATGGCCACGACCTTGCCCGCGAGGTGCTGGGGGCACTTGCCCTTCCTCGTCTGGGCCTTCATCCTGATGGCCAGGTCTATGACGTCTTCCAGCTCCCCTTCCAGGTCCAGTATCGAGACGAGGTCGCGCTTCATTCGAGCACCTTGGGGGTAGAAACCCCAGCCGATAATTAACCCTTCCCATGGCAAGTGTTTTATTCGCACCGGGGCTTACTGATTGCAATGGAGCCTTGGGATTTCGCCCAGCCGCGATTCAGAGACTATTACCAGCGCGCCCGGTTGCCTGCCCCCGCAGAGATTGAGAGGCGCGAGTTCGCCTTCATCTTCTCGGGCAAGAAGGGGATGTGGCGCCACATGGGCTTCAGGGACGAGGCGGGGATGAGGCGCTTCCTCGCGGACAGGGTGCCGGCAAACTCCTATTATTCAACGGCGTATTACAAGGACCCGTCCGGGCCGACGATGGACAGGAAGGGATGGCTGGGCGCGGACCTGATATTCGATTTGGACGCGGACCACATCCACGGTGCGGAGGGGATGACATTTCCCGAGATGCTCCTCGCAGTCAAGCGCGAGTTCACAAAGCTTCTGGAGAGCTTCATACTCGGGGACTTCGGCTTCGAGCCCGACAAAGTCGAGGTCGTCTTCTCCGGAGGTCGGGGCTACCACGCCCACGTCACGGACGAAAGGGTGAGGAAACTCGGGAGCCACGAGAGGCGCGAGGTAGTGGACTACATCTCCGGGAAGGGGCTGGATTTCGATTGGGTGATGCCGAAGGAACCTTTCCAGACAAAAAAATTCCGCGGCCACGTGAGCGTGAAGTACCGCAGGCAGCTGCCTGCCAGGGCATCGGGGGGCTGGCGCGGTAAGCTGTTGGGCGGTATGAAAATCCTTGGAGATGACATAGGGGCCATGGAGCGCCCTGCCGCGCTCAAGTACCTCTCAAGCGTGGAGGGCATAGGCGCAAAGACCGCCGAGGGCCTTTACGCCGAGCTCTTCGAGGGCAAGCCAGGCTCGCGCGGAATGGACCGCATGCTCTCAGAGAACCGCATCGAGGTATTCTCCGACGAGCGCCTCCTGAACGCATTCGTGAAGCTCGTCCAGCAGAAGGTCAAGGTCGAGCTGGAGGGCGAGGCCGACGAGCCCGTCACCAGCGACATCAAGCGCCTGATACGCCTCCCCGGCTCGCTCCACGCCAAGACCGGATTCGTTTCGTTGCCGATGAAGATCGACGAGCTGAAGTCGTTCGACCCGTTCACGGACGCCATCCCCACCACGCTGACCGACGCGCCAGTCAAGCTCAGGGGATTGAAGGATGCCAGTTTCGAACTCGCGGGTGAGGGATACACAATCGCGACCGGAAAGGAACTGGAAGTGCCGGAGCGCGCCGCACTATTTTTAGTGTGCTCAAAGAACTGCGAGCCAGTCGTCGCACCACCCGTATGAGTCCCTCAGGTTGAAATAGTGCGAGAGCGATTCGGCCTCGTGCTCCTAACGATAGCGTTGCTCGTCGTCGTCGCTTTCGCAATCGCCGCGGTCTACTCCAACCTCGGCCTGGGCGGCGGCCTGATGTTCGTGCCGGCCCTGATAATCATCGGGGGGCTGGGCAAGGAATCTGCCGTGGCGGCGTCCCTCGTTTTGGTCCTCGCCGGCGCGCTTGCCGCCCTATACCAGCACGGAAAGGCGCGCAACATCGATTACAGGCTCGTGGGGTACCTCTCAGCCGGCTCGTGCACAGGCGCGGTCGCCGGGACATTCTTCAACCTCAGCATCGGGGAGGATACTTTCAGGTGGCTGTTCCTCGCGGTGGTCTTAGGGCTGTGCATGTGGATGGCCTTCGACCTTTACATGAGCATCCGACCGGACTGCGATGACGATTCGAAGATGTGCACCCAGTACATCGGTGCGGCGATCGGCGCCGCCGTCTTCGCGGGCTTCCTTTCGGGCGCCTTCGGCATCGGCGGAGGGGCAATCATGGTGCCCACCCTCGTCTACATCCTGTGCAGGCACGTCAAGCTCGCGGTCGGGACGTCCGCCGCGACAATCGTGCCGACGACGGCCATCGGAATTGCGATATACTTCGTCGGGGGCTCGGGCCAGCTCGAGTCGGACGTGTGGCTCTACGTCGCGGTCTTGGCCCCCGTGGCCTTCGCGGGCGCGTTCATGGGGACGAGGGCAGGCATCGCGAAGCTGACGGGGAAGCAGATAAAGATGGCGTTTCTGGCGCTGACAGTCCTGGTGGCTGTGGTGATGGTGGCGGAGCTAGCCCTATAACAGTGCATTCTCCAACAAACAAAGGCCGAGCGAGCAGGATGAGCCCGAGTTTCTTTGCTCCAAAGGCTTTCTTTGTGAGGGCTCATCCAGCGCAGCGAGGAACAAAGAAAGCGTTTCAGCGCAGCGAGGCGAGAAAAGGGGGTGGGAATGGAAGGTGATGGCGGCTTTTTTACACTCACATTTTCGTCTGGGTCATAATGGAGTGCGGGATTGTGTCATATGCGATATACCTCGCGCTCGTATGGTTCAAGCTCTCTTGTCACATACTCTACGAACGCGACGCCTTGCGGCGGAGTAACTTCGGGGATGGATTGCCGTAACCCGACCGGCTTTCCGAGCTCAACCGAGAGGACTGCTGCTATGTAACCGTGTGCGTACGCCAGCTCGGGACCGTCGAGCGTGGCGTTGGTATCGCCTTCGAGTGCCGGGGATACTCTAATCCTGGTCCCTGCCCCGAATTTATCAAGGCTGACTTTCAGCGAGAGCGCGGCCGAGCTGCGCTCAAAGAATTTCTCCGCAAATCCGTTATCGTTTCCCGCATATTCCCCGCGCATCGCTTTTGCTTCCGCCAGCGCGACAGTCCATCCGCTCTCATACAGGATGCCTGAAGCTCTCTCAGCCCCTATGTCGCCGATGAGCGCACGCCCTATGGTTTTAGACTGCCTAGCCTGTGACCTGAGACCGTCGTTCGTTCTCGTCAGGGACGATTTGAAATCATCGATATTTGCAAGCATGGCGTTTATTCTCTTTGACAGCTCGGTTATCTCGTCATGGCCGTCAACGCTCACCCTTGTAGAAATCGAGTTGCCGCTGCCCAGTAGCCCGACCTCCCTTCCGAGTCGTGTCATCCGCGACAGAACAAGTCTCTCAAGCATGAGCATCAATATGGCGACGATGCACAGGGCCCCGATGATGGAAGCGATGTTGAACACGAAGATGCTCGCTCGACCGCTGAGAGATGTGTCGCGGGGCGTGAAGGTCTCCACCATCAATACGGGAAGACCGTCAACGTCGCGCATCAGTGCGTATCCCGATATGACACTGCCGTTTACGGGATTGGTGTAATACTGTTCTTCTCCCGCCAGCTCTTCCCATGCATCGCGAACGTTCGGTGAGGCGCTTCCGTTGTCGGGTATGTGGACTTCTATGGATATGTGCGAGACCCCTGCAATCAGGGCGACCTCGGCGTCATCTAAGTACCGTGCCATGGTGAAAGTCCCCGCACTCGGCCCGGTTCCGTTGCTGAGCAGTATCGGGTTTGTGGCGAAGAGCAGCACGCCTTCGGGGACCGCTAGAAGACCATGCATCTCGGAGCCGCTGGCGACCGCCGGGCTCGAAAGGAAAGAAGACAGCACTCCCTCCGGGAAATCCGTAACGGTTTCGTGCTCCAAATCGACCGCCTTTGCGAAGACGACTTCGTTCGAAAACCCGAGGATGAGGAAGATATTCACTTGCAGGTTGACGAATGGGTTGATATTATCTAGGTTCGTCTCAATATACTCAGCGTTCCCGGTTTTCATAAAGAGGTAGGTATCGTCCCACGTCGCCCAATCCCTGCAGGAGCCATTTACCTTGTCGGCGGCATTCTCGATTCCTGCAATCGCCCGGTCTACGTCCGTTATTGCGTCCGCTCTCTCCTGCCGCAGGAACTCGCCCATTATGACCTTTTGCGTCACGATGTGGGAGGTTCCGACCAGCATGAGGAGCGTGATGACAAGGGTCAACAGGACCTTCGATTTTATGAACATGTTATCATCCTTCCTTTGGGTCAAGGACCGATTTCCGTCGGACTCTTTAAAGGCGAATGCCGTCGGTATCAGGGACGATAACAGCGACGTTCCTCGCGTTGGTGGTTCTGGTGGCTGTGGTGATGGTGGCGGAATTGGTGTTTTAACCTCATAACCCCGTCTAGTCGCCTTGCATCTAACAAGAACAAATCTACTGGATTGCTTTGCAATCCAGGATTCGGACGTGCTCCCAGTTCGGATGTATTATTCATACCACACGTCCTCTCCGGTTCCCCTTAGCATCATAAAAAATTCATGCGGGGAACCGGATTCAGCCGAGCACTGCACAATTGGGGGGCTCGGCCTCTCCTGTTCCCCTTTGCGTCCATGAAAAATCAATGCGGGGAACCGGATTCGAACCGGTGAACCACTAAGGACTAGACCCTGAATCTAGCGCCGTTGACCAGGCTTAGCTATCCCCGCGCGGGGTTGGGCCAAATGCGGGAGGGATAATAAAGGTTTCCGAAATGCAACGCGGCGGGTACGTAGGTTCAAGGCAAACCGTAACATTGAGCGAAGACGCTGGAATGTTAAAAAACAAAAAGAAATAGAAAAAGGAAGAGGATTTGGGATTTACTTGCCCTTCTTCATTATCTTCATCCAGCCGCCGCTCTCGAAGACCTGGAGTCTCCTCTTTGAGAGCGTCGTCTTGAACTCGTCCCAGTCGATTATCTCGAGGCGCGAGTTCCTGCCCTTCGTAAACTGGATTCCGTCGGTGCCCTTAACGCGGCCCGGCTTCAGTCCCTTCCTCTTCGCTATGTCTACGGCCTTGTCCACGCTTATCGGTTCCATTACCATTTCACATTCCTCCACTATGCATCCCGGACTGCGCCAGAGCGCACCCCAATACGATGCCAGACCTATATGGCTCGGAGCCCTATATAAAACTACCGATTGCCTGGGTTTCCAAATCGTTTTGTTACCGGATATCGATACGAATTTGTCAAAATAACTTTTTATAGTGTACTCTCGCAAGTGTTTTATATGCGACCAGGGATTATTCCAGCATGCCCGGGAAACTTTTCGGCTCGTCAGGCATCAGGGGCATCTTCGGCCAGGACATCACTCCGGAGCTCGGCACCAGGCTGGGATTGGCCATCGGTTCGACGGCCAAACGAGCGGTCGTCGGCTGGGACGTGCGAACGACGTCGCCGATACTCGCCTCCGCCGTCGCATCGGGCCTGATGTCCGCGGGCTGCGAAGTGGGCTTCGCCGGCATGGTCCCGACGCCGACACTGGCCAGGGCTGTCTCCTCCTTTGACGCGGGCGTGATGGTTACAGCCTCGCACAACCCGCCCGAGTACAACGGCTTCAAGCTCTGGAACCCGGACGGCATGGCGTTCGACAGGGCACAATCGGACGAGATCGAGCTGTTGCTCGGGGAGGGTGTTTTCCCCAGGGCAGACTGGAAGGGGATAGGGAGCTCGCGCGAGCTGAGCGACCCGATATCCAACCACATCCAGTCGATAGTGTCAAAAATCGGCCAGGTTAGCGCAAGGGTCGTGGTCGACTGCGGGAACGGCGCGGCATCGGTGTTGAGCCCATACCTCCTGCGGGAGATGGGTTGCGACGTCACAGCCCTGAACGCCGATGCGGACGGGGCATTCCCCGGGCGCGGCTCGGAACCGCTCGAGGAGAAGCTGGACGTTTTGAAGAAGGCCGTGCTGTCATCGGGCGCCGCGCTCGGTTTGGCGCACGACGGCGACGCCGACAGGGTCGTTGCCGTGGACGAGAAGGGCAACTTCCTCGACGGAGATGTGCTTCTGCCGATAATAGCCAAGCGCGAGGCAAAGAAATCTCTGGTCGTTCCGGTGGACGCGTCGATGGCCATTGACGAGTACATGGACGGTGCGCGGGTCCACCGCTGCCGCGTCGGGGACGTTTACGTGGCGGAGGCAATCAAGAAGCACGGTGCGGAGTTCGGTGGCGAGCCCTCGGGCACGTTCATATTCCCGCGCGAGACATACTGCCCCGACGGGATATTCGCGGCTGCGAGGCTCGTGGCGCTCGCATCCGATACGAAGCTTTCGGAGCTGGCGGCGAGCGTTCCCAGGTACCCGATGTTGAAAGAGAGGATTCCATACGATGTGGCGAAAAGGTCCACGGTGGAGGGGAAAATCCTTGCTGCGCTCGAGCGCCTGAAGCCTGTCGAACTGCAGACGCTCGACGGGGCGAGGGCGGTATTCGCCGACGGATGGATGCTCGTGAGGCCGTCGGGGACTGAGCCCAAGGTGAAGATTGTCGTAGAAGGCAGGACGGAGAAGGCCGCAAAGGAGATGTTCAAATTGGCGAAAGACGCTGTCATGGAGGCGATTTCATGAAGGGATACATAATGGCCGCTGGAGACGGGACGCGCATGAGGCCTCTGACGGCCAACACTTCGAAGGCTCTGCTCCCGGTGGCTGGAAAGCCGTTCCTGGAGCACTCCATTCAGGCGATGAAGGAGAACGGCATCGAGGAAATCTGCATACTCACCGGCTGGGGCGGTCGCGAGATACGCGAACTTCTGGGGGACGGCGGGCGCATGGGCGTCAGGCTCCGGTACGTCGAGCAGGAGAAGCGCCTCGGAACGGCGCACGCGATCGGAATGGTGCGCGACGTCATGAAGGAGGATTTCGTCGCCCTGAACGGAGATATCCTGGTGTCGGCGAAGACAATCCGCGGCCTCATCGATGCCGCCGTCCAGTCTGGAAAATCGGCGATGACCCTGACTAGGGTGCCGAACCCAAGCCAATTCGGCGTGGTAGAGGTCGAGAACGGAATGGTGAAGAAAATCCACGAGAAACCGAAGGTTCCGCCGAGCGACCTCGTCAACGCGGGGGCGTATTATTTCAAGCCGGAGGTCTTCGGAGCCATATCGAAGACGGGGCTTTCGTCCAGGGGCGAGTACGAGCTGACCGACTCGCTTGAAATGATGGCCGGCGCCGGAGGAGTGGCAACGTTCGTTTCGTCCGAGGAGTGGATCGATGTCGGAAGGCCGTGGGACCTGCTGAGGGCCAACCACATCCTGATGAAGGGCATGGTCCCGAAGGTCGAGGGCGATGTCGAGGAGCGCGCGACCCTCAAGGGCCCGGTGTCGGTGGGCAAGGGCTCGGTCGTGAGGAACGGGGCCTACATACTCGGGCCGGTCATAATCGGCGAAGGATGCGACATAGGGCCGAACTGCTTCATCCGGCCGAGCACCTACGTCGGCGACGGCTGCAAGGTCGGCAACGGCTGCGAGGTGAAGAACACGATAGTCATGGCCGGCAGCCACGTGCCTCACCTGAACTACGTTGGGGACAGCGTCATAGGCCATCGGTGCAACCTTGGGGCCGGCACGAAGGTGGCGAACCTGAGGCTCGACGGGTCGAACATCAAGGTCACTTTGAAAGGCGAGAGGGTCGACACCGGGCTCCGAAAGCTCGGCGTGATAATGGGCGACGACGTCAAGACTGGAATAAACGCCTCGTTCGATGTGGGGTCGATAATAGGGGAGGAGAGCTACGTCGGACCGGGGGCGCTGGTGTCTGGATACATCGCGCCGCGCAGCCGGGTGCTGTGAGCATCTGACCATTATTTATAGAGTCTAGTTGATGCGGGCGCGATGAACTCCTGCGAGCCGGTCGCAAACGGCGAGAAGAACATCGCCTGCATCTCGGTCTTTCCAGGCGGGGCGGTCGCAAGGCAGACCTACGACATCGCGCAGCTTAAGGATTGCAGGGTGGTCGTTGAGAAATCCAACGTCACCTGGGTCAACGTCACTCTGACCGATGTCAAGGCGACGGCGCCGGAGATTGCCGTGGGATTCGGTTTCCCCAGGGAGCTCGTCGACAAGATACTCGAGGCCGGCAAATCAGAGTACCTGGACCAGGACTCGGAGCTGGGCATGCTCCTTCCCGCTGTCCGCGTGACCGGCTGGGAGGTGAAGCTCTTTCCGTTGCTGGTGTTTGTCCGCAAGAACCTGATACTCACAATCCACCCGTGCGAGGTCAAGCGCTTCGTGCGGTTTTCCAGGTACGCCGAAGGCATGATGAAGAAGTTCAAGGAGAGCCAGACCGTCACGGACCGCTTGACGATAATGCTCATCCGGATTCTCGACGAGAACAACGAGAAGAACTTCGACGGGCTCCGCGCGATAGAGGAGGAGGGGGAGCGCTTCAGCCAGTATCTCGTGGACACCCAGGGCAGGGCCGACGAGCTGGGCGAGAAGATGCACAACATCAAGCAGGCGCTCGTCGATTACCTCGGCGCCCTGTGGGCGTCGCTGGACGTCCTCCACTCGCTCCGCTACGGGGACGCCGACGTCATCACCGACAACCCGAAAATTCTGGACAAGATGAGCATACTGGTCGAGGACGTGAACCGCAACCTCGCGCTGGGGGAGCACGTCTCCGAGGTCCTTGCATCGGGCCTGGGGGTCTTGCAGACTATTTACAACAACCAGCTCCAGATTTACAACAACCAGCTGCAGCTGCTGAACAACAAGCTGGCTCTCCTGGCGGGATGGCTGGCCGTGGCGGCAACCGCCGTGGCGGTGCCCAACACGCTCGCCACAATCTTCGGAATCGGAAAGGTCGCAGACCTGCTGCCCTGGGAGGTCATCATTTTCGTCATCGTGGCTTCGACTGTGATCGCCACATATTTCGTGTTCGCCTACGTTCGGTCAAAAGGCCTCATGCCAAAGTCCCCGGACAAAGAGGCTTTGACGAAAGACGAATTGAACAAGAAGTGAGAAGTTTTACGCGGCCGGGGATTTATTTTCTGGCATGGTAGCATATAGCACAGCGGCGCTCAGTCCAACCAGCGCCGCGCTTGCAATTATCGAAAGCTCGAAGCCCAGAATCGTGGCAACTATGCCTCCGAAAGCCCCGCCTGCGATGGCTCCCAGCCCGACCGTCGCGTTGAAAGTCCCCGCCAGTGCGCCCTTGTTCTCATCCGGCCCCGAGCCGACCGCTATGGGCAGTTGCGTGTCGCCTATGACCGCCCACGACACGCCCAAGAGCAGGTGAATGACAATCAGTACGGTGATTGCGGCCAATGGATTCCATATCGCGATGGGGGCTGCCACGGCGTACGAGACGAACAGCCCCAACCGGGAAAGCTTGGCGTAGAGCAAGGCCTTCGTCTTATCCACCCGGTCCAGTATTTTACCGAACCTGGAAAACAGCACGGTCGACGCCAAGACCTGGATGAAGCTCAGCGCGAATACATACGTTTTGTCAACATGGACCTCTTTGAGCAGGTATACTGGCATTATTGTGAAGAACGAGACCGCGCCTATGGTGTATATGAATGTCGAGGCGAGGAAGCTGCCGAAATGCCCGTCGCCTTTTTGGTTGTAAGCGACCCTGGCGTGCGACAGCCTGAACCACCTGAACATCTTGCCCGGCAAGTACCTCGTACGTTCGACCGACCACCGCATGAGCTGGACCACATGCTCGTGGAAATCGTCCCTCGAATGCTTCTGCTCCGGCTCGATGACGAGGGTGAATGCCAGCCAGGCCCCGACGAGCGCCATGACCGCGTTTACTATGAACAGGGCGCGCAGCGCCACCGCGATGCCCATCCACTGCGGCACGAACGCCAGCCATACGGTCCCGAAGGCGATACCGGCGATGTAGCCCACTCCAGCTATTTTGTTGAACAGGCCTGTCTTTTCTGCCCACTTGTCCTTCGAGAACATCTCGAAGACGAGTATGGTCATCGCTGGCCCGCTTGCCGCCGAGAGGAGGCCCATGAGTATGTTCGCAAAGAGCAGATGGCCAACATCCACCGAAAGCCCCATGGCGATGTATGCAATCGTTCTTCCAAGGAACCCCGCCACGAGGAAGTGCTTGCGCCACTTGAACGAGTCCGTCGCCGCGCCCCAGAAGATGAGCGCCGGCACCGATGCGGCCGAAGCGCCGACGGAAATCATCGAGACATCCGCGACCGAGCCGTTCAGCGCCAGCACGACGAATATTGGCAAAAGCGAATCGAAGCACCCGCCCGCCATGTTCGTCGGGAGGTACGAGTAGAACCACCGCTCGCGCTTGTCGGCCATTGGCTAGAGGCACCCCGTCCGAGGGATAGCATGGTTAGGATAAATATATGCCGACTAACTTTTAAATTTTGTCTCGGATGGCGCAGGCTCCGTCTGGCTCATGAGCAGGGGATATACATCTCTAGATAGGCGCACCATCTCCTTTCCGTACGCAATGTAACTTGTCAGAATCAGAAACGCCCCTAGCATGGCCTCCAAGCCTGCGACGGCGTATAGCCCGCCCGTATCGAACATGTTGAGGAAAAAGATGCCAATGCCAAGAAATACGACACCGCTCATTATAATAACTCCGTAGTAGACCTGGAAAATCTCAACGAGCTGGTTTTTAATCATCACGTTCGCCCATGGGTCGTTGCCGGAGGTGTCCACGTACTTGTGCATCCTCTCCCACCACGATTTCTTTGATAGAGTGCTCCGCATCCCAATGTAGGAGACGATAAGGAGCCCAGTCGCGATCCCTATGTTCATCGTCCCCTTGAGCATGGCTTCAACCCTGTTAGAATCGTCGTAGTAGTAATCATAATCATAATGGATCATCGCCTGGTTGATCTGGCCCAGCCCGAATAGGAAGAGCAAAATAGATATTATGCCGAGGAGCCCGACGATGAGCGCCATGACCCTAAGGATGGAGCGCTTCGAGACGGAGTCGACCGGGACTCCATACGGAATGTTGTAACGGGAGTACGCATTGCATCCGTAGCAGTACCAGTCCTTCGCCGGTTCGTAAAATGTCATATCAGAACCGCACTTCGAGCATTTGGTCATGTCTCAACTCTCCAGGGCGGTCTAGAGGATTCGAGAATAAAGCCTTTTCCTTCACAAGTGAGGGCTCAAGCACAAAGGTTTTATCTCCCCCGGCGCAATCCTCTCGCCAAGAGTGAACAAAATGGCGCGTAAAATTCGAGTTCTCATCGCCAAGCCGGGCCTCGACGGCCACGACCGGGGGGCCAAGGTGGTCGCGAGGGCGCTGAGGGACGCGGGCTTCGAGGTTGTGTACACTGGGCTCCACCAGACGCCGGAGCAGATAGCCAGCGCGGCGATACAGGAGGACGTCGACGCCGTCGGGTTGAGCTGCCTCTCCGGAGCTCACATGACCCTTTTCCCGAAGGTGGTGGAGCTTCTGCGCGAGAAGGGGGCGAAGGACATCGCAGTATCCGGCGGGGGCATAATCCCTGAGGAGGACGTGCCAAAGCTGAAGAAGGCCGGCATCAAGGCGGTCTTCGGGCCTGGCACGCCGCTGCAGGACATAGTGGATTTTCACAAGAAAGCCGTGAGGAAGCGGGGACATGGAGATAGTTGAAAGGCTGGTGGCCGGCGATGCTGGCGCGGCCGCGAGGCTCATCTCCTGGATAGAGGACGAGGACCCGTCCACCCGCAAGGCGCTCGCAGAGATTCACAAGCACACGGGGAATGCGCACGTCGTCGGCGTCACGGGCCCGCCCGGCTCTGGCAAGAGCACGCTCGTGGACGCACTCGTCAGGGAGTATCGCCTCAAGGGCCTGAAGGTGGGCGTAATCGCCGTGGACCCGTCCAGCCCTTTCACGGGCGGGGCGATACTCGGCGACCGCATCCGCATGCAGAAGCACTGCACAGACCCGGGGGTCTTCATCAGGAGCATGGGCACGCGCGGGCGCATGGGCGGCCTCGCCAAGGGCACGGCCGACGCTGTCAAGGTCCTCGACGCCTACGGATGCGATGTCGTCATAGTCGAGACTGTGGGCGCCGGCCAGGCCGAGGTCGACATAGTCAAGAGCGTCCACACCGTAATCGTAGTCGAGGTCCCAGGGATGGGGGACGACATCCAGGCCATCAAGGCCGGCATTCTTGAAATCGGCGACATCTTCGCAGTCAACAAATCTGACCGCGAGGGCGCGGACCGGGCGGTCGCGGAGCTGAAGGCGATGCTCGAGCTCGGCACCGAGGGGCGCGAATGGACCCCGCCGATTGTGATGACCGTCGCGAAGGACGGCAAAGGCGTCGCCGAGCTGGCGGGGGAGATTGCCGGGCACCGGGCCCATCTAGGAAAAGGGGGCAGGTTGCGAGCCAAGGAGCGCGCCCGCACGGAGCGTGAGTTCAGGGAGCTATTGAGAGAGCGCCTGGCGGAGTACATCGAATCGAAGATGGACGCCGGGGAGTTCGAGGTGCTGGTCGAGCGAATCCTGAAGAAGAAGATAGACCCCTATGCGGCCGCTGACGGCGTGCTGAAGAAGCTGTAGCGGCTTGCCGTATGACCGAACCATCCTGCCGACACAGCAAGCTTTATTATGGATAGCCGAATACTGCCAGGCGGTGAGAAAGTGACCGCCGATTTCGCTGACAAAGCCGCCGATGCACTGTTGCAGATTCGCCACAAAAAGCCCCTAGTCCACCACATCACCAATTGGGTCACGATTTCCGACTGCGCCAGCATCACGCGGTCGCTGGGCGCCCTGCCCGTCATGGCCCACGCCGAGGAAGAGGTCGAGGAGATGACCGGCATTGCCGGAGCACTGGTGCTCAACATCGGCACGCTCACTCCAACGCTCGTCCGCTCCATGATTAAGGCCGGAAAACAGGCAAACCGAAAGGGGACTCCGGTGATACTGGACGCGGTCGGCGCGGGCGCGACCGGGCTGAGGACGGACAGCGCGAAGAAGATACTGGCGGAAGTGAAAATCGGCGTAATCAAGGGAAATTCTGGGGAAATTGCCACGCTCGCCGGCGCCAGGGCAGAGGTCAAGGGCGTCGAATCGATTTCCGTGGAGGGGGATCCAGCGGTCTACGCGCGGGCGCTTGCCAAGGCCGAGGGATGCACGGTCGTCGTCACAGGGGCCGAGGACATCATCACGGATGGGTCAAGGCTGCTCCTGGTGATGAACGGCCACCCGAGAATGGGGGATGTCGTCGGCACCGGGTGCATGGCAGCGTCTGTCATCGGCGCATTCTCCGCCGTCGAATCGGACAGAACTCTGGCCGCAGCTTTCGCGATGACGGTCTACGGCATCGCAGGCGAGACGGCCGCAAAAGACGCAAGGGGGCCGGGGAGCATGAAGCAGAATCTCTTCGACTCAATCATGGCAATCGGGCCAGACGAGGTCCGCAAGGGAGCCAAAGTTGATGCGGCGTAAGATCGATTGGGCGTTTTACTTCATCACAGATTCAAACCTGACGAGGCAAGGCTTTCTTAAGGATTCGGAGGATGCCGTCCGGGGAGGCGCGAGGGTCGTCCAATACCGGGAGAAGAGCAAGCCTTTTGAGGAGGTGTTGGCGGAAGCGGGCGAGCTGCTGCGCATCTGCAAAGATTCCGGGGCCGACCTGATAATTAACGACAACCCGGAACTAGCGGCTGCCGTTGGAGCCAGCGGGGTCCATCTCGGGCAGTGTGACGAGCCTTTGTCAGCGGCCAGGGAGATATTGCCGAACGGCATAATCGGCGTTTCGTGCGGCACGGCGCAGGATGTGGCGAAGGCCGAGGAAGGTGGGGCGGACTACATCGCCGCAAGCCCGGTCTTCTTCACGAGCACCAAGAAGGACATCGGGCGCCCGGTCGGGCTTGAAGGCATTGCAAGTTTCAGGGCCGCGACGGATTTGCCGATAATCGCGATAGGCGGCATTAACCTGGCAAACGTGCGCGAGGTTGTGCTGGCCGGGGCGGATTCGGTCTGCGCGATCTCAGCCACCGTGGGCCCGGGCGACGTGGCGGCGAGCGTGCGCGAGTTCGAGACGAGGATTAGGGAAGCGAAGGCTGAGAGGAGCCGATAGGGGCGCATTCAGCGGGCTAGCACCCCTTTTGGCGCAAAGATATATATATCAGCACCCATCTCGACGCCCGGTTCACATGCAAATCAAGAACGCGGCCGAAGCAAACAAGGTGCTGAGGGAGAACGGGGTTCGCTGGGTCCAGATTCAGTTCACAGACATCGACGGGCGCCTGAAGGCCATGTCGTCGCCCGCGGAGGATTACCTCTCTGGCCGCGCGTGGAAAGAGGGGATATCGTTCGACGGTTCGTCAGTGCGCGGTTACAACTCCATCAAGGCATCGGACATGATTTCCATTCCGGACCCGACGACGCTGGTAGTGCTGCCGTGGGGCGAGGGCATCCAGAAGAAGGCGTCCGTGCTGGCATTCTTCCAGAGCCCTGACGGGGAGCCTCTCGATACGGACCCGCGCCGGGTCGCCGAGGGTGCGATGGAGCGCGCCCGGAAGATGGGATTCTCCGAGGCAAACATGTTCCCCGAGCCCGAGTTCTTCCTCTACGAGGAGCCTGCGGAGGCGCTCGCGGACAACGAGTTCTGGCACAGGGACGTGAACTTCGGGCCGGGCGCCGAGACGCTGATGACGAGGACCGAGTCCGCATACCTGTCCAGGGCGAAGCGCGGCTACCTGCTCCCCGCCCCGGCAGACCCGACCGAGGAGTTCCGGAACGAGCTGTGCGGAGAGCTGGCCAAAATCGGGTTCGACATACGCTACCACCACCACGAGGCGGGCGGCAAGCAGGCCGAGATAGAGTTCAGGTTCGTCAAGTCGCCCAAGCTGGCCGGCGACGCCATGGTGCGCTTCAAATATTTCGCGAGGAACGTGGCAGCGCGCTACGGGCTCGTGCCGACCTTCATGCCGAAGCCGGTCTTCGCCGACGCTGGAAACGGCATGCACGTCCACCAGTACCTCTCGAAGGGCGGGCCGTCGCTCTTTTATGACGAGGACGACCCCAACGGTCTCAGCCAGACCGCGCTGTACTACATCGGCGGGATTCTGGAGCACGCCCGCGGCATGGCCCTGGTGACGAACTCGTCCGTGAACTCGTACAAGCGCCTGGTTCCAGAGTTCGAGGCGCCGATTTTCGCGGCCTGGTCTCCGATGAACAGGAGCGCGCTGGTGCGCATCCCGTACGTGGGCGACCCGAAAACGACCCGCATCGAGGTCAGGCACGGGGACGCGCTCTCCAACCCGTACCTCGCCCACGCGATAATGCTGTGGTGCGGTCTGGACGGCATCAAGAGGAAGCTCGACCCGGGCCCGGCGGTGAAGGAGAACATCTACAAGCTCTCGGACGCGAAGCGAAAGTCGATGGGCATCAAGCGCATGCCGGCCCACCTGCGCGAGGCATACGAGGCTTTCAGGGAGGACGACGTGGTCCAGGCCTGCCTCGGCAGGCAGCTCTCCGACAACCTGCTGGACGCCAAGCTCACCGAGTGGCGGCAGTTCTGCGCCCATGTGACAGCGTGGGAGCACTACCAGTACTTCGACGCTTGAGCCGAAAAGCCATCCTTTCCGAATGCATTTGCCAAGGGGCGCCCGACCGCACACTTTATCAACCTCCGAACCGATGCACATCGCATGGACAAGATACCGGCGATCTCCGTCATGCGCGGTGGCGCCGTCTTCCGCAAGGGCGACGAGTACGAGTACGCCGGAAGGCCGTCTGAGATGGTGGAAAAGCTCGGCAAGCGCTTCGAGCGCATACTCCTCGTCGACATCGACGCCCTCGAAGGCCGCGAGCCCCAGTTCTCCTTATTCCAGGAGCTTTCAGAGGGCGATGCCGAGCTGTGGCTCGACACGGGGGCGCAGGTCGCGGGTGACCTCGTGCATCCGTTCGTCACGGGCGCGAGCGCAGTCGTGGTGGGCACGAAGAGCTTGCGCACCCTCGATGCATTTCAGCTCATGTTCAAAGTCTCCGGCGACGTGGTGCCTTCGGTCGAGTTAAACGGTGGCGAGCTGGTCTGGTGCAAGGGCGAGCCCCCCTCGGCCGAGGAGCTTCTGAAGCACCTGAAGGAGCTCGGGTTCTCCAAAATCATCGTGGCCGACCTCGGGAGGAGCCCTGGCACGCCCCTGGATGAGAGGCCTATAATGGCGGCGGTCGCCCTGGGCTTCGACGTTTACGCCGCAGGCGGAGTCACCAGCGCCGACGTCGCAGCGCTGGAATCCATGGGGGCGAAGGGAGCAATCCTGGACCTGCGGAGCGTTCTGTCCGAGGGGGACTGAGCCGACGGGCGATTTGGAGAGCGCCATAGCCGCGGTGTTCAAGGCGAAGGGGCTCGCATCCGTCCCGGAGAAGGAGTTCGTCATGTTCGTCTCGATGACGAAGCGCTGGCTCACGCCCGCGGAGGGGCAGAGGCTGCTCGAGGTCGGACTGGCCGCGAAGCTGCTGGAGCGTCGGGGGGCGGACGTGAAACCGACCTTCGACCCCGCGGCGGTCAACATACCGGCGAACTTCGCGCCCGACAAGAATGTCCTGGCCCATTCCCAGCCAGAGGGGCTGTTCCCGGTCATCGTGAGAAAGATCGGCGATGCCACAAAGCTCGGAAGGCGGGAGGTCGTGGCAATGATAAACCGCAGGCAGGAGGAGGCGAACGTCGAGATCGAGGTCGCCGCGATGCTCGTTGCAGCCGAGCATGGGATTGCAATCGCCGAATACGTCGGCCAGGCGCGAGCGGAAATACTGGACCGATATAAAGATTGAGACTACGCAAAGTAGTCGAGATTTTCCTTCTTCGGCTCAGGCGGCATCTCAGAATCCTTGAGCTTCGAGGTGATGAGGTCTATCTGCCGCGCCTTTTCGTGCAGCGCGGAGAAGTCCAGCTTGACCTTCAGCGCCTTCGCCAGCACCTGCAGCACCGCCTCGGCGCTCTTGGGGTCGACGAAGTAACCGGAAGTCTCGCCCATCAGGCAGGCCCCGTCGTAGCCGCGTATCTTTCCAAGCCCCAGAAGCAGCCCGCTAGCGCCCACGATTCCGCCGCCTGGCTCACCCTTCGAGAATGTGACGCCCACCTTCTTGAGATCCGTGACCAGCTTCATGTCCGTCGCCGCGCCCAGCACGCGCGGCGCCTCTATCATCTTCCCTATGCCCCAGCCTCCGAGGGTGTAGAGCCTACGGGGCTTGAACTTGTCCAGCACGTCCAGGACTCGCCACGAGAGCTCGTACTGGCCATCCGGCGAGAGACCCTGGTAGTCCCCGGTGAGGAGGATGACGTCGGCCAGCTCCTTGCCCTTGGCCTTGTGGTAGTAAAGCTCGTTCCTGACGAGCCTGATTATCCCGTCGTCGTTGATGAGGACCTGCGGCGGGAAGTGGCGCGAATAGATTTCCATGAACTTCACAGCCTCCAGCTCGTCCACGAGGTGCTCGGCGGCAAGCTTTCCCACGTTTCCGACGCCTGGGAGCCCCTCGACGACTATCGGACGGTTCAATTTAGGCTTCGCCAGCTCCTTGAAAACGACCTCGTCCATCATTTTCCGGCCTCCGACAGCGCCTTCAGCTGGCGGCGGTATTTTCCGTACTTGTCCTCCGGCGAATAGCGGGGCGGAAGGGGCATGACCGTGCGCGAGCCGCACTTGGGGCAATCGTCCTTGAGGGTGTAGAGCCAGCACGGCCCGCACCTGCGAAGCGCGGTCCTCATTGCTGCTCCTTTCTGCTGAACTTGCCATCCCCGCCCTTGGACCTGATGTACTCTATGGCCCTGTCCGAGGCCTGCTTCATGTCCTCCTCGGCGGTTTTGTAATCGTCGGCCAGCACGACGACGCGGTACTTCGGAGCCCCGATGTACTGAATCTTCACGTTCTCGGCCTCGGTCTTCTCGGCCTCCTTGAGCGCAGCGCGGATGTGGATTATGCCGTTGCTCACGGGGCAGTTGATTTCCAGAAGCCCGGCGATTTCGACGGTCGAAGGGGTGACGTTCTCGGTCGCGACCGTCATGAAAACCTTGAGCCATTTACCGTCGAAGCCGTCAGCCTTCAGGCGCTTCGGAGAACCAGCGGCGGCTTCGAAAGCCGCGTACATTGTACCGTACTTGTCGACGAGAGCTTCGCCGAACTCTTCGTAGCATTTGTCTACAGTAGTCTCAAGGCGCTGCGCGACGAATTCCATGAGCTTTTCCGACTTCTGCTCGTTCTTCCAGACCTGTATCTTCTCGCGCTTCTGGTGGTCGTTGACCTTCTTCAGCGAGAGGTCGACGTGGCCCTTCGCCTGGTCAACCTTCAGGACCTTGCAGACGACGCGCTGGCCCTCGCGCACGAAGTCGCTCATGCGCTTGACCCAGCCCGACGCTATCTCAGTGACGTGGATGAATCCTTCCTTCGCCTGGTACTCCTCGAGCGAGACGAACGCGCCGAAGTTCTTCACGCTTTTTATCGTGCAGACGACTAGCTCTTCCTCTTCAGGGAATTCAGCTCCACGGGGCATCAGTTTACAACTCCGACTACCTCGCCCTTCAGCTCAGCCTTGCCGCCGGTCGGCTTGGCGACGCTGGAGCCGCAGACGACGCAGTTCACGTCTGTGGACGCCCTTAAGAATATTATCTGCTCGTTGCCGCAATCCTTGCACTTGACCTTGGCGAATTTATTTGTGGCTGGTTGCTCGGACATAATTACTCTCCCCCAGTGAACTCGAATTTCTTGGCCCGTATCCCCGGCCTCTGCGTCGCCTTCTTGCACGTCTTGCATCGGTAGCGAATCCAGACCTTTCGCGTCGGCTTCTCTCTGCCTTCTGGCTTCGGCCTCGGGAAACCTCCATAACCGGACGTGACCCGGCGGAATCTCCTCTGCCCCTGAGCGAGCTCGCTCGCCTTCTTCTTCTTGACCCTCTCGATTTCCTGGACGACGTGCTTCTTGCACTTCGGACAGTAGCCCTTGACCTGGCGCGGTAGCTTCATACGTTCACCTTTATTTTGGGGTTGGGTGTAGAAGTAATCGGTATATTAAACTATTCCAACGTGGCCAAATGTGGATGGGAATCATCGAGCGAGCGGGAGGCGATACCATTAAGGTCTCGTAGCAGCTAGCGTCATTCAGAGCCCCGCCACGATACGAAACAGATAAATACCCCATCGTGATACTGGGGCCTGCGTTATGGCACCCATCCGGTGCTGGTCGCGAGCAACGGCGCAATGCCGATCAATGACCGACCCGCTCCAAGTGGTGCGACAAGGGTGGAGGCTTGAGAAACCCGTGCCTGTGTCAACAGGCCGTGCCCTCTCAAACCTGACGTTCGACGAAGTGGTGAGACTAGATATCTCGCTAAATTCCGACCATAAGCGTAGCTAAGCTAGCAGGTCAATTCCGGTTGATCCTGCCGGCGGCCACCGCTATTGGAGTCCGCTTAAGACATGCGAGTCGAGAGGGGTCATGCCCTCGGCGCACTGCTCAGTAACACGCGGATAATCTGCCCTAAGGCGGGGAATAATCTCGGGAAACTGAGGATAATGCCCCATAGTCCACGGAGGCTGGAACGCATCGTGGATGAAAGCTCCGGCGCCTTAGGATGAGTCTGCGGCCTATCAGGTTGTAGTGGGTGTAACGGACCCCCTAGCCTTCGACGGGTACGGGCTTTGAGAGAAGTTGCCCGGAGATGGGTTCTGAGACACGAACCCAGGCCCTACGGGGCGCAGCAGTTACGAAAACTTGGCAATGCGGGAAACCGCGACCAGGGGACTCCAAGTGCTAATACTTTGTATTAGCTGTTCTTCTGTCTAAAAAACAGGAGAAGTAAGGGCTGGGTAAGACGGGTGCCAGCCGCCGCGGTAATACCCGCAGCCCGAGTGGTGGTCATTATTATTGAGCCTAAAGCGTCCGTAGCCGGGCTCGTAAATCCTTGGGTAAATCGGGCAGCTCAACTGTCCGAATTCCGAGGAGACTGCGAGCCTTGGGACCGGGAGAGGTTAGAGGTACTCCAGGGGTAAGGGCTAAATCTTGTAATCCTTGGGGGACCACCAGTGGCGAAGGCGTCTAACTAGAACGGATCCGACGGTAAGGGACGAAACCCTGGGGCGCAAACGGGATTAGATACCCCGGTAGTCCAGGGCTTAAACGCTGCAGATTTGGTGTCGGGGGTCCTACGAGGGCACCCGGTGCCGGAGAGAAGTTGTTAAATCTGCCGCTTGGGGAGTACGGTCGCAAGACTGAAACTTAAAGGAATTGGCGGGAGAGCACCGCAACGGGAGGAGCGTGCGGTTCAATTGGATTCAACGCCGGAAAACTCACCGGGGGCGACCATCACATGAAAGCCAAGCCGATGACTTTGCTTGATTCTTGGAGAGGTGGTGCATGGCCGTCGTCAGTTCGTACCGTAGGGCGTTCTGTTAAGTCAGATAACGAACGAGACCCTCACCCTTAATTGCCAGTTCGGAGGTGACTCCGGGCGCACATTAAGGGGACCGCTGGCGCTAAGTCAGAGGAAGGAGAGGTCAACGGTAGGTCCGTATGCCCCGAATCCCCCGGGCAACACGCGCGCTACAAAGGACAGGACAATGGGCTCCGATGTCGAAAGGCAAAGGCAATCCCGAAACCTGTTCGTAGTTCGGATTGAGGGCTGTAACCCGCCCTCATGAAGCTGGATTCCGTAGTAATCGCTCGTCAACATCGAGCGGTGAATATGCCCCTGCTCTTTGCACACACCGCCCGTCAAACCACCCGAGTTGGGTCTGAGTGAGGGTGCCTTTATTGAGGTGCTCGAACTTAGGTTCAGCAAGGAGGGTTAAGTCGTAACAAGGTATCTGTAGGGGAACCTGCAGATGGATCACCTCCTACGAAAAAAATTAGTCGAGAGCCACCCTGCGCTCTCTAGGAAGCAGGCGGGATATCTAGCACTATAATTCGTCGAACGTCCAAGAGCCACGAATAACGCACATTTTTATATTTTCACAATTTAGCGTCAGCTGTGTCCGTGAAGGAAAAGCTGGAGGAATTCTGGAGCGTCAGGCGCAGCCTGCAGCCCAACACCAGGACGTTCCGCCCGTTCCGCGGGTGGGAGCAAGGGGCGGGAAAACACCTGGTGTTCTTGTTTCGAGTCAATTCATCTGAAATATCATCCGACATCGCAGAAGTACAGGCAGACCTCTCCCGCGATGAAGCCTTCGTACCCTTCCCACCGGATTACCTTCATATCACCGTTAAGGCATGGGGGTTTCTGGAGGATAATAAAGTCGCTTCCGAAGATATTATCCATGAGGAATTGGAGTGCGTGATTCCTCAATTCCAGGCGAAATTATCGACCTCCAAAGTGTTCGATGTAAAGCTGGAGCGCGTGAATGTCTTCCCTTCCGTGGTCTTCGCGGAGGTCCATGATGATGTACGATTCGCAGAACTAAACAAGAAGTTGCTCGAAATACCAAGGATTGAAGCCAAATGGTCCGACCACCCGAATTACATACCGCACATAGCGATAGGCACGTTCAAAGAAGGGGTGGCGGTCCAGCCTCTCATAAAACGTCTGGAGGGGCATAGAAACAGATCCTTCGGTACGATTACGGTGGAAAACATTGAGCTTGTTATTGCACACTGGCGCGATACGAAATTTCCCGTCTTCGAACCGCTGTCCCGTGTCGAGCTGCGCTAGGAGATTTTTATCTACCACCGCATCCTTTCGCTCTTCATGGTTACGATTAAGCGCGCCCTTCCCGGCGACTTCGATTTGATAATGCCCCTAGCCTTCGCCCTCCAGGAGTACGAGGCGTCCATCGACGAGGCCGTCAGAGTGACGCCCAAGACGAAAAATGACCTGGTGAAGTTCGAGAGAAAGAACATCAAGCGCAGGGACGCGCGGTTCTTCATCGCCCTCGACGGCGAGAAAGTCGTCGGCTATATCTCTGGCTGGCTCAGCAAGGCGAACATATCGGTCAGCGGGAAATCGTACGGATTCATATGCGATTGCTTCGTGTTGGAAAAATACCGAGGTTGCGGAGTAGGGAGGCTTCTGAACGCGGAACTCCTGAAATGGTTCAGGGCGAAGGAAGTCGAGTACATCGAGGTTTACACATACGTCAACAATGCGGTTGGCAAGGGATTCTGGGAATCGGAAGGATTCAGGCCGAACATGGTGCGCTATCTGAAGAAGATGGATGGGTGAGTCATGGACGAACTTCACTTCCCCACCCGCGCCGCCTTCCGCGCCTGGCTATCGAAGAACCATTCGAAAAGCAAAGGGTTCTGGATGATATTCTATAAGGTGGGAACGGGCAAGCCGCAGGTCCGGTACGACGACGCGGTCGAGGAGGCGCTCTGCTTCGGCTGGATAGATTCAATAATCAAGGGGGTCGATGGCGAAAAGTTCCTGCGCAAGTTCACGCCCCGTAGCAATCCAACCAACTGGTCGCCGTCGAACGTCGAGCGTGCCAGGAAGATGATTGCCGAAGGCAAGATGACGAAACACGGCCTCGCCGTGTTCAAGCCCGGCAAAGCGGGCGCTGACAGGCCGTTGCCGAGCGCAGAAATGACGCCCGAAACAAAAAGGGCATTCAGGGATGCGGGGGTCATCCGGGCATTTGAAAGGCTTCCCCCGTCGCACCGGCGCCGATACCTGACGTGGCTCAACGATGCCAAGAGGCCGGAGACGAGGGAGAGGCGGCTTCGCGAAGTCGTCGAGGCCCTGAGGAATGGAGAGGCGCTTGGGCTGAAGTGAGGCTTATTCGTAGATTATGAACCTCTTCCCGTCGTGCAGCTTCGTCGCGCAAGCCTGGCAATACTTGTTGTCCGCGTCGAACACGTACGCCGTCCCGCACTGGGGGCATTTGAGCACCCCTTCGCCGTAGCGCTTCTCCCCAGGCTCGATCTTCTCGACGCTCTGGAACTCGCGTATTCGCTTGACGCGCTCCTTCATCAGGTCGCCGTCTTTCAGCTCCGGAGCTTTTTCGTGCTCCCGCGCCTCCTCGCGTGCGTACCTAGCCTCAGCTTCCTCCGCAGCTAAATGCGTCCCCGGTACGTCGAGACTGGTCTCGCTCCTGAACAGGGATCTCCAGACCCTCCACCTCATATCTCTACCCCTCGACTCCCATAATACCCCGCCGAGGAGAAAAGGATTGCCCTCACTCCATCATCCTCTTGAACAGCGCAGCGCACGCCGCCGACAGCACCAGCAAGTACGCCAGCAGCACCGCTAAGTCCATCGGCGCCCCTGACAGGTCGCCCGTGACCATCAGCCCCCTGAGGAGGTCCACGCCGTACGTGAGGGGATTGACTTTCGCCAGCAGCTGGAGGTACCAGGGCATCATCGTTATCGGGTAGAGCGCGCTGCTGGTGAAGAAGAGCGGCAGCGTTAGGAGCTGGCCGAAGCCCATGACCCTTTCCCGGGTGCGGAAAATCGTCGCGAAAAGTATCGATATGCTCGCGGCCACGGCCGCAATCAGCACGACGACCGGTATCGTCAGAAAGATGTACAGCGGATTCTGTTTCAGCGCGATGTCGGAGATGAAGATGCCCAGCACGGCGATTATCGAGATGACCACCACCGCCTGGGCGATGGCCCTGACGCTCGCGGAGAAGCACTTGCCGAGGACGAGCGAGTAGCGCGACGCCGGCGCCACAAGCAGCTTCGCCAGGTTCCCCGAGTCGCGGTCCCAGACTAGCATTATCCCGAAGAAAATCGCCACGAACAGCACGGCCTGGGCGAGTATGCCCGGGGCGACGAACTGCAGGTAGGTGTAGTCTCCGGTGTCTATGACCCGGTTCTTGCTGAAGACCGTGCCGAACACGAGGAGCCAGACGATGGGCTGGATGGCGCGCACGCCTATGTCCGTGTAGTCGTGGCGGAGCCGCCTGACCTCGAGCTCAACGATGACGAGGATATTCCGTACTTCTGCGACGATGTCTATCATGCCAGCCTCCCCGCCGTCCTGCGTGTCTTGCGCACAGCGGACCACTGGTCCATCTCCTCAATCTTCGTGCCGGCGTACTTGACGAAGGCGTCCTCGAGCGTGGTCTCGCGCGCCTTGGCGGAGAGGACCTCGCAGCCCGCGGCGGTCATCAGCTGGACCATCTTCGGAAGTTCCTTCGACGGCTCCGCCGCGGGGATGATGACTGAGCCGTTTTCCATTCTAGCTCCCGGGATTTCCGGGGGCGTTCCCTTGACTTCCAGGACGATGGCGCCCATCCCGACGGACGCCTTCAGCGCGGCAGGCGTTCCGACGGTGGCAATCTTCCCGATGCTCATGATGGCGATGCGGTCGCAGAGATGGTCCGCCTCCTCCATGTAATGCGTCGTGACGATGATGGTCGCGCCAGTCTTCTCCCGCAGGTCCTTTATCGACGCCCAGACCTGCTTCCGCGCGACGGGGTCGAGGCCGATAGTGGGCTCGTCGAGGAAGAGGACCTTCGGGTCGTGGACCATGGCCTGGCCTATCTCCAGTTTCCGAATCATCCCCCCCGAGTAGGTCTTGACTGTGCGGTCCTTCGCGTCCCAGAGGCCAAGCTGCTTCAGCACGGCTTCGGAGACCTCCTTGGCCTTTGCCCCGAACCTGCCGTAGAGCTTCGCGGAGATGAGGAGGTTCTCGTAGCCAGTGAGCGCGGAATCCGAAGAGACGTCCTGGGGCACGTAGCCTATGCAGTTGCGAATCTCATAGTCGCGCTTCGGGCGCTCGTGGCCCAGTATCGAGACGCGGCCTTCGGTGATGCTCAGAAGCGTGGTGAGCACCTTGACAATCGTCGTCTTGCCGGCGCCGTTCGGCCCCAGGAGCCCGAAGACCTCCCCCTCATCGATGGAGAACGATACGCCGTCGACTGCCAGCACGCTCTTGCCGTAGCGCTTCTTCAGGTCGGAGACGACGATGGCGGGCATCGCGGTGGGAATCGCGTAGGGTGGATAAGAAGGCTTGTAAAACCATGGCAGGACAAACTGAATGCTGACGGCAGAACAATTGTTCACCATTTTTAGTACTTTCATTCACCAAAATATTTATCAACCCCCCCTCCCTTTCCTCTTCCGGAGGCCTGGGAAATGTCAAAGAATCTCGAAGCGTCGGACGCGGAGCAGGCGTCGAAGCTGGTCAGGGCGAGCGCCCACCCGGCGCGTCTGAAGGCGATGGCGATGCTGGCGGACGGCGCGAAAGAATTCGGCGATTTGCAGGACAGGGTCGGCCTTAGCAAGACTGCGCTGGCGAACCACTTGAGCCAGATGGTCGGCATGGGCCTCGTCGAACGCAGGGGGCGCGGCAGCTACTCGCTCACCGAGGACGGCGCCCAGCTCCTGGAGGCCATCGGCGGTTTCTATGCCGGCTCGAGGGCGCGCGTCGCGGCTGAGCAGAAAAATCTTGCGAGCATGTATTCCAAGGGGCGCGAGAAGGGAATAATTGGCGTGGAGCGGCTTGTGAGCAATGAGCCGGTCTATCAATGCTGTTGGCTGTCGTACACCGGCGCGATATCGGGGGCGCTTAAATCTATTGGCATTGACCGCGACGTTGTGGATGTTGCGGGATACACCGGCTACGCGTTCGTACTGAACGTCTCGAAGGGGGCGACGTGTCCGTCCGGGCCTACGTGCCTTGGATACTGGGACGACATCGAGAAGGCGACGGAAGTGCTGGGTCGCAAGGTCACAAGCTACACGGAGACAAAATGTTTCCCGCAGGCTCCCGGACCGCTGAGCGCCGAAGACCAAACGCGGGCCAGGAAGCTCTTCGAGGTTGTGAAAAAGGAGATCGACCGGGACATGCCGGTCGTGCTTTGGGGGATACCTATTCCCGAGTACGGCATCGTGAAAGGCTATCGGGGGGACGAATATTTGGTGAGCACCTTCCGCGCCAACTCAGGCATGCCGGACGACCCGGTAAGGTACGATGCGTTGGTGGCTCCCGGTTGCCTCCAGGCATTCATGTTCGGGAGCGAGACGAGAGGCATCGACGCCAAAGCTGATAGGAAGGCTGTCGAGAGGGCGGTCGAGATCGCCGGGGGAGCCCGGAAATGGGCGGGGTACGAAGCTGGGCCGGTAGCCTATGACGAATGGGCGAACGTCCTGGAAAAAGGGATTGCCGGCGAGGCGGCGTACCACGGCCACAGTTACGTCACGGCGTGCTACCACGAGGGTCGGAAGAACGCAGCCGAGTTTCTGAGGCGGCTTGCCATGAAATATTCGGCCAAGCCGCAATCGAAGCACCTGGCGAACGCGGCAAAGGAGTACGGAGAGGCGGCGGAGCTGATGGGTAAGCTTGAGAAATGTTTCCCATTCGCTTTCGACGGCGCGCTCCCGCAGGACAAGTGCAAGAAGGGCGCTGCCCTGCTCCGCGCAGCCAGACCGTACGAGGAGGCGGCAATCAGCCACATGAGGAATGCGCTGGGAGCGTGGAAGTAAACCGCCGGGGCTGCTCTATGCCAAGCTCTTCCTTTTGAAGATGATGAGCCCTATCGCCATGCTAGTAATCGTGAATGCCGTCAGCGACCCTATGGACTCCCCGAGCGTCAGTATGCCGACGTAGTCGGGGTTGAAGAGGTAGTTGTACGCGCCCATGCAGTTGTCCGGGTTGATGGCGTACATCGCGCGGACGTAACCGGGGGCGTCGTCGTTCTCGCCGCTCAGCGCTGCGAAGATTGCCAGGTTGCCGCTGAGCTTCTCGCCGTAGGAGTTGAAAGTCGATTGGAGGACTGTCTGGCCGTTGACGCGAACTTCCGCGGCGAACGCCCCCTCCGTGAGGTTCTTCTCGGCGAACGCGGTGACTTCGAGTTGGACGAAGGCGGGCGAACCGCCGTCGGATATGGAATATTCTCCGCCGAGGAACGCCTCGCCCATGCCATCAACGAGCGAGAATGCCACGTCGTTTGCGTACATGTCGTCGTCGAGCGGCGCGACACCGAAGCTCATGCTGGCGAACGGAACGACCGCGACTGTGCCGCTGGCAAAGGCGCCCGAAGCGTCCCCTTCCCTGGATGCGGACCACACATACGTTCCCGGCGCCACGACGAAGCTATGGCTCGTGTTGTCAGAACCGGGCAGCTCGTTCAGCACAGGATTCCCCTGCGCGTCGGAGACGGAGACGTCTATCGAAACTGCGTTTATCATGGCGAAGCCGGAGAAAGTCAGTATCGTCTGGTTGCCTGGCATGGGGGTATAGTTAATGTTCACGTTGAGCTCAACATCCTCCCCGGAAATCGAAACGGCGTAGTATATCAACCCGGCCTGCGACACGAGGCTGAGCACGAACAGCCACGACAGTATCGCGGTTATCAACGTCGAGGCCGTGGTCTTGAACAGCGAGGAATAGAGCATCACCAGGGTCATCCACGCCCCCGTGCCTAGCAATATGATTCCCACGGCTCCGTAGACGTCGGCCGCGCCATCGGCCGTCGGCGACGCCCCCGCCATCCCGAGCACCAGGACGAAGCCCAGCGAGAAGACCACGACGTAGACGAGCGCGACCGCCAGCCAGGCGCCGAGCAGCTTGCCCAGGAATATCGACTCGCGACGAACTGGCTTGGATATCAGGAGATACATCGAGTGGTTGACCTTCTCCCCGACTATCGCATCGTAGGTCATGGCCACAGCCAATATCGCCGGGAAGAATGCCGAGAATGAGAAAACGGCGGACATGACCGCCCCGGCGCCCTGCTCGTACGTGGGCTCGTCCTGCGCCTGGCCCGTCAGGTATCCTCCGTAGAGGGAGATGATGATTATCAGCGCTGCGAAGACCCCTCCTATGACCAGCAGCCTCTTGGTCTTGAGGTGGAGCAGCAGCTCCTTCCTCGCGACGGTCCAGATGGAATCGACGAACGCCGGGGGCATCAGCGCGCACCCCCCGTCATCTCGAGGAAGACCTGCTCAAGCGAGGTCTGCATCTCGTTGAAGTTCCACAGGCCCAGCTCCGAAAGGGCAACGGCTCTGGCGACCTCCGGGATAACATCGCGCCTGTCCAACCGCACGACGAAGGCGTTCGGGCCGGCGGGTTCGACGCCCAGCACCCCCGGCACGTCCTTGACGAACGGCCATAGCTCCCCGGGCTTGCATACCGAAACAGAGACGAGGACCCCCTTGGCCTTCGAGAGCTGGCCCTGGAGGTTGGCGATGCTGTCCTGCGCCACCAAGCGCCCGGACTTGACGATTCCCACGTGGGTGCAGATGTCCTCGACCTCGTGAAGCAGGTGGCTGGAGACGAAAATCGTCAATCCCTCGGAATGCAATTTTTTAATAAGCTGGCGAGTGTCGTACTGGCCCTGCGGGTCCAGACCGGTCGTGGGCTCGTCCAGGAAGAGTATCTCGGGCTCGTTGAGCAGAGCCTGCGCGATAGCGAGCCGCTGCTTCATGCCGTGGCTGTAGTCGCCGACGCGGCTCTTCGCCCGGTCAGTCAAGCCGACGAGGCGGAGGACTTCTTCGGTCCGCGCCTCCCGCCTCGCCCTGTCCATTCCGTAGAGCCTGCCGTAGAAATCGAGGTGCTCGTATGAGTTCATGAGCGGGTAGAAGCCGAACTGGTCCGGCACGATTCCGACCTTCTCCTTCACCGCCAGCGGATTGCGGAGCATGTCCTTGCCCATGATTTCGATGGAGCCTGAGCTCGGGCGCAGGAAGCCCGTGAGCATCCTGATTGTGGTCGATTTGCCGGCGCCATTGGGACCCAGGAAGCCGTAGGCCTCGCCGCGCCTCACCTCGACGTTCACGCCTTCGACGGCCCTGAGCCTGCCGAAGTCCTTCGTCAGGCCTGCCGTTGAAATCATTGTGTCCGCTGTCATATCTTCGCACTCCCGATGCCGGGGATTGGTTATATTCTTTTCATGGGGGTTCCCCGGGGAGCCCGCGCCGCGCAATCAAGCGCCGACAGCCGCCGGCGCGGGCGTTTCGGATTCGCTTGTGACCTTCAGCGCCGCGTCGTGGTCGGGTAGGTCCTTCTCAACGTCGCGTATAGGCTTCACGAGGTAGGCGGTCAAGGCGACGACGATGACTATCGCCGAGGTCAGAAGGATTATCAGGGCCATGCCTGCGCCGGGGCCGGTGCCGACGAGGCCGCCGATGGTGGAGGCGAGCGAGCCGCCGTCCGCCATCGCGGGCTCGAAAACCCCGTCTGCAAGCGGGCCGACGAGGAGCATCGCTATCGGCGCGGACATCTGAGCCAGCATCCTCCTCGTGGCGAACACGCGCCCCTGGACCTCGGGGGCGACCTTGGACTGCCATATCGCCTGGCTCGAGCCCCCGAGGAACGGTCCCGCGAACATCAGAAGGAACCCGAAGGCCCCCCACGCGTAGACATTCGACGACAGGGCGAACCCGACGCTCAGCGCCCCGGTGATGACCCCGCCCATCAGGACGCCGTGTATCTTCTTTTTAGGCCCTCCCCAGACAGCGAGAGTGATGCCGCCCACGACCCCCCCGACGCCGAGTGCCGACATGATGGTGCCGAGCGCGACTTGGTCGTTTCCAGTCTTGGATAATATGAGCGGCGCATAAAGCGGCCCCGCCATCCCGGAAACGAGGTTGAATGCGAGGAAGAACATCAGGAGGTAGAAGAGGCCCTTGCGCTCCCTGATGTAGGTGAAGCCGTACTTAACCTCGGACCACAGGTTCGGCTTTCCGTCCGCCGTCTTGCTGTTTCCGTTGACTACTGAGATGAACACGGGGAGGAGAGCGACCACCGCGACGCTCATTGTGAGCAGGTCGATGCACATTATCCCCGATATTCCGATGACGCCGGTGAGCGCCGCCGCGAGAATCGGCGCGACAATCATCGAGCCCGCCTCTGCGACAGATACCAGCCCCTGCGCCCTGGCGTAGTTCTCCTTCGGGACTATGGTGGAAATCGTCGCGGAGAACGCCGGCCACTGGAGGGCCTGGAACAGGCCGGACACTACGCCGACCACGTAGAAGTGCCAGATTTCCAGGGAGCCGGTGGAATAGAGAATCAGTATCGCGAGAGTGCCCATCCCCGAAGCGAAATCCGCCGCTATCAGCACAGCCTTCCTGTTCCACCTGTCCACGAGCGCACCCGCGACCGGACTGAATATGATGGTCGGGGCGAAGCTGAAGAATCCGACGAGCGCGAGGGCGGTAGCCGACCCCGTCTCGAGCCACGCCCATATCGTGAGCGCGAATCCAGTCATCATCGTTCCCGTGAGCGAGAGGAGCTGGCCCAGCCACATCAGGCTGAACCCCCTCATTCCGGTCAACCGCTTTCCTGCGAGCATCTTTTGCACCTCTGACCTCCAAATGCGTGGTCACAGACCATATTCCAAGCGGTCACAGGTGGCCAAAAAGTGGCTAAAACGACGGTTTTAATGAATCAAACGTCCGCGTCATCGCGGTCTTCATCCGTTTCTTAGTCGCGTAGTCGTAAACAACCTTCACCGGCTTCATGGTTCGGGGATCAAGACCGGCCCAGTATATGCACGTCGAGAGCGTCATGGGGGTTGGGGTGAAGAGCTGGAACTGCTCCGCGTTCCCCAGGTGCGCGGCCTTCTCCGCAAGCAAGCGGACCTCCTGCATGTCGTCCCCCGGGTGGCCCACCATGAAGTAGTGGCGCAGAGTCTGGCCAGTGTCCCTGTTCAGGGAGTTGAAAAGGTCGCAGAACTCGCTGAATCGGGAACCGTCCTTGTTCATCAGCGCCAGCACGCGCTTCGAGACGTGCTCGGGCGCTATCTTAAGAGTCCCGGAGACGTGGTGCCCCGACAGCTCTCGAACGTACTCCCTGCTCTCCATCGCCAGGTCGTAGCGGACGCCGCTGCGCACGAAGACCTTCTTCACGCCAGGCACAGCCCGCGCCCGCCTCATGAGCCCGACGAGCCTCGAATGGCTGCGGTCGAGCGCCGGGCATGCCAGGCAAGCATCGCCGCATTCGTTGGCGCAGTCCATCCCGTACATGTTCGCCGACGGCCCCCCCAGGTCGTCGACGTAGCCCTTGAACTCCGGATGCCTCGCCATCTCCCCGATTTCGCGAACGATCGAGTCCTCGCTCCTCGAGACGATGCGGCGCCCCTGGTGGAGCGCCAGCGAGCAGAAGGAGCATTCCCCGATGCAGCCCCTGTGCGTCACGACCGAGAACTGCGCCATCTTCAGTTGCGACTTCGGGTGCATTTTGCGCGAGAACGGCAGAGCGTATATTGCGTCCAGCTCTTTCGGAGTGCAGCCAGGTGCCGGATGCTGTAAAACGTAGTTGCGGTCGTAGGCCTGGGCTAGCGCCTTGTCGTTCGAGAAGAGCATCTGCATCTCGCAGAATCTCCTTTTGTCGTCCCGCGCCTCGGCATATGACGGCAGGACCGCGAAACCATCTGGCAGTTCCCTGGAGAGAACGCACGTTCCAGGAATCCCGCTCAAATCTTTCCCATCCCTCAGGCGGGCTGCAATCTCCGCCGCCTGCGTCTCCCCGTTTCCGTAGGCAAGGATGTCGGCGCGCGAGTCCAGCAGCACGCTCCTCCGCACCGCGTTGTCCCAGTAATCGTAGTGGGCGAACCTGCGGAGCGAGGCCTCGATTCCCCCGATGGCGATTTTGCATCCTTTGAAAAGCCTCCTCAGGGCGTTGCAGTAGGCGACGACCGCGCGGTCCGGCATGGGGTTCCAGTCTGCATGGGGGTCGTCTTTGCGGGAGCGCTTTAGCGGCGTGTAGTTGTTGAGCATCGAGTCTATGGAGCCGGACGTGACGCCGAAGAACAGTTTTGGAGCTCCGAGCTTCGCGAAGTCTTCGTCGCCGACAGGTTTTTCGACGACGCCGACTGAGAAGCCCTCGGAGTCCAGCACGCGCGCGATGACGCCGACCGGGCACAGGGGGTGGTCGTCCCAGTATTCTGCGGAGACTAAGACGACGTCGAAGCCCGAGCCTTCGCGGGAGATTGCCATGGCAGCGGTTGAGTGGCCGGAGAGGCTAAAATGGTTGCGCCATCACTCCCTGTTCAGCCAGTCGTCTATCCCCATGTATCTGGCAACCTCGTTCAGGGCGTCGTTGGCGTCGTAGAAGGTCAGCTCCCACATGTCCTCCGTGCGGTGGTCGCGCATTATGTCTTTCGTGGCGTTCAGCCAGGCCAGCAAGTCGGCCGGCACGCCGCCGTTTATCAGCGTGACCAGCATGCCCTGCTCGAAGCCCAGGACGCTCGCGGTCGGACGCGGAATAGGCTGCGGTTTGAGGTTCGCTGAATGGGTGATGACTCCGACCTTGGCGCCCGTGCGGCCACCGATGAAGTGCATCTTACCCGAAAGCCTTGGGAACCAGACGTCGGAAATCATCTCCCCGAAGGTGTCGAAGTACTTGCTCCCCTCGGGGTAGACCGGGATGCAGTAGACGCTGCTGGCCCTGAACTCGTGGAGCGCGCACGGCGCTCCGTTGAAGGAGAACAGGTCCGGCAGCCCGCCCTTGGTCGTCCCCTCGACCCTCATCATCCGTATCTTGCCGTTTTTCAGGTCCTCTATCGCCCCGTCGACGACGGCCTTGTCCCCAGGTTCCGGGTCAATCCAGAGGTGGGGAAGGACCATTGGCCTGTCCGGGCTCACGCCGGCCATGATGTCCGGTATGTCGATGGGGCCCATCGGCCACTGCTTCTGCATCCACTGCTGCTCCTCCGGGGTCGATTCGACGTACTTGAGGAACGGATAAAGGGCTTGGGAAATCATCTCGACCGGGAACGGGTTGAGAATCTCCTCCCTTATCTCGACAGTCTTCTGTCCCTCCAGGCACTGCGAAAAGTGCTGGTTGCTCATGGGGAACATCGCCACCCTCGAGTGCCTGAACTCGTATGACTGGTCCTCCTTCTTCGTCTTCACCATGTTCCTTATCGCCTCGCGGCACTCGAAAGGTATCTGGTCGTAATCCCGGTCCGAGACGCGCCGGATGACGTTGAGCATCCTTCCGACGTTCAGCGCCACGGCCCTGGGGCCCTGGAGCGAGATGGGCGTCTGCGTCGGCATTACCGAGAAGACCCAGAATACTGTCGAAGCCGGCAGAACGAAGGCCAGCTGCTGGAGTATCTCGGGCGTGAGGCCGCCGCCGGTCCCGCCGTCGAGGGTGTGGATGAAAACGACAATCGTCGGTCCGATTTCGGCTATGGGCTTGTAAAGCTCCCTCGCCAAAGTCTCGGAGACATCCTGGTTGAGCACCGCCTTCGCCGCGCGTCCCGGCCTGCCCCCCGCGCCGCGCGACATCCCCTGCACGCTGCTCGACAGGGAAATCTTGTGCTTCAGGGGTATGTTTTGATAAAATCCTTCGGTGGTCGGGTCTGAGCTGGTGTCGAGTATGAAAACGTTGGGGCCGCCGGCGCCTTCCTTGCAATGGGATTGCGGGTCGGAGCCCGCTTCGATGGCCCTCATCAGGCAGGCGTAGCGGTCCACGTGCGGGTATCTGGCAATCTTCTCCAGCCCCTCGGAAAGGATGCGCGAGCCCCCTCCGCCTACGCCCACCAGGACGATGGCGGGCATCTTCCGCTTCTCGTTTTCGTCCATGCTCTCCCAGATGTGAATGCGCAAAGGGGATAAAAAGGGGATAGTGGAAGACCCCGGGAGCCCCATCTCTATCTTTTTATAACCTCCGCGCAATCTCAATACGAGGGCCATGGAAATCGAGGACCCGAGGCTGCACGAGACGGCCGCGATGTGGAAGAGCTCCCAGCACCAAATCAACCTGGGGGCGGCGGGGCTCATGGCGCTGCTTTTAACGATGGGCGTGATAATCGGCTTGGCCTTTTCCGATGCGCCGTTCCCGATTTACACAATCCCTCTCGCCGTCATCATGGTTTTCGGAATCCCCGTCGCGATTTACGTCGCATACACCAACTTCGACCAGAAGGACCATTGGACACTGGCCCTGCCGTTCAACAGGACGCTGTACGACCTGCTGGAAGCTGCGGTCGAGGAGAAATTCGCCCATGGCGGTTACAAATACCAGGCGGTCGGCTATTCCGGGCTTTCGGTGGCGCGAGCGTCCGCCGGCGGGAGCAGGCCCGCGAAAGCGTACGCATTCTACCCGGGGGACGGGTCGAGAATGGAGGTTCGCTTCGCGCTCCTGGCAATAAGGGGGAAGAACCACACGACCTACCTATTTCCCATGGAAATCAGAAACGTCAGGATGAAGAATATCGACCACGCCCGGAAAATTCAGGCGGATTTGATGGAAGTCTTGATGAGGGTGGATTTCCTATCGTACAAGGAGGCGCATTGAGATGGCAATGGTCGAAATCAAGGGACTGACGAAGCGGTATAAAACGGTCGAGGCCCTGAGAGGACTGGACATGACTTTGGAAAAGGGCGAGGTTTACGGATTCTGCGGTCCCAACGGGGCGGGCAAGACCACAACGCTGAAGATACTCGTCGGCCTCGTAGGCCCCACCGGGGGGACCGCCTCAATGATGGGGCTGGACGTGGTCAAGGACGGGGTCGAGGCGAGAAAGAACACAGGCTACCTCCCAGAGCTCTACGGCCTGCCCGGATGGGACACGCCGCGGACGTTCCTTACATACATGGGGGTTCTCTCGGGCATCCCCGAAGACGGGCTCGGAGCCATCATCGAGAAGAAGGCCGAGGAACTGGGATTTCCCCAGAATCTGGACCGGAAGATAAAGACCCTGAGCAAGGGAAACAAGCAGAAGGTCGGCATCGCCCAGGCCCTGCTGCACGACCCTGCAATCCTCCTGCTGGACGAACCGACGACCGGCCTGGACCCGATAGGGAGGAACGAGGTCTTAGGCGCTGTGAAGACGCTCGCTAACGCCGGAAAGACGGTGCTGTTTTCCACGCACATCCTCAGCGACGTCGACAAGATATGCGACCGAGTCGGCATAGTCTACGAAGGCAGGATGATGGAGGAGGGTGCGCCGGCCGAGCTGAAGGGGAAGCATCAGGTCGGCGACCTGGACGCGGTCTTTCTGAAGGTGGCGAAGCATGGGTGAAGCGAATATTGCCAGATTGACGCTGCACACCGCGCGGCGCCTCCTGCTCTCCCTCCGGGGACTGCTGGCCATCCTGTTCTCGCTGTGGATGGTCCTTGCGGTGGCGTACCTCTACGACAGCGTCATGGGCTCGGGCTCGGCCCTGGGCGAGCTCGTGGACGTGTTTTCCACGAATCCGCAGTCCGAGATACAGTGGTTCCTTTTCGACAGCGGGCTGACGAAGCTGGTGACGTTGTTCGTCGCGCCGATGTTCGTCTTCGACGCCGTGTCAGGCGACAGGAGCAAGGAGAGGCTGGGCATGATACTCTCCCGCCCGATAACGAGGAGGGACTACATCCTTTCGAAGCTCGCCGGGGCGTCTGTGGCGTTCGGAATAATATTCTTCTCGGTCATGGCTTTGGGATTTCCCCTTTACCAGCAGAAAGTGCCGGAGCTTGACGCGGGGGCGTACTTCGCCACCGTGGCGCTGATGTACCTGCTGGGTGTATTCTCCATGTGCGTCGTGCTCATGCTGTCCGTCCTCTCAAGGAACAACCTGATATCCTTCATAGCGGCGTTCGGGATAATGTCCGTCTTCATGCTGCCCAACGCAAGCAAGTACTCCTCTTCCGCCTTCATGGAAGCTGCGAAGCTCACGCCCCACTATTACGCCACTTACTTCACGACGCATAACCTGGATGCATTGCTCTACGCGGGCTTCGCCCTTGCAATAGTCGCATTCTCGATTCCGTTCCTGGCAATCTCGGTTTGGAAATTCAAAGGCGAGGATTTATGAACATTTCCCTCCTGGCAATCGACATCAGGCACATCCTTCTGTCCAAACGGACGGCATACTCGGTCGCATTGATTGCCGTGCTGGCAATCGCCGTCGCCTTCATAGCGGAATATTCCCCGGAAGGCCTGAAGGAGGCCCTTGAAGCGGGGGCGCCCGGTTCGGCGGGCATTTTCGAGCTGGTGTGGTTCGAGAACGTCATGACGATGTTCTTCCCCTTGCTGATTGTCGGATACGGCGCGTTCGTCCTCAGCGACCTCGAGGATGCGGACATGATGGGGCTCCTCCTCACCAGGCCGGAAGCGCGCCTTGACTTCCTGGCGCGGAGGATTGCAGCGACCACGGTTTCCTTCATAGTCGTTTTCCTGGCGAGCGGCATTCTGGTGGCTGGAGCGGCGGTTGCCATCGTGGGCGGCATGAAGATCGATGTTTTCATGGCGCACATCATATGGCTCCTCCCCCTCTGCCTCTTCATCCTTGGTCTGACTTTCTTCGTCAGCGTGCCCATGCGGACAACGACTCCGACGGTCCTGACGTCATTCGCAATCTGCCTCGTCCTCTACTTCACGTTCAGTCTGCTCATGGCCAGCGAAGGCGGCCTTCCTTCGCCGTGGAACCCGATGTCCATAGGCTACAGGATACTGGTGGACGCACCGGTTGCGGAAACCGCGGTCATTTCGCTAGGGTACGCGTGCGCGTTTTTCGGCGCCGGGTCGGCGTGGTTTGTGAAGAAGGACATATGATTATTGCCCTTGGGCAAACCACTGCCAGAGCATAATGAATGCAGCCTGCCCGGATCGAGGGTAAAAATAACCAACTGCAATGATTTTACCCGAGAGAGGGCAGGGCCACGGATAGAAGCGTAAGAAAGTTGAGGGGGCCTGCCCGGATTCGGACCAGCACTGCGCCCTTTATGAGCTAGTCCTCTCCGTGCAGGCCCATCCTTCGTTTTGAGAATAAATAAAATCGGATGGGCCTGCCCGGATTTGAACCGGGGTCAACAGCACCCCAAGCTGCAAGGATACCAAGCTACCCCACAGGCCCAAGGGAATGGAGAATGGTTTTGGATGGCGGCAATTCAGTCGAACGGCGCGACGTCGTCGATGAGGTCGACGTGCGTCAGGACCATCCGTCTGCAGCAGTAGCGCTTCAGCCCGAGGTCGTCGAGGATCTTCTGCGGGTCCTTGTGGCCCTCGGCCAGCTCGCGCTTGTAGTTGTCGTATGCAGAGCCGACGACCTTCCCGCACGTGAAGCACCTCACAGGTATTATCATCTGATCACCTGTACGACTTCTGGCGCTTCTTTCGGGCACCGCGGCCGAGCGGGTTCTTCGGCATCTTGCGCCTCGCGTCCGAGACGAGGATCGAACGGTCGAACTGCTTGTACGTCTCCTCGAGCTCCTTGTCTCCCAGGAAATCCACGATTCCTTTGGCGATGGCGGTACGGCCTGCCTCGGCCTGGCCCATGAACCCGCCCCCGCTGACGTTAACGTCGATGTCTATCTTCTCGGCCTTCGTCCCGGCGATGACGATGGGCTCGGAGAGCCTGTCCTTCGCCATCTCGGGCGTGAATATCTCCAGCGGCGTGCCGTTTATCTTGACTCGTCCCTGGCCCTTGCGCACGGTCACCCTCGCGACCGCGGTCTTGCGCTTTCCGCTCGTGATTGAAACCTTCATGACATCTCACCTCAGAAATGCGCCCCCAGGGTCCTCGAAATCTCCCCCAGGTCGACGTATTCCACGACGCCCTCGGACGAGGCGCCGGCTATCGTTTCGAACTTGTCGTTCACCATGTTCCTCGGGACGCCGATGTAGACTTTCAATCGGTCAAAGGCCTCCCTGCCGTGCGACGTCTGGTACGGAATCATCCCGCGCACCGTGCGCTTGAGAATTTGTTCCGGGGTCCTAGGGTAGTACGGCCCCTTCCTTATCTTGCCCTTGCTGCGCCTGTCGAAATACTCCTTGATGACAAGCTCGCGCTTTCCCGAGACTATCGCAGCCTCGGCGTTGACAATGATTACCTCTTCGCCCTTGAGAAGGCTCTTCGCGATGTAGCTGGACATCCTGCCGAGTATGAGGCCCTTCGCATCGATTTTTTTCATTTCTTCACCTCATCACGACTACGCCGCTGCCCTTCGGATTCTCCTTCAGCAGCTGGGAGATGGATATCGCCCTGCCGCCTGCAGCTTCCAGCTTCCTCCGCGCTGACGCGGAGCATTTGTACGACGCGACTACCAGGGCCTGGTCGATGTCGCCGCCTCCGAGAAGCTTTCCGGGGACGATTACCGTCTCCTTCGGCTTCGCGAAACGGGCTATCTCGCCCAGGTTCACCTCGGCCCAGTGGCTGAGGGGCTTTTCGAGCCGCGCCGCAATGTCTCGCCAGATCTCAGCGTCCTCGGCGCGCGATGCAGATTGCAGCTCGCCGATGAGACGCGTCAGGTTCGGGTTGGTCTTTTTTTGTATCATGCTGACTCCTCCGACATTGGGGGGCTACGCCTAAAGCGGGGGGGTTAATAAACGTTTCCACAATGGTCGCACGGTTTTATAACACGCTGGTCAGTTAGATTACAAAAACTGTACAAATAAGTTGATAATGGATGAACATAATAACCCCATTATGGGAGAAAAAAAGAAAAGCACGCATGAGCGCTTGTTTTCAAGTGGCTTAAGGATTTTCTTAATAATCGGAGCGATATCGGGGCTCATCACCATAAGTTGTGTAGGTAACTACGTCTACATTTTAAACAATAATTGGAACGTCAGATTTTATGACGTCGAACTATACCTGATGCCCGATGGCAATACGCACCTAGGAATGAATACGAAAAACTTGAACGATTTTGCCTTGACGGTCAACATCACAAAACTCACGATAATGGACTCAACAGGAGTTGTAATTTGGGAACATCTAGACGAGAGGAGCGCCGTTTTATCTTCTAAGGGGATCAAGGAATGGTTATTCTATGGGCCTTTAGCAACCAACGTTTCTGCCAATGAAAGATTGACTCTAGAAATAGCTGGATTCGTATGGGGGCCAAGTTGCATGGTTGATTTACACGCAGAACGGGTTTTAACGGTGCGGGAGGGGCAATAGATATGTCGACGCAGGGCACTCCCGGCGAAGGGTTCCCTTTATGGGAAAAATATCAAAGGAACCTCGATGAACAAACCGATTTAAAATGGCGTAACACCACATCCATCAAAGAAACAAGTTTGTGCATATTTGCCGGTCTGTTGTTATTGCTATTGGGAAACATCGCGTTGTATGGGTATCCGTACATCGGGCAGTTGAATGTTCTGGGCGGCGTGTTTTATTTTTTCATCGCCGGAATTGCTGGATATATGCTTTCATTGACCGCTCGGAAAAAAAGCGCATCTTTCTTTATTATCTCCATCATGTGCGTGTCCGTTCCAGTCATCGCCGTGGCATCAGAGACAATCCCTATAACGTTGGGAATCACCAAGAATGTTATCATTCGCGAGTATTACGGAAGAATCGCCATTAGCACGATACTTTCAATCGCTGGATGTTTTTGCGGCGCTGCCGTTGCCCTGTCACATTTCGAACAAGACGGATTATTTATATGTTGTTTCCAAGGGTCAAATCACGGTGCCTGGCCCACCACTCTCACGTAATCCGCCGTCCCGTATTTCACCGTCAAAACGTAGCCCGTTTGAAGCGTTCCTCCCGGGGGTCGCGCGAACATCCCCTGGGCGTCGACGCGGTCACCCGTCTCGATTTGTGGCAAGGTGCCCGGCGGCCAATCGACGAAGTGCACGGCCACGCTCCCCGGGTTCGTCGCATCAAAGCTGCGGACTTGAATGGCATCTCCCGCCGCCAGAGTTACCCGCGCATCCGAAATATGCACAAAACTGCCCGCATATTCCCTTGGCGATATCAGCAATTGGTCGGTGGTCGCGTTGAGCACCTGCTGCGGAGGCGCCCCGCCAGGTCTCGCGCCATCCTGTTGGGGTCCTCCCAAGTACGCGAGTGCAGGCGCCACCCCCACCAGAACAATACCCCCAACCGCGAGGATGGCGGCAAGCTTCCTCCACGGAACCTTGCTCTTGAATCCGTGATGGTCCAAAGCAGCTCCCGCAAGGATGCCAATTGCCGGAATCGCGGGCATGAAATACCTCGGTTCCCACGGGACCAGGTCGATTCGCGCGTACATCGAAACCCACGAGAGGGACAGGTACGTGAAGAAGGCTATCAGGAGCCAGGGAATCAGCAGCGCGGCGGCGAGGTTTCGGCGAAAGTACCAGATTCCCAGAGGCGCGAGGAGCAGCGCGGGCATCCGGACGACAAGTATCGGGGCGAGCAGGAATGCGTTGTCGAGGGCGTTGGACGCGCCATCAATCAGGCTCGACGTCCAGCTTGCCGTCGCGTTTCTCGGCGCCAATCCGGCATCGGGGTTGAACCCCATCAGGGAATCTGCGTCGTAGCCAGAGTTGAACGGGCCTCCGAAATATGCCGAGTTGTATTGCATCAGCGGCACTAGCACCACGAGCAGACCAGCGATGAATGCAAGCGCGAACAAGGCGCTCCTGAGGGACTTGAGCGCGTGGACGAGTTTCCTGATCCTCAGGTCGGGCCAGACCTTGGCGAGGAAGAACGCAGCCAAATAGCACGGCATCGCGATGCCGACGAGAGCGGCCGGATACCGTGTGGAGACCGCGCCCCCGAATGCCAGGCCGGAAATCGCCCCGAGCGCCGCGCCCGTAACGAGGTCGCGCCGAGATGCCAGCACGGTTGAGCGCGGGTCGAGCGAGCGCCCGTTGGAATGATACAGAGCCTCGACGAAGAGCCAGAGCGAGACGACGAGGAGGTGCATCGTGGAGGCGTCCGTCCAGTAATACCTATGCCACATGGCGATATAGGTGAGGTTCGCCAGCACGCTCGCGGAAGCGACCAGGCCGACCTTCCAATTGACCAGGCGGCGCCCCAGCAAGAATGTGGCGAGGACGGCCAGCGCGGCCAAAATAGGGCCGAACAGCGGCTCTATGCCCAGCAAATAGAACGGCACAATCATCATCGCGTGGCCAGGCCCCTTCTCGTTCACGACCACCAAATCCCCCCCGTACGTCACCACGGAGCTCTGGGTCCTCAGGGCGCCCCAGTCGCTCCTCCATTGCTCCCAGGTGACGTGGTAGACCCCTTCGGAGTAATAGCGCGTCCATATGTAGTTCGTCGTTGCGTCGGCCTTGTCCCCGTTCATTGGGTCGTAGGGCGAAGACGCAACTGCGGCCGCCAGGACCACGAAGAGAGCGGCCATCGCGATAATGCAGTTGCGTTTGTTGAGTAACTCCATCGCTTCGCCATAGTAGCATATTATTTATTTATGCGTTTTCAAGCGCAAACGAAATAACCCCGTAGATTGTAGCCCTGCACGAGGGGAAATGAAATGGCGAAAGACGTTTTCACATTCATCGTGGGCGGAAAGGCCGGAGAAGGGGTGAAGAAGGCCGGAAACGCGGCGGCAAACCTCTTCGCGTCCAGGGGGCTGAACGTTTTCCAGTACGACGATTACCAGAGCCTCATCAAGGGCGGCCACAACTTCGCGGCGGTGAGCGCCTCCGCGCGGGAGCTGACGAGCCACTATCTGTCCGCGGACCTCGTGGTGAACCTCGACGCCCGCAGCCAGGCCATCCACGCAGCGAAGGGCGGCATCGTTGTCAACAACTCCGACGCTGTGAAAACCGAGGGGGAAATCGGGCTCCCCCTGACGGCGGAGGCCAAGAAGTTTCCCGACCCCGCCCTGAGAATAGGTCTGGGGGCGGTCGTCTGCCTCTCGGCGGCGATAGGCGAGAGCCGGGAAGCGACTCTGGATTTCGTCAGGAAGGAATACAAGCGTGACCTGGAGAACAACATGGCGTACGCCGGGGTGGTCCACGGTTTGGCCGTGCCAGCCTTAGGAGGCAAGTTCAAACTCGATAAGGGCGGCAAGGCAAGACCGATGCTCTACGGAAACGAAGCAATTGCGCTCGGCGCTGCGGCGGGCGGGCTCGACATCTACGTCGCTTATCCAATGACTCCAGCATCGTCCATCCTCCACTACCTCGCAGCGCACTCGGAGCAGCTTGGCATCGCGGTGATGCACCCGGAGAACGAGATTGCGGTCGCGAACATGGCCATCGGCGCGGCGGCTGTCGGTGCAAGGGCGATGGTGGGCTCCAGCGGCGGAGGTTTCGCACTGATGGAGGAGGCTGGGTCTCTCGCCGGAATGACCGAGACACCCTTGCTAATGGTGCTGTCGTCGAGGCCCGGGCCGTCGACTGGCGTCCCGACATACACCGCTCAGGGCGACCTGAACTTCGCGCTCGGCCAGGGCCACGGGGACTCCCCGAAGATTGTGGCATCGCCTTCCAGCGCATCCGAGGCGTTCCGCCTGACCGCGGAGCTGCTGGACTTGGCATGGGAGTTCCAGGTCCCTGCCATCCTGCTCAGCGAGAAGCACCTGGCGGAGAGCAGGATGAGCGTGGACGTCGACATCGCGGAGGCCGCATGGGCCGAAGGCCTGGCTCATGGTAAAGGAGAGTACAAGCGCTACCTCGACGCATCCGAAGGGATTTCTCCGCTGCTATTTCCTCCGTCAACCGAGCTGATAAAATGGAACAGCTACGAGCACGACGAGAATGGCATCACATCGGACACGCCCGAGGCGATAACGCGCATGCACGACAAGCGCGCGAGGAAGGCCAGCTCTCTAGCGGCTCGTGTTCGTGGCCTGCGGACGGTCAACGTTTTCGGAAGCGGCAGGCGAGCGGTCTTCGCTTACGGCTCGACGGCGATGAGCGCTGCAGAAGCCATCCGCCACGGAGGGTTGGATGCCAGGGTCGTGCAGCCAATCTACCTGGACCCTTTGCCCTCCGAGGAATTGGCCAAGCATGCTGGCGTCGGCGCAATTGTGGTGGAGCAGAGCTCCACGGGCCAGTTCGCCAGGCTGCTGTGCGAGAGGGCCAGAATCGATGTGAAGCATGCTATTGCAAAATACGACGGCCGGCCGTTCGAACCTACCGAGCTGGCGGCCAAGCTGAAGGAGGCGCTCTGATGCCCGACGACCTCACGACCTATTGCGAGAACACCTGGTGCCCGGGATGCGGCAACTTCGGGCTGTTCAACTCCGTCAAGAAGGCGATAAGGCAGCTTGAGGGCAAGGGGGTCGCCCGCTCCGACATGTTCATGTGCGCCGGAATAGGCTGCCACGGCAAGATATTCGACTACCTGGCAATCAGCGGCTTCTACGGCCTGCACGGGCGCTCGATGGCGACTGCCCAGGGCGTCAAGCTGGCGAACCCCTCGCTAAGGGTCTTCGCATTCTGCGGCGACGGCGACGCCTACGGCGAGGGGATGGCGCACATGCTTTTCGCAGCAAAACGGAACGCTGGAATCACCGTGATTGTGCACAACAATGGTGTCTACGGCCTTACGGTGGGACAATTCACGCCCGTGAGCAAGAGGGGTTTCAAGGGCCCGTCCAGCCCGAGGGGGAACGTGGAGGAGCCCCTGAACCCTTTGGCGTTGATGCTCGAGGCCGGGGCGACCTTCGTGGCGCGCGGCTATTCAGGCAAGCCGGACCATCTGACGGACATCTTCGCAAGGGCGATGACGCACGAGGGTTTCGCATACGTGGACGTGCTTCAGCCCTGCGTCAGCTTCAACGACACTTACAAGCTGTACAACGAGAGCGTGGAAATCATCGGCGAGCCCTCCAGGACCAGAGAAGAGGCGCTGGCCATGGTCAAGCGAGGAGGGAAAATACCAATCGGAGTCTTCTGGGATGAAAAGCGGGAGCCGTACCACAGGGCGCTGCTGGGCGAGCGGAATCAGGTGAGGAGCCAGCAGACGAGGGAGGATCGCCAGGCGCGGGTGAAGAAGCTGCTGGAGGGATGACATGGGCGAAATGCCGAAGGTGGGCGGCCAGGCGCCCGAGTTCTGCCTGGAGTCGAGCAAGGGGAGCGCGAAGGGGACGAAGGTCTGCCTGAGCGAGATGAGGGGCCGCTGGGTCGTGCTCTATTTCTACCCCAAAGACGACACGCCGGGATGCACCGTCGAAGCCATAGACTTCACAAAATCCATAGGCGAAATCGAGAAGCTGGGGGCGACGATATTCGGAGTGAGCCGCGACACTGTCGAGAGCCACTGCAAGTTCGGGGAGCGCCACAAGCTGGCCGTTTCCCTGCTCAGCGACCCTGACCATGCGGCGCACGAGGCTTTCGGCGCCTGGCGGCCAAAGACGATATTCGGAAAGGAGATTCTCGGAGCAGTTCGGTGCACGTTCCTCATAGACCCCTCGGGTAAAATCGCGCACGTCTGGCCGAAGGTCAGCGTTTTCGGCCACATAGAAGAAGTGAAGGAAACCTTGGAGCGCTTGAAAAAGGAGTGAGCGCCATGAAGGTCAAGGATGCGATAGAAGCGCGGCGCTCGTACCGGGCGCTCGGGCTCGTGGGAATATCCGACGCGGACGTTGCTGAGTTGACAAAGGCCGCCCAGCTGGCTCCTTCGTGCTTCAACAAACAACCGTGGAGGTTCGTGTTCGTCAGGGAGCCCGGCCAGATGGAAAAGGTGCGAGGCGCCATGAGCAAGGGGAACGAGTGGACGTTCAAGTCATCCATGTTCATCGTGGCGTGCGCGAGGAAGGAGGACGACTGCGTTATCAAGGACCGCGAATACTACCTGTTCGACTTGGGCATCGCGGTCGGCCAGATGCTGCTCAGGGCGACGGAGATGGGCCTGGTCGCGCACCCCATCGCCGGTTACAACCCCGCGAAGGTACGCGAAGAGCTGAAAATTCCCGGGCAATATCAGGTCGTTACAATCATAAACGTCGGAAAGAAAACCCAGAGCACCGAGGGGCTTTCGGAGGACCAGGTGGAAGCCGAGAAGGAGCGCCCGGAGAGAAAACCTGCAAACGAATTCGCGTTCATGGAATGGTTTCTAGGCTGACGGCGACCGATCGGCGAGCAAGGATTTGGTGAGAAAATGGGGTATCTAGTCTTTACATTTAAATAATATACAATTACATTCAAGCATTGTAAGAGCTTGGTGGAGGTTGGACGAAGATGTTTGGCGGTCGGGGCGTGGGCGCGACAACGGTATGTAGGATTTTATCGGCGGTGCTCTGCGTGGCGATGGTGATAGGCTCCTTGCCGACCGTCGGGGGCTCCCCGGAGCCGTCCGATGAGATGGGCAGGGGGGTTATCGAAATCACGAGCTCCTTCGGAGCGCCCCGCCTGTCTACGGACGGCAGCTTCACACACGTGTCGCTGGACGGGCTCGACGCCATCGCGGAGACGGGGAAGCCGGCGCTGCCGTTCAAGACCGTCAAGGTCCTGCTCCCGTTCGGCCATGATGTTGAGCGCGTCCAGGTCGAAACGCTAGGCTCGGAGGAATTGCCGGGAACACACACGGTTTATCCGGGCCAGCAGCAGCACCCGTTGATGGCAGTTGGCAACCCGGATGGCATCCAGGGTCTGCCATATCAGCGAGACGGAACATGCGGGCCGTGGAAGCAGCCCACCGCCAGGCAGGACGGCACGGGGCTTGCCGAGCGGTTGGAGCGGGAGGACTACTCCCCGACGATGCCTGATCCGTCAGTATACTGCTCCGCGGCACCATATCCCGCGGAGCGCTTCAGCGTCGTCGGCGTCCAGATGCTTAGGGGATACTCCATTTTGATTCTCAACCTCTTCCCTGTATCCTACGAGCCGTTGTCCGGCCGCCTTACATATAGCCCGGAGATTGAAGTCACCATCGAAACGAGCCCGTCCGAAGAAGTGGCCGAGGCCTGCGTTTCGATGCTTCGTAGCCTCGCGTCGGACGCCGATGCGGTGGCGAGCCAGGTCGAGAACAGGGAGGAGATGGCCTCGTATGACGGGGCAGTGAATTTATTCCAGCCTGAGACGGAACCGACCTCGATAGTCAACCCGGCGGACTCGTACAAGTATGTGATAATAACGAGCGACGCCCTCGCAGTCGGAGGAGGAGAATACGATTTCCAGGACCTCGTGGCAAGCAAGATCAGCAAGGGAATCTCTGCCACCATCGTGACGGTGAGGGACATCGTCGACGACCCGGATTATGACGATGTCGACACCCAGACCGAGGTACGCAACTTCATACTGGACGCGTACCAGAACTGGGAGACGGAATACGTCCTGCTGGGCGGAGACGGCGACAGGTCCGATGTCGGGGGCGAGAGCGGTGACAACATCGTTCCCAGCAGGGGCCTGAGAGCCTCGGCCTATGGCGAAACGGACTACGACATCGCCTCGGATGTATATTATTCATGCCTGGACGGAACATTCAACGACGACGGCGACGCCTATTACGGGGAGCCGAATGACGGCGAAGGCGGAGGTGATGTCGATCTCTTGGCGGAAGTGTACGTTGGGAGGGCGCCGGTCGATTCCGCGGACGAGGTTTCGAACTTCGTGATGAAGACTCTTGCTTACGAGACGACGACGGACGAGTACCTCGAGCGAACCCTCATGGTGGGAGAGCTGCTGTGGGAAACCGTGCCGCCCACCTTCGGTTGCAATTGCAAGGACGAGATATATTACGGGTGCTGGGCCAACGCACCCATACCAGACGAATACACCGTCGAGACCCTGTACGACAGGGATCTGTACCCTGACGAATGGGCTCCGGAAGAACTGATTTCGCAGATAAACGATGGCGTTCACATAATCAACCACGACGGGCACTCCGATGTGGATTATTGCATGAGGCTGTACAACGATGATGTCGATTACAGCCTTACGAACGATCAGTACTTCTTCGGTTACAGCCAGGGATGCTACGACGGCTCGTTCGACAACAGGGTCACCGGACCGTGGACAACGAGCTACGACTGCATAGCGGAGCATTTGGTGGCCGGGGAGCACGGTGCTTTCGCCTTCATAGGCAACACGAGGTACGGATGGGGGGAGTTCGGCGGCACCAACGGCTCGTCTCAGTTCTACGACAGGAAGTTCTTCGACGCCATCTTCGGCCAGGACATCCGGCAGCTCGGCCCGGCGAACCAGTATTCGAAGGAGGTCAACATCGGGCTCATAGACACAGATGCCATGCGCTGGTGCTACTACGAGACGACGCTCTTCGGCGACCCGGAGGTCTCGATTAAGCATGCGTACCAGCCCGAACATGACATGGCAGTGGCGTCGCTGGATGTCGGCAGATACCAGGAGCCCTCGGCGAATATCTCCGTTGGCGCCACGCTCCACAACTTGGGATTGAACAACGAGACAGCAGTGGAGGTCTGGTTCTTCGTAGATGGCTCTTGGCTGGATACGGTTTACGTGGACATGGCCGCCGGGGCATGGGAGGAGATAACCTTCCCGTGGACTACGCCCGGCGCTGTGGGGCTGTACAATCTGCGAGTCGAGGTGGCGCCAGTAGCGGGGGAGAACGTTACTTCCGATAACTGGGGGGAAGCTGAGGTCGTGGTCGGGCCGGACGTTGAAGTCGTTGCCCTCGATGCCCCGACCTCAGCGGAGAGTTTCGCCTCCGTGACTGTGAGCGCCTTGGTGAACAACCCCGGCATTGTCGATCTCGCGGACATCCAGGTGGACTTCGAGGTCTCTGGCACTGTCAGGAATTCGACCATCATCACATCCTTGGCGGTCGGCTTCAGCACGGCGGTGTCGTTCGTGTGGACCCCCATGAAGACCGGGCCTTACACGGTCGCCATAGAGGCGACCCTCGCCACCGTAGAGCCAGACATTGAGAACAATCGCCAGGAGCAGGCGGTGGCTGTCAGGCAGGCTTTCTACAGCGAGGATGTCGAAACCGGGGCGAACGATTGGACCGCTGACGGCCTGTGGCATATCTCCGGGGATCGGTGGGCCAGCCCGGACCACGCGTGGTGCTACAACGACGGGATAGACTACGATACGGGCGAGGCGAATTTCGGTTCGTTGACGTCTCCGGTCATCGACACCTCATGGTGCTTCAACGCTAACGTCGCCTTCAACGGCTGGTACGAGACCGAGGACACCGGGAGCGCGTATGACCAGCGCTGGTTGCAGATTTCGGTGAACGGGGGTGCGTTCTTCGGCGTCGTGCAGTTCTGCGGAGATGCAATGTGCGCGTGGAACGAATACGAGGTGGACGTGACACCGTACATGGGGGACACCATCCAACTGAGGTTCTACTTCGACACTTTGGACATTTCCTTGAACGAGTACGAGGGCTGGTATGTCGACGATATCCAGATACGGAGTGAGGTCCTGGAGCATGATCTTTCAGTGGTATCAATGACAGCTCCGGTGTCGATGCAGCCGTTCGAGACCGCAACGATAGAATGCGGTGTAATGAACTGCGGCCTTAACAACGAAACGGACATAGCGGTCGGCTTCTACGTGGACGGGTCGTGGACCGACGGCACGGTGATAACGGCTCTGGATGTCGGGGAAGCAGAGACCGTAGGTTTCGATTGGACCCCCGCGGCCGAGGGCAACTACATGCTCGAGATAGCAGCGCAGCCAGTAATCAACGAGACCCACATAGAAAACAACAACCAGGTCAGGCAGGTGTCGGTGTGCTACCAGCCGAATATCTGGGTGAACCCGCTGGGATACAATTTCACGGTCGCATCCGGCGAGACAGGGTCCGACGGTTTGACCATCGGCAATGCCGGGCAGGCCCCCCTGGATTGGAGCATCAGTTCGAAGGACATCCTCTTCGGGGATGATTTCGAGGATGGGGATTACGACGGCTGGACGGACGACGGCGGAGAGTATCAGAGGGAGGTGACGTCCGACACGGCTGCGGCCGCGAGCCATTGCAGCCTGACACTGATAGGAGGGGACATGCGCCATTTCGACGGCCTGCACGCCGTGCTGCCTTACATACAACCGACGAACATCAGTTTCCATGTGCGAACATCGTCATCGACCTCGGCTGACGGTTATTTCGTCCTGGGAGACAATTCGACGAAATCCAACTTGGGAATGGTATTCTTCTACATATATGATGGAAACCTGAGGCTGTACGTTTCGGGAACGGAGGAATATCTTTCCCCCATCGCCGCGAACGTCTGGTACCACGTTGAGTTCAGGGACATCGATTGGAACGCGAAGAACTACGATTATTACGTGGATGACAATTTGGTGGCTACGGACGTGAACTTCAGGGCTGCGGCGACAAACCATCTCACCAGGCTGTACCTTTATAACTTTTACAACTCTCAGGCATGGTGGGACGAGATCGAAATCGGAAATGGGGCGGTAGGCAACAGCAATCTGCCGGAATGGCTCACTATCTCCGAGGGAAACGGGACTGTAATGCCCGTAGATCAGACAGACCTCACGGTGACTGTGAACGCGACGACGATGGATCCGGGCGCCTATTTCGCCAACATCACCATTATGAGCAACGACCCGGACGAACCGGAGACAATCATCCTGGCCCATTTGACGGTCACGCCGCCGCCGCACGACATCGCCATCCAGGGCATCGAAGCCTTGCGTTACGCCCGGTTGGGAGCGCAGGTCTCTATAAATGTTACTGTTGTCAACCTCGGAGCGTCCGGGGAGTCGAACTTTTGGGTCCACTTGAGTGATGGTGCGACCGTTATCGGGAGCTCCTGCGTGCCGTTCTTGGCCAGCGGTGCCTCGACGGTGCTGACTTTCTTCTGGAGTTCGGGGGGCGAGGGGGACCATGCGATACTTGCGAACGCGCCACCAGTTCCCGGTGAAACCAAAGCAGGCAACAACGACGCGGAGGCTCTGGTCACCATAGTCGACCCCACTCCCATCCTGCTCGTCGACGACGACGCAGGGCTGTCGACGCAGGAGTGGTACATACAGGCGCTCGAGGACAACGGCTGCGATTACGACATTTGGAACACAACCGCGGGCGGTCCGGTCGACACATCATATCTCGCCATGTACGGCGTCGCCATATGGTTCACCGGGAACGATTTTGGGACCAGCTTTACAGCTTCAGAGAGAGACACCGTCAGCGCATACCTTTCCGGGGGTGGCAGGATGTACGTCTCAAGCAGCGGTGCGGGGTACGACGCCGCGCTCAACGGGTGGTTGGCTTGGTACCAAACATGGTTCAACGCCGCATTCGTAGACATTGCCTTCGGCGCGTGGATATTGCCAGGCGTCGCCGCCGACCCGATTGGGGACGGTCTGTCGCTCGCGACGCAGACGGAAGACTACTGCACAGACCTGAGGGGGATGCGCACCACAAACGTGATATCGGGAGTGGGCACCGAATCTTTCTACTTCGATGACACGGGTTACCCGGCCATGATAAAAGCCGACACCGGAACGTACAAGATAGTCTACTCCTCCTTCGACTTCGCGGACGTGGGCGGGGGGTCGACGCGAGCGGTCTTGATGTATCGCATCCTGAATTGGCTCGGGATCGGCGATAACGGGCCGCCGAAGCATTCAAACGAGCACCCGGCCATCGATGAGGTCACGGCGGACGCCAGGCCGGTTATATGGGTCCATGTCACCGATGACGTCGAAGTTGACCTCTCCACGGTCCGCCTCTATGTTAAGGGATATTCGGTCTTTTACAACATCGCGCCGATACCGGGAGGTTATAACATATCATACACCCACGGGTCCGACTATACGGAAGGCGCGACCATGGTGAGGATTGTAGCCCGCGACACAAGCGACAACCCGATGGACTTCTCGTGGACGTTCACGGTGGACAAGTCCCCGCCGGTAGCCTGGGGCGTCAACCCTTCGCCTGGGGGCATTACGATGAGCACAACCCCCACGATAATATTGAATGTAACTGACATCGGCGGCGTCGCAAAGGCAACGATGCGGCTGTACGTTCAGGACTTTGCCGTGTGGTATGATTGGTCGGCCATCTCGAATGGCTACGCTGTCTGGTACACGCATGGCATGGGATTCGCGCCAGGCGAAGTCGTGAAGTGCCAGATATCGGCGGAGGACAGTTTCGGGCATTGGTTGAATTTCTACTGGAATTTCACGGTCATGGCTGTAACGGTATGCGCGATACCCGTGCATGCCGGCTGGAACCTCGTATCCGTGCCCATTGTTGTGCAGGACACGGCGCTCCCAAATGCATTGCAGGACTCCGACGGCAACGTGGTCTGGACTAGAGCCATGTGGTACGACCCGACTGACGCAATGGACCATTGGAAGCAATACAATTCTGCATGGCCGGACGCGATGAACGACCTGAAGAACCTGGATAATAAAAAGGGTGTCTGGCTATACGTCATTGACGCGGGAGATGGATTCTTGGAGGTTCAGGGAGACGAGCCATCGTCCACAGCAATCTCGATAAAGGCCGGGTGGAATCTGATAGGGTATCCGGCTCTGAACGATGCGACCTTCACGGTCGGCGCACTGAAAAGCATTTGCCCGGCGATCGCCATCATCGAGGGATACGATGAGATGACGGAGTACTCGACTGTCGCCCTGCCAGATTCCCGGATACTAAAGCGCGGCGAGGCCTATTGGGTATATGCCACCGGCGACTCATCGTTCACGGTCGATTGGTGAGAGGAGGGGAAAGCTAAGCTATCTATAATCCCGGCTCAATCCAGCGCTGATGAGGTTACGCATCACCGGTGTCGTCCAGGGTGTCGGCTTCCGCCCGACGGTCGTCCGCGTCGCCCGGGCAATGGGGATCAACGGCCATGTCCGGAACGATGGCCAGGGAGTCGAGATAGTCGTTGACGGGGACTACGAAGTCTTTTTGGCGGGCCTTCGGAAAGCGTTGCCCCCACTGGCCCGGATAGACTCAGTCATCACCTTGAAGGGAATGCCGGAGAACAAAGGTTTCATCATTTTGGAGAGCCAGACAATCGCAGGCCGAGCGGAGATACCCCCCGACACTGCCGTATGCCCAGAGTGCCTGCGCGAGATGGCCGAATCCATGGACCGACGGCACGGATACCCGTTCACGAGCTGCACGAACTGCGGGGAGCGCTTCTCGGTCATCCGCGGAACGCCATACGACCGCCAGCGCACGACAATGGAGCCGTTCAGGATGTGCCGGGAGTGCGGCGCGGAGTACGGTTCCGACGCGGACAGGCGCTTCCACCACCAGACAGTGAGCTGTCCGGAGTGCGGTCCATCTTACGCAATGTACGGCCCTTTGGGAGAGATGCTTCCTGGGGACATCGGTGCTTTCGCGAAAGCTCTCGATTCGGGCAAGTTCGGTGTGCTTAAAGGTTGGGGGGGGGCGCATCTCTGTTGCACGGCGGGCGAAGCAAAACGCTTCCGCCAGTGGTACGCTCGGGAGGCCAAGCCGTTCGCGGTCATGGTGCGCGATTTCGACGCAGCCAAAAAGCTTTTCGCTATGGGTGAGCGCGAGGAAGCCGAGCTTCAATCCCCATCGAGGCCCGTGGTGCTTCTCCGAAAGAAGGCGAGGGAAGAATGGATGGAGGTAGTTGCACCCGGCCTAGACTACGTGGGGGTGATGCTGCCCTATTCCGGCGTCCACCACATCATATTCGAAAACCTGCGCGCCGATGTTCTAATCATGACCTCAGCCAACCCGCCAGGTTCGCCGATGCATCTGGAGAACAAGGAGATGTTCGGGCTCGGCGCAGACGTCTACCTTCTTCACAACAGGGAGATTGCGAACAGATGCGACGACTCGGTGGTGAAACTATATGGCCCCAACAGGTTCTACATAAGGCGCTCCAGGGGCATTGTTCCGACATCGATGCCCGTGGGCATGAGAGGGGCAGTGCTTGGGGTCGGCCCAGGCGAGAACGTCACGGCATGCGTCGCCTCCCGAGGGATTTTGACGCCCAGCCAGTATATCGGTGACGCGAGCGACTACGACGTGAACGAGTTTCACCGCGGCGCGATAGCGAGCCTGATGCGCCTGCGGGGCCTGGAGAAGTTCGATGCGATAGCGGTCGACATGCACCCGCGCTACCCCACGAGGCGCGTGGGGGAGGAGCTGGCCGAGGCGCACGGGGCGAAGTTGGTCGAGGTCCAGCATCACTGGGCGCACGCTCTGTCGCTAATGGCCGAGACCAGGCTTGGGCGGGCGGTCGTTCTTACCATCGACGGAACGGGGTATGGGGATGACGGCGAGGCCTGGGGTGGCGAGGTCCTGCTCAGCGATGCACGGAGCTATAAACGGCTGGGGCACCTGGAATGTCTCCCGTTGCCGGGCGGCGAGGGGTCGGTGGAGAACCCGAAGCGTTTCCTCCATGGGATACAATGCGCTCTCGGTTTGGAAGCGACGGCGCTCGATGGCGTCGAGGCGGCCGTCGTGGAGAAATCGTTCGACGCCAGTCCGAAGACGAGCAGCGCGGGTCGGGTGCTCGATGCGCTCTCGGTTTATCTCGGAGCCTGCTCGAAGCGTACCTACGACGGCGAGCCGGCAATGAGACTCGAGCCTTTGCTGGAGCGGGGAAAACCGAACTATAAATTCGAGATCGAAATCAAGGATGGAGTGGTGAAGACACTTCCGATGTTCCGCCGTTTGATGGAGATGAGCCCAAAGAGCCTAAGCGAGCGCTCCAATGCAGCGGCCTCTTTCGTCAGGGCGATGATCGAAGGCCTCGTCCAGGTCGCAGCCGACGGCGCGGCGAAGGAGGGGCTGGATTCAATCGGCCTATCGGGCGGAGTGTCTTACAGCATCCCCGTTGCGAGGTACTTCGAGGACGCCGCGTTCGCCGCCGGTCTCAAGCCGCTCTTCCACGACTCGCTCCCGAACGGGGACGGAGGCATATCTGCCGGCCAGTGCGTAGCGGCGCTTGGAGCCCTGGAGGGACGATGAGCGCTGAGGGCTCGACTGGACGAACCCGCACGACTGCAACCTGGAGCCCGACCTGATGGATTCCCAGCTCCTCGGCAACGGAGCAGCCATCATCGTGTCGATGCTCTGGACGGCCTGCTCGATATTCTTCTCATCCGCAGGCAAGCGTATCGGCGCTTTGAGCGTGAACACGATTCGCATCACTGCCGCTGTCGGTTTGCTGCTGACAGCGCACGTGATTCTTATGGGCGCATTGCTGCCCTCGGCGACCGATGGCCAGTGGTTCTACCTCGGCCTCAGCGGCATCGTCGGGCTGGCGATTGGAGACATAGGATACATAGGCGCGCTGGTCCTAATTGGCCCGAGGCGAGGGGTGCTGCTGATGTCAACGGCTCCGATATTTGCCGCACTCGCAGCCTACGCCATGTTGGGCGAGGCGCTGGGCGCCTGGGCGCTCGCGGGTATTGCGGTCACGATGTCCGGAGTGATGCTGGCGGTCCTTGACGAGAAGGACCCGGGCGAGGTCCAGCAAATCCCCAGAGACAAGCTCGCCCTGGGATATGGCCTGGCAGTGATGGGGTCTGTATGCCAGGGAGTCGGCCTGGTGCTGTCGAAGTACGGCATGCAGGGCGCGGACGGCGCGGAGCCAATAGACCCGTTGTCGGCCACGCTGATGCGCATGCTCGTCGGTGCGGCCTCGATGTGGACCGTCGTGATTGTCCTGCGCAGGCTTGGCGAGATTCGCAAGGCGACGAAGGACGGGGGCGCCATCGGAAGGACGCTGGCGGGAACGGTCACAGGGCCGTTTCTCGGAGTCTGGCTGTCGATGGTGGCGATATCCTACACACTGACTGGCGTTGCGCAGACGCTGATGTCCCTCATGCCGATAATGGTCATACCTGTCGTTTGGATAGTTTACAGGCAGAGGACGGGGTGGCGCGGCGTGGTCGGTGCAGCGGTGGCAATAGTCGGAGTTGCGATGCTGTTCCTAGTCTGACGCGTCCGGTTATCTCTGGGGTTCTTCCTGCTCCGCCTCTGATGGCCTTTGCTCCGGCTCTTTCCCCTTTCTGCCACGCATGGCCAATGCGGTCAACGCAGTCACAAGCGCGGCGATTCCTATGAACAGCGCCGCCATCGAGGCCCACGAGTCTCCGCTCAGCTGGTCGTCAGCGGCAGTCGTGGCCTGCTCGCTCCTCGTCGAATCGTACGGGTAGGCGTCCTCCCAGTTGTGCACACCGTCGCCATCGGCGTCCGCATCGGTGTTGTCGCCGAATCCGTCACCGTCCAAGTCCGCCCACTCGAACGGGTTGAAGGGGAACGCGTCGTCGGTGTTCAGGTGGCCGTCGCCGTCTATATCCAGGTCGGAGTTGTCCCCGAAGCCGTCGCCGTCGGTGTCGTTCCACTCGGCATCGTCCAGAGGGAATTCGTCCTGCCAGTTGTCATAGCCGTCGCCGTCGATGTTGGGGTCGGTGTTGTCGCCGATTCCGTCGCCGTCCGAATCGCTCCACTCCCCTGGGTTCGCAGGGAACTCGTCGGATGCATCCAGATAGCCGTCGCCGTCGTCGTCCGCGTCGGCGGTATCGCCCACGCCGTCATTGTCCGAGTCTGTGGTTTCGGACGGGTCGAGTGGAAAGTCGTCCTGCCAGTTGTCCGCCCCGTCTCCGTCCACGTCCTCGTCGGTGTTGTCGCCGATTCCGTCACCATCGGTATCGTTCCATTCCAGCGGGTTCGTGGGGAACTCGTCGGCCGAGTTGGAGACTCCGTCTCCGTCCACGTCTCCGTCTGTCTTGTCGCCGATTCCGTCGTCGTCCGTGTCGTTCCATTCCGAAGCATCGTATGGGAAGTCGTCGACCGGGTTGAGGTAACCGTCGCCGTCTACGTCCCCGTCCGAGTTATCGCCCACAGTGTCGTTGTCCAGGTCCGCCCACTCGCCATTGTCATCGGGGAATTCGTCGTTGGTGTTGTTCCTGCCATCACCGTCGATGTCGGGGTCGATGACGTCCGCGATGACCAATTCGTTCTCCTGTTCTGCCGCCACGAGCAGCTCGCACTCCTTCTGGACCATGATCAGGGCCGGGGGATTGGCGCCTTCCCCGCCCGCCACGCCGTTTCCGTCGTCGGAAGAGGATGTCTCAGCGTGGGCCTCATCTGCGGCTGGGATGATGGCCGCCTGCTCCGAGGCAAGTGGCTCCGCCTGCGGGCCATCCGCATCGGACGCACCCGCCACCACCGAAAAACCCGACATCGCCGTGACCAGGGCTAGCAGCACACACACCGACCTGAGAACAAAATCGCGGTTCCACATCATGCACACCCGCGCGCACCCGCACGCAATTCGGTGATGTGCTGACATCGAATATAAATCTTTCCAGCGGCTATGTGCCGCGCCGATGCTGACCAGCTGCGGTCGCAAGGATTATATGCCGCACCAATATACTCCGAACGGCTCAAGCCTCTGGAACGTGGTGGCCATCGCCGATGCGTTTCCGGGCAGGTGAATGCGAATGTTCGACGAAATACCCCCGAAAGTATCGTTCCCCGCGCTCGAGAGGGAGACGCTCCAGTTCTGGAACGAGCGCGGGATTTTCGCCAAGGCGCGCAAGGCCAACGAGGGCGGCCCCAGGTTTGTTTTCCTCGAAGGCCCTCCCACAGCCAACGGCGTGCCGCACGTCGGGCACGCGCAGGGACGGGCAATCAAGGACGCCTACCTGCGCTACCGCCTGATGAACGGCTTCCACATCACCCCCTACATCGCGGGGTGGGACTGCCACGGGCTTCCCGTCGAAATCGAGGTGGAGAAGGCGCAGGGCCTTTCTTCAAAACCGGAGATCGTCGAGTTCGGCGTCGCAAAGTTCAACGCGCTCTGCAGGGAGAGCGTGATGAAGTACGAGGCGATGTGGCGCGCCATGTCCGAAAGAATCGGATTCTGGATCGACATGGACCACCCTTACGTCACCATGGACTCGAAGTACATGGAAAGCGTGTGGTGGTCGCTCAAGGAGCTTCACAAGAAGAGCCTGCTGGAGCGCGGCCATTACGTCGTCCCGTACTGCACGCGCTGCGGAACTCCGCTGAGCAGTCACGAAGTCGCCCAGGGCTACCGCGAGGTCAAGGACCTCTCAGTCACACTGAAGTTCAAGCTCGCCGAGCCTCACGAGCAGATCGGCCCCAACGCGTACGTTCTGGCATGGACGACGACTCCATGGACGCTCCCGGGAAACGTGGCGCTGGCAGTCGGTGAGGACATAGTATACGCCGTAGTCCAGCAGCGCTCCGAGCGCTACGTACTTGCCAACGAACTCGTGGCGAAGGTCATCCAGGACGAGTACGAAATCTTGGGGACGATCAAGGGCTCAGAGATGGTCGGCTGGAAGTACGAGACTCTGTTCGACTTCATGGACCTGCGCAGGCCTGGCAAAAAGGCGTACGAGATAATCTCGGCGGATTTCGTCACCACGTCCGAGGGCACAGGCGTCGTCCACACAGCCTGCATGTACGGCGAGGACGATTACAAGGCCGGGACGAAGGCCAACCTGACTGCCGTCCACACGGTGGACACAGAGGGGAAGTTCAACGAGCTGGTGCTTCCGTGGAAGGGCAGGTACGTCAAGGAGCCGGGGTTCGACCTGGAGATAGCCATATTCCTCAGCGACAGCGGCCGCCTGTATTCGAAAGGCAGCCACATGCACACATACCCGTTCTGCTGGCGCTGCGACGCGCCGCTGCTCTATTACGCGCTGGACTCGTGGTTCGTGCGGATGTCGCGGATGCGGGAGCGCATGATACACCACAACGGATCCATCAACTGGGTGCCCGAACACCTCAAGCACGGGCGCTTCGGCAACTTCCTCGACGAGCTCAAGGACTGGGCCCTCAGCAGGAACCGCTTCTGGGGGACGCCGCTGCCGATATGGCGGTGCCCCTCGGGGCACGAATTGTGCGTCGGAAGCTTCGAGGAACTCGGCAGGCTTGCGGGTGGGCTGCCTCCGGATTTCGACCCGCACAGGTCGCACGTGGATGCCCTCCAGATAAAATGCCCCGATTGCGGGGAGTTGATGGACCGCGAGCCGTACGTCATCGACTGCTGGTACGATTCGGGTTCTGCGTTCTTCGCGCAGTACCATTACCCGTTCGAGAACCGGGAGGAGTTCGAACGCTCGTTCCCAGTGGACTTCATAACGGAAGCGCTAGACCAGACGCGAGGCTGGTTCTACACGATGCTGGCCATCGGCGTCACGGTGTTCGACAAACCCGCGTACCGCAACGTCCTCACGCAGGGCCTCATGCTGGACGAGAACGGACAGAAGATGAGCAAGACCCGCGGCAACACTTACAAGCCTGAGGAAATCTTCGAGACCGTGGGGGCAGACGCCGCTCGGTTGTACCTTTACAGTTTCCCCATCTGGAACAGCGTCAAGTTCAGCAAGGACCTGGTGCATGAAGTGCTGCGCAAGGACATCAACACCCTCTGGAACGTCTACTCCTTCTTCGTCAGCAACGCCCGACTCGACGGCTACCTTCCCGCAGAGCCGCGCCTGCAGAACGAGCTGGACACCTGGCTTCTCTCAAGATTGTCGGCGACGGTGACGGAGGTGCGCTCCGGTTTCGAATCGTACGAGCTTCACAAATCAGCCGCTGCGGTCGGAGACTTCATCGACGACCTTAGCAACTGGTACCTCCGCAGGTCGCGCAGGCGGTTCTGGAGCGACACGGACCCGGAGGACAAGGCCCAGGCCTACGCCGCGCTCTACAAGACGCTGACGGAACTTGCGAAGCTCATGGCGCCTTTCACGCCGTTCCTTGCCGAGCATCTCTACCAGAATCTTGTAGTAAAACAGGATTCGTCCGCGCCGGAGAGCGTGCACCTTTGCAAGTACCCGACGGCCGGACCGCGCGACGAGGCGCTGGAGCGCGACATGGCCCTGGCAATCTCCGTGGCGGTGGCCGGCCGCAACGCCCGCCAGCGCGTCGACATAAAGCTGCGCCAGCCGCTTCAGAAGCTGACGGTGGTGTGCTGCGACGCCGATGCCGGTTCGCTGAAAAAATACGCGGACATCCTGCGCGAGGAGCTCAATGTGAAGGAGGTCGAGCTGGCGACCGACCCGGCCGGGGTATGCACAGTGCGCGTCAGGCCCAACTTCAAGAGCATCGGAGCCAAGTTCAAGAAGGATTCGAAGCTCGTTGCGGACGAGATTGCGAAGGCAGACCCGGCCTTGCTCGCCGGGGCTTTGAAGGCGGAAGGGAAGGCGACCGTCGGGGCCTACGAAATCTCCGTCGAGGACGCGCTGGTCGAGACTGTCGACCGCGACGGGCTCTCCGGCGGCGAGTGGAAGGGCTTAAAGGTCTACGTGACAACGGAGATTAAGGAGGAGCTTCTGCTGGAAGGGCTCGCGCGCGAGCTCGTGCGCCGCATCCAGGTCATGCGAAAAGAGATGGACCTCAGCTACGACCAGCGCATAACCGTGGCCCTTTCCGGCGACGATGAAATCGACAAGGCCGCGGGGGCGTTTGCTGAATACATCAAGCGAGAGACGCTCTCGGACGAGCTGTCTGTCGGCGAGCAGGAGTGGGAGCCGAAGGAGTGGGACGTCGACGGCAGGAAGCTGAAGCTCTGGCTGAAGCCGGTGGTGTGAGGATGCTCTGCAAGGGCGGGTTGGTGCGCCTCAGGACGCTCGACCGAGGGGATTTGAAGCGCTGCGTCGATTGGTTCGCAGACCCAGAGGTGAGGGAGAACCTTTACATCAGATACCCGATGTCGATGGAGGAGGAGGAGCGGTGGTACGAAGGCTACCTCAAGCGCCTGGAAACAGACAGGATTTTCGCTATCGAGACAAGCGGGGGAAAGCACATCGGCAACGTGGCCCTGCATAAAATCGACCACCTGAACCGTCACGCGGAAATCGGCATTTTCATAGGAGACAAATCAAGCTGGGGCAAGGGATATGGCCCGGAGGCGATGAGGCTCTTGGTAAAGTTCGCCTTTGAGGAGCTCAACCTGCATAAGGTTTTTCTGATGCATTTCGAGGGGAACGAGCGCGGCCACAAATGCTATATCAAGGCGGGATTCGTAGAGGACGGCGTCATGAGGGACCATGTCTTCAAGGGCGGGCGTTACAAGGACCAGATTGTCATGAGCGTCATCAACCCAGCCGAGCGCCGGAAGCGCCATTGAGCCAAGGCGAAGCTTATTTACCCCCGAGCCAATCCCGAACCGCATGGCATGCGGTTACGTCCTCATCGCGGTGGAGCCCAAGGCGGAGCTCGAGGTCTACGGCGAGCTGTTGAAGATCGAGGCGATAACCGAGGTCTGCCCCGTCCTGGGCGCGGTCGATTTCATAGCGAAGGTCAAGATGGACAGCTACGACGACATCGCCACCCTGGTCATCAAGTACATCCGGGTCATACCAGGAGTCACAAGCACAAAGACCTTCGTCGAGGACGAGTTCTTGAAGCATTTGCAGAAGATTGTGGAATGAGCCGAAGCCCGCAAGCGGTCTCCGTTAGCCATTTATAGCCGCCTGACCTTTCCAGCGACTGTGACATCATGAAACTCATCCTTCTAGGGCCGCCGGGCGGCGGCAAGGGAACGCAGGCGAAGCGCATACTCACGAAGTTGCGGATACCGCAGATATCGACCGGAGACCTTCTCAGGGCCGAAGCCGCATCGGGCTCCGCACTCGGAAAGAAGCTCAAGGAATATATGGACCAGGGAAAGCTCGGCCCCGACGACCTCATAATCGAAATAATCAGGAACCGAATTTCGGAGCCTGATTGCGCGAAGGGCTACATCTTCGACGGCTTCCCGCGCACGATGGGGCAGGCGCTCGCCCTGGACACCATCACGAAGGTGGACGTCGCCCTCAACATCAAGGTGCCGGACGCCGAGATAATCGGCAGGCTCACGACGCGGCGCACGTGCAAGGACTGCGGTGCCATCTACAACCTCAAGTCTATACCACCGAAGGTCGCGGGCAAGTGCGACAAGTGCTCTGGGCCGCTGTTCCAGCGCGACGACGACAACGAGAGGACCGTGATGAACCGCCTAAAGATATACCACGAGCAGACCGCCCCGCTCATCGAGTTCTACAGGAAGAAGGGGTTGCTGGTCGAGGCGGACTGCAGCGGAACGCTGGAGGAGAACTCGGCGCTGGTCGACAAGGTGCTTGAAAAGTGGCTCAAGTAGTCTGCGGGCGAGGCGAATTGTCTGTAACAATCGTACGAGGCGGTGGAGTGACGCCATGACCTCATCGCGCAAGCTCGGCTTCGTCATCAACCCCTTCGCGGGGATGGGCGGCAAGGTCGGCCTCAAGGGCACGGACGGAGTCGTCGACGAGGCCGTCAGGCGCGGGGCGGTGGAGGTGGCGCAGGGACGCGCGAGGGCGTTCCTTGCGAAGGTGAAGGAGCTCGGCGCCCTGGCGGTTCCGGAGTGGCACGCAGCATTCGCGGACATGGGGGAGAACGCGCTCGCAGAGGCGGGGGCCGATTTCATCCTGGACTACACTTCGCTCGGAGACGGCACGACCTCGGAGGACACGCGCCTGGCTTGCCTGGCCATGCTGTCCAACGGCTGCGAGCTGATGGTTTTCGTAGGCGGGGACGGCACGGCGCGGGACGTGCACGACGCCGTGCGGAACCGCGTGCCAATCCTTGGGATTCCATCGGGCGTCAAGATGCACAGCGGTGTCTTCGCCGTGTCTCCGGAGGCGGGCGCGGAGCTGCTCGTCGAATGGCTCGAAGGCAAGGCCGGGGTACAGGAGGGGGAGCTGATGGACCTGGACGAGGAGGCGTATCGTTCGGGGGAGTGGACTGTGAAGCACTACGGGCTCGCCATCACCCCGTTCGAGCCGTCGTTTGTCCAGACGGGCAAGGAGATGTTCGAGGCGGCCGCGGACGAGGACGTCCAGGAGGGAATAGCCAACCACCTCGCCGAGATTGTTTCCAAGGCGCCCGGTACGATGTTCATCCTCGGGCCTGGCTCGACCGTCGCGAACATCGCCAAGAAGCTCGGCGTGGAGAAGACGCTCCTCGGGGTGGATTGCTACCTGGACGGCGAAATCGTCGCCCGCGACGTTGCGGAACGCGACTTGCTGGCGATGCTGGATGCCCATCCGAAGGCCAAAATCGTGGTCAGCCCCATCGGGGCGCAGGGTTTCATCTTCGGGCGCGGGAACCTGCAGCTAAGCAGTGCGGTCATGAAGCGAATTGACCTGCTGGACGTCATCGTCGCCGCCACACCGGCTAAGCTCGCGGCGACCCCTTTATTGAGGGTCGATTTCGACGACCCAGAGCTTGTGGATAGCTTTAAGAGAAAAAAGTATATTCAGGTGGTGGTCGGCTACCACACCAGCGCGATGCGGCGGATGGGATAGCCCCCCAGGATGAAAGGATGCAGAAGACGATGAGGGCGGTTGTCAAGGCCAAGGGGGAGCTCGGAGGAACGGAATTCAGGGACGTGCCCGTGCCAGATGTCGGGCCGAACGACGTTTTGATAAAGGTCAAGGTCGCCTCGATATGCGGGACGGACGTCCACATATACGAGTACGATGCCTGGGCGCAGAACAGGCTCAAGCTGCCGCTGGTCTACGGCCACGAGTTCGCAGGCGAGGTCGTTGCAATAGGCTCTAACGTCCACCACGTCAAGGTCGGGGAGAACGTCTCAGGCGAGTGCCACATCGCCTGCGGCCATTGCTTCAACTGCAGGAACAACATGCAGCACATCTGCCTCAACACCAAGATATTCGGCGTCGACCGCGCGGGCTGCTTCGCGGAATACATTTCAATCCCCGAGAACAACGTCTGGCACAACGACCCGTCGCTATCGCCGGAGCTGTGCTCCATCCAGGACCCGCTCGGCAACGCCGTGCACACGGTCTTCGCGACGGATTTCGCGGCGCGCGACGTGGCAGTCCTGGGCATAGGCCCCATCGGCGCTATGGCGGTCTCGGTGCTGAAGAACTGCGGCGCCTCGCGCGTTTTCGCGATAGGGCGCAAGAACCAGTACCGCATAGACCTGGCAAAGAAGGTCGGCGCGGACTTCGCCCTAAGCTCCAACACGGACGACGTCAAGGGGATAATAATGAAGGAGACCGGTGGCAAGGGCGTCGACGCCGTAGTCGAGACTGCTGGCTCGGTCGAAGCCGTGGACCTGGGACTGGACATCATGCGCTCCGGCGGGACGATAGCATTGCTGGGAGTGTTCTCGAAGCCAATCACGCTCGACCTCTCCAAGAAGGTGGTGTTCAAGTACGCCACGATAAAGGGCATCAACGGCCGCCTCATGTACGACACGTGGTACAAGATGGCAGGGCTCTACCGACTGCCGAAATTCCGCGAGGACATGAAGGCCATCATCACCCACAGATTCAAGTTCGAGGAGTTCGAGAAAGGCATGGCGGCGATGCGCTCCGGCCAGAGCGGCAAAGTCGTCCTGTCCTTCGACTGAGGTGAGCACATGAAACGCGACCCGACGGGATTTTTGAGGACGGAATACCAGGAGCTTGTGGACAAGGCCCTGAACTGGCAGCTGAGGACCCTAGAGGGCCCCTCGACGCCAAGGGCTGTAGTGGAGGGCAAGAAGGTAATTGTGCTGTGCAGCAACAACTACCTCAACCTCAGCAACCACCCCAAACTCAAGGAGGCGGCGAAGAAGGCTGTGGATTCCCATGGAGCTGGCTCGGGCAGTGTGCGGGCAATCGCCGGCAACCTCGACCTGCACACCCAGCTCGAGAAGAAAATCGCCAAGTTCAAGCACCGCGAGGCAGCGCTGTACTACCAGACTGGCTTCGCCGCGAACGCAGGCATACTGCCGCAGCTCGTGGGCGAAGGCGATGCAGTCCTGACGGACGAGCTGAACCACGGCTCAATCATTGACGGCATACGCCTGACTAAAGCCAAGCGCGCGATATACCCGCACAACGACATGGCCGGGCTGGAGGCGGCGCTCAAGACCGCGGACGCGGAGAAGGCCAGGCGCATCATGGTAGTCTCCGACGGCGTGTTTTCGATGGACGGCGACCTCGCGAAGGCTCCGGACATCTGCAGGCTGGCCGAGGAGTACGGAGCGCTCGTCTACTTCGACGACGCGCACGGAGAGGGAGTCCTCGGCGGCGGGCGCGGGATAGGCACCCACTTCAACGTGGAGAAGAAGATACACGTCGAGATGGGAACGTTCTCCAAGGCGTTCGGCGTCGTGGGCGGGCTAATCGCTGGCTCTCAGGATTTGGTCAACTTCGCATACAACAAATCGAGGACGTGGCTTCTCTCGGGCAGCGCCCCGCCAGCGACGGCGGCGTCGTGCATGGCGGCGCTGGACGTTCTCGACACGGAGCCGCAGCACGTGAAGAATCTGTGGGACAACACCAACTACTTCAAGAAGGAGATGCTGGCGCTGGGCTTCGATTGCGGCCACAGCGAGTCCCCGATAACCCCGGTGATGCTCGGCGAGAGCAAGCTGGCGAAGGAGATGAGCGCCGGCCTGTTCAAGGAGGGCGTCTTCGCGCTGCCAATCATATTCCCGATGGTAGCCAAGGACAAGGCGCGGATAAGGACGATAATGAACGCCGGCCTGACGAAGCCAGACCTGGACGAGGCGCTGAGGGCGTTCGAGAAGGTCGGGAAGTCGTTGAAGGCGATTTAGGCGATGAGCTGGCCCGGAAAATATTCAGCGGATAATAGCTTAAGCTAACCTATTCCCACTCCATCACGTACACGCAGTGCGGCGCTCCCCGTCTCTGGCACTGCGTCTCCTTGACTGTGCCTTTGGTGTGCGTCCTTTCCATGATGCCCTTGAACGCCCCCAACCATGTCCGGCACGAGCACTCGTGCTCCGCGGTGTCTATCATCCTGATGACTGCGCGCTTGTCCTCCAGGTCGACCTCCATCTTCCCATAGCTGAATGCGTCCGCGTAGTTTGCGGGAGCCTTGGCCAAAATGGACTTCACATTGCTGAAAGCCACAATGTACGAGAGCATCCCGAGGTCCTTGACGGTCATGTTCCCGCAAGTCTCCACCGACTCCCATCCCTTCTTGTTCTTCAGCCAGCCGAGGATGGCGCTGGAGCATGTAATATCGTACCACGAACTCTCTTTGAGCTTGTCGAGGTCGAAATTGACCACGCCCCTCACCTGCATGGCCCCTTGCTCGCCCCAGCTCTTGCGTATGAACTTGAGGTAGCCTATGAGGACGGACCCCCGCACCCGCTTCTCGCCCATACGTATGTACATGGGCGCGTAGCATCAAAAAGCTTTCGACGGAGGCGTTTTCACGTCCAGGCGCCGGCGATGTGGCGTCGGGCCTTTGGACGGTAAAGATTATGAGTCAATCCCCCATTACCCATCGTCAGCAGGGGGCGCGAGATTGGTTTACAGAGACGAGTTGATTGCGGACCTGGATGCCAAGGCCAGGTGCATCCGGAAGCACATCATCAGGATGATTCACACTGCGGGTTCGGGCCACCCCGGAGGCTCTCTCTCGGCGACGGACATCATGACGGCTTTGTATTTCAAGGTCATGAACGTCCGGCCAGCGGAGCCAAAGTGGGAGGACCGGGACAGGTTCGTGCTCAGCAAGGGCCATGCGGCCCCGGCGCTCTACGCCTGCCTGGCCGAGGCCGGGTTCTTCCCCACCACCGAGCTCTGCACTCTGCGCCAGATAGGCAGCCTGCTCCAGGGGCACCCGGACATGCGCAAGACGCTCGGTGTCGAGGCTTCGACCGGCTCCGAGGGCCAGGGTCTCAGCATGGGGATAGGCATGGCGCTGGCCGCGAAGCTCGACCGGAAGCCGTACAGGGTCTACGTGATGCTGGGGGACGGAGAACTAGACTGCGGGCAGATATGGGAGGCCGCGATGTCGGCTGCATTCTACAAAGTTGACAATCTTGTGGCAATCGTGGACCGCAATAAGCTGCAGCTCGACGGCCCGACGGAGCAGATAATGTCCCTCGAGCCCCTCTCCGACAAATGGAAGGCGTTCGGCTGGCACGTGCTGGAGATGAACGGACACGATTTCAAGGAGATATTAGCGGCCTTCGACCAGGCCAAGGAGGTCAAGGGCAAGCCGACCGTCATCATAGCGCACACGGTCAAGGGCAAGGGCGTCAGCTTTATGGAGGGCGCGGTGGGGTTCCACGGCAAGGCCCCGAACAAGGAACAGTACGACCAGGCCATGAAGGAGCTGGGGGGAGACGATGTCTGCTGAAAAGGCCAAGCCGGAGAGCCAGCGCGACGCTTACGCCGAAACGCTGGTCGAGCTGGGAAAGGAGCGGAGCGACATAGTGGTCCTCACGGCAGACCTCTCGTCGTCTGTGAAGACCGCGCTCTTCGCCAAGCACTTCCCCGAGAGGCACTTCAACATCGGCATAGCCGAGCAGAACATGATAAGCATGGCCGCGGGCATGGCCGCGTCGGGAAAGACCGCGTTCGTCAGCACGTTCGCCATCTTCGGCACGGGGCGCGTCTACGACCAGATTCGCCAGTCTGTCGCCTACCCCAGGATGAACGTCAAGATAGTCGTGACCCACGCGGGAATAACGGTAGGCGGCGACGGCGCCACCCACCAGATGATTGAAGATTTGGCGCTTATGAGGGTGCTGCCCAACATGACAGTCATCTCGCCCGCAGATGCCAACGAGACGCGCAAGGCCGTCCGTGCAGCGGCGAACCTCGACGGGCCGGTCTACATCCGCCTCGGAAGGGCCGAGGTTCCCACGCTGACAACTCCGGAGGACCCGTTCGAAATAGGCAAGGCCAGCGTTCTCAGGGAAGGCACGGACCTGACGCTCATCGGAACAGGCATCATGGTGGCCAAGTGCATGGAGGCCGCCGAGGAGCTCAAGAAGCACGGGATAGACGCGCGGGTCATCAACATGAGCACCATCAAGCCCCTCGACCGCAAGACGATAATCAAGGCTGCGAGGGAGACCGGCGCGATAGTAACGGCCGAGGAGCACAACGTGGCGCTGGGCATGGGCTCGTCGATCGCGCTGGCGCTAGTCGAGAACGTGCACGTTCCGATGAAGCGCGTCGGCATCCCCGACACCTTCGGCGAATCCGGAAGCCCGGACGAGCTGCTGGCCAAATACGGATTGACCGTGGAGAACATAGTCGACGCCGCCCACGACGTGATAGGGCGGAAGAAGTGAGGAGGAGATAGGATGAAGATATTCCTGGACACGGCGAACGTGGAGCACATCAAGGAGGCGAACAGCTGGGGCGTCATCGACGGGGTCACGACCAACCCCACGCTGATTGCGAAAGAGGGCCGCGTCTTCGCGGACGTCGTCAAGGAGATTTGCGCCATAGTCGACGGGCCGATTTCAGCAGAGGTTGTGTCCCTTGACTCCTCCGGCATGCTCAAGGAGGCCAAGGAGCTTGTCAAAATTCACGAGAACGTAGTCATCAAGATACCTATGACCCCCGAGGGCCTAAAGGCGACGCGCGAGTGCTTCGACCGTGGCATAAGGACGAACGTGACGCTGGTATTCTCTGCCAACCAGGCGCTGCTGGCGGCGAAGGCGGGCGCGACCTATGTCAGCCCCTTCATCGGCAGGCTGGACGACGCCGGCCACATAGGAATGGACGTGGTGCGCGACATAGTCCAGATTTACCAAAATTACGCAATCGAGACGGAGGTCATCGTCGCCAGCGTGAGGACCCCGCTCCACGTCATCGATGCGGCCAAGGCGGGGGCGCACATCTCGACGGTTCCGTTCGACGTGCTGAAGAAGATGGTCAAGCACCCGCTGACTGATTTGGGAATCGCTGCGTTCCTGAAGGACTGGGAGAAGGTCCCCAAAAAGTGATTTCCTCAAATCCAACGCTCTACCGTTGAAAAACAGTCAAAATCCAACGTTGTAGCGTTGGGTTTTATATAGTCATCAATTAATATACTCGTCGATGCCTTCCGATGCGTTGTGGGACTGGAATCCCTGGTGGAACGACCCGACGAGGGTGCAACCACTTGTCGGGCGCCCGAGGGACGAGTTGGCGTCAATCCTCCCGCTTTTGACGGACCCCAAGGTGCTGGTCATCTCCGGCGTGAGGCGCGCCGGAAAGACGACGATAATGTATCAACTGATATCGCGCCTAATGGGCCAGGGGGTGGACGCCCGAAACATACTGTTTCTCGGGCTGGAGGACCCTGCGTTCATTTCCGAGAGCCTCGACTCCCTGCTCCGCGAATACCGTGAAAACCAAAACCCGAAGGGAGGGACATACGTTTTCCTTGATGAGGTCCAGAGCAAGGACGATTGGGAGCGCGTCGTGAGGAAAGAGCTGGACCTTCGAAGGGACTGCAAGTTCATCGTGTCCGGCTCCTCGTCCACTCTCATACGAGGCGAGTACGCCACGCTGTTGACTGGCAGGAACCTGACGCACATCGTCCACCCGCTGTCATTCCGGAGTTATTGCCAGTTCGTTGAAAACGAGGTGCCGAGAGCGGAGGGCCGAGAGAGCGCCGAAAGGGCGCGTGCACTCCTGAAGCAATATTTGGAGGTCGGCGGTTTTCCCGAGGTCGTACTTCAAGCGGAAGAGATGCGGCGCGCCACGCTCAACCAGTACTTCCATGACATCGTGCACAGGGACATAATCCACATGCATTCAGCGGACCCCAGGAAGGTCCACGCGATGGCCAGCTACCTTCTCATGAACGTCGGTAATCCTGTCACCCTCTCCAGCCTGAGGCGGGCTCTCGGCCTGTCTTACGACGCGATAAGGGACTATATCCAATACCTGGAGCAGGCCAGGCTCTTCTACTTCGTCCGGGAGTTTTCCTTCTCCGCAAAACCCGCACCGAGGGAGGGCGGGAAGTTGAAAGTATATTGCACCGACGTTGGCATGGCGCAAACGGGGCTAGCCAGGCATTCGAGGGATTTCGGCAGGGTTGCGGAAAACGCCGTTTACCTCGACATGGCGAGGCGCGGCCTGGCGCCGGGGTTTTTCAGGGGGAAGAAGGAGATAGATTTTGTGGTGGTCGAGCCGGGTCGCAGCGTCTTGCTGGTGAACGTTTGCATGAGCCGCCGCGAGTTGCCGGAGCGGGAATTGGAGGGGTTCAGAGAATTCACGGCGCGGTATCCCAGGGCGAGGTGCAGGAAGGTCGCGATAACGGACGACATCGAGGGGGAGACCGAAGGGGTCGAGATGGTGCCGCTGTGGAAGTGGCTGCTGAAGGACTGGGAGAAGGTTCCCAAAGGTAAGTAACGAACCATTCTCCGTCTATTCAACCATCGTCATTATATACCCCTCGCGCTTAATAGACATCAACAGAAGTGAAACCATGGAAAGTAAAAATTTCTCGGATTTCAACCTCATAGAGCCACTCAACAAGGCACTAAGAGACGTTGGATACGTCACGCCCACGCCAGTGCAGGTGCAGTCGATACCGCCCCTGCTCGAAGGCAGGGACTTGCTGGGATGCGCGCAGACGGGGACCGGAAAGACGGCGGCGTTCGCACTGCCTATTTTACAGCGCCTGGCCAACAACAAACGCAGGAAGGAGCGCTGGTCCGTGCGCGCATTGATAGTCACTCCGACGCGCGAGCTGGCCGCCCAGATAGACCAGAGCATGCGCTCCTACGCGAAGCATCTCGACATCACGGGGGCGGTGATTTACGGCGGTGTTGGCCAGAGCCCGCAGGTGAAGGCGATGGACAGGGGCGTTGACATCCTGGTCGCGACGCCCGGGCGTTTGCTCGATTTGATCAACCAGGGCTACGTGCGGCTGGAGTCGGTGGAAATCTTCGTCCTCGACGAGGCCGACAGGATGCTGGACATGGGCTTCCTGCCTGACATCAAACGGCTGCTCGCAATCCTTCCTAGGAAGAGGCAGACGATGTTCTTCTCCGCTACCCTTCCTCCGGACATCGTGAAGCTGGCGAACACGATGGTCGTCAACCCGATCAGCGTGAACGTAACGCCGGACGTGCCGGTCGTCGAGCTCATCGACCAGAAGATGATGTTCGTGGAGCGCCAGGACAAGGTGCTGCTCCTCGAGAAGCTGCTTCAGGGGAACACAGTCAAGCGTGCGCTGGTATTCTCGCGCACGAAGCACGGCGCGAACAAGATTGTCAGGCTTCTGGAGCGCCAGGGCATCCGGGCCCAGGGCATCCACGGCAACAAGGCCCAGACCGCCAGGACGAAGGCGCTGGAGGATTTCCGGAGCGGGCGCGTGCGCGTGCTGGTCGCCACGGACATCGCCGCAAGGGGCATAGACGTGGAGGGGATTAGCCACGTCATCAACTTCGACATACCGAACATACCCGAGACCTACATCCACCGCATCGGCAGGACCGCCCGCGCAGGCCTGTCCGGGGTGGCCATCTCTTTCTGCGACAGGGAGGAGCGCTCGTTCGTGAGGGACATAGAGCGCCTTCTGAAGAAGCCAATACCGGTCTTGAAGGACCACCCGTTCCATTCGGAGGCCGCATCTGTGTCGACCGCGCCACCGCCGCCGCAGGGCGGCAGGGGCGGCGGCAGGCGCGAGTTCCACGGGGGTGGGGGACCGCGCGGCAGGCCAGGCGGAGGCCAATACGGCGGCCAGCGCAGCGGCCCGCGCGAGGGCGTGGGCGGAGGACAGGGCGGGGCGCGCGGGCGCACGTTTTCGCGCTACCCTCCGGCCAGGCGCGAGAAGCCAAGCAGCGGCGGCCGTGAACGGAGAAGGTATTCGAACTGAACGAAAGGCCATGGCGGCCCGCTGGTAGAATGCTCTCTCTGGTTGTCTATTTCACGCCAACTTCTTCTCGTAGCAGTTGAACCCCTTCAGCAGGTGCTCGAACTTGAAAGTCCCGACCATTTCATATCCGTGTTGCTCGTATATCCGCAGGGCCTTCGGGTTCCCCTGGTATGCGTCCAGCCGTAAAGCGCCGTAGCCTTTTTCGCGCCCGAACCGCTCGGCGAAATCCATCAACGCTATCCCGATCCCCCGCCCCTGGAACCCCGTCCTCACGACGAGCCTGTGGGCGGCCAGGATTTTTCCCGCCGCCCTCCATTTGATGCCGTCCCATTCCGGACCCTGGTCCTCGTCGAGGACAACGAATCCAGCCATCCTTCCGCCAAGGCGTGCGACGTGGAGGTTCCCGTGCGCCAGGTCGTCGGCGAGCATCTCCCTCTTCGGGTAGTGCTCGCTCCACTGGAAGATGCCCTCCGCCTTCTGGCGCTCGATTACCTCGACCACCGACTTCCAGACATCGTCCAAGTCACCAGCCGCTCCGGGGGAAATCTTCAGCTCCTCCGCCCCTTCCATGGTCTTCGACGGCTTGCGCACGTCGCGCCTGAGCGCGTCGGCCTTGTCCAGGTCCAGGTGCCTGCGGGAATAGGACGCGAGAAATGTCCGTGCGTTGAGCGCGTGAAGCTCCGGGCCGCACATCATCTTGTACTCGGTGCAGGCACCCGCCGAGACTTCGCGGAGCACCTCGTCCGTCACTCGGGATGTGAGATGCCAGTCTTCAGAAAGAAAGACGTCAATGCCGTTTTTCAAAGCGGTCATGACTGCGGTACAGTCATTGCGGACCTCATGGGGGCTCGCACCGTGAAGCTTTTCCATGGAAGCCATGCACCTGCGCCCCATCTCCGTCTCCAGCAGGCGGTTGTTGAAATCTATAGGCTTCGCACCGACCCTGCGCCACCTTGCCATCGCCAGCTCGTACTGCCCTGGCGACACCCGCCTCCAGACCTTCAGCTGCTCGATTTCCGAGAGCACCGTGCCTGTGACGAAGCAAGGAACCGCGTCCCTGGAAAGCACCTTGAGTATCTTATCCACCGCAGGGTCCAGCCTCATCAGGAACGACGTGTCGAACGAAACGCTTCGCACCTCAGAAATCAATGCGCTCACCAGGCATCCCGCGCGGCGCGACTGCGACGTGCGCCCCGTGGCCCGAACGCTTCAAAGCGAGCGAGGTCGCAGCGTGGGCCAGCTGCGGCAGGTTGTTCTCCTCGCTCAGGTGC
>JAZDNO010000030.1:0-88100 GCA_043799545.1 Methanobacteriota archaeon | reverse complement strand
GCCATACCTCCCAGCAGAGGGTGACTGAATTGGTACAACTAATAGACCTGTCGTTCAGGGACGCGCACCAGTCCCTGCTAGCAACGAGAATGAGGACCGAGGACATGCTGCCCATCGCGGCAAAGATGGACCAGGTCGGATTCTGGGCCCTGGAGGTCTGGGGCGGAGCCACTTTCGACGTCCCGATACGATACTTGAACGAGGACCCCTGGGTGAGGATAAACCAGCTCAAGAAGGCGATGCCGAACACGAAGATGCAGATGCTCGAGAGGGCAATGAACATCGTCGCATACTGGAACTTCCCCGACGACATCGTCCAGAAGTTCATTTTCTACGCCAAGAAGAACGGCGTGGACAACTTCAGGATATTCGACGCGCTCAACGACCTGAGGAACATGAAGAAGCCGATTGAATTCGTAAAGGCGGTCGGCGGGCACGCCCAGGGCTGCATCTCATACACCATCAGCCCCGTGCACACCACGGAGCGCTTCGTGGACACCCTGATGGAGCTGGAGAAGATGGGATGCGACAGCGTCTGCATCAAGGACATGGCCGGGATGGTCTTCCCCAAGCACGCCTACGACATCATCAAGGGTTACAAGGACGCTGGCGGAAAGCTGCCATTCGACTTGCACACGCACTGCACCAGCGGTATGGAGGGAATTGGATTTGCCCGTGCGCTCGACGCAGGCGTCGACTTGCTCGACACAGCGATGTCGCCGCTGTCTGGCGGAACGGCCGCTCCGCCCACGGAATCCATCGTCCAGGCGCTCAAGGACACCGAGTACGACACAAAGTACGACATCCATCTCCTGATGGAGATACGCAAGTACTTCATGGAAATTTGGAAGAAGTACAGGCACCTGCACAGGATGGAGGCAATTCGGCCGGATCCGTCCGTCACTGTCCACCAGATTCCGGGCGGGATGCTGTCCAACCTAGTCTCGCAGCTCGAGCTTCAGGGCGCGGGAAACGCCTACCAGGCCGTTTTGGACGAGGTCCCGAAAGTTCGTGAAGAACTCGGCTACCCGCCCCTTGTCACACCGACGAGCCAGGTGGTCGGAGTCCAGGCCGTCATGAACGTCCTGTTCGGCAGGTACAAGAACATCCCCCAGGAAACGAAGGATTACGTCCGCGGGATGTACGGCAAGACGCCGGTCCCCATCAAGCCGGAAATCTACGAAAAAGTCCTCGGCCCGAAGTGGAAGGACGAGGTCATCGACTGCCGGCCCGCAGATTTGCTCAAGCCGCAGTTCGACCAGAGGAAGAAGGAATTGTATGAGATGGGCCTCCTGAAGAAGGAGGAGGACGTCATCACATACGCGCTTTACCCGAAGGTAGCCGTGAAGTTCTTCAAGGGCGAGGCACCGCCGGAGTTCACCTCCAGCCAGCTGCCGCTGCCCATCGACCACGAGTACACCAAGGCGATGGTCAAGTCATTCCTGCCGGAGCTCAAGCAGGTCTTCATCTACGGTGAGGAACCGAAGGCTCCGGGAGGCCCGGCCTCGATACCGACCGAGTTCGCGGTGGAGGTGGACGGCGAGGCTTTCGAGGTGAAGGTCAAGCCAACAGGCGGGTACATTGTGTCAGGCGGAGCTTGCGGTGCGACAGCCGCCGCGCCAAAGGAAGTCGAGGGTGGCGTGAAGAGCCAGATGCAGGGAACCATCCTCAAGGTGAAGAAGTGCAAGGGAGACAAGGTCGCGGTGGGCGAGGTCATAGCCACAATCGAGGCCATGAAGATGGAGCAGGAGATAAAGTCCGAGAAGGCTGGAGAGGTCAAGGAAGTCTTCGTGAAGGAAGGCGTGGCCGTCAAACCGGGCGACCTGCTCATGCAAATACTGTAAGGTGTGAAAATGGCCAAACTGCTCAGCAAGGTCATGGTCGCGAACCGCGGCGAGATAGCCGTGAGGATTTTCCGCGCCTGCAAGGAACTTGGAATCCCCACGGTCGCAGTCTATTCCGAGGCCGACGCGCACGCCCTCTTCGTCAAGTACGCCGACGAGAAATACTGCATCGGACCCGGACCGGCGCGGATGTCCTACCTTGTCAAGGAAAAGCTCATCGACGTGGCGCTGAAGGCCGGCGTCGACGGCATACACCCGGGATACGGATTCCTTGCGGAGAACGAGCAGTTCGCCAAGATGTGCGGAGAGGCGAAGATTGAGTTCATCGGGCCGCCGCCGAACGCGATGGCGGCGATGGGCTCGAAGATTGAGTCCAAGAAGACGATGATTGCCCACAACGTTCCGGTCGTGCCCGGAACCGTCGAGCCTGTGAGCGACTCCGCTGAGGCGAAGAGAATTGCCAGGGAGGTCGGATACCCGGTCATGATAAAGGCCGCTGCCGGCGGCGGCGGAATCGGCATCAAGAAGGTCGACAAGGAGGACGAGATGGACAAGGCCCTGGAGAGCAACCGCCAGCTAGCCAAGAACTCCTTCGGCGACGACACTGTGTTCATCGAGAAGTGCGTCATCGACCCGCGGCACATCGAGTTCCAGGTCATCGGCGACAAGCACGGCCATATGATTCACGTCAACGAGCGCGAGTGCTCCATGCAGAGGAGGCACCAGAAGCTCATCGAGGAGACGCCTTCATGCGCACTCACACCCGAGATTCGCGCGGAGATGGGCAAGGCGGCGGTGACGGCGGCGCAGGCCGTCGGTTACTGGAACGCGGGTACTTGCGAGTTCATGTTCAAGGACGGGAAGTTCTACTTCCTGGAGATGAACACAAGGCTGCAGGTCGAGCACCCGATTACCGAGCAAATCACCGGCATCGACCTCGCGCGGGAGCAGCTGCGGGTGGCGTCTGGTTACGAGCTTCAGTACAAGCAGGAGGACGTGAAGGCGCGCGGGCACTGCATCGAGTGCAGGATAAACGCCGAGGACCCGCTGAACAACTTCGCGCCGGCTCCGGGAAAGATAATCCGCTACGCAGAGCCAGGCGGACCCGGGATACGCATCGACAGCGGCGTCTACGCCGGATTCGAGATTCCCCCGTACTACGACTCGATGATTGCCAAGCTCATTGTCTGGGCGGAGGACAGGCCGCGCTGCATCGAGCGCGTGAAGAGGGCGCTTTGGGAGTTCCAGATATCCGGCGTGCGCCACAACATACCGTTCCACGAGGTTGTCATGAACGAACAGGTCTTCAAATCGGGGAATTACAACACTTCTTATATCCCTCAATACCATATACTCGAGAAGGTCACGGAGTACGTGAAAGCGAAGAAGGAACAGAGTTCCGGTCCCAAGACCGCGGCGGCAATGGCCGGCGTCGGAGCGGTAATCAACGCGATGTCCCAGGGGGGTAAGTGAAGCATGATGATGAAGGATGCGATAAGCAGCAGGGAAGCGAAGGTCGAGGAGCGCGAGATTTTCGCCAAGAAGGTCAAGCTCCTGGCGAAGAGCGCGCTGATGGAGGTCGTCTCGGTGGAGCTTTCCCCCGGCGACTCGTTCCCCCAGGAGAGCCTGCACGCGGGCGAGGAATTCAAGTTCGTCATCGAAGGGCAGATAGAGGTCCACGTGGGAGACCACAAATTCTTCCTCGGCAAAGGCGACTGGCTGTGGCACAAGTCCGACGTGGCGCACCACGTGAAGAACCCGGGCCACGAGAAGGCGGTCTACCTGACCATCGGCACGCCGCCGACGTTCATCTGATGAACATGGACCTGACGACTATCAAGTCACAGTTGAAGACCGAGATTCTCGGGCGCAACCTGGTATGCTTCAAGGAGACCAATTCCACGAACGCGGTCGCCAAGAACCTGGCAAAGACGGGCGCGCCGGAAGGCCTGGTTGTTGTGGCGGAGGTCCAGACCGAGGGGCGCGGGAGGGCCGGCCACAAATGGGATTCGCCCGCGGGCGGCCTGTGGTTTTCAGTGCTCCTGCGGCCGTCCTTTTCACCGAGTTCGGCACCGGCGATATCGCTACTGGCTGGACTGGCCGTCGCCAAGGCGCTGCGCGACCTCCATTTCATAAACGCGATGGTCAAGTGGCCAAACGACGTCCTGGTCGACGGAAAGAAGCTCTGCGGCATCCTCAGCGAGGCGTCCCTCCAGGGGGAAAAGCTCGATTACATCGTCGTCGGCATAGGCATGGACGTCAACAACGAGGCGTCGAAGCTGGCGATCGACAAAAACGCGGTCCAACCGACGAGCGTCAGGGACCTCCTAGGCAAGGACGCAGATATGCCGCAGCTCCTGGCTTACGTTCTGCTTGAGATGGAGAAATTATACCAGCGCGCCGCGCACGTCGGGTTCGCGCCGGTGATAGAGGAGTGGACGAAGCTGTCCGACACGATAGGCAAGAATGTCGAGATTGCGGACGCGTCCGGCAATGTAAAGGGCAACGCCAAGCGCGTCACGCCGGAGGGGGCGCTCGTGGTGGACACCGGAAAAGAGGAGAAGGCCGTCACGGGCGGGGATTTGCGGTACGTTTAGAGAAGATAGACATGCTCAATGCTATCAAGTAGATTGCGAAAACACTTAGGAATAAAATTGCGCAGAAGCACCCATCCAGCGCTTTCGCGTAATTATAATGCAACGCGATGGCTATCTGGATTATCGAGATGCTCAGCATGGCTGCGAAGAGGTAGAGCGGGTAATAATAAGCGTCCTTTATCGGCAGCCACGTCTGCTTGAAGAATTTTGTGACTCGCTCCGAGACATGTGAACGTAGGAGGGCGGGTGGAGGGGCGGGTGGGTGGAGGCAATGTTCGACAAACGAGACGGTGGTGGGGGTGGCGGGCGGGAGAGGACTCTCATCGCCACCCTTTTTATCCCTCATTGCCATCTGGGTGCCGAGGTGCAACAATGCCCGCAATAGGCATCCGCCGCGAGGACAAGAACGAATGGGAGCGCAGGGTCCCGTTCACGCCCGACCACGTTAAAGACCTGATACAGCATGGAGTCGAGGTGCACGTCCAGCCTTCCAGAATTAGGGTCTTCCCCGACGAAGAATACGAGAAGGCCGGAGCCCTCGTGCAGGATGACCTCTCCGAATGCGATGTCGTCTTCGGAATCAAGGAGATGCCCTCATCCATTTTCATGGAGGACCAGGCGTACATGTTCTTCGCCCACGTAATCAAGGGACAGAAGTACAACATGCCCATGCTCAAGAGGCTCATGGATGTCGGCGGGACGCTGCTGGACTACGAGAAGGTGACTGACGACGCAAACCGCAGGCTCATCTTCTTCGGCAACTACGCGGGTTTGGCCGGGATGCTGGAGACGTTCTACACCCTCGGCAAGCGGTTGGAGTGGGAAGGTATCAGGTCGCCGTTCTCCGCGCTGAAGCGCCCGCTGGAATACGCGAGCCTCGGAGAGGCGAAGGCCGCGCTGGCCGTGATAGGCAAATGGATTGAAATCGACGGGTTGCCTGAAAACATCTCGCCTCTGATTGTCGGCTTCGCTGGCTACGGGAACGTTTCGAAGGGGGCGCAGGAGATTTTCGACATCCTCCCGCACGAGGAGATTGCTCCCGAGAAGCTTGCCGTGATGGTAAAGAGCGGAAAGCTCTCCCGCCACAAGGTGTACAAGGTCGTCTTCTACGAGAAGGACATGGTCGTGCCTGTCAAGCCGGACGATGCATTCGAGCTTCAAGATTACTTCAAGCACCCTGAGAAGTACAGAGGCGTTTTCGACCGATACCTTGAGCATCTGGCCGTTCTGGTCAACTGCATCTACTGGGACAGCCGCTACCCCCGCCTCGTCACGAAGGATTGGCTCAAAGCCCACTGGGTGAAGGGAAAGATGCTGCGCGTCATAGGGGACATCAGCATCGACGTGAACGGCGCCATCGAGGCGTCGGAAAAGGCGGCTGACCCGGGAAACCCGATATTCACCTTCGATGTCAAAACCGGCGCTGTCGCGGACGGCTGGGAGGGGAACGGCCCGGTGATTATGGCCGTGGACACCCTGCCATCGGAATTGCCGCGCGAGGCGTCAACTTACTTCGGCAACCAGCTCCTGCCGTTCGTGATAGACATAGCCAGGGCAGACTACCACAAGAGCTTCGCGGACCTCTACCTGCCGACGCCGATTAAGCGAGCGGTCATAGTTCACGAGGGCAAGCTCACGCCAGATTACGAATACATACAGAAGTATCTGTGACGCGCCGCACGCCACACGTCGGTTGCCGGGCCGTTTGTCTCACTCTCCTGGCCAAAACCCTCTTTTACCTCCTCGGCATACGGCCGTACTGCGCTGCTCTGGGCACGCGATTCGGGCTCAGGATGCGCAAAGGAGCGTGCGTACATGAAAAAAGTGTTGGTGCTCGGCGCGGGAATGGTCTCGCGTCCGATGGTCGCGTATCTGCTGGACCACGGGTTCCAGGTCACGGTTGCGAGCAGGACTGTCAGCAAGGCGAAGGCCCTCGTCGGGAAGAACAGGAACGGCAGCGCCGTCGCCTGGACTTACGACGAGAAGAAGTTCCCCGACGGAGCCATCCAGAAGATGGTGAAGGACAGCGACCTCGTCGTGAGCCTGCTGCCCCCGGCGAACCACCCGGCCATCGGGAAGCTGTGCCTGAAGTTCAACAAGCACCTCGTGACCACGTCGTACGTCGGAGACCCGATGATGGCTCTTGACAAGGAGGCGAAGAAGAAGAAGCTGGTATTCCTCAACGAGGCCGGCTTGGACCCTGGCATCGACCACATGTCCGCCATGCGCGTAATCCACGCGGTAGAGAAGAAGGGCGGAAAGGTCGTGTCGTTCCGGTCGACCACCGGAGCGCTGCCGTCGCACGAGGCGAACAACAACCCGTTCGGCTACAAGTTCTCGTGGGCGCCCCGCGGCGTGCTGCTGGCCTCGCGCAATTCAGCGGAGTGGCTGGAGGACGGGGAGACAATAAAAATCCCCGGAGAAGAGCTTTTCGAGAACTACGTCATCGAGGACGTGCCGGGAGCTGGCGCGTTCGAGAACTACCCGAACCGCAACTCCGTGCCTTACAAGAAAATCTATTGCCTGAAGGATGCCGAGACCGTATACCGAGGCACGTTCCGCATGACCGGATGGTGCGAGACGCTGCGGGCGATTGTCGCGCTCGGCTGGCTCCAGGACAAGCCTTTGAAAGGGTTCAAAGGCAAGACCTACGCTGACGTGACGAGGGCGCTGGTGAAGGCGAAGCCCAAGGACTGCCTGGCGTGCGCAGTCGCCGACTTCCTGGACCTGCCGCACCACGCCGCAATCGTGAAGCGCCTGGAATGGCTGGGCCTTTTCTCGGACAAGCCACTGCCAAAGGACAGGGACAACCCCCTGGACTACCTCAACGTCATCTCGCTGGAGAAGATGGAGATTGGCAAGAAGGACAAGGACATGATAGTGATGAACCACGAGTTCATCGCGGAGTACAAAGGCGGGAAGCGCGAGCTCATAACGTCGACGTTCGTGGACTACGGCGAGGTGGGCGGTGACACCGCCATCGCGCGGACCGTCTCGGTGCCGGCGGCCATCGCGGTGCGCATGATACTGGAGAAGAAGATAACGAAGCCAGGCGTGCTCATCCCCGTGGACCCGCAGATATACAACCCGATTCTTAACGAACTGGAAAAGTACGGGATAAAGTTCGTGGAGAGGAAGACCGGGCTGTAAATCACCATGCGCTGTTAAAACCCTTAAATTATATATTTACTGCAGAAACCATTAAATACAATGTTAACTATATCTAACATTAAGTTGGAAATCTCTAACAATATGTTGGATTTTTCTAACAGGGGTGAAAAAGATGGATAAGACAGCGCAGGACAAGGTTCGCGTGATAGCGCTCATTGGGGTCTCGCTTGCAGTGATAACCTCAGCGGTCGCCTGGGCGATGTTCGATGGTCTTCTGGACGATTCGATTGTCGCCGCTACTACGTTCATAATCGTGGGGATAGCAGCGCTCATCATGATATTCATCGGGGGGTCGATGGTGAGGAACATCAAGGCGGGGCTGCCCGTCGATGACGAGCGCTCGCAGAGGATAAAGGAGAAAGCCGCGAGCAACTCCTTCATCTTCCTGATATACCTGATGCTGGCGCTCGGGCTTTATTGCGACAGCGTCAATTCGACGCTGAAAGCCACGGACATCACCGGCATCAGCATCCTTGGCGGCGCGATTTCGTTCGTGGCGATGTGGGCGTACTTCAGCAGGATGCCATCCCTGGACTGAGGCGATTCCATGAGGACCCGCATCAAGGAGCTGAGAGCGAGGTACGACATGACGCAGGACGACCTCGCTCGAAAGGTCGGGGTGAGGCGCGAGACGATACTATTCATGGAGAAGGGCAGCTACAATCCGTCGTTGAAGCTGGCGCACGACGTCGCCGTGGCTCTCCAGACCACTGTGGAAGAGCTGTTCATCTTCGACGAATAATATATATCCCCACATTTTAATACATCCTCGTCGATTCGTAGGACAGAACCAGGAGGTTCTCCTATGCCAACGTCGAAGGAGTACATGGATATCGAGGCGAAGTACGGAGCGCACAACTACCACCCCATACCGGTCGTCATCGCGAAGGCCGAGGGCGTATACGTCTGGGACCCGGAGGGGAAGCGCTACATCGACATGCTCTCCTGCTACTCGGCGCTCAACCAGGGGCACAGGCACCCGAGAATCGTGAAGGCGGCGAAGGACCAGCTCGACGTCTTGACTCTGACATCCCGCGCTTTCTACAACGACAAACTCGGCGCGTTCATGAAGAAGCTCACGGAGCTCGCGGGCATGGAGATGATGCTCCCTATGAACACCGGTGCGGAAGCCGTCGAGACGGGGATAAAGCTGGCCAGGCGCTGGGGGTACGAGGAGAAGAAGATACCGAAGGACAAGGCGGAGATTATCGTCTGCGCCGAGAACTTCCACGGGCGCACGACCACCATCGTAGGCTTCTCGACGGACCCGGACGCGCAGACGAACTACGGCCCGTTCACGCCGGGATTCAAGGTAATCCCATATGGCGACGCCGAGGCGCTGGAGAAGGCCATCACGCCAAACACGGCGGCGTTCCTAGTCGAACCGATACAGGGCGAGGCCGGGGTCATAGTCCCGCCCGCGGGATACCTCAAAAAGGTTCGGGAGATTTGCACGAAGCACAACGTGCTCCTGGTCGTCGACGAGATACAAACAGGCTTCTGCCGCACCGGGAAGATGTTCTGTTTCCAGCACGACGGCATCAAGCCGGATGTGATGCTCTTGGCGAAGGCGCTCGGCGGTGGAATCGTGCCCGTCTCCGCGGTCTTGAGCTCGAAGGAAATCATGGGCGTATTCACACCCGGTACGCACGGTTCGACCTTCGGAGGAAACCCGCTGGCGTGCGCCGTCGCCAGCGCCTCGCTGGACGTCCTCATCGACGAGAAGCTGGACAAGCGCGCGGAGGAGATGGGCGCGTACTTCATGAAGAAGCTCCAGGAGCTTCACAATCCTCTCTTCAAGGAAGTGCGCGGCAAGGGGTTGCTAATAGCCGTCCAGCTCACCGAGAAGGCCGGCCCAGCGCGAAAATACACGGAGGCGCTCATGCGCAACGGCCTGCTGGCGAAGGAGACGCACACCACGACCATCCGTTTCGCGCCGCCGCTGGTCATTACGAAAGAGCAGGTGGACGAGGCGGTGGGGATACTTAAGAAAGTTATGGTTTGACTCTAGTACGTGACAGTCCACACCGTATCAGCGGAGACGTGCATCCAGTATCCATAGCCAGGGGTAAGCGTTTGCATCGCACCCATCGCGGACGTCATGTAGAGTTCCGCAGGGTCGAAAGACTCCACCGAATCAGCGCCTGTGCCCCAAAGGGCGATGGCCGCAGCCAAGTCACCCCGCGAAGACGGGTATCCGACGAGGTTCCATCCGGCACGAAGCTGGATTGCTGTCGACGATGGAGGCAATCCGTATACCGCCAAAGTGCAGCCGCCTGCCTGCGTGACGTTTATCCAGTACCCGGAACGGTGGTTCAGGGATTTCAAGTCGTCGAGCGCATCGGCCCTCGATGCGATGTTGGTTTTCCAGTGGTCGTTGGAGGTTGCGTTGTACGTCATAATAGCGCTCCATTTTCCGGCAATGGTGCTGAGCGAAGCCCCTACCGTCGCATCGACCTGGGCCAGCGGCAGCGAGACGAGGTTCCAGCCCTGGTTCAGAATGATGTTGGCAGAGTGAAGCACCGTGAATTGCCAAGCGAAATCGAGCGCGTTCCCGCTTATGTCCTGGGCATATATGCGGCACAGCACAATGGACCCCTCGTCTATCTCCTCCGGCACAGCGTAAGAGATGTTGTACCCGGAGGTGATAGTACCCGACTGGTATGCTACCTCTGTGCCGTCAAGCCAGAGTTTCACGGATGACAGGGAAACCCCACTCGGGTCAGCGACTTTCACAGAAACCGTTGGCGTCCTGCTCCGGGTGTATGAGGAAACGAGAGGATACTCGCTTGAGTGCATGGGAGCCGTAATATCTGGGTTGGCTACGACGACGTTGATTGACGCGCCTACAGGATTAATATTGAAAAAGCCAAGTTCAATCACAACAATTTCCCACGCTCCATTCGGAACCGTAGCCGTGTTCCAAATGCACGACCAATAGGTCGTAGGGAAAGGGTAGTTTTGCGCCCAAAGTGTGGCAATAATATAATCGTATGGATAGGCGCCATCTTGGTCGCAGGCTACGTACCAGGTGTCTTCATAATCGATATACCCGGACCATGCAATCTGGACTGAGCCGCTTACGACCGCTCCGTTCGATGGTTGAATAATTGTCGGAATAAATTGGCTTTCCATGGGGCCGTCCTTGGCCGTGGAGACACTACCGAGCGACTGTGTCAGCATCGCGAATACTACGATAGCGACCGTTCCGACGATTGTCGCTCTTTCTATTCGCACCATGTCATGCACACCGATGGAATATATTGTTTTGAGGCATATTTATTGATTGTTATGTCTAATTGTAATGCCGTCTTTGGTCAACCAATCCATTCTTCCCTCAGAAGCGAATACACCACGTCGTCGTGGTACGCGCCTTTGTAGTAATCGAGCTGGCGCAGCACGCCCTCGCGCTGGAATCCGAGGCGCTCCATCACTGCCAGCGAGCGCACGTTCGCCGGCTCCGCCGACGCCTGTATCCTGTTTAGCTTCAGCTCCTTGAACGCCCAATTCAGCAATCCGCGGCAGGCCTCCGTCATGTAGCCTTTCCCCCAGTGCTCCGGCAGGAGGTCGAAGCCCAGCGTCGCGCGTTTGTCTTCCATGTTGATGGAGTAGAGCCCGAGCGTCCCGACGAGCTTACCGGTCTCCTTCAGGATTATCCCGACACGGAATAGGTACGGCTTCGGGCGGCAGTACTTCTCGTATATTCCCCGCGCCGCCTTCATGTCTTTCACCGGAGGGTTCGAAACGTACCTGTTGGTCTCCTCGAGGCTGAAGAGGTCGTAGACGAACTTGACGTCGCGCGCGGTGAGCTGGCGCATGATGAGGCGCTGCGTCTCGATTCTAGGGACTCGCACAGGCGCGCGCTTCGGGCTCATGGGCGGCGCCTCCCGCGTGCGCCAGGCCGATCCTCTTTGCCCGTCCCATGCGATTTCTTTGCGGCGTTCTCCCGCGCCATGTCTTCCTTCAGGTAAGAGTAGAAAACAATGTCCCGAAATGCGCCTTTGAAAAACGTGACCTGGCGCATCACCAGCTCGCGCCTCATCCCGATGCGCTCCATCACGCGCAGCGAAGCCGAGTTGCGCAGGTCGGCGTTCCCCTGGATTCGGTTGATGCCTCCTGCCGTCACGCCCCATTCCAGCAAGGCTCGCACCGCTTCCGTCATGTATCTGTTCCCCCAGTGCTCCTTGAGGAGGTCGTACCCGATATGGGCCGAGCCGTTCTCGGCGTCGTAGAGGAACATACCAAGGGTTCCTATCGGCTCCCCGGTCTCTCTCAGGGTTGCGACTAGCCTGAAGCGCGTCGGCACCGGGCGCATCCCCTCGTCGTACAACGCTTGGGCCTGGGCCAGCGTCTCTAGAGGTTCGTCCCGGACGTAGCGCAGGGTTTCCGGCCTCCCGAACAGCTTGAGGAGGAAAGGGATGTCCCGCCTTGTTATCGGCCGCAGGACGAGCCGCGCCGTCTCAAGCCTCGGGGCCTTCAACCTCTTTCTCTCGGCCATGTGTGGAACCGGGAAGCGTTTACTCCGCCTTCTCGCCTCCGCCCGCTCCGCCGCCGTCGTCCTTCTCCTCTTTCAGCCCCGCGAACTCCGCGTCGCTTATCTTTGGTTTCTGCCCCGCATCGGCGGCAGCGGCTTCCTCCACGACCTTCTCCTCCTCCTCGGAGGCGATTATCTTCGCGAGCGCCATCACGCGGTCGCCTTCCTCCAGGCGCATGATGCGGACTCCTTGGGTGCTGCGGCCCATGCTGCGAATCTGGTGGTCGATGCTCTCGAAAATCGGCACGCGGATGACCATCCCCGACTTGCTTGTGATTATGAGCGCATCCTTGTCCGTGACTGGCTTCGTGCCAACGATCTTGCCGGTCTTGTCCGTGATTTTCAGGGTGCGCACGCCGCTTCCACCGCGCTTGGTCTTGCGGTAGTCCTCGACGGGGCTGCGCTTTCCGTAGCCGTTCTCCGTGAGCGTTAGAAGCTCCATCGTCTCGTCGACGACCTCCATAGAGACTACTTCGTCACCTTTCTTCAGCCTGATGCCGCGCACGCCCTTCGCCGGGCGGCCCATCGACCTCACGCCCTTCTCGTCGAAGCGAACGGCCTGGCCGTTGCGTGTTGCGATGATAATCTCGTGCGCGCCGTCCGAGAGCTTCGTGTCCACGAGCGAGTCCCCTTCCTCGAGCCCCAGGGCGATGATTCCAGTGACGCGCACGTGCTTGTACGCGTCGAGGCGCGTCTTCTTTATCTTGCCCCGCCTGGTCGCAAATATGAGGAAGTGCTGGTCGTCGAACTCCTTGACCGACATCATGTCGTGTATCTCTTCACCGGGTTCGAGGTGGGACAGCAGGTTCACTATGGCCTTTCCCTTGGCGTGCGTGCCGCCTACCGGCACCTTCCAGGCCTTGAGCCAGTGCACGCGCCCCTTGTTCGTGAAGAACATGATGTAGTCGTGCGTGGATGTCACGAAGACGTGGGTGAGGTGGTCCTCCTCCTTCGTCTCCATGCCAAGGCGGCCTTTTCCGCCGCGGTGCTGCTCGCGGTACGTTTCCAGCGGCAGGCGCTTGATGTAGCCCGTGTGGGTTACAGTAATCACCACGTCCTCGATTGGAATCAAGTCCTCGATTTCCATGTCGGCGACGTCCGTTATAATGTCGGTGCGGCGCTCGTCCGCGTACCTTGATTTGATATCCACAAGCTCCGCGCGGATAATCGCCGTGACGCGCTCGGCCTTCTCCAGGATGTCCTTCAGGTCTGCGATGGTTTTCACGAGCGTCACGTGCTCGTCCTTGACGGCCTGGCGCTCTGTCGCGGCCAACTTCTGCAGGCGCATGTCCAGAATCGCCTTCGACTGCAGCTCGTCGAGCAGGAAGCGCGCCATCAGCGCATTCTGGGCTTCCTCCCCGCTCTTGGACTTGCGGATAATCTTGATGACCTCGTCCAGGTTGTCCAGCGCAATCAGCAAGCCCTCGATGATGTGGTCCCGCTCCTCGGCCTTCCTCAGGTCGTAGGCAGTGCGCCTCCTCACGACGACCCTGCGGAAATCGATGTAGTGCTGGAGCATCTCGCGGAGCGTCAAAACCTTGGGCTGGCCGTCGACGAGCGCCAGGTTTATGATTCCGAAGGTGGTCTCCATCGTGGTGTGCTTGAAGAGCTGGTTGAGGACTATCTCCTCGCTCGCGTCCCTGCGCAGCTCGATGACTATGCGCATGCCCTCGCGGTCGCTCTCGTCCCTGAGGTCGGTGATGCCGTCGACGCGCTTGTCCTTGACCAACTCGGCTATGTTCTCGACGAGCTTGGCCTTGTTCACCTGGTATGGGATTTCAGTGACGATGATTGCATTCTTGTCTTTCGTCACTTCCTCGATGTGCGTCTTCGCCCGCACGCGGATTCTCCCTCGGCCAGTGTTGTAAGCTTCCACTATTCCGGCTATCCCGTAAATCGTACCGCCAGTCGGAAAATCCGGGGCCTTGATGACGTTCATCAGGTCGATTATCTCCGCGCCTGGGTTGTCGAGGAGAAGCGTGAGGCCGTCCACAATCTCTCCGAGGTTGTGGGGCGGAATGTTCGTGGCCATGCCCACGGCAATCCCCGAAGAGCCGTTGACCAGCAGGTTCGGGAAGCCGGACGGCAGCACGCTCGGTTCCTTCAGGGTCGAATCGTAGTTGTCAACGAAGTCGACCGTGTCCTTGTCGATGTCAGCCAGCATCTCCCCCGCGACGCGGGACATTCGGCACTCGGTGTAACGCTGGGCCGCCGGAGAATCGCCGTCGACCGAGCCGAAGTTGCCCTGGCCGTCCACCAGAGTCGCCCGGAGAGAGAACTCCTGGGCCATCCTTACCAGCGCGTCGTAAATCGCCAGGTCGCCGTGCGGGTGATACTTTCCCATGACGTCCCCGACGACCCTCGCGGACTTCTTGTGGGCGCGGTTGTACGGCATGCCAAGCTCGTTCATTCCGTAGAGAATGCGCCTGTGCACGGGCTTCAGCCCGTCGCGCACGTCCGGCAGCGCCCTAGACACTATGACGCTCATCGCGTAATCGATGTAGGAGCGCTTCATCTCGTCCTCGATAGTGCGGTTGACAATCTTGTCGGCGAACTTGCGCTCGGCAGGTGTCGGGGGTTGCGCCGGCGTGGCTGGTGCGCCCTTCACCGGGACGCTGGAAGTCGGCTGCGGGGCGGTGTTCTGCCCGGCATCGCCTGCGGCCTTGGGTTTTCGCCCGCGCTTCTTGGGAGCGGGCGGCGTGGGATTGGAATCGGGTGATTCGTTAGACATCTAAGTTCACCACCTCCTTTGCATGCTCCTCAATGAAAAGCCTGCGAGGCTCCACCTGGTCGCCCATCAGCGTCGTGAAGAGCTGGTCTGCCATCAGCGCGTCCAGTATCGTGACCTTGTAGAGAATGCGGTGCTCGGGGTTCATCGTCGTCTCCCAGAGCTGGTGCGGGTTCATCTCTCCGAGACCTTTGTAGCGCTGCGTGCTGGCATTCTCGCCCATCTCCGCCAGCATCTTAGCGCGGTCCCCCTCGGAGTACGCCCAGCGCTCGTCCTTTCCCTTCGCTACGCGGTAGAGCGGCGGCTGGGCGATGTAAACGTAACCTGCCTCGACCAGAGGTTTCATGTAGCGATAGAAGAACGTCAGCAGGAGGGTCCTGATGTGCGCGCCGTCGACATCCGCATCCGTCATGATGATGACCCTGTGGTACCTTGCCTTCTCGATGAGGAAGTCCGCGCCGAAGCTCGTGCCTATCGCGGTGATGAGCGTCCTTATCTCGGCGTTGTGCAGGAACTTGTCCGGCCTTGCTTTCTCGACGTTGAGAATCTTGCCCCTGAGCGGCAGGATGGCCTGGAACTCCCTGTTCCGGCCCTGCTTCGCCGAGCCGCCTGCGCTGTCCCCCTCGACGATGTAAATCTCCGAGAGCGCGGGGTCCCTCTCCTGGCAGTCGGCCAGCTTTCCCGGCAGGTTCGAGCCCTCCAGCAGGCCCTTGCGCCTCGTGAGCTCCCGCGCCTTCCGCGCCGCGATGCGCGCCTGGGATGCCAGCACGGCCTTGCCGATGCACGCCTGCGCGACCCGCGGGTTCTCCTCGTAGAACTCCGAGAGCTTCTCGTAGACCATCGATTCGACCAGGCCCTTTATCTCGCTGTTGCCCAGCTTCGTCTTCGTCTGGCCCTCGAATTGTGGCTCGGCCACTTTGACGCTGACGATAGCGGTGAGCCCTTCGCGGGCGTCCTCCCCCGACAGAGGTTCGTCTTTGGCCGCGAGAAAGTTGTTCTTCCTGGCGTAATCGTTTATAACTCTAGTCAGCGCCGCCCTGAATCCGATGAGGTGAGTGCCGCCCTCGATGGTGTTGATATTGTTCGCGAAGGTGTGTATGTTCTCAACGTATCCGTCCGTGTACTGCATCGCCATCTCGAGCTGGGCGGTCTCCCTGGAGCATTCGAGGCAGATGGGCTCGTCGTGCAGCGGGGTGCGATTCTTGTTCACGTAGGCGACGAATTCAGAAATTCCCTTCTCCGAGAAGAAGCTGTCGGAACGCCCGCCCTCCCAGTTCTCCTTTATCTTAATCCGCATGCCCTTGTTCAGGTAGGCCAGCTCCCTCAGGCGGTTGGCCAGGATGTCGTAGTCGAACTTCACTGTCTCGAATATCTCGGGGTCGGGCAGGAACGATATCGCCGTCCCGTGGCTGTCCGAATCGCCGATTATCTTCACGGGTTCCTTGGGCTTCCCGCGCTCGTATCTCTGGAAGTAAGTCTTCCCGTTCTGATGCACGACCGCCTCCAGCCAAACGGACAGTGCGTTGACGACCGAGACACCTACTCCGTGGAGGCCGCCGGAGACCTTGTACGATTTGCGGTCGAACTTTCCACCGGCGTGGAGCTTGACCATGACAATCTCGAGCGCGGACACGCCGTACTTCGGATGGATTTCGCTGGGTATGCCCCTGCCGTTGTCGGCAACCATGATGCTGCCGTCCTGCTCCAGAAATATGTTGATGTCCGTGCAATGGCCGGCCATGACCTCGTCTATGCCGTTGTCCACGACCTCGTAAACAAGATGGTGCAGGCCGTGCGAATCGGTGCTCCCGATGTACATCGCTGGCCGCTTCCTGACAGCTTCCAAGCCCTCCAGGACCTGGATTTTCTCCGCATCGTAAGTGTCGTCGGACAAGATATCACCCGAGCGCATCCCTATTAACTATAAAGTATATTAACTATATAAGGGAATCGCAGAAAATATATATTATATCGTGCCGGCGCCAAACTAGCCCGAAAAATCGCAGATAATCATATCAAAAGGTTTATGAACATGATTTGTGTTACAACGCTTACAATAGAAGGGCTCGTGGCATTGAATGACCAACGTTGAAAATCTGGAAGAGATTCTGGTGGGCATCGAAAAAGTCGATGGCGTTTCTGACGCGCTGCTTGTATCCAGAAGCGGCATGCACATAGCAGGAGACGTGCCGAAAGGGGCGCACACGGAGACCTTCGTCGCGATGTCGGCCATACTTCTCGGTGCGGCGGAAACGGCCACGTCCGAACTGAAGGAGAAGCTGAAGCACGTCAACATCGAGTTGGACAGGTCCACAATCGTAATAGCCACGATAAGCGCGAGAGCATTACTCGTTCTGAAGCTGAACCCCGAGACCGATTCCGAGAAAATACTTGCGGATATCAGGCAACAAGTGCAGAAGATGGAAGAGTTTCTCTGATCCTATATCTTTTTGACGCCGCGATGAAAGCCGCTTGTCAGATTGCCAAACGCCGTCCTGATGCCCATCGCCGGAGACGCGCTCATCCCTTCTGGGTGGCACTGGCCTTTTGAAATCAACTCGATGGCTTGCGCCTCGCTCTCTGCTGCGGACTCGAAAACCGTGACTCCCACTCCGACCATTCCCAGGTCGTGCGCGTCGCTTCCGCCTATTGCTGGCTTTTGCAGCTCCAGGGCAATCTCCCTAGCGCGCGCGTTGGCCGCCTTGTGCGAACGGCTGTTCAAACCTTCGACTGCCGTGAAAGCGACATTTCTCACGACCTTTTCACCGACGCCTGTCCAGAAGCGGAACGGATGCGCCGCGACCGCTATTCCGCCAAGCTCCCGCGCCCGCTCGACCACTTCCGCCGCAGCCAGGCCCTTTGACATAGTCTCGTCTGTGCCGTAGACGAGGACGTGCCCCTCCTTCGCGGAGACCTCCATGCCTCGGACGACGACGAAGTCCTTCATCTCCGCAGCCTCAGACCTCGCCTGGTTTGCCCCATCGAGGGAGTTGTGGTCGGTTATCGCGACGCCGTTGAGCCCGTATTTCCTCGCCTGCCGGATTATCTCGCTCGGCGTCGCGGAGCCGTCGCTGGAATGTAACGAGTGGACGTGGAGGTCGAGCCTCATCGGATTTTCGCCCCCTGGTTGACAGGCTTGTCGAAAGCAGCGTGCTTTCCGCCTATCGCCAGCGGGTCCGCGCACTTCATGTCCGCGGACACGACGCACGGGACGACGACACCATCGGGCAATCCCTTCGCGTCCGTGGCCACCGGCCGGCCTATGTCCATCTTGCCCTGCGAGAACTTGCCAGCGATGAACACGACGCTCTGGAACCTCTTGAAATCAATCTGTGCGGCCGGGGCGCAGCCGTCGAGCCGCTCCCCAGGCGCGGCGCTTTCCGGAGGAGCGAGCAGGCTGACGACGCCGTTGTCGTCCGCCGCCAGCAGCATCCCGTTCGATTCCACGCCCCTCAGCTTTGCCGGCTGTAGGTTGCATACGACGAGGATGTTTTTTCCGGCGAGCTGTTCGATTGAGTAGTGCTGCTTTATGCCGGCCACTATCTGGCGCTCCTCGCCGACATCCAGGTTCAGCACCACCAGCTTCTCCGCGTTGGGGTGGTCTGCGGCGGACTTTATCCTCCCGGCCCGTATGTCCAGCATTGCCAAGGGCGAGGCTTCCTCTTTCTTCTCGGCCTCCAGCTTCCTGAATATCACATCGGGCTTCCTCAGGGGTTTCCCCGCCTCCAGCGGTTCGATTGCCTGAGCCCAGCTCGTCGGTTCGCCCTCGCAGCCGATCGCGTTCCATATCCTCGCAGCGCCGTGGGGGATGTACGGCATCGTGAGCACTGCGAGCGCTTTGGCGAACTTCAGGCACACGTGCAGGACCGCCCCGCACCTCGCCCTGTCGGCTTTGACGAGCGCCCACGGCTCGACCGAATCGAAGTACCTGTTCCCCTCGCGGGCAAGGTCCATAGCGGCCTTGAGGCCGTTCTTGAACTCGCATAAGGAAATGCAGCGGGCGACCTCCGCCTGCGCGCGCTCAATCGTGGCCAGCGCGGCCTTGTCCGCCTCCGCGAGCGTCCCCATCTCCGGTATCGCGCCGTAGTTCTTCTCCGTGAACGTGAGCGTCCTGTGGACGAAGTTGCCCAGCGTCGCCACGAGCTCGTTGTTGGTCTTCGCGACGAACTCCTCCCACGAGAATTCCGCGTCGCGGCTCTCTGGCATTATCGCGGATATGTAGTAGCGCAGCGAATCCGGGCCGTACTTTTCCAGCAGGTCCGCGGCGTTCAGGGTTACGCCCCTGGACTTGGAAAACTGCTCTCCGTCCATCCTCAGGAATGCGTTGGCTGGAACGTCGTAAGGCAGGTTCAGGCCGCCGTGCGCCATCAGAACCGCGGGCCAGAATATCGCGTGGAAGGGGACGTTGTCCTTTCCCAGGAAGTAGTAATGCCTGCATTCCGGGTTCTGCCAGAACTCGCGCCACGCCTCCGGCCTCCCCTGGCGCCTCGCCCACTCCACCGCCATTGTGTAGTACCCCATGAACGCCTCGAACCAGACGTAGATGCGCTTGTCTTCGTACCCTGGCACGGGAATTTCGATGCCCCATTCTGTGTCTCGCGTGACCGGACGGTCCTTGAGGCCGCTCTCGATGAAGTTGCGGGCGAAGCTCGTCACGTGCGGCCGCCAGTAATTCTTGTCCGACAGCCATTCGAGCAGCGGCTTTTCGAGCGCGCTCAGCTTGAAGAAGAAGTGCTTTCTAACTACTGGCTCAGGTGTCGTGCCGCAGGTCTTGCAGTGCGCCATCTTCAGCGTCTCGGGGTCGAGGAGCTTGCCGCATTCGGGGCACTGGTCGCCTCTCGCCTTGTCGTAGCTGCAGAAGGGGCATGTGCCCTCGACGTAGCGATCCGGTAGGGTGCGCGCGCATTTCGGGCAGTAGGGCAGCTCCATCTCCTTTTCGTAAAGGTAGCCCCGCTCCAGCAGCTTGAGGAAGAACTTCTGGACCTCAGATTTATGCGTCGGGTCTTCCGTGGTCAGGAAGAGGTCGAAGACGATGCCGAAATTCGCGAATGCCGCTGCGTTCATTTCGTGATAGCGCTGCGCAAGCTCTGCCGGGGGTATCCCCTCCTGCTCGGCCTTGACCGTGACCGGCGTGCCGTGCATGTCGCTGCCGGAGACCATCAGAACTTCGTCTCCGGCCATTCGGTGGTACCGCGCGAATATATCGGGCGGAAGGTTGCACCCGGCTATGTGGCCGACGTGGACCGGCCCGTTCGCGTACGGCCAGGCGACGCCGATGAATATCTTTGCCATCGTCGGATGGATGGCGGTGATGGATTTAAAGGTAACCTAAACCGCCCTCGCCCCCCAGCTTTGCTGGCAAACGACGCACAAATAATATTAGCATGTGCGGATACGGGTCGCTATGCACGTCGTGTTCGCGGGCACGGGAGGTTCGTGGCCTTCCCCGGAAAGGAACGTCACATCGATTGCGGTCCGCATCGGCCCCGAAGTCGTACTGCTGGATTGCGGCGAGGGCACGCAGCGCCAGCTCATGCGCACCTCAGTGTCTTTCATGAAGATTTCCAAGGTTTTCGTCACGCACTTCCACGGCGACCACTTCCTCGGCCTGCCTGGGCTCATCCAGAGCATGGCGCTGAACGACCGGAAGGAGCCGCTGGAGATATACGGCCCGACAGGCGTCGTGGAGCTAATGAAGTCCCTGCTGGGGCTGGGGTATTTCAAACCGACGTTCGAAGTGTGCGTCGAGGAGCTTGAGCCTGGAGAGCGCGTGACCTTCGAGCGCTACTCTGTCTCCTGCGCCCTGGGAGACCACACAGTGCCCTGCTATTCGTACGCCATCGAGGAGTCGCAGCGGCCTGGTAAATTCAACAAGACCAAAGCCCTGGAGCTGGGAATCCCGGAGGGGCCGATGTTCAGCAAGCTCCAGTCCGGCGAGAGCGTCACTCTTGCGGACGGGAAGGTGGTGGAGCCTTCGATGGTGCTCGGCTCCCCGCGCAAGGGCCGGAAGCTCGTCTTTTCCGGAGACACCAAGCCGTGCGATTCCGTGGAGGCGCTTGCTGGCGGTTGCGACTTGCTGATACATGACGCAACAGCAGCCGCAGACAACGAGGACAAGGCCAACACGTACGGCCACGCCTCCGCTCGGCAGGCGGCCGCATTGGCATCGAAGGCCGGGGCGAAGATGCTGGCCCTCGTCCACGTCAGCCCGCGATACGATGACGCCTCTCCGCTCCTGGAGGAGGCGAAGGCCGTCCACCCGAATTGCATCCTGCCGAAGGACCTGGACGAGGTCGAGGTTTCCCTGCCCGCGGAATGACGGCCAAACTTTATATAATGAGCCGCCTCATTTAGGACTAGTGCTAACATGAAAGTACGAAGCGCCCATATCAAATTCGAGAGGAACGTGAAATACAAGGACCTGGCTCCGATATTCAAGGAGATGTACACCCGTTTCCTCGACAAGAGCGGCCAGATGCCCGAGGACGAGGAAGTCCTGGACATGCTCGTGTTCGAGAACATGCTCGACCTGGAGCGGAACCGCAAGCCCGAGGGGTTCAACCGCCAGGGCAAGATGCGCATGATATTCCCGATATTGGACAAGGGGGTCGAGTTCTACGTCTACAAGCACTACAACGCCTCCAAGACGAACGACGTTGTGAAGGTGGCCGAATCCCTGTCCAGCTACCTCAACCAGAAGGGCTTCAAGCACCAGGTGGACTGGGACCAGATGGAAGTCCACAAGATGAGGAAGTGAGCTTGTGAAGCGCTCCCTGATGGACATCCTCTGCTGCCCCGTCTGCAAAGGAGACCTCAAGCTGACCGTAAAGAAAGAGGACGCGAAGGAAATCATAGAGGGTGGCCTGTATTGTGAGAAGTGCAAATTCGATTATCCGATAGAGGACAGCATACCGAACCTGCTTCCGCCTGAGATGCATAAGTAACAACCCCTTTTCCAGTCTCGCTGCGCTGGCTCGGGCTCGCGGAAAAGGTGTATGGTATCCCAAAAGGCTCGCCCTCGCCTGCTCGCTCGACCTTACCTGGCCTGCTGGCCAGGCTGCAGGTTGGTGGTTCTCATCTTTATGCCCCGCCCATCGCCTCGACGATTTTCCGCTGTGCCTCTACCACCTCGGTCGAGTCCTTGCATTTTGCATAGGCTTCGAGCCTCTCGCGGTTCAGCGCCAGGAACGACAGCCCCCACTTGAACTTCGTCATCAGCTCTTCGGCTTTTTGCGATTCGCCCAATATCGACAATGCGGATGCCAGCGCCTCCGCGCTCGACAGCTTGAACGGCTTTCCGTAGTTCGTCGGATTGGCGGCGACGAGGAACGGCAGGGCGCGCCCGGAGCAGTCTCTCGGAATCTCGGGGAAGTCGTCTTCCGTCTTGTTCCATGAGAAGTCCAGGACCGCGAGACCGCGCTTTGAGGCTGCAGCGGCATCCGCTGGAGACAGCGCAATTTCGGCGACTGGCGTTAGAACGACCGAGCCGCGCGGGAGCGCCTTGGGGGCTCGCAGCGGCTGGGCGTATCCGAAGCGGATTAATCTCGCGCCCGTGCACTTCTTCGGGTCGCACTGGTTGCCTTCGACGACGTAGAGGCGCATGGGGACCCCATCGGCTCGCGGATAGAAATCTTTATGCGTGTCGCAAGAACCGTACCATAAACGTCGAAAACATTATCTCCGCGAAAGGCAATCTGCGAGCGCCACGATGATGAGCACTGACATTCTGATAAAGTGATGAATGATGGGCGAGCTGAGTGGCTTCACAAAACGCTTTACAAATCTGTTTAAATATCCTGAAGCCCATTCACCGGACATGAAGGGTTCCAGGAAAAAGGCAGTGATGGCGCTGGCCGTTGCGGTGATGTTTCTGTCCAGCCCCCTCGCATTTTCCCCCGGCGCGGCTCAAATTGGGGATGTTCCAATTTACCTTCGGGTCGGCATGCTCGAAGATGTCAAAACCCTGAATCCAATCGCAGCCAACGACATCTGGACTTGGGATGCGATTCGATGGTTATACGATTCGCCAGTCTACCGGGATGTCATTTCCGGGGAGCCTGTTCCCTACATCGCTGTGAGCTCCGCGAACTGTACGTCAGATTCGCTATTCAACCAGGATAATAAAAGCGATTGGGAACCGCTCGCTATCGCAGGGCAGATGACGGTTCATTACAAATTCACCGGAGTCAAGTTCCACGACGGGCACCAGATGGACATTGACGACATGCTCTTTTCCTACGGCGTTGCAGCGCAGGTGGCGAAATGGTCGTCCTTTATGCTGTGCCTGAAAGACGATGGCGGAAATGGAACGAGCAACTATACCGCGACGCATTGGCTTGGCATCAAGAAGCTTTCCGATACTTCGCTCCGATTCTACATCCAGGTACCATTCTATAATTTCGTCAATGAAACACTGTCTCCAATGATTTTACCCAAGCACATATGGGGCACAAAGGTCAGCGGCCAGCTGACCGATTCTACCGACCCTATGCTCCCACCCGGCGATGCCAATGCGTGGAACAAATCGAAGGCATTCGTTTATGAGAATCCGACATCTGTCGGCTCGGGGGCGTTCAAATTCGAGAATAGGACCCCAGGTGTGGATTTCAAGATATCCACTTGGCGCGAGCATTTTTCCAAACTCCGCACCTCCATAGATGGAGTCTATTTCAAGAATATGGGAAGCACGGGATACCTGGCTGGTCGATGGTACGATAACTTGGACTACCTTCATTGGTCGCTGCCGCCAACATATGTGCCAGACCTCATCAATAACGAAGACATCTGTCTAACCCAGGCGAGCGAAAGAGGGTTCACGTACCTCGCTTTCAACATGAGGAAGAAATCGTTCGGATACCCAGACAACGATCCGCTGCAAGGCGATTATGGTAAGCCGCTGCGGGAAGCTGTTACGCAATGTATCAATAAAAAAGTGATTGTCGAACGATTGCTCCAAGGCTTCGGGATAGCCGCGGACGGACCAGTCAGCCCTATCGACACAGCATGGTACAACAACTCCCTGCCACAGTTCGGATACGGTCCAGACGAGGCGGTTCGCATCCTTGCAGATGCGGGTTACAAACTTACCGACCCCACTAAGCCAGCTGGCAAGGGAAATTGGTGGAAGAATCCGGATGGGACGCCTATCGGATCGGGAGACGATGGTCGCATTGGAATCTTGACACCTCCAGCGGACTATGACCCCATATTGGCACAAGCTGGAATTATGATATCAACATCATTGCAGCAAATTGGTATCAATGCTGAGTCCAATCCCATCGACTTCTCTGCTGTCGTCGACAGAATACAATCGTCGAGCTTCGAGATGGCAATTACGAGCAATGTTTTCGAAACGGAACCACCAACCTATCTGCACGATATGTTCCATTCTTCGATGGCGGGAACCCGATTAAATTATGCCGGATATCAAAACAGCAGCTGCGACTCGTTGATCGAAAAAGCGCGCTCCGCCCCGAAAATCCAAGAACGCCAGAAAGCCATAAAGGACTGCCAAGCATCCATCGTATACGACCAGCCAATAAGCGCCCTCTATTCTAAGACCAGCATCGAGGCATACAACTCGGATAGGTTTCTAAACTGGAGCGTCGGACCATCTGGCTCGATATTCTCTTGGAGGTCGCTAATCGGGATATATCCGCATACCTGTCCAGGCTTGCGGGCATCCCTATCCGTGGAATCTCCAGTCCTGTCTGAGGGTATTTCAGAAATAAGTGTCTCAGTAACCGACCAGTGGGGAACCATCATCGAGGGTGCTCGCGTCGAGCTCGCTTGTACCGATGGCACATTCGCTAATGGATTGAGGACATACAACTCTACAACGCTTTCGAATGGCAAAGTTGTGACATCATGGACTGCGCCCCATGTAGCAGCGAACGCGACTAGCGACATGAAGGTGGATATATGCTTGCTAGGAGCGACAAAAATAACTGGCGATATGAATTATAACCCCGCTCCATCGAAAGTTGTCATCGTCACGGTCAAACCGGATGACACGAAATTCCTCAGGGTGCGAGCCGTTGTCGAGCCCGATGTCCTCGACCCTGGTGATACCGCGCCCATGACCGTGACCGTGCGAGACCAGGATGGTTTGCCTATCGCTGGTGCGACCATCGAGGCGCAAACATCCGATGAGGGTATCGCTATAGATGGGAACACAACGACAGACATCGATGGCAAAACCATTCTGACTTTGACGGCTCCGAATAAAGTCGTCGAGAGTGAGGATATCAGAATTGAAATATCAGTAAGACATCCAAGCTTTGCTGATTCAGGTGATTGCTCTGTGGTGATTCTATTATTGAACGGCTCCGCTGATGTTTCGGCACCTTGTTGCTCGTTTGAGACTAACATTCCAGTTATCCTGGGCGTCATCGGTGTTATTGCCGTGGGAGTGACAATCGCCTCCTTCATTTTCCGCAAAAAGCGCCAATAGCGACCCTCCGTCAGTATATGCTTATTTATCCTTTTTCCTTCCGTCCAGCAAAAGCCTTAAGAAGCCTCCGACGATACTTGTGTTGAGGGGTTCAAATGGCGGGAATCGACGACACCTTGCAGGAAGCGGAAATGTTGCTCGGAGCGGGCGAGACGAAGAAGGCCATGTCGGCCTACGAGAAGGTCATCAAGGCCGCGCCAGGAGACCCTCGGGGCTACTTCGGGAAGGCCGAGTCCGCCCTGGGCGAGCCGAAGGTCAGCGTCGACCACATCATCGAATGGTACAAGAAGGCAATCGAGCTCGACCCGAAGAACGTCTTCTACCTGACGAGCTACGGTAACTTCTGCCTAGACGTCGGCAAGTTCCAGGACGCGGAGGCATCGTACAACAAGGCGACGGAGCTGGACGAGGAGAGCGCCCCCCTGTACCTCTCGGAGTTCGCAATCGGATATTACATGAAGGCGCCTGTGGTTTACGAGAAGTTCCTCGACGACAAGACGATGGCCATGATTCACAAGAAGTCGATAGAGTACCTGCTCAAGGCGATAAACCTCAGCCCGGAGAAGGCAAAGGCGCTCATGGCGGAAATGAAATAAACAAAATCCGCTAACAGCTTTTTTATTGACAGCACTACTTAGCTTGTGCACTCTGAAAAGAATTTGGACTCAACGTTTCCGCCCGATATGATTACCCCGACTCGCTTTCCCGCGACGTCCAGCTTCCCCTCGAGCAGCGCCCCCAGCGGCACCGCCCCCGACGGCTCGACGACAATTTTCATGCGCTCGGAATGATACCGCATCGCCTCGATTATCTTGCCCTCGCCGACGGTGGCGATGCCCGCCACATTCTCGCGGATTATCTTGAACGTCCGCGGGCTGAGAGAAGTTCGCAGCCCGTCCGCAATCGTCCGCGGGTCCGTCTGGCGAATCAGCTTGCCTGCCTCGAACGAGCGGAAGGCGTCGTCCGCGCCCGCAGGCTCCGCCCCGAAAACGCGCGTGCCTGTGGACCAATGCTTGGCGCTCAGCGCCGTGCCGCTTAGGAGGCCGCCGCCGCCGACCGGCGCAATTAGAATGTCCAAGTCTTGAACATCTTCCAGCAATTCTTTCGCGGCAGTCGCCTGCCCGGCGATAATCCGGACGTCGTCGTAAGGATGGACTACGTGCGCCCCCGTCCTCGCAACAACCTCCGCGAGCGTGCTCTCGCGCGCCTCCAGCGTCGGAACGCAGAACGTTATCTTGGCGCCATAGTCTTTGACCGCATCGACCTTGACCTTCGACGAGTTCGAAGGCATTGCCACGTGCGCATTTATCCCTCGCAATCTGGCGGCCAGCGCCAGAGCGGCCGCATGGTTTCCGGACGAATGCGTGGCCACTCCCTTTCTAGCCTCATCTTCGCTCAAAGAAAAAACGGCGTTGCACGCGCCTCGGAACTTGAACGCGCCGACCCTCTGGAAGTTCTCGCACTTGAAGAAAACCTCGGCTCCCAGGCGCTCGTCCAGCGTGCGGGAGGTCATGACGGGGGTGCGGTTCGCGAAAGCCGCAATCCTCTCTGCCGACCGGATTATGTCATCCTTAGTCGGCGCTCCCGTCTCACCCATCCTCAGTTCGCTCCCCTGAAACCCGCGCAGACGGAGCACGCACCGCTGGCCGCGTCGAAGTGCGCGCCGCAGGCGGGCTTCCCGCAGAACCTGCACTCGATCACGGTGGGCGAGGCACATATGTGGCAGGCTCCGACAACAGTTCCCATATTCTCAGCTCCTCAGCTCTGCCAGAGTCGTGACGCGCTCTGCCATCGCGTCGTGCTTGTGAATCGATTCCTCGCTCACGCTCCTGACCGCCACCTCGACCTCCCCGGGCAAGGCCGCGAATCTCGCGACGACTTGCTCCAGCACGCCGCGGACCACGTCCTCGACGAACTTGGGGTTCTGGTGGGCCGCGTACACCAGCTCGGCCTCGTCCCTGCGCTTCAGTATCTCCCTCGTGGGGCTGCTGAGCGCATTCTCCACAATTTCTATTAGAACGTCAGCCTCGACGTCGGAACCGTCCGGCACGTCCATCTTCAGGGAGGTGACGTTGCGCTGGTTGTGCGTTATGACCGGTATCGAGCGGAGCGCGAGGGCGCATTCGGGCTTGTCCGCGCTCATGAGCTCGCGCACGCCCTCCATGGCGCACGGGCACGAGGTCATGCCTACGACCTTGACACCTATCGATTTCCTCACCCTCGTTCTGCCCGGCTCCCTGGTGCCGAAAGCGCTCGCCTCCAGCCCGTAGACTTCGGTAGTCTTCCTGCCCGACGGCGCTGCCTTGTCCAGGAAATAGTCCGCCGAGATGTGTACCTCGGAGAATGTGGCGTACTCGTGCCTCTGGAGCAGCGCGCGGGCGAGCCCCGCCGCGTATATCTCGAGCCCTCCAGTCGGACCTGATGAGGCGTCCGTTATCGCATCCTCCAGGACCTCTGCGTTCCTGGACATGTGCGAACCCTTGTGGGTCGCTGGAAGGTCGACGTACAGGTCGATTGTGGCCGTGAGCTGCGTCTCCTTTCCCGGGCGCGTGACGCGAATCGGTTTCTTTATTCCGGAGACGCCGACCCTCGTGAGCATGAAACGAGCGGATGGCTTGTCGTAATGGACGTCGTTCATCGGCGATGGGATGTGGAGGTGGGAATTAAGGTTTTTGGGAATGGGGCGGAACCCGTTCTCTCAAGCCAGTTCGTACGGCCAGAACCTCGCTCCGCCTTCCAGCACATACACCCTAGAGAACCCGAGATGCTTCAGGCGGAGGTAGCCGTCGTACGCTCCCCGACCGTAGTTGCAGACCACCAGAATGTCCTTGTCTCTGAATCGCTCGATTTCGCTCAATCTGGCCTTGATTTCGGCGTTGGGAATGTTGACCGCGCCGGGAAGGCTTCCCGACTCGTACTCCCGAACATCCCTGTTGTCCAGCACGAGGCCGTCCCATCCTGCGCGGGAAATCATCTCCTTCGCCGCGATGCAGTCGATTCCTTCCATCTTGCCCTTCATTTTGTTCAATAGGACGTTGCACGCCAGGTTCACAGGGTTTATCGCGGTCGAGAAAGGCGGCGCGTAAGCGAAGTCGGCGTTTGCCAGGTCTCGGACGGCCGCGCCCATCGTTATACCGGCGACGAACGCGTCTATCGGCTTGTCCACAACTCCTGGCCCGTACGCCTGCGCCCCCAGGATTTTCCCGGTCTCGCGCTCCGCCACGAGCTTGATGGCAATCTTCTGGCTTCCTGGATAGTAGTGTGCCCGGTCATCCGCTGGAACAGTCGCTGCAACGACGTCCAAACCTGCCTCCCTTGCCTCCCGCTCGCAGAGGCCAGTCTTGGCCGCCGATACCTCGAACGCCCGCACAACCATCGTTCCCAGCACTCCGGGGAAATCCCCCGCCGAGCCAGTCAATGCCAGCGCCGCCGCCCTCGCCTGCTTGTTCGCAGTGGAGCCCATCGGCGCCCACAGCTCTGACTTTGATACCAAGCCAAACGTCGTCGCGCAATCGCCCGAAGCGTAGATGTCCGGGTCGCTCGTCCTGCCAGCGCGGTCGACCCGTATCGCGCCTTGCGCCCCAAGCTCGAGCCCGGCAGCTTTGGCCAGCTCCGTGTCCGGCTTCACGCCGACGGACATCAGGACGAGGTCCGCATCGACGTTTCCCTTCGATGTGTTGACCGTCGCTCCTGCCCCTCTGCCGGCGATTGACGTGACCTTCGCGTCAGTAAAAACCTGGATTCCTTTCTTCTCCAGGTGGCGCTGGAAATATAGCGCGACCTCCTCGTCGAAAGGCGGAAGGATTTGCGGCAGCATCTCAACGATTGCGACCTCCCAGCCGCGGAATGAAAGGTTCTCGGCCACCTCGACCCCGATGAATCCGCCGCCAACGACGACGGCCTTGCCCTTCCGTACGCCAGCCATGCGCCCGAGAATCGCATCGGCGTCCGCAATAGTCCGAAGCGAGCTCACGCACGGAGCGTCCGCGCCAGGAATCGGAGGCCGGATTGGCTGCGCCCCCGTCGCCAGGAAAAGCTTGCCGTACTTCATCTGGAATTCCTCTCCGGCATCCAGGGACTTTACAGCGAGCGTGTGGGTGTCCCGGTTTATGGAAAGGACCCTGTGCCGGACCATGATGTCCAGGTCGTTGGTGGTCTTGAGCTTCTCGGGGGTTTTGACAATCAGCGAGCTGCGCTCCGGGATGACTCCTCCCAGATAGTAAGGCAGCCCGCAACCCGCGTAAGATACGTCCGACTCCTGTGTTATGACTGCTATTTTCCAGTCGCGCCTCTCGCGGCGGGCTTTGGCGGCGGCCTTCGTTCCAGCGGCGACCCCGCCAACGACAATCAAATCGTAATCTAGCATTTCAAATCCCCGCGCGCTTGCCCGTCAACGTTTGAGTCAATATTTATACGTATCCCGGGAGCCGCCTGACCCCGGGCTCTTGCGAAGCCCAGACTGTTACAATCCCTTTAGCCCTTCCCGCAGCTTCGCCAGGTCGCTCTGGCGCTTCTTGTACGCGCTCTCCGCCTTCTCGATGGCTTCCTCGCGCTCGTCGAGCTCCCTCGCGCGCTCCGCGAGCTTCCCCTCGGCCTCGACGCGGATTTCCTTCTCCATCTTCTCGAGCTGCCATTCGCGCGCCTTGAGCTTGTCCTGGGGCGTCCTTCAACTGGGTCTCTCGCTCGTCGAGCTCGGCCCGCGCCCCGTCAATTTCCTCGCGCTCCCTGAGTACGGCCGCGAACTCCTTCTTCACGCCGGTTTCCTTCGCCGCCAGCTGCGACTCCTTCTCCTGGAGCTTCTTCAGCTCGGACTGGGCCTTGCGCTGCGCGGAAGCCAGCTCCTTGGACCGCTTGTCCAGGTCCTCCTTGCGCTCCGCGAACTGCTGCTCCCTCCGCGCCGCCGACGCCTCAGACTCCTTCTCACGAGCGTCCAGCGACTCCGCGCGCTCGTCGAGCTCTTCGCTCCGGGCCGCCAGCTCCGACGCCTTCGCCTCGTTGGCCGCGGCCTCGGACGAGAGGGACTTCTCCCTCGCGTTCAGTTCTCCCGCGCGCTTCTCGAGCGCGTCCTCGCCGTCCGACAGCGCGTCCTCGCGAGAAGCCAGCTCCTTGAGCTGCTCCGCCAGCTTCGACTTGTCCTTGGCGATTGACGTTTTGGCTTTCGAAATCGAATCGTCGAGCTCCTTTTCGCGCAAGGCGGCCTGCTCCTCCCGGTCCTTCAGGTCCTCCTCGCGGTCGGATAGGCTCTGGGCCTTCGCGCCGAGCTCCTCCTGGAGCTTCGCTACGGTTTCCATCTCCGCGGCCAGCCTCTCTTCCGCCTTCTCTGCGGACTTCTCGGCCTTCTTCAGTCCCTTCTCCCGGTGCGCCATCTCGCGCTTGAGCTTCTCCGCCACGGCCTCGGCCTTGTCCATCTCGGCGCGCCAGTCGTCCAGCGAGCGCCTCTCGGATTCTATGGCCTTGGCCTGCTTGGCGATGTCCTTCGACATGGACTTCAGCGCGGCCTTCTCCGACGCCATCGCCGCCTGGAGCTCCCCGATGCTCTCCTCGCGCTCCTTCAATTCCCTGCCTTTCTCCGCAACTGAGTCTCGCTCCTCCGCAAGAGACGACTCGTCCGCCTCCAGCCGCTCGCGGCCCTTCTCGAGCTCGGATTTGAGGGCGTTCAGCTCGGCCAGCTCGGAAGCTGCGCGGCGCTTCTCCCTTTCGACCGCGTCCGACTCCTTCTTCAATGATGTTTCGAGTTTCGCCAGCTCCTTGGCCTTTGCCTTGGCCTGGCGCTCGCCGTCAGTCTGCGCCTTCTCGCGCTCAGTCAATTTGGCATCGCGCTTTGAAACGTCATCCAGTTTCGCCTCGAGGGCTTTGGCTCCCTTCTCCAGGCTCGCCTGCGCGGACTTCATCTCGGCCTCGCGGGATTCCAGGCCGTCCTCGAGCTTCAGCAGCTTCCGCTCCTTGACGAGGTACTCCTCGAGCCTGCGCTCCAGCTCCTCCTCGGAAGACTTGTGCTTCTCCGTCTCCTGGCCTATGCGCTTCCATAGCTCTGCGAGTTCGGCGCGCTCCCTGGCCAGTGCGCTCTCCTCGGTTCGGATGGAGGCCTCTCGCTCGCGCATCGAGCCGTCCTTGGCAGACAGCTGGCCTTCCAGCTCCCTCAGGGTGGCCTCCTCGGATTTCAACACCTTCTCGCGCTTGTCGAGCTCTTCGCGCTTCGAGTCGAGGCGCATCTCCTCCACGCGCTTGTCCGCGAGAGCGAGGACGTCCTGCTGGGTGAGCCCCTTTCGGTCTTCTGTGAAATGCTTGAAAAGAGAGACGCTTCCCGCTTTTACGGAGTCGAGCTCCTGCCTCAACCGCTCTATGGAGCCCTCGCGCTCGGCTGAACGCTGGCGCTCTTCGTCGAGCAGTCGCTTCTTCTCGGCCAGCTCGCGCTCCCTGGATTCGATTCCCGCGTCGCGCATACGGTCTATCGAGGCGGCGCTCCGGGACTTCTCGGCCTCCTCGCTCGTGGCCTTTTCCGCGCCCCTGACCTCCTCCGCAGGGTCGATGTCGTAGGTGACTGCGGCGTCGGAAAACCGGGTCTCGAGGTGCCCTACGCTGATGCTGGATGATTTGAAGCCGTAAGTGTGAATCTCCATGACGCAATCCTCGGAGAGAGAATCTGCTGCCACGAGCGGGACGGCATCGTCGCCTAGGGTTTCATGCCCGGCTGTCTTGTGCGCGACCAGGATGGCCCTGCCACCCTTGAAGACCAGCGTTCCAATCGCGTAACCCTTCCTGCTCGCCAGCGAGGTCCTCACGAACCCGTCCAGAGATTCCGAGCTCATCCTGGCAAAGGCCTCCGCGAACGCCTTGGGCCCTCCGAAAGACGTCGCCAATATCTTGCCGCTGGGAATCTGCATGTCCTGTCCTCGGGCGAGCTATATGTCCGACTATATATATATTTTATTGGCCATCAGAAGGGCTTGTCCCACACGACGTCCGTCGGGACCCAGACCCAGTATCCCCGGCCCGGGAAGAAGAAGTCGCCCGCGTTCATGATGCTGGTCAGGTATGGCACCGCAGCGGCGTCGAACGTCTCGACGACTGCCGTCGACTGACTAATGTCGGCCCTGAACTGCGCGATCGAATATGCCGGGTCGTCGGACGCGAACCCAATGATGTCGCGGAACAAGGTTCCACCATTGTGGCGTAGGTGAGCAGGTGTAGATAAACATTACCACTACTCGGAAAGGTGCATTTTATTATCTTGTGCGCGGATACGCCTTTGTTCTGTGATGACAAGAGGGTCAGATGACGGCGGTTTCGACCCCGAAGGTCTGGAACCACGCTGCGGACTTCGGTTCGCGGGCTAAGGCCGGATGATTGACCCCATGAGTGCTGAGGACGCAGGTTTTTCTTTTTGATTCCTAGCTTCTCTGGCGGAGCATAACTGAACGTCGGGGCTTTGATTTCGGCCTCCTGCGAGGAACTCCGCAAGAATGGGTTTGAAAGCTAAAAAAACAAACTCTGTTCTTTCAACAGGCAGAATATCTTGGGAAGCTTGTTCATCGCCCTCAGCTCCTTCGCAACATTTTCTTTCATTGCCTTTGCCTGTTTTTCACCGAGCCCGTTTCTGACCTCAAACCGGATGATTTCGCCAAGCGGCGCGCCATGTTCCATAATGTCGAACACCCCGAACTCGCCTGGATTGTCAAAGACGCAGCTTCCTTTCTGCAGGCCGAACATGGAAGCCGATACGATGTCGAGGTTCCCGCGGTTGTCCCTGAGGAAATTCACCGTGTCGATGAAAGAGGATTCGTCTTCTCCCGGAAATCCGAACATTATGAAAACTATGTTTTTTATGCCGGCATTGTGGCTCTCAGAGAGTACTTTTTTGACGTCATCCACTCTCGTGCCTTTTCTCATCAGGTCCAGCATCCTCTGGTTTCCTGACTCGGCGCCGAAAGAGATTGCCACCAGCCCGGTTTCCCTCAGCTTGTTGAAAAGCCCGAGCAGGTCTTGCGTGGGCCGGGTTTGGCACCACCACCGTACTTTAAGCGGCTTGAGCATGTCCGCGAGCTCGGAAAGTCTTCTCGCAGGAATCGTGTCATCGATGAAGAAAATGTTTTTCATCCTGTTTTTAAGAATAGACTTTTTGATTTCTTTCACATCGATTTCCCTGTAGGCAACGTTGCCGTGATGGGTGCAGAAAGCGCATGCCCGGTAGAAGCAGCCATACGAGCTTCTGATGGGGTATATCATCTCTTTTGAAAGATAGTCTTCTTCCGGGTAGTGGCTGAAATCCAGAGCGCGGGGTGCCTTGCATTTTTCCTTTTTGGTCAGGAATCTCAGGAGCGCGACCTCGTCATCCAGCACCTTCACCCGCTCTCGAACAAGTTGGCTCGCGGCGGGGCCGCCGGCCACGCAAGTAATTCCATTATCGGTGAGCTTCTCGATGAGCGACAGGCTGTAGAATATTTGGCTGTTGTAAACGATGCTGAACCCGACCACATCGGGCTTTTCTTTCAGAAGCAGCCCAGCCAGCTCCTTGAATAGTTCGGGCGCTGCTCCCTCGGATATTTTCACGATGTTTTCCCTGTGAACCTTCTTTGCCTTGCTGGAGTACTTTTCAAGCAGTTCGGAATATGATTTTAAATTCCTTTTCGCTTTTTCCAGGCCGTTGTACAAGGATGCCATTCTACACATATGGAATTTCGCGTTCAAATCGATGCATTTTACATCCACGTCGGAATTCGCGGACAAGAACGACTGAAGATATGTTATCGAGTAAGGAGGCACCGTGGGGGCGCAGAACGGCGGGTACACCAGCAGCACTTTCATTTCAACGTCTCTAGGCGTTTCGGTTATTTATCGTTTCACCACTCACATTTTTATAGCCCGGAGCAATCCCAGGACTCATGGCGCAGCTCTCATCGAGAAAGATGGCCTCGGAACTCGGTCCAGCGCTGGACGGGCAGAACGTCACGGTCGCCGGGTGGGTGCAGGACGTGCGCAACCTCGGAGGCATAGCCTTCGTCCAGCTGCGCGATTCGGCCGGCATCGTCCAGGTCACGCTCCTGAAGAAGAAGCTCGGCCCGGAGCCGTTCAAGGAAATGTCCGGCGTGATGCGCGAAAGCGTCGTCTCTTTCACCGGCTCCCTGAAGGCCAACAAGGAGGCCAAGGCCGGCGTCGAGCTCCTGCCCGATAGCTGGACCCTCATCAGCCCGGCGGAGGCCCCGCTGCCTCTCGGCGTCATAGACAAGGTCAACGTCGACCTGGACACGCGCCTCAACGCCAGGTTCATGGACCTGCGCAAGGATGAGGTCCGCGCGGTGTTCCGCATCCGCTCCGTCCTGCTGGAAGGGTTGCGGGAGCACTTCGCTTCGCAGAGGTTCGTCGAAGTTCACACACCTAAAATCGTGGCTGCCGGGGCCGAGGGCGGCGCGACCCTTTTCCCCATCACCTACTTCGACAAGAAGGCCTACCTGGCCCAGAGCCCGCAGCTGTACAAGCAGAGCCTGATGTCCACCGGGCTCGACAGGATTTACGAAATCGCCCCGGCGTTCCGGGCGGAGGCGAGCGACACCGTGCGCCACCTCTCGGAATTCACCTCGCTGGACGTTGAGATGGCGTTCATCGATTCCTCAGAGGACGTGATGAAATTCCTGGAGGGGCTCGTGGCCGCCGGGATTGGGCGCGTTATCGAGGGATGCGCAAAGGATTTGGAACTGCTCGGCATCAAGCTGGAGAAGCCCGCCTTGCCATTCCCGCGCATCCCGCACGCCAAGTGCGCCGAGATGCTCCGCGCGGCGGGCCACCCCGTCCCCGCAAACAACGACATCGACACCACTGGCGAAAAGGTCCTGGGAGAGATAGTGAAGAAAGAGACGAACCACCAGTTCTTCTTCATCACAGATTTCCCGACCGAGCTGAAGCGGACGACGTTCTACGCGATGAGGAAACCGGAGAACCCCGGGCTGACGGGATACTTCGACCTCGAATACGACGGAGAAGAGCTGGTCTCGGGAGGCCAGCGCGAGCACCGCCTGGACGTCCTGCTGAGCCAGATGGCGGAGAACGGCATGGACCCAGCCGCTTTCGAGTTCTACCTCAAGGCGTTCCGCTTCGGCATGCCGCCGCACGGCGGCTTCGGCCTGGGAATCGAGAGGTTCGTCCACAAGCTACTGGGGCTCCCGAACATCAGGGAGTGCGTTCTTTTCCCCAGGGACAGGCTGAGGCTCGTCCCCTAGAAAAGAGCATCCGGCCTTCCTGCAGAGCATCCACCCTATGGCGATAATCACGCAGCAAACGACTGTGACGGAAACGAACCTGTTGATGCCCCACATGTTGAAAACCATCCAGCTCGATTCTGCCGGAACCGCAAGCGACAGGACAGTGAGCGAAAGGTGGATGAAGAGCACGATTGCCCCGAGGAGCATGAACGACTGCCCCAGGCGGTCTGTGTCCACCAGCCTTGTATTGCCTTCCTTCCCCGTTTCGACAATCTCCGCCTTCAACACATCCGCTTCCATGAGGCATGCATTGCTTTGGAAGAAGAAATAGATTGCGTAGATTAGATTTATATCTCCGAGGCGTATCACATCCTCCCAATGGACCAGACGGTTTGGGGGGTTTTTAGCCATCGCGTTTTCCAGCGCACACCATCGCCTCCCGAAGGGAGGGCCCTCCGTGTCTGAGCGAGCCAGACCCGCCCGGTTGGTCCTCGAGGACGGGCGGACCTTCGAGGGGGAGTGGTTCGGCGCGGAAACGGAGACGGACGGCGAGGTCGTTTTCAACACGGGGATGATTGGATACCCGGAGACCCTCACGGACCCATCGTACAGGGGGCAGATACTCGCCATGACGTACCCGCTCGTGGGCAACTACGGCGTGCCCGGCGACGAGCGCGAGAACGGCCTTCTGCGGAATTTCGAATCGGACGGCATCCACGTCAGGGGGCTGGTGGTCTCCGAGCATTCGGCAAGGTATTCGCACTGGAGCGCGAAGAAGTCTCTCTCCGACTGGCTCGGCGAGCGGGGGATACCCGGGATTTCCGGCGTGGATACGCGCGCCCTGACCAAGCATTTGAGGGAAAGGGGGACGGCGCTCGGCAAGATAACGCATCCTGGCCAGGAACCTGGCAAGTTTTCCGACCCCAACGAGGGCAACCTCGCTGCGGAGGCAGGCGTGCGCGAACCCGTCGAATACGGCCGGGGGAAACGCAAAATCGCGGTCGTGGATTGCGGGGTCAAGAACAACATCCTGCGGGCGTTCCTGAAGCGCGGAATGAAGGTCGTCCGCGTGCCGTGGGACTGCGATTTCTCGAAAGAGGACTGCGACGGCGCGGTTCTCTCCAACGGCCCCGGGGACCCGAAGCGGATGGACAGAACAGTGGAGAACACCAGGCGCTACATGGAATCTGGCAGGCCGCTGCTGGGGATTTGCCTGGGCTCGCAGATACTCGGTCTCGCGGCCGGAGCCAAGACCTACAAGCTCAGCTACGGCCACAGGGGGCAGAACCAGCCTTGCCTCGAGTCGGGAACGAAGCGCTGCTACATCACATCACAGAACCACGGCTTCGCTGTCGACTCGGCGACCCTTCCCGAGGACTGGCGCGAGTGGTTCCGAAACAACAACGACGGCACGAACGAGGGGATCCATCACATCTCCAAGCCGTTCTTCGGCGCGCAGTTCCACCCCGAAGCGTCGCCTGGCCCGGACGACACGGAGTTCATCTTCGACATCTTCGGGAGGGCTTTCAAATGAGACGGTTCCTCCCGTTCACGAGGTCGCTCGAAAGAGGAAAATCAAAAAGGTTCTCCCGCTCGGCTCTGGAATCCGAGGCCTCCTTCCGGAGGCGCCATAGATGAAAAAGGTCCGGAAGGTCCTGCTGCTCGGTTCCGGCGCAATCAGCATCGGCCAGGCGGGAGAGTTCGACTATTCGGGAAGCCAGTGCATAAAAGCCCTTAAGGAGGAGGGCATCAAGACCGTCCTGGTCAACCCGAACATCGCGACAATCCAGACCTCGGAGGGCATGGCGGACAAGATTTACCTGATTCCGGTCGACCCGGCTTTCGTGGAGCGCGTGATAGAGAAGGAGCGCCCGGACGCCATAATGCTCGGCTTCGGCGGGCAGACCGCGCTCAACGTCGGGCTGGCTCTCGCGGAGAGCGGCGTCCTCGCCAAATACGGGATAGTTGTGCTGGGATCGCCGATAGAGGCGATACGGGACACCGAGGACCGCGAGCGTTTCGCGGAAAGGGTGCGTGGCGTGGGAATGGAAGTCCCCGAGAGCGCCGCGGTGGCGACCGTCGCCGAGGCGCTGGCAGCCGCGGAGAAAATCGGCTACCCAGTCATGTGCCGCATCGCCTACGCGCTCGGCGGGCTGGGCTCGGGCGCGGCCCACGATGCGCGCGAGCTCGAGGAGATGGCCGCCAAGGCGCTCTCCCACGCGAAACAGATACTGATCGAGGAGTATCTCTACGGCTGGAAGGAGCTGGAGTACGAGGTCGTCCGGGACAGGCACGACAACTGCATCGTCGTTTGCACGATGGAGAACGTCGACCCGATGGGCATCCACACTGGGGAGAGCATCGTAGTCGCCCCGGTCCAGACGCTCACGGCGGGCGAGAACTTCTTCCTGCGCTCGCTGGCCATCAAGCTCATCCGGTCGCTCGGGATAGTGGGGGAGTGCAACGTCCAGTTCGCCCTGGACACCCGGTCAAGCCAGTACCGCATAATAGAGGTGAACGCGCGCCTCAGCCGCAGCTCCGCGCTCGCATCGAAGGCCACCGGCTACCCTCTCGCATTCATAGCAACGAAGCTCGCCCTCGGGCAATCCCTGGCCGAGGTAAGGAACGTCGCAACGGGCGAGACCTTCGCCTGCTTCGAGCCCGCGCTGGATTACATCGTCGTCAAGTACCCGAAATGGGACCTCCAGAAGTTCCGCAACGTGAGCATGATTCTGGGCTCCGAGATGAAGTCCATCGGCGAGGTGATGGCCATCGGCCGGAGCTTCGAGGAGGCCCTCCAGAAGGCGATACGGATGCTGGACGCGGGCATGAACGGCCTGGCATGCAACGACGCGCCCTTCGACGACCTGGAGAAGGCGCTTTCCGTTCCCACGGACAGGAGGATGTTCGCGGTCGCCGAGGCGTTCAGCAGAGGTTTTTCCGTGGAGAAGATATCGGAGCTGTCGAGGATAGACCCCTGGTTCCTCCAGAAGATGGAGAACGTCATAGCGATGGAGCGGGAGCTCCGTGGGTCGAAGCCCCTCGCTCCAGAGACGCTCCTCCGCTCGAAGAGGATGGGATTTTCGGATAGACAGGTCGCAATCGCCACGGACGCCACCGAGCTGAAAATTAGAGAGCTCCGCAAGAAGCACGGGATAATCCCCTGCGTCAAGCAGATTGACACTCTAGCCGCCGAATATCCGGCGGGGGTGAACTACCTCTACATGACATACAACGGCGATGAGGACGACATCAAAAGGGGGGAGAAGGGCCAGGTGGTCGTCCTCGGAGGCGGGCCTTACCGCATAGGCTCGTCGGTGGAGTTCGACTGGTGCTGCGTCAACGCCGTCCAGGCTCTGGAGAGGATGAAGTTCAAGCCCATAGTCATCAACTGCAATCCCGAAACCGTGAGCACAGATTACGACGTATGCCACAAGCTGTACTTCGAGGAACTGAGCCTCGAGCGAGTGATGGACGTATTCGAGCACGAGCGCCCGCTGGGGGCAATCGTCTCGATGGGAGGCCAGGCGCCCAACAACCTCGCCTTGAAGCTGCACGCCGCCGGGGTGAAGGTTCTCGGCACGTCCCCCGTGAGCATCGACATCGCCGAGGACAGGCACAAGTTCTCCGCGCTGCTGGACAAGCTCGGCATTGACCAGCCGGAATGGGAGGAGCTCACGAGCGTCGAGGAGGCGGAAGCGTTCGCAGAGCGAGTCGGATACCCGGTGCTGGTTCGCCCGAGCTACGTGCTCAGCGGGGCGGCGATGTCGGTGGCGCTCTCGAAATCAGAGTTGCGCCAGTATTTGAAGAAGGCTTCGGACGTCAGCGCGGACGCGCCCGTTGTCATAAGCAAGTTCATCGCGGGGGCGAAGGAGGTCGAGATAGACGCAGTGGCGAACAAGGGCGAGCTGTACTGCTACGGCATATCGGCGCACGTGGAGAACGCGGGCGTCCACAGCGGCGACGCCACGCTGGTGCTGCCCCCCCAGAGGACTTACCTGGAGACTATGAGGCGCATAAAGAAGATAACCGCCCAGATAGCCAAATCTCTGAAGATAACGGGCCCGTTCAACATCCAGTTCATCTGCAAGAACAACGAGGTGAAGGTCATCGAGTGCAACCTCCGCGCCTCGCGGAGCACCCCGTTCGTGTCAAAGGTATTCAAGGTGAATTTCGTTGACATCGCAACGAAAATAATGATGGGAAGGCGCGTGCCGAAGGTGGACAAGTCGTCTTTCGACCTGGACTACGTGGGGGTGAAGGCCCCGATGTTCTCGTTCACCAGGCTCAAGGGCTCCGACCCCGTGTCTGGCGTGGAGATGGTCTCGACGGGAGAAGTGGCGTGCCTGGGCGACGATTTCCTTGAAGCTTTCCTCAAGAGCCTCCTCTCCGTGAACTTCAGGCTACCGAAGAAGACGGTTTTCCTGTCGACCGGTCCCGTGGAGAGCAAGGCGGAGCTGCTGCCCGGCATCAGGGCGCTGGAGGCAAAAGGCTACGAGCTTTACGGGACCAAGGGCACCGCCGATTTCTACTCGAAAGAAGGCGTGAAGGTCAAACCCCTCCACTGGCCCCTGGACGGCGAGGAGCCGAACGTCCTGACCTGGACGTCCGAAGGGAAGCTGGACCTCATCATCAACATCCCGAAGAACGTCGAGCGCACGGAGCTGGAGAACGACTACCTCATCAGGCGCAAGGCGGTCGACTTCGGCGTGCCGCTCATCACGAACCTCCAGCTTGCGAAGAGGCTGTGCGAGGCCCTGACGACCCTGGCCCCCGAAGATTTGAAAGTGAAGGCGTGGGACGAATATTGAGCGCGCCTGCCCAAAGGTTATCTGCCGGAAAAACATTAAGGGGACAGGTGACGAATGCCCAAGAAGAAGTCGGGAAAGAAAGCGCCAGCACCGAAACCAATGAAGGCGATAAAGCCCAAAGCGGTCACAAAGACCGCCAAGGCACCCAAATTTTCCGGACATTTTCTCGACGCATACGATAGAGTCAAGGCCATCGTCGCCAAGGAGGCGGGGTGCGAGGCCAAGATGCTGGAGATTTGCTGGCTGCTCAACAGCAAGTTCCCCAGTTACAACTGGGTCGGGTTCTACATCGCGACGAGGGACAGGCAGCTCGTACTGGGTCCATACGTTGGCGAGCCGACCGAGCACACGCACATCCCGTTCGGAAGCGGGATTTGCGGCCAGGCGGCCGAGAGCGGAAAAACGTTCGTTGTGGACGACGTCTCTCAAGAATCCAACTACATCGCCTGCAGCATGTACGTCCGCTCGGAAATCGTCGTTCCCATCATGGCCAGGGGGGAAATCGCCGGAGAACTGGACATAGATTCCCACGCGCCGAGGGCTTTCTCGGCTGAGGACCGCGCCTTCCTCGAAAAGGTTTGCGAGAGCATCTCCGCCCTGTTCTGATTCGGCAGTTTATTCTACGCGCACCCCCTGTCCGCAGGCAAGGAAGGGATGTGACGGGATGGCCAGGAAACCTCACGAAATTGTCGCCTGCCAGATTTGCGGCAGGCAGAAGAAGGCGTCCGAGTGCGTTCTCGGAGAGCTGGTGCGCGAAAGCGTGGCGAGGGAGATTTCCAAGAGGCGTCCGGACTGGGCCCGTTCAGGCTACATATGCCGGGAGGACGTGAACTTCTTCCGGGCCGAAGCGGTCAGGGCGGTGCTGGAGGCCGAGAAGGTCGAGATAACCTCCCTCGAGCAGGACGTCGTGAGGGGAGTCACAGAGAACGAAATCCTTTCGAAGAACGTCGAGACCGAGTTCCGGCGCCATCTGACATTCGGGGAGCGCCTGGCCGACCGCGTGGCGGCATTCGGCGGCAGCTGGACTTTCATAGGTATTTTCAGCGCCATCATCATCGCGTGGGTCGCGGCCAACTCAATCGCGCTCCTGAGCGAGCCTTTCGACCCGTATCCATACATCTTGCTGAACCTCGTCCTGTCGACCCTGGCCGCAATGCAGGCTCCGATAATCATCATGAGCCAGAACCGCCAGGCCGAGCGCGACAGGCTGCGCGCCCAGGAGGATTACAAGGTGAACCTCAAGGCCGAGCTGGAGATAAGGCATCTCAACGAGAAGATGGACAACATGGTCTCGAACCAGTGGCAGCGCCTCCTGGAGATACAGCAGATACAGACGGAAATCCTCGAGGAGCTGGCTCGAAAAGGCGCCCATGGCTCGGAGAAGAAGTAGGGCGCCCGAAGGAAATATATATATTCCCCCTCGCGTTCATGCTGAACTAAATGGAAATCGATTACGGGCTGCTGCTGACATTCATCGTCGCCGTGCTCATGTCGGCCAGGCTCATGCACTGGTTCATATGGAAGATGTCCGTCAAGCGCGTCGTCGTCAATGACATGCACAAGCCGGACGGGCGGGAGGTGGCGACGAACGCGGGCATCCTGACCCTTTTCGTTGTGCTGATAACGGTCATCTTCCTGCCGCTGGTCTTCAGGTTCGTCAACAGGTTCGCGGGCGAGGGATTCCTTCCGCGCGACCCGTCTGACATAGACAACGCAATCCTCATCGTCCTTTTGATGTACGCCTTCTACGGTGTGCTAGACGACTTCATCGACGTCGGCAGGACCTCCAAGATAATCCTCCCGCTTCTCTTCTCGTACCCGCTCGTCCTGGTCCTGACTGGATGGGACCCCTGGATTCCCGGCGTCGGGGTCATACAGAGCGCGCAGTACAGCTTCGACCTCTGGGGTTTCGGCGAGGTCACTGGAAGCACGTTCATCCGGTACATCATAGTTCCCGTCTACATCATGGTCGTGGCCAACCTGAAGAACATGCACTCCGGCTTCAACGGCCTGCAGTCGGGCTGCGCATTCATAGTCCTGGTCGCGGTGCTTCTCAAGGCCTGGGTCGAGGACGACCTCGATAACCTCTACACGGCGGCGGCCATCGCCGGCGCCCTCCTCGTGTTCCTCTGGTACAACAAATATCCTTCGCGGGCGTTCGAGGGCAACATCGGCTCCATGGCAGTCGGGGGTGCCCTGGGGGCGATAATCGTCTCGAAGCATTACCTCTGGGCGGGGACGGTCATGCTCATCCCGCACATAGCGAACTTCGTCCTCTACGTATACTGGCGCGCGCAGAACAAGCGCCTGCCCGACGACCCGCGCTACGCCACCGCAAAGTTCTCGAAGGTCCGCGAGGACGGCACGCTGGAGGTGCCCAACCCGTACACGCTGAAGTGGATCCTGCCGTATTATTACAGGATGAACGAAAAGCAGGCCACAACGGCGATGTGGGCGGTCACGGGGGTGTTCTGCGTGCTGGGCATCTTCGTGCCAGGGTAATTTATTTATTGCTTTGTATCGGCCCGTCTTCTAATTTCTGTCTGCGCAAGTAATTTGCTTCATCTAGAGGATTTATTGGCCCAACAGGATATGTATCTGAGACATCGAAGAATAGCGCCTTCCCAATTATCTCGCCGACGCATATCTCTACAGGCTTTGATAAGTAATTCACAAGGCCAAGTTCTAAATAACCTCTAAAGCCAGGATCGATGCTTGGTGAATGGTTCAGCGACAAACCCATTTGTTGCAAATTGGACTTTTGCCCAAAAATTGCCATAACCTTTTTTGAACAATAAAATCGCTCATAGGATTTGATAAGTGCATATCCCCCGGGTGGAATAAAAAGGATATTGTTTTTCCCTCCATCTAGTTCATTAATCTGCCAGTCTTCTTTTTCGGAATCCCATAATCGATAGAGGTTTCCCAATCGAAAATTATAGTAGGTATGACTGAGTAATTCTTGTTTAAAATTTTCAATATCTAATAGACCTTCCTCCATATAATCGATTATCTTTTTATTCGTTAGAAGGAACATTGTGATTCGCCACCTCCTGAATTTGCTGCGAAGTGTCTTTTTCAATCTTTATTTTTTTCCCGCCCCTCATGTGCCTTGGATTCATTGTACAGTTATCATCACGTTCTGGGCAATAGCCTAATTTTCTACACTGGGGGCCAGCATTTTGAAATATATTTGGTGCTTTTTTACGAACCTCTTTTAGCATTAATATTGCCATTTGGCGAATTTCCCATTGCGCTTTCAAGCATGTCCTGAGCTCAAAGAAATTTAATAGTGCGCGCGCATTCATCGTAACTACAATGTTTGTCGTCATTGAATTCGGCAACATATACCTGGCGTCTTGCGGTTCAATCCCAAGTTCACGTAGCTTGATATAAATATTTCTCACATGAATATTAAATTCATCTACGCATTGTTTTGCTTCGGCATTACCTTCTATTGATTGTGGCACCACAAATTTCCAATCCTTTATTTCAACGTATCTTTGGCTCTGTTGAGAATATGAGGCTATTCTGTGGCGAACTAGTTGATGCGTACAGGCTCTGCTTACCCCTTCAATAGAAAATGTGAATGATGCATGTTCGAAAACACTTGTATGTCCCAGCGCATTAATTTTTTCTACCATACTTGTCGCTTCATTATCATGAATCCTTTTACCATATTCCCGTTCATTTTTCGGCAAATAATCCATAATAGTTTTTTGCGACTTAGTATATATTCCCATTTCTAGGGCATTCGAGATAATGGCTATTTGTTCAACGTCCGAAATGTGGTCAGGGAATTTTAATGTGTGCGTTGATCTCGCAGCCATTGCCACTAATCGTTCTGCGTCTCTCGTTGCGGAAATTAATCGTACTTTCATGACGAACTCAACCCTACAGGGAAGTTCTGATTATAAGGATTTTGTCGGATTATAACTGAAATTGTATATTACAGTTTGAGTTAGAATCATCCGACACCGTACACATTGACATAAAATGTATATCTTCCGGCTCGAAACCCTCGCGGGTCAGGTCCTTCAGGCGGATTATCTCCGGCGAGAGGTCCGCCAGCAGCCTCCGCAGTCCTTCCACGTGGCCGTCCCCCACGAAGGCCACAGTGCTCGGGTATTTGCCGTCCAGCTCCCGCAGGGCGCGCGCCATGTGCTCGTTCCTCCGGTCCAGGAGGATTTCCTTGATGGCCGGGAACTCCTTCCCGAATTCCTCCAGGTACGACGCCTCGTCGCTCTTGTAACGCTCCATCTCTGCGTCCACGGTCGTCCCGCCTATCAAGAAAAGGCTCGCCAGCATCGCCCAGCCGATCTTCACCTTCTCCTTGATCGGTATCTCGCGGTTCAGTTCCTCGAAGACGAGCCTGGCATCCTTGTCCACGAGCGCCACGGACGCCCCGTTTTTCTTTGCCTCGTCTGCGGCGGCGAGCATCTCGTCCCCCGCCTGGCCTCCGTAATCCTTGGCGAGTCTGCGCTGGATGAAAGCCATTATCATGTACGGGAGAGGGGCGCGCCCACGCAGCTCCGGGTGCTGGAGCCCGTGGAAGCGCGGGGGGTCCAGCTCGAGCGCCACGACGGAGGGCGCGCGCGCCTTCACGATTGCCCTGACGGGCTTTCCAATGTCGAGAACGTGGCCGGTGCCTACGATTGTGAGCATCGGGCTGGCGACCTATTGGCGCGAGATAAAGGTTTCGGCTATTTGGCGTTGGTGCGCATAGTGATGCCGCATCACCAGTCGAAGGGTTTTAATGCCCGGGTGCATTTCCTGGGTCATCATGAACTTCGATAGGCTGATTGTGGAGAAGGGCGCAGACTCCGTCGCAGTCGTCACTATCAACAAGCCGAAGGTCCTCAACGCGCTGGACACCGCGACAGTCGCCGAGATAGAGGCGGCGTTCACGGAGCTTGGGCGAGACGATTCCGTCAGGTGCATCATACTCACTGGCGCGGGAGAAAAGGCTTTCGTCGCCGGCGGGGATATCGCAGAGATGTCCGTCAAGAATCCCAAAGCGGGAAAGGAGTACGGTCTCGCCGGCCAGAGCGCCCTATTCGCCATCGAGCGCTGCCCGAAGCCCGTCATCGCGGCCATAAACGGATACGCGCTCGGCGGCGGAACGGAAATCGCAATGGCGTGCGACATCCGCATCGCTTCGGACAAGGCTATAATGGGCCAGCCCGAGGTCGGCCTCGGCATCACACCAGGCTTCGCCGGCACTCAGCGCCTGCCCAGGCTCGTCAACAGAGGCAGGGGGAAGGAGCTTTTGATGTCGGCGGAGGCCATCGGTGCAGCTGAAGCACTTCGCATCGGCTTGGTGGAAAAGGTGGTCCCCCACGAGCGCCTCATGGAGGTTGCGAGGAGAATGGCCGAGTGTATCGCTGCGAAAAGCCCGCTGGCAGTCTCGTCGGCGAAGGGCCTGATAAACCTCGCGGGCGACGTCCCGCTGGAACCGGGGTGCGCGGCCGAGGCGGAGGCGTTTGGAGCTTGCTTCTCAACAGGTGACCAGAAGGAGGGCATGGCCGCTTTCCTGGATAAGCGAAAACAGGCCTTCAAGGGGGCATAGAAATGGACTTCAACCTCAGCAAAGAGCACGAGATGATAAGGCAGACGATACGCGAATTCGCGGAGAAGGAACTAAGGCCAATCGCTCAGCGCGTGGACGAGGAGAAGGAGTTCCCCTGGGATAGCTTCAAGAAGATGGGGAAGGTCGGCCTCATGGGGATGACCGTTCCGAAATCGCTCGGAGGGACCGGCTCGGATACGATTTCATATATGCTGGCGCTCGAGGAGGTCGGCAGGGTCTGCGCCTCGACTGGCCTGACGATGGAAGCACACAACACGCTCGGAATCGGCCACGTCTACGAGAAGGGGACCGAGGAGCAGAGGAAGAAGTACATCCCGAAGCTGGTGACGGGCGAAGCGCTGGCGGCGTGGGCTCTGACCGAGCCCGGCGCGGGCTCCGATTCTGGCGGACTGAGGACGAGCGCCAAGCTGGAGGGCGACGAGTGGGTCATCAACGGCACGAAGTGCTTCATCACCCAGGGCGCGGTCGCCGAGGTAGTCGTCGTGATGGCAATTACGGACCCAACGAAGGGGGCCAAGGGTATCAGCGCGTTCATCGTCGAGAAGGGAACGCCCGGCTTCGGATACGGGCTGAACGAGGACAAAATCGGGATGCGCGGGACGATAACTTCAGAGCTGGTCTTCGAAAACTGCCGGGTGCCGAAGGAGAACCTCCTCGGGAAGGCGGGGGACGGTTTCGTCGGCGCTATGAACATACTGGACAAGGGCCGAGTGGCTATCGCGGCGCTCGCGGTCGGGCTGGCGCAGGGAGCGCTGGACGAGGCCGTGAAGTACTCGAAGGAGCGCGAGCAGTTCGGCAAGCCGATATGCAAGAACCAGGCGATACAGTGGATGCTGGCGGACATGGCGACGCAGATAAGCGCGGCGCGCCTGCTCGTTTACAGGGGAGCCTGGATGGACGACCAGAAGAAGCGATTCACGCTCCAGGCCTCGATGGCCAAGCTCTTCGCATCGACCATGGCGACGCAGACGGCCCTCAAAGCGATACAGATTCACGGCGGCTACGGATACACGAAGGACTACCCGGTCGAGCGATTCCTCCGCGACGCGAAGCTCTACGAAATAGGCGAGGGCACGTCAGAGGTCCAAAGGATGGTTATTGCTAGGGAACTAGTAGGTACCAAATAGGTGACGGTTTCTGAACTTCGATATAGGTCGAGCGAGCAGGCTTGGGCGAGCCTTTTGGGATATCATGCCACTTTTCCGCGAGCCCAAGCCAGCACAGCGAGACAGGAAAAGGGGTTGTCGTGCTCCAAATGCTTTCTTTGGCGAAAGCCAGCCAGCGGAGCGAGACGCAAAGAAAGCGTTTGGCGGAAGGTTTTTATACCCCCACGAACATTAGGTATACAACCCGAGGTTGTGTAATGGCGGAGAACGACATCGACGAGATCCTGGAGGTCCTCGAGAATCCCACGAGGCGCATGATACTCCGGGAGCTGGCCCGCGAGCCACGGTACTCGCTGCAGCTTGCTCAGATGCTCAACGTCAGCCAGCAGGCCATAATGAAGCACCTCAGGGTGATGGAGGACCGCGAGATGGTCCGCGTGATTGTCGAGAAGAGCGACGCCGGAGGGCCGCCGCGCAAGTGCTACCTGGCCTCGAAGCGTTTCTCAGTGACGATAGACATGGGTCCGGGCCTTTTCGAGGAAGTCGTAAGGACGTTCGGGGAGAGCGGCGGCGAGGTCGAGCGAGAGGGCGATTTCCACGAGCCGGACGAGGCGCGCGAGATGCTCGCCGATATATTGGACGGGCTCGAGCGCGTCGGGGCGGCGATGGAAGACCTCGATGCCAGGCGCACCCTGCTCCTCGACGAGAAGGAGCGCCTGATGAAGACCGCCTACGAGCTGGCGGACAAGGCTTGCGACGACGAGGACACGAAGCGCGTCCTGCGCCACATCATCGAGGGAGGCGAGACGGATGTTGACTCGATTGCGGAGGCACTCAACATACGCGAGAAGGCCGCGAGAGTCGCGCTCAAGCGGTTGATGGCTCTGGGATTGTTCAGGGAGGTCGATTCGGATGAATAAGAAGAGGAGGCACGGCGACGAGGAGCGAGACCCGTTCGGCATCGACGGCTTCGAGGACCAGTTCGAGGAGATGAGGGAGTACATGTCCAGGCTCGTCGAGCAGATGGCCAGCGGAGAAGCTGGGACGGAGGAGTCCGGGCCGTTCGTATACGGTTTCTCGATGCGCATGGGGCCTGACGGCAAGCCGGTGATGCAGAAGTTCGGGGACACCAGGGAGCTCGCGCAGACTAGACACGAGAGGAGCGAGCGCCTGGAGGAGAATCCCGGCGAGCGCGAACCTCTGACTGACGTGATAGAGGACTCAAAAACGATCTCCATCACCGTCGAGATACCGGGGGTCGAGAAGAAGGACATCGACCTGTCCGTCGTCGGGCAGATCCTGAAAATCAAGGTCGATTCGGCGGAGAGGCGCTACTTCAAGGAAGTGCAGCTGCCCACGCACGTGGACCCTAACAGCACCAAAGCGACGTACAACAACGGCGTGCTGGACATCACGTTGTGCAAATCCGGGCACGGTCCGGAGAAGAAGATAAGGATAGAGTAGTGATGCAATGACGTACGAAAAAGAAGAAGAGGAATTGGACGAGAACGGCGCCGATGACGGGCAGCAGCCAGCAGTCGATGTGCAGGCGAGATCCGTCCAGCCCTCCTCGGATGAGCTGGCAGCCAGGCTCGCCAAGGCCGAGGGGGACGCTGCTGGCTATTTCGCCCAGCTCCAGCGCACCATTGCCGACTTCGACAACTACAGGAAGCGAATGCTGAAGGAGCGGGAGGAGTTCGCCAAGGCGGCCTCCGAGCGGATCATCCATGACATAATCGAACCCGTGGAGAACCTGGACAGGGCGCTGGAATCGGCCAAGAACGTGAAGAGCGTGAAGAAACTTCGGGACGGCGTGGCCTTGACCAGGTCCCAGATATGGTCTGTCCTGGAGAGGCACGGGCTCAGACGCATCGAGACCTGCGGGGCGAAGTTCGACGCAAGGTGGCACGAGGCTGTTGAGCAGGCCTGCGACGATTCCCTGGACGACGGGACAATCGCGGGTGAGATATGCAGCGGGTACGTCCTCAACGGGAAGGTGCTGCGCTGTGCGAAGGTTAAGGTTTCAAGGAAATCAGCGAGAGAGACGAAGGAGGGATAAAAATGGCAAAGATAGTTGGAATAGACTTGGGGACTACGAACAGCGAGGCGGCTTACCTCGAGGGAGGGCGCCCGGTCGTTATTCCGAGCGCCGAGGGCAACACGTACGGCGGGAAGAACTTCCCGAGCGTGGTTGCGTTCACGAAGGACGGGGAGAGGCTGATAGGCGAGTCAGCGAAGCGCCAGGCCGTTCTCAATCCGGAGCGGACCATATCGAGGATAAAGCGCAAGATGGGCACGGACTACCGCGTCACGATAGACGACAAGACGCATTCGCCGGAGGAAATCAGCGCCATGATACTGCAGAAGATAAAGCATGACGCCGAGGCTTACCTGGGCGAGAAGGTCGAGAAGGCGGTCATAACCGTGCCAGCTTACTTCAACGACAACCAGCGCCAGGCCACGAAGAACGCCGGCAAGATAGCCGGCCTCGACGTGATTAGGATAGTCAACGAGCCGACGGCGGCCGCGCTAGCTTACGGCCTTGAGAAAGCGGGCAACCAGAAGATAGTCGTGCTGGACCTGGGCGGCGGGACATTCGATGTGACGATAATGGACATCGGGGACGGCGTTTTCGAGGTCGTGTCGACGAGCGGGGACACGCAGCTCGGCGGCTCGGACATGGACGGCGCGCTCTCGGACTACGTACTTGCAGAATTCAAGAAGCAGGAGGGCATAGACCTTTCGAAGGACAAGGGGGCCCTCCAGCGGATACGGGACGCTTGCGAGAAGGCGAAGATGGACCTGTCCAGCTCGATGAGCTCCACAATCAGCCTGCCGTTCGTGACGCAGGACGCGACCGGGCCGAAGCACATAGAGATGAAGCTCACGCGCGCGAAGATGGAACAGATAGTCGCTCCGATTCTGGCCCGCTGCAAGAAGCCGATAGAGGACGCCTTCAAGGACGCGAAGCTCGATTTCTCCGGAATAGGCAAGGTCATACTGGTAGGCGGTCCGACGAGGATGCCCGTCGTGCGCGACACTTTCGAGAAGATAATCGGAAAGAAGGCCGAGGGCGGCGTCGACCCGATGCAGTGCGTCGCGATGGGCGCGGCAATCCAGGCCGGCATCATCGGCGGCGAGGTCAAAGACATCGTCCTGCTGGATGTAACGCCGTTGTCGCTCGGCGTCGAGACCCTGGGCGGCGTGATGACGAAGCTGATAGAACGCAACACCACGATACCGACACGCAAGAGCCAGATATTCTCCACGGCCGCGGACTTCCAGACGTCGGTCGAAGTACACGTGCTCCAGGGAGAGCGCGAGATGGCCCACGGAAACATCACGCTTGGAAGGTTCCACCTCGTGGGAATACCTCCGGCGCCCCGCGGCATCCCGCAGATAGAGGTCTCGTTCGACATCGACGCAAACGGAATAGTCAACGTCTCGGCGAAGGACCTCGGCACGGGCAAGGAGCAGAAGATTACAATCACGGCATCCAGCCACCTCTCCAAGGAGGAGATTGAGCAGAAGGTCAAGGACGCCGAGAAGCACGCGGACGAGGACAAGAAGAAGCGCGACGAAATCGAGACCATGAACCGCGCCGACACGCTCGTTTACTCGACGCGCAAGATGCTGGAGGAGCTTGGCGAGAAGATTTCTGCGGAACAGAAGTCCACAATCGAAAAGGGCATTGCCGACCTCGAGGAAGCGATGAAGTCCAAGGACGCCGAGAAGGTCAAGGCCGAAATCGATAAATTGACGAAGACGGTGTCCGAAGTTTCGACGAAGCTCTACCAGGACGCGGCGGCGAAGTACCAGGCCGAGCAAGCCGCCCAGGCTGGCCCGCAAGGTGCCGGCCCGCAGGGCGGCTCCGGAGATGCCCAGGACGGCGGCTCGGGTCAAGAGGGCGTCGCAGGGCCAGATGGCGGCGGCTACGTCGACGCGGACTTCAAGGAAGTCAAGAAAGAATAGAACGGAGGCCTAAACCCGGTTGGCAGCCAAGCGAGACTACTACGAGATTCTCGGGGTGGAGAAGAGCGCGAGCCAGGACGAAATTAAATCAGCATACCGGAAGCTTGCGAAGAAGCACCACCCCGACATGAACAAGGACGACCCCAAGGCCGCGGAGGAGAAGTTCAAAGTGCTCTCCGAAGCCTACGAGGTCCTGGCGGACACGGACAAGCGCGCCCGCTACGACCAGCTCGGCCACGACGGGGTCGCCTCGAACTTCAGCCCGGGAGGTTTCAACTGGCAGGATTTCACGCGCCAGGCGGACGTCGAGGACATCTTCGGTGGATTCGGAGGCTCCATCTTCGAGCAGATATTCGGGGGCGCTGTCGGCCGCCGGCGCTCCCGGAGGGGCGAAGACCTCCGGATAGACGTGGAGCTGACGCTGGAGGACGCCTACCGGGGGGCGAAGAGGACGCTCCGCGTGCCGAGGGCAGAGAGCTGCCAGGCGTGCGGCGGGACAGGCTCCAAGGACAAGGCCGCGCCTGCGGTCTGCGCCGCGTGCAACGGAGCAGGCCAGGTGCGAAACGTCTCGACCCGCGGCTACACGCAGTTCATCTCGGTCGGCCCGTGCCGCCAGTGCGGCGGAAGCGGACGATTCCTCAAGAACCCCTGTTCGAATTGCAGGGGCACAGGCAAGGTCCAGAAGACGAGCGACCTGGAGGTTAAGATCCCCGCCGGGGCGGAGACGGGCACGCGGCTGCGGCTCCCGGGGATGGGGATGCCAGGGCCCGCCGGGACGTCCTCTGGAGACCTTTACGTCGTCATACACGTGAGGGAGCACGCGCGCTTCGAGCGACACGGCCCGCATTTGCTGGCATCGCATCCCATAGGCTTCGCCACGGCGGCGATGGGCGGGGAGGTCGAGATAGAAACGCTCGATGGAAAGGCCCTGCTCAAGATACCGCCGGGAACGCAGCCAGGGACCACATTCAGGCTCCGCGGCAAGGGGATGCCTTCGATGGAGGGGCGCGGCCAGGGCGACCTTCACGTCAACGTGAGCGTCCAGGTGCCCACAAAACTGAACTCGGAGCAGAAGCGCCTTCTCCGGGATTTTGAGGAAGCTGGGAAGAAGAAAGGGATATTCAGCTAACTATTCACATGTGACAGGTAATTTTAATAGTAATGGTTCCGATAGATGCTACGATAAAAATGAACGACGAACAATCTCAAATCCCCCGTAATAACACTCTCCGAATCGTTTTCGCCGTTATTGTGCTTTTAATTGTGATTTTTTCTTCTTTCTATTACGTGGTCAAAAACGATTCATTTATCAACAGGAATTATGATGTCTGGGCATCTGTAACAATAACCAATGAAAGCGCTTCACAGATTGAATTATCCTTCAATTCTGTCAACGTCCATTATGCCTCAGATCACGATACAATCGTCTACACCGACATATCAAAATTAGCTCTGCAATTTTATGATAGATCATTCAATGTGACATACAATGATACTTTTGAGAATTTTTTAAATGGAACCGAAGGGATATGCTATTTGGACAACGATAACTCCAACACTCTGTCCATAGGGGATATGTTGACAATCGATTCAAATATTACCAGCAACACTGAAGGCGTGGTCTTAGTCAGCCGCATCAACCCTTATTCCAGGTTTTCCATGTGGAGCCCGCCGTCTCCAGAACCAGCAATGGAATTTTCTACAAGAACTGAAGCCAATAATGAAATAATGATAACAATCTATGATGCATTTTTAAGGGCGACGCCCCCTGACACGAAATTCAACAATTTTTCCTATTCGAATGTAATTATTCGAGTTATGGGGAATCGATTAAATGCGAGTGATTCCCAACAAAAAATCCTGTTCGAGGATGCCTTGCGAGATATTCCAAGCGGATCTGCACGTTTCCGAATTACGGATTCAAATCGCACGAATTATTTGGATAAAGGAGATGTCATTAGCTTGACACCTTGGGACACAACATCTTCAATATATATTATAGTTCCGAACAGACTTTTCCACGTCTGGGGACCAGAACTTGGCTCTCGGGAAGAATGGGTCTACAATGAAACAAGAGTCTTTATTGAGAATACCGAATTCATTGGTGGGGACGGTGCTAAACTGGCCAAGTGTTTCTCGCTTGAAAATATCAATGTCCAGGTCAATGGCCGGTACATGTTTTTTGATATGGGCTATTATTCAGGAAAACTGAAGGATTTGATGAATAACCCTGAACAGGAATTGAGTTTCGTGGACATAGACAATTCAGGGACCCTGTCGTCTGGCGATTTTTTTTCAGTCTCAGATAATTGGAGTGAAACGCTCCTCACATTGACTTTAATTTCACCCTACAATTATTTTTTTATAATGTCTCCCTGGTCTAGGTAGGAAAATAATCGTACAGACGATCCCACTAAAGACGGCAACACCATTATGTAATTTCGACTGTGTACGGGGATTCTGATGACCCACGCCAAAACCATCGGCATCATGACGAGCGACTTCCGCCTCTTCTACGACCTGGCGGAGGCGCTCAAGTCGATGGGGTTGCAGTTCACGAGCCTCACGTTCGACGGACGCGTCCCGCAGCACGTGGGCGTAGTGCTGACGTCGGAGCGCGAGCTGGCCGACGTCTTCTTCGAGCCGAAGGTCGCTGTCGCCGGAAACGTCAAATCCGGAATCCGAAAAGGGCTGACGTTCATCGCTGGAAAGGGGCAGGTCGAGCTTCTTTTCATAGGCGTGGACCCCGGGGAGATGCCTGGAATTGCCGTCGTGCTAAAAGGACGAGTCCTCGAGACTCAGCGCGCCATGTCTCCCGAGGATGCGGCGGACCGGGTTCTGGAAATCAGGGACGATTACGCGGCCAGGCGCACGGTCGTGCGCATCGGCCACGGCGACGCTGACAACAGGGACAGAATACTGAGGCGCATATGCGGAACCGCCGAGAGGTGCGAGATAGTCGACGAATCGACGACCTCCTCGCCAAGCACGACGGACATGGACTCCGCGATAGACATCGCCCGGACGGCGGGTTACCCGGTCACCATGCCAAGGAAGGTCGCGCCCAAGCCAGGCAAGGTCCGCGACCTGCAGCGCAAGTCCAGAATCGAGAGCGCCGGTTCGCTGACGCTCTCGAAAGCGGAAGCTGAAGCGGTGGCCGACGGACGCATGACGATGGCCGAGGCCCTGAGAAACAGGCGAAGGCAGAAGCAAGTTCGATCGCACGTACGCTTGATTTAGATTCACTCAGCGCGTGCAGATTATGCCGGTTCCTCGCTGGAACCGGACATCTTCAGAAGGTGCCTCAGCGCCCGGTCGTAGGCGCCGCCGCTGGATTCCAGCATGTCCTTCGCCATGGGCGCCAGGGACGCCCCCAAATCGCTTTCCTCCTTGCTGTACTTCCACATCCTGTTCGCCTCCTGCTCCATTGCGATGTAGAAAGCGAGCGCCACCGAATTTTCCCTGTGTCCGAGCGTCTTCAGCCGGTCGAGGTGGTCGCAGGCCCCCGCCTGGCCGCTTTCCTTGTAAGCCCGCGCGGTCTCGTCCGCCAGCGTCCCCACGGGACCGAGGGCCTTGTACCTGGGAAGCGCCGCGTTCATGCTCGCCCGTTTCGCGCGCGCGGCCGCCTGGCGAAGCGTGTTCATCGGCTGCTCGTCCGCGGGGTCGTAGAGCTTGGCCGCCTCCTCGCCCGCGACTGCCCGGAGCACAGCCTCTCCGCGGTCGCCCCAGACAGCGTTTAAAAGCTTGTTTACGGTCATCGAATCTACAAGCACTGGGCTTCCCTGTTCTGTCAAGGCGGTTTCGAGCGCCAGCCGCTCCAGGTCGTCAGCCGCCAGTTCGGCGACTATCCGCGCGGACCCCTTGCCGAAGCACCTGCCCCCGGCCACGACCGTCCCTGGTTCGAGGAGCCTGAGCAGCGCGGCCCTCGCCGACGACAGCAATTTCCTGTCGCTGAGGTTGCGGGCCAGATAGGGCTTGAGCTGTTTCGGCTCCAGCTGCGTGCTGACCTCCGATGGGCAATCGCCGCATTTGCCGTCGCACTCCGGCTCAAGCACGAAGTTGAAGCTTGCGCTGGAAAGCGGCCTCTTCTCGCAGCTTCTGGACATGTACGCGGAGACAAAGCTGGTGCTCTCGGCCGCGCACCCCTCGCAAGCCTCGAACGAAAGGTCTCCTGGAAACGCAATCCTCAGCTTGACCGGCGACGGGGCCTTGTGGCCGCACGACAGGCCTCCGTACCCAGCCACCTTGGCCACCTCATCAAGATACGCCTTCGGAGGCCGCGATTCCGTTCCAGTGCAAAGAAGCGAATCGTCCGTCGAGTATAGGCTGATGCCCAGCTTCCCGGCGGTCTTCCTGTACGCCAGAAGCCTGACCTCCGGGTCGTCCCAGTTCTGAAGCCCCGCCACGGCCAGGGCTGGCGGGTGGCCCCTCACGGCGTAGCTCACGACCTTGCCGCCCAGGTTGAGGTTCGCAACGGCCATTATGTCCTCCTCCCCTGCGATCAGCACGAGGCTCGCGTAAGCCCGTTCCAGGTCCCCGCCCCAGCGGGAGGCCCATTCCAGCCCGCTCTTGTTGCCCGCCATCGAAGACAGCTTGCGCAGGCGCTGGATGAGCGCCTCGCGTGGGCAGCGGGCGCACTCGCCCGCGCAATCGGGTATGAGAGAATCCGGGTCGTCGCGCGCGGCCCTGGCGAAGTTCAGAATCTGCCTCGTGGCGCCCTTGCCTGAATCGTGTATCTTGCTTCTGGGCCTGCGCTTCATCCTGGGGGGCATCGCCTGGAGAATGCCCTCACCGGTTAAAGAGTTTCGCTGTCGGATAGTGTATTATACGCCTTAGCCATTCGAATTAATGCAGGTGAGGATTGCCAGACATCGCCATCGCCATTGCGGCCCTGATAGCCGTCCCGGTGCTCGCGCAGCCGTTCCTCGAACGGCTCGCCCGCCGGATGCCGCCCGACCACTGGTTCTCCGATGGGGTGCGGATTCTCAGGCGCCAGTTCCCGATGCTCCTGCTCCTCACCGGGCTTCTGATGCTGATGATTCTCGAATCTGTCGTGCTGGACCACGCCATCACGGACGCGCTGGGCCTCGATTTCACTCCTGCCGTCCACTCCGCCGAGGGAGGGGCTTCGGGCTGGCTCCAGTCGAGCTTCCAAAACGATGTGCTGGACATCTATTTCTACGCCATGTACATGGTGCTGTTCGTCGTTCTGTTTTATGGAACCGTGATTTATTTCATGGCTGTGGACAAGGGGACGATTGTCAAGAGGCTCGTGGTCGGCTACTGCATAATCTACGCCATCGCGCTGCCATTCTTCCTCCTATTCCCCGTGAACGAGGTCTGGACCACGAACGCTGCCTACGCCGGATACAACGCCGCAAACGGCATTCCGGCCTACGGATACACGGACATCCACGGGGTCCTCTACGACATGGGCGCTACAAACCTCGACGCGTCGTACTCGTTCAGCAGCATTGACAATTGCTTTCCCTCGCTGCACACGGCGATATCCGTCTTCGTCCCCCTGGTCGTGCTCAAGGGGCGCGAGAGGCTTTGGGGCGCGTTCGCTGCCTGGGTCGGCGTCTCCGTCGTCCTGGCTACCATGTACCTGGGCGTTCACTGGCTGATCGACGTCGGGGCTGGGCTAGCGCTCGGAGTCAGTGCCTGGGCCTTCGTCTCGAAGTTCGAGCTGGCCGTTGACTATCCTTTCAAGGTCCGCTCGATGTCTTTGGGGCGCTGGAGGCGTGCGTTCGGCGGCAGTGGCGATGGCGAGGGATGACGAGAGGGCGCGGATGGTCGCGCGGCTGGAATCGAACGGCCACGTCCGAAGCGAGCGCGTCCGCGACGCGATGCTGAAGGTCGAGAGGCACCTCTTCCTGCCGGAGAACGCGGTCTCTGAAGCCTACCGGGACACCCCTTTGCCCATCGGCAATGGCCAGACCATATCCGCGCCGCACATGGTGGCGATGATGGCCGAGCTCCTTGCGCCGGAACCTGGGCAGAAGGTCCTCGAAGTCGGCGGGGGGACTGGCTATCATGCAGCGGTAATGGCCGAATTGGTGGGGATGGATGGCCTGGTGGTGACTATCGAACGGATTCACGAGCTCGCGGTCATTTGCAGGGAGAACCTGGCCAAAGCCGGCTACCCGGACGTGATGGTTATAGAGGGCGATGGAGCGCTGGGGCACCTGGAGCGCGCCCCGTACGATTGCATGCTGGTCGCCTGCGCGGCTCGGAAAATCCCCGAGGCGCTGACCGCGCAGCTCGCCGAGGGCGGGAGGCTCGCAATACCCTTGGGCGGCGGGCGCTACCAGGAGCTGATGCTTGCCACCAAAAAGGCTGGAAGGCTTGCGATGGAGAACCACGGGGGCGTCGCCTTCGTCCCGCTAATCAGCGACAAGGTATAATATCGCCAGGCGTTCCTCCCTTCGATGAACCCGATAGACCTTGCGCTACTGGCGTTCCTGTTCGGATTCTCTCCCGTGGCGTTCTACATATTTGGCCGGGCCAAGTTCACGCTCGAGGGCGGCGTGATGATGTTCAGCAGGTACCGCATCCACCTCGCGATTTTACTCGGCATCCTCGTGATGAAGAGCGCGCTGGACATGCTCAACGACCCCATCAAGGAGGCTCTCAATCTAGACTTCACGCCTTTGATTTTCTCCATCGAAGGGGACGCCGTGCTTCACGTCCAACGGGCGCTGCTGAGCGACGGGATGACGTTGTTTCTGCTCATAGTCTACCTCATTGGATACATCTTCCTCTACAACTTCTCATTCGCCCTTTTCGCATACATGGACAGGCGCAAGGTCGCCAACGACGTGATATTCAACAACCTCATCATCCTCGTCATCTCGATACCTTTCTACTGGTTCTTCCCCGTGTATGTGACGAGCTGGCCATTCATGGCCGGGCAGGGGGGGGGCGCCGTGGTCCCGGGCATGCAGGCGCTGGCCTACAACTACAGCCCCCAGGTCAACGAGTTCTTCGTGCTCCACGACCCGTTCGACAACTGCTTCCCTTCTCTGCACGTGGCCGTCCCGTTCGCCATCCTCCTGATCCTGGTCCGGAGCGTTCCTGGCTTCAGGCTCTACAAATGGTTCCTCGGCGTCATGACTGCTCTGATTGCGGTAGCCATAATCTACCTCGGCGTGCACTGGATAACCGACATCTTCGCCGGGATGGCTGTGGCGGCAGTCTCGGTATTCCTCACCGAGCGCTACAGCGACGGGTTCTGGGGGAGGCTCGACGGAGCTTACGCGAAAGCCGTGAGGTGGTACGGCGGGCGCGGTTCGCGCTCCGAGTCCTCTGGCAAATAGCGTTCTTTGCCTGCCGGAATGATTAGTCCACGAGCAGGTAGGGCAGAATCAGCCTGAGGTCCTTCCCTTCTACGACGTGGTCCGCCGCTTCCCGCGTCCTGTCGTCAACCGGGTTGAAAGCTATCCCCATCGCGGACTCCTCGAACATCTGGGCATCGATGAAGCTGTTCCCCACGGCCGCGCACCTCTCCTTGGGGACGCCGAGGCGCTTTCGTAACGCCGCGAGCGCCTTGCCCTTTGCCAGCAGCTCCACCTCCAGCACGCCTTCCCCGCTAAGCTTTCCGTCCGGGCCGCAGGCCGCGTCGTTGGCCAGCACATGGTCAACCCCCGTGAGCCTCGCGACCCTCTCGGCCAGATATCTCAGCCCTCCGCTTATTATTACGGTCTTCGCCCCTGCGGCCCTGATTGCCTGGACCACCTCGCGGGCTCCGTTCGTGACAGCGATCCGCTCGAGAATTGCGTCGAGGTCGCTCGCGCACACGCCTGGCTTCGCGAGCCGCCACAGCGCTATGTCCCGGCGCATGAACTCCATGTCGTCTATCTCGCCCGCGATGAACGCCTCAAGCGCGGCCTTGTTCGAGACACCGAAGTGCTGGTGCACGTAGACCCACGAGCTCTCGGGCTCGGCGAGAACTCCGTCGAGGTCGAATGCGACGAGGTCGAAGCGGGATTTCATCGATGCGGGATATGGGCGGCCATATTTAACCTTGAGCCGGACTGGGAACTCACATGTGAAAGGAAGGTTTATATCCACACCCGCGAATGGACATACGGTGCAGAAGATGTTCGCAGATGACGGGCCCGTGGGCGCCGATCAGCAAGGTGTGCGCGGAGCTGGGCAAAACGGAATGAACGGGACGGTGACCGCCGAGATAATCGCCCGGTCGAAGGTCGGCGACGGCCTCTCGATGGCCGCATTCATCATGGGGCTTCTCGGCATCATATTCGGGAGCTTCGCCGGATTTGGATACAGCGCGATAAGGTTCGCTCTGGTCTCGGGGCTGCCGATGGCCGTGGCGGCGATTGTCTGCGGGGCTCTGGGGGCGCGAATGCAGCGCATCGTGAACAAGACCTTTGGGATGGGGGTGGCCGGTGCGGTCCTCGGGCTGGTCGCCGTCATAGTCATCATAATGGGTGTCCTTATGAATGGCTGGTATGAGCCTGGCTACTACTATTGCCTGGGGGCGTGAGATGGCCAAAAACCTTCCATACATGGTCATCGATGGGAGCACGAAGCTAATCCCAACGCAGGAGAGGCGGGACGGGGTCATTGCCAGCGTTTCCGGCTGGGCGTCCTTGGCAATAGGTATCGTAGGCGCTTCGTTCATGTGGCTGCCCATGGTCCTGACAGGGCCGGAACATTTACTTTTCGTCTTCGGGTTGGGGGGCTTCGCAGCTTCGCTCGGCGCCGCCGCGTCACTCGGATTGATTGTCGAGCGCGATAAACTGGGTCAGGAAATCGTCGGCTTTTATGGCATGCTGGTGGGGTCGGGCGCCGTCATCATGGCCCTGACAATATACGTGCTGGCCCAGCACATATTGAGGTGAGGCTCGTTGAGAGACCACAGGCTTGGGAAAGCGTTGAAGATATGGGTCTATCTTCTCGCCATCGGGATTGTCACATCGTCCATGGCCACGGTGGCATTCGTAAACAGCGACTTCAACATGGGTCGGATATCGGTCACCTGCGAGACTCACGTCGGACAGTACGGCAACGGCACCATGTTCTACCTTTATGTGGATGGAGTGAAAAAAGCTGAGATTGACCCCAACGGTTACTACGGCTATGGCTATTACGGCAACGATAACATCACATTCGAGCCAGTCGAGGCTCGCGCCGGTAGAACCCACGCCGTCCAAGTCAGGGACGAAACAGGACGGAAATCGGAAATCGAGAATGCGCTGGTCACCCTTCAACAGACAACGTCGTTACGCCTAAAGCTCGGGAATGTCTCAACAGTCCAGATACAGGCATGCGTCTTGGATGGCTATGATGAATTATACAATCGGACCTGCTACCTGTATGTCGACGACGAATTGGCGGCTTCAAGCGTATGGTGGTATTCTGTGGTATTCGTGGAATATCTTGAAGTCGGCGAGTATTATACAATCAAAGTCGTCTGCGGGGTTAGAGAAGGCCATGAAAGGGTCTTGGTCGACGACTACGATGAATATTTCACCATTTACATATAGTTTGAGCCAGCCTTTTTATAGAAGTATGACAATGGGGCATAGAGGTAAATATTGAGGCCGAATTTCAGGGACAAGGACGAGACGCCGCTGGACATCGCAGACCCGAACATCAGGGTGGCCATGCCCAGGCACAAGGAGGGAGAGCTTTTCGGCGTCGCGGACCAACTCCTGGGTGCGTCCAAGATACGAGTGATGTGCGCCGACGGCAAGACCCGCATGGGCCGGATACCCGGAAAGCTGAAGAAGCGCATGTGGATTCGGGAGGGGGACCTCCTCATCATCAGGCCCTGGGAGTTCCAGGACGAGAAGGCAGAGATTCGCTACAGGTACACGCGAACCCAGGCAGTCTACCTAAGCAGGAAGAAGATGCTCCCGCAGGCGATAGACATCTTTTGAGGTGGGAGATGCGTGACGAGCGCGCCGACCGGCTGCTGGATGTCAAATTGGGAGAGCTGCGCATCCACACCAAGGGCACGGACGACAGGCGCACTCTTGACGAGGTCTTCGACCACCAGACGCTCATGATAATCTACGACCTGATGACGAACAAGGTCTTCGACATACTGGACTTCCCAATTTCCACAGGCAAGGAGGGGAACGTCTTCAGGGCGAACGTCTCTGGCGGCGGTTACGTCGCAGTGAAGATATTCAGGACGACGAACGCCACCTTCAACACGATACAGAAATACATACTCGGCGACCCGCGCTTCAAAGGGCTCCACGGGAACCGCCGCAAGATGATTTACGCATGGGCTTCCAAGGAGTTCAAGAACCTCTCGCGAATGCGGGAGCACGGCGTCCGCTGCCCCGAGCCAATAGCCTGCAGGAAGAACGTGCTGGTCATGAGCTACATCGGAACGCCCGCGAGGCCGGCGCCGATGCTGAAGGAGGCGATTCCGAAGGACCCGGAGAACTTTCTCGAGGATATGCTGGAGCAGATTCGGAAGGTTTACGTCGAGGCTCAGCTGGTCCACTGCGACCTGAGCGAGTACAACATCCTCGTCCAGAGGCAGAAAGGTTATCTAATCGACGTGGGCCAGGCCGTCACATCGGACCAGCCCAACTCACCCGAGTACCTTCGCAGGGACGTGGCGAACCTGCTCAAGTTTTTCGAAAGGCTGGGCGTCAAGAGGGATTTGGAGCAGTGCCTGAGATATGTTAGAGGTGATTGAGATGATGTACGTAAGGGTTGAACCAGAAAGGCTGGGCGCGCTCATAGGCCCCGAAGGCTCCGTGAAGAAACAGATTGAGGAAAGGAGCGGCTGCAGGTTGCTTATCGAATCGAAAACCGGGGACGTCACCATCACCGACGGGGAGCACCCGGAGTTGCAGCTGGATGCCAGGGATGTCGTCTCTGCGATAGCGGCCGGTTTCTCTCCGGAGAAGGCGTTCAAGCTGTTCGACAACGACTACTACTTCTTCGCCTACGACATCCGGGACTTTGCGGGAAAGGACCTCAAGGATGTGCAGCGGGTCAGAGCGCGCGTCATCGGCGCCGAAGGCCGCACGCGCAAGCTCGTCGAGGAGCTGGCAGAGGTCGAAGTCTCCGTGTTCTACAACACTGTCGCTATAATCGGAGATTTGCTGGCCCTCGACGTGGCGCGGAGAGCGGTCGAGATGTTGTTGGACGGGAGCGAGCATGCGGCGGTCTACCATTTCCTGGAGAACAAGCGGAAGGATTTGAAGTTCGCGAAATGGGGGATGTCTTAACAACCCCTTTTCCTGTCTCGGCTCTCTGGCTCGGCCTACGGGGAAAAGGTGTATGGTATCCCAAAAGCCTCGGCCTCACCAGATCACCTCGACCGTACCTCCTGCGGGAGGCTTCAATTACATGTAATTTCCTGGGATGGAGGGCGGAGTGGCGGGTGGGTGGGCGTAGACTCATCGCACGTCGAAGTAAATATATGGGGGCAGCGCAATCAGACTGGCATGGAATTGACGATACCGTCATCAAGGAGGAGAGATGTCGAATAAGCCCGAGCTTCTTTCCCCCGCCGGCTCGCCCGAGTCGCTCCGCGCCGCCATCGAAGCTGGCGCGGACGCCGTCTACCTCGCGGGGAAAAGGTTCGGAGCCAGGCGCAGCGCGGCCAACTTCTCAGACGACGAGCTGAAGGAGGCCCTGAGATACGTCCATCTTGCCGGGGCGAAGGCATACGTAACCGTGAACACGCTCCTCTTCGACGACGAGCTGCCCGACGCGCTCGATTTTCTCGCCGACATCTATTCCTGGGGCGCGGACGCCGCAATCGTTCAGGATTTGGGGCTCGTTTCCCTCGCCCGCGATTCATTCCACATCGAGCTCCACGCCTCGACCCAGTGGGGCGTCCACGATGTCAACGGGGCGCTCGCCGCGATGGAGCTGGGATTCACCAGGGCGATACTAGCGAGGGAGCTTCCCATCGCGGACGTCGCCGAGATTTCCAGCGCCATCGAAACTGAGGTCTTCGTCCACGGCGCGCTCTGCTATTCCTACTCCGGCCAGTGCCTCATGTCCTCCTTCATCGGAGGGCGCAGCGGCAATAGGGGTGGCTGCGCGCAACCATGCAGGATGGAATACGAAATCAAGGAAGTTCGCAACACTGGCCCGTATCTTCTCAGCACCCGCGACCTCAACACCCTGCAACGCCTGGATGAAATCGTCAAGGCCGGCGTAAGCGGGTTGAAGATAGAGGGCAGGATGCGGTCCCCAGAATACGTCGCCCTCGCGACCGCCGCGTACAGGCGCGCGCTGGACACGGGCGAGATGCCCGACGGCGAGCAGGCGAAGATGCTGGCGCTCGCGTTCAACAGGGAGTTCACGCGCGGGTACATGCTCGGCGCCAGGCACGCAAACCTGACGAACCACTCGGTGCAGAACAACGCCGGGCTGAGGCTCGGAAAGGTCGTTTCGGCGGGAGGCCAGTGGATGCGGGCGAGGGTGCTCGAAGGGATGAAGGTCGGTCCCGGTGACGGGCTCAAGGTCGGCTCCACCGGAGGCATAGTCCTCGCAATTGAGAATTCCGTCGACGGGTTGTTCGACTTAAAAATTGATGCGAAGGCCACGGCAGGAGACGACATCTTCCTCACATCTTCGCCCAGGCTGGCCGAAGCCGCGCGCTCGGCGAGGCCAGGCAAAAGGCGCGCTATGGGAATGAGTCTGGAAGTTGCAGCCGGGAAACCGATGCGCATCTCCGTGCGCACAGGAGATTATTCCGTCGAGCTTGAAGGCGCTGAGGCTGTGAAGGCCGAGAAGCGCCCTCTGACGGAGGAAGCCGTGCGTAAGGCCGTCGGGGCGCTCGGTGATACCCCCTTCGAATTAAGCAAGCTGGACGTTTCAATCGCTCCCGGGAGCTTCGCGCCAGTCGGAGCAATCAAGGAGCTTCGCCGGACCGTCGTCGAAGCCTTGGTCGGAAAGATCAGCGAATCGTTCTTGCGTGAGAAAACAGGCGTTGGAATAACCTCCCGCCGAGCCGATAAACCGTCATTAGGTTCGGAAAAACCTGCACCGAAGCTCATAGCCAGGACGAGGAATCCCCGCGCGGCGCAAGGGCTCCTCGATGCAGGCGCGGACCTCGTTCTCCTGGACAATCTCTATGGGCTTTCCGGTGATATGGAATTCCTTGATGGCATCGAAGGGAACGACCGCGTCGTTATCGAGCTTCCCCGCATCACGACGAACAGGTTCTTCAGGCTGGCCGGGGAAAGGCTGAAAAGCTTCAAGGGTCCGCTTATGGCCCATACGCTCGGGGCTAGGCGTTTCTTTGGCAAGAATGCTTCCTTCGGCGGGTTCTCGCTCAACATCGCCAATTCGCAAACTGCTAGAGCGGTTCGACCGCTATTCGAATCCGTGGAGGCTTCGCCTGAGGCGAGCGCGGCCGAGCTGGGCGCCATTTCCAGTGCAATCGACACCTGGGTCTCCGTCCACGGTCGCCAGGAGGTCATGGTGACGGAAGATTGCATCCTTGGCTCGGAAGGAGGCTGCGAGGATTGTGGCCATGGCTTGAATTGCAGGGGCGATTCCACGGAGCGCCGGCGATTCTCGGTGACAGACCTCAAGGGATACGAATTCCCCGTGGTGGTCGACGCAGAATGCCGGAGTCACGTCTACAATTCTGCCGAGACCTGCATGGCCGACATGCTGGGCGAGGTCGTCGCGACGGGAGTCGGTGGCCTCGTCCTGAACCTGCAGCTCATGGAGCCTCCCCAAGCCGAAGAGATTGCGAAGCTCTACAGAAAGATGCTTGCGGCCATCCAAGATGGCAGGGGGATACCCGATTCGGATGTCCTTGCCGTCAAGGCGCTGTCATCAAAGAAGCTCACGCGCGGGCACTTCGACGAGCGGGCTCTCTGAGGCGGGTACGCCTTGTTCAAGCGAGAATCGCTCAATCGGCTATAATCTCGAACGTGCCGTTCTCCACAATCAGCGGGAAGTAGTCCCTGTCGTGCTTCGTCTCGCGCATCTTGAAGACGCCCATGTGCAGGTTTGACTTCGTGCCCACCTTCTCTGTGCGCAGGTGTATGACCCCGTCGGCGAGGAAGTCCTCGTCCCGGACCTGGGTGATTTCGGAAGTCGCTTCCGCGATGATTATTGTCGTCACGCCAAGGCCGCGGAGCCATTCGAAAAGCTCGAAAAGCTCGAGCCTGCGGTTCTTGACCCCGGCCAGCATCTCTATGACCGGCAGCGAGTCGATGACGAGAATCTCGTAGCCCGGCGCCTTCTTCAGGTTCTCTGCGTACATCTTGAAGATGTCTATCCAGCTCTGGTCGGTGCCCAGGTCCATGCTCTTCCTCAGGAAACCGAGGTCCACTATGTTGACCTGGTCCTTGACGTCCTCGTGGTTCATCCCGAGGCCGGTCATGTGCTCGATGATGCTGTCGCGCGCCTGCTCCAGGGAGATGTACATCCCCTTGATTCCCAGCTTGGCGTTGTTGAAAAGTATGTTGTAGGTGACCGACGACTTCATGGTGCCAGGCATCCCGCTCACCAGGACGATGTGCCCCTTCGGTATTCCGCCGCTCATGCGATTGTCGAGCCCGACGACGTGGGTCTTGATGCGCTCCTTCATGAGAGTCCCTCGATGCGCTGAATCGCTTACGCATATAAATCTATATCGCCGGGGGAATTTTGAGGTGAAATCACTCCAGCAAGTGTGGTAGCATCTTGAACGAAATATCATTAATCAGCCACTATCTCGAACGAGATTTCCGTCAATCGGCCACAATCTCGAAGTTCCCCTTCTCCACGATGAGGGGGAAATAGTCCCTGTCGTGCTTCGTCTCGCGCATCTTCACCACGCCCAGGAAGAGGTTGGCCTTGTTGCCGTACTTCTCAGTCTTCAGGTGCACGATGCCGTCCGCGAGGAACTCCTCCACGCCGTACTGGCCGAAGACCTCCTTGTCCGGCATCTCCGTGATGAGGAAGACCGTGACCCCCAGGTCCCGCAGCCTCTCGAAGAACATGAACAGCTCCGCGCGCGGGTTCTTGAATTCGGACAGCGAGTATATCGCCGACAGGGAGTCTATCGCCAGCAGGTCGCAGCCGAACGCCTCCTTGTACTTTTTGATCTGGGTGAGAAGGGAGTTTATCCAGTCCACGCCTGTCGGAGGGGCGAGGGTCGCTTCCTTCCGGAGCCTTGCCATGTCGACGACGACCAAGTCCTCTATGTCGTTGATTACCAGGTTCTTCGTACCTGCCACGTCGAAGCCGAGCTTAGACATGTGCCGTATCAGGCTCTTCCTCCCCTGCTCCAGGGTGATGTACAGGGACTTTCTCCGCTCGTGCCTGGCATGGTTGTAGAGGATGTTGAACACCAACGACGATTTCATGGAGCCAGCCCGCCCCGCCACAAGCACTACGTACCGGGATGGGATTCCGCCGTCCATCCTTTCGTCCAGCCCCGACACATATGTCATTATCCGTTGCGATTCGAGCCTGTCCTGGGCGTCCTGGTTCTCCGGGTTGAGCCTCAGCGCCTTGGAGTACTGCTCCTCGGCTTCGACCTTCCGCCCCTGCTTTAAAATTGCATCGCCCAGCTTGACCTGAGCCATATCCGAGTCCTGCGCAACCTCCACCAGCTGCCTGTAGGCGTCCTCGGCCCTGTCGAAGCGCTCGCGCTCGAAGTAGATGTCGCCCTTGATGAGAAGCGCCCGGTCGTTCTTCGGGTTGTCCGCCAGCACCTTGTCCATTTCCTGCAGCGCCTGGCCCCACTTCCCCTCACCGTACAACGACAGGCCGGACTGGACCAGCGCCTCCTCCTTCGATGCCTTCGGTTTTGCCGCCCCGTCCAGATTCAGGTGGCGCAGCAGCTCCACCGCCGACCTCTCGTTGAACCCCTTGCAGCGGACTATGTCCTCGCATTTCGCGGTCGAGAGCTGCTCCAGGCTGGCGAACCCGCCGTCGTAGAGCGCCTTGGCCTTGGAGACGCCAACGCCCGGCAGCGTCATGAACTCCTTCAGCGTGGTTTCCTTGTTCGCTTGGTCGGCCATTAAGTCCACCCCTCAGCCCGCCTGCTCGACTATCCGCGTCAGGCCCTCTTCCATCCTGCGCGCCATCGCCTCCCCTGCCATCGTACGGCACAGCGAGGAGATTGATTTGACTATGGAAATGTAGTTGTCCCTGCTCAGCTCGCCCCTGAGTCCCAGGCGCTCCTTGTGGAGCTGGACCGTCCTCTCGGCCATCTCCCCGAACAGGGGCTTCATGTAATCGGCCAGTTTCGCGTCGACGTTCAACCGGACCACAATCCCTCGTACCCCAATTCAGTCCTGCGGATATGAAGCTTTCCGTTTTGGAGCCAATCTGCCCAATATCGCTTGATTACAAGCTTGCCAGCAGCCAATCGAGAATCTCGTCGCGCACGCGCCTGAAGGCTTCCAGCCTGGCTTCTTCGTTCCCTTCGACGGCGGCCGGGTCGTCAAAACCCCTGTGCGCCATCTCCTTCGCGCCGGGGAAGAACGGGCAGACCTTTCCCGCCGCATCGCACAGCGTAACGGCGAGGTCGAATTCCATGCCGTCGAATTCGTGCAGGGATTTGGAACGGCTGCTTGAGATATCTATGCCCTTCTCGCGCATGGCCTCGATTGCCAGCGGATGCACAATTGTTGGCTCCGTCCCCGCGCTGTGGGCGTCGTAGCTGCCACCTTTGTAGAATTTCAAGAGCCCCTCGGCCATCTGCGAGCGGGCTGAATTGTGGGTGCATAGGAACAGGACTCGCTTTTTCATGGAGGCAGACATGAGCGCGGCCTACTTTATCTCTATCCTTTCGCCCGTGACCATGTAGTGTATCTTCTCCGCCATCTTGCAGGCGTGGTCGCCGCAGCGCTCGAGATACCTGGCAATCATCGTGTAGTGGGAGCACCGCGTGATGTTCTTCGGGTCCTCCATCATGTAGGAGAGGCACTCGCGGAAGATTGAATATCTCAGAGCGTCGACTGTGCTGTCCCTCTCCGCCATGTCTGTTATCTTCGCCAGATCGCCGGTCTCGAATGCAGTCAGCGCGTCGTCTACCATGCCGCACACTGTCTTGGCCTGGAACGGGATGCTGACGAGCTTGGCCATGGAAGGCTGGTCCGCAAGCTCGATGGCGACCTTGGCGATGTCCTTGCCGTAGCGCCCGACCCGGGCAAGGTACGTGTTCATCTTCAGCGACGTGGCGATTGTCCTCATGTCCTCGGCCATTGGCTGGTAGAGGGCGATGAGGCGCAGCGAGGATTCCTCGATTCGGTCGTCCAGCTCCGAGAGTTCCTTCCTCTTGGAAACGACCCATTCGGCCTTCCTCGTGTCTCGGTCCTTCAGAGCCTCGATGGACTTCCACAGCATATCGTTCGCCAGGCGCCCCATGGTCAGGACGTCCTTCTTCAGCTCGTCCAGCTCCGCGTGGAACTTCTCGCTCATTCAACCAAACCTCCCTGTGATGTACCTGCTGGTGAGCTCCTCCTTCGGGCTCTCGAACATCTGAGTCGTCGCCCCGAACTCGATGAGCTTTCCAAGGTACATGAATCCCGTGAAATCGCTCACGCGCGCAGCCTGCTGCATGTTGTGAGTGACTATCACCACAGTGTACGTTTTCTTCAGCTCCTCGATGAGGTCCTCGATTTTCGATGTGGCAATCGGGTCGAGGGCGGAGCATGGCTCATCCATAAGGATGACCTCGGGGTCGACCGCGAGTGCGCGTGCGATACATAGTCTCTGCTGCTGGCCTCCGGACAATGACATTGCGGAATCCCCGAGTCTGTCCTTCACCTCGTCCCAGAGCGCCGCATCCTTGATGCTCTTCTCAACGATTCGCTCCAGCTCTGACTTGTCCGTGACGCCATGTATCCTGGGGCCGTAAGCGACGTTGTCGAATATCGACTTCGGGAACGGGTTTGGTTTCTGGAAGACCATGCCGACCTTTGAGCGCAGAGCCACGGGGTCGACCGAATGGTCCAGGATGTTCGTCCCATTCCAGAAAAGCTTACCTGTGGTCGTGCACCCTTCTATCTCGTCGTTCATGCGGTTGATTGCTCGAAGCAGCGTGCTCTTGCCGCAACCGCTCGGCCCGATGAATGCCGTGACTGCCTTGTGAGGTATGGTCATCGAGACGTCCTTGACCGCCTCGTTGCTGCCGTAGCTCACGCTCAGCGAGCAAATAGATATCCCCCCCTCGACTGGCTGCCCCGATTCGCACGCCCCTTTCGGCGCGCCCACATGTTGGTTCCCTGGCATCTCTATTTCGGATTCCGAGGCAACCGCTTTCCTCAAGCTTGCGAACATCTACCAATCCCTCCTAGATTGCGCCCGATGGCGTATGTATATTGCGAACACGTTCATCGAGAGCAATATGATGAGAAGTACCACGATGGTCCCGGCGGCGAGGTCATGAAACTCGGCGCTTGGGTGCCTCGTCCAATAGAAAATTGTCATGGGAAGTGCCAAGAAGCCATCCATGATGCCTGCTGGAGCCGTCTTTGCGAACACCGCCCCGATGAATAGGATTGGGGCGGTCTCCCCTATCGCCCTCGAAAGCGAGAGTATCGTGCCCGTGAGTATCCCCGGTACGGCGTTTGGGAGGACATGGTGCCGTACTGTCTGCCACTTCGTGGCCCCGAGGCCGCGCGCCGCCTCCCGGAACCCTTGCGGCACGCCGCGGAGGGCCTCTTCAGTCGTCACAACTATCACGGGCAGAGACATCATCGCCAACGTCAGCGCTCCGGCCAGCAGGCTCGGGCCGAAATCAAAGAGCCTCGAAAATATCATGAGGCCGACGAGGCCAAACACAATCGAGGGCACGCCGGCGAGGTTTTGTATCGCCCTGCGAAGGAAACGGGTCAGCCGCGTGTCCCTGGCGAACTCGTTCAGATACGTCGCCGCCCCGACGCCCAGCGGGACTGCGAAGAGCATGGTCAGCCCGACCAGATAGATCGAGCCGAGTATCACCGGATTGATTCCTGCGCGCTCGGGGGCGTAGCTCGGATAGTGGGAGAGGAACTGCCAGTCAATCACGCCCGCTCCGTCGGCGATTATGGATCCAACGAGGTATATGAGGAATATGCCGGCGAAAAGAAGGCAGATGGCCATCGAATATGCGCCGAGCTTCGCTTTCCGGTGCCTCGATCTCAGCAGTCGCACCCTGTCGACGACCTTGCCCTTTCTCGGGTCGAGTCTTGAGAGCCCCGCCATGAGGAATCGACGGAGCCGCGCCAGCCTTCCTTGCGAGTGCCGGGGCGCGGAGCCCCTGCGTATCCTGTCCACGACCATCGACGCTGCGGCGTTGACTGTGTATGTCAGCGCGAATAGAAGCAGACCGACAGCGAATGCCGCGCTCACGGCCACGCCAGGCGGTATGTCCCCCGTCGCCACCTGCGCGATGTACGAGGTCATTGTCTGGGTCTCGCCTAGCGGGTTGAAGGAGAGTTGTGCGACGCTGCCAGCGGCGAGGACGACAATCATCGTCTCCCCAATCGCCCTCGCGAGACCCAGCAGGATCGAGGCCATTATGCCGCTTGATGCTGCGGGTATCACCACGCGCGTCGCCGTCTCCCACCTGGTGGCTCCCATCGAGAGGCTCGCCTCCCGCATGCTCCTCGGGATGGCTTTCATCGCATCGTCCGAGATGCTGACGATTATCGGCAGGACCATTATCGCCATCACGACTATCGCGCTCGCCGCGTTGAAGTAGCTGGCCCCGAAGTAATCCTGGAAGAAAGGGCTCACGACCAGCAGTGCGAAGAACCCGTATACTATCGACGGAATGCCCGCCAGCAGCTCGATGACTGGCTTAGCGACAGACCTAATTCTCGGGCCTGCGAACTCAGCGAGGTATATCGCGGCCCCCACGCCCAGCGGGGCGCTTATCAGAAGCGCGCCACCTGCCACCAGTATCGTGCCAGAGAGGAGCGGCAGGATGCCGAACCGAGGCTCGCCCCCGTTTGGCGTCCACTGGCTCCCTATGAAAAATTCGAGCGAATCCACGCGCGGGTCCATGAAGAAATCGTACGAGCCCTCGGCCAGCGTGTATATTATCGCCGCGCTGGCGACCAGCGCCACGCTGGCGGCTATGAACAGGGCTAGGACTATCGCCTTCTCGACATAATCGGGTTTCCTGGCGAACGGTTTCCCGCCCGCCAGGTTGTTGGCTTTCACCTTGCCTGCCAATTGTCGCGCCTATCCTTCCAGCTTCGCCCGCTGCTCATCCAGCAGGGCCGCGTTAACTAATTCGAGCTTGACGTAGCCCACATCGGGGACCATCGCCTGGCCGCCTTCGCCCAGTATGAACCGGAGGTAGTCTGCTATCGCCCCGCCCTTCGGAGTCGTCTCGTCAGGCATTCCGTTGGTGTAGATGTGCAGCGGCCTGGCCATCGGATAGGTAGCCACGTTGGCGAAGGACGGCTCGATGTACGTTGTACCAGTCTTGGCCAGCTTGATCGGCGTCACGACGCCCGGGTTCTCGACCAGATATGCGAACCCGAAGTAGCCTATCGCGTTCTTCTTCGACGATATCGCGTTCATGATGACGTTGTCGTCAGCACTCGGGTGGTACACGCCGTCTGTCGATTCGAGCCTCGGCTTCATGGCCTGGGTTGGTTTCCCCCAGTCTTTTATTATGGACTCGAAGAAGTAGTCGTACGTCCCGCTAGCCTCGTCCGGGGCGTAAATCTCTATCGCCTCGTGGGGGGCGCCCGTCAGGCCGGGAACGTCGTCCCAGCAGACCGCAGAGGGCTGCGAGTCGTTGTACGCGAAGATATGCCTGAGCTGGTCGTAAGTCAGCTGCGTCGCCCAGTCGTTCTCGTTGTTCACGACGACGGCCAGCACGTCGTATGCCACGACCCATTTCATCGGCAAGACACCGCTCGGTGCGGCGCCTGTAGCTGTGCCATCCGCGCTCACTAGAGTCGCATCGCCGTTCACGGCTGTGTAGTCAGAGCCCTTTAAAAGCCTGCTCGCGTCCCCGAGGTCAGCCTCGCCCAGGAGCAATGCGTTCAGTCCATGACTCGATCCGCCACCTGAGACAGAGATATCGGCCCCTTTGAACTCCTCCGCCCACGCCACCGCGAGCGGCAAGACCGTGCTTGAGCCAGTCTGTGTGAGATGGACCTTGTTGTTCTCATTTCCTCCGAGCCATCCGCCCATGACCGCGGCGCCGACCACGGCAACCGTCACGGCGATGGCCACCATTCCTATCCATAGCATCTTTGCCATTTGCTTTCACCTTGAGGATGAAAAGGGAGGCACCGGGCATATATGTTCTCGAATGGAAATATATTGTAGAATGTTGCATACATACATCTCTATAGTTATATTGATACAATATAGAAAGAATTATTAACTCCGTAGGAGATTGTAGTTAAATGAAACCTATGGAAATCCGCAAGGTGCAGCTAACCGGCGGCTCGTCGTTCGTCCTCACGCTTCCGAAGGACTGGATACGCTCCCTCAACATCAAGAAGAACGACCCGCTCGGGCTCATGGTCCAGCCGGACGGGACGCTCGTGGTCACCGCGCGCACGTCCCAGGATTCAATCCATCTGACCAAGTCCATAGCCGTCGACGGCATCGATGACCCGAAGCACCTTTTCAGGATGCTCATCGGAGCATACGTCATGGGCTACACCGCAATAGAGATAAGTTCAAAATCTCGAATAGACCAGCCGCTCATGGAGGCCGTCATCGACTTCACCCAGACGGCCATCGGTCCCGAAATCATCGAGGAGTCCAGCAAGGAGATAATCATAAAGGATTTGCTCAGCCCCACGGAGATGCCTTTCGACAAGACGGTTAAGCGAATGTCCCTGCTTGCGCGTTCGATGCACGAGGACGCCGTACGCGCGCTGAGAGAGCGCGACCAGGCGCTCGCCTCGGCCGTCGTAGAGCGCGACCGCGAGCTGGATAGGCTCCACTGGCTCGTTGCGCGGCAGTCCAACGTCGTGCTGCGCGACGTCACGCTGGCAAAGAAGATGGGGGTCTCCATGGAAGAGTCGTCATACTACTACCTCGTGAGCCGGATAATCGAGCGCATCGGAGACCACGCCGTCCACATCGCGAAGGCGCTGCCTGGCCTCTCGGGGAAGAAGCTCGATGAAAAAACATACGAGCGCATCCATTCCGCGAGCCAGGTCTCTCTCGCACTCTTCAAGAATTCCGTCGACGCGTGGTTCAGGAAGGACATATCCGCTGCGAACGACAACCTGAACTCGATAGAGCCATTGACCGAGCGGTGCAGGGAAATCCTCGGGGACGCGATGCGCACCAGCGGGCCTTCGGCAATATCATTGAGCTACATCGCCGAGAGCATCCGCAGGACCGGGGAATATTCCGGCAACCTGTCCGAGCTCGTGATAAACAACCTGATGAGGAACTGAGCGAAAGCCGCTACTTTTCGCCGCCAGCGTCAGATGCTGTCGGCTGTTCTTCTGCATGCTCTTCCGATGGTTCATCGGGTTGCGCCCGCGGCCCATCCGCCGCAGCCTGGCCTTCCTGTGCGCTCGCCTCGCCTTCCGCGGGTTCTGCGGCCTGCGCTACGGGCTTCTCCGTCAGCGTTATCCCGGCCTTCCTTGCCAGTATGCGCTTGACATCCTCCCGAGTCTTCGCCGCGAGCCCGAAGTACTCGGCGTACTTGGGCGTCGTCTCGATCTTGTAGCCGTGGCCGCTGCGCTTGACTTGGAGCAGGTTGAGCTGCTCAAGGGCGAGGACGTGGTCCCAGCCGCGCGGCCCGACCATCTCCACCAAATCCTTCTTGTGCATCGGCTGGTAGTATCCGACGAGCGCGGCGATCTTCAGCACAGCCAGCGGAAGCTCCTTTCGCGCGACCATCTGCGTCGGCGCGACGTATTCCGACTTGAGCTGCAGGGAATAACGAGGTCCAATCTTGGCAATCTCCAGCGCCGTCTCGCGGACCCGATAGACCTTCAGCAGCTGGCGAATCGCAGCCCGCACCGCCGCCTCGTCCATCCCCGTCGCCTTGGCTATCTCGCCGATGGATAGGGGCTTCCCCGCGCTGAAAAGCGCCGCTTCCGCAATGTGCTTAGGCTCTGCCAATGTTGGACACCTCGTAGACTGCCGTTTGCGCCTGCCCCGTCATCTCGACCTGCGCCGACGCCGTCACGCCCTCTGCGATCTCCCGTGGGGCGGCCGCCATTAGGGAAGCGGCCGCCGGGGAGGCTATCATCTGCATCGCGTCGAACTGGACCGTCGCCTGGGCGTTCTGCTCCATGAGCCTCCTGAGCTCGATGTTGGAGACGTAAATCTCGCCGTAGGGCAGCGACTTCTGCTCGAGGCGCACGCGCTTGTGCTTCGCCAGGAACAGCACCGATGTGAAGACCGCGATGCGGTCCCATGGGTCCCCTGTGTGCAGCGCTGTGAGCGGTATCGGCTCCACCCCGAATTGCGATATCCTCTCCCACGTCATCGCGATGTCCTCCTGCATGTTCTCGCGGTGGACCTTGTCCTCGATGGACTTTGGCTCGTTCGGCTTCTGGCCGTCGCGCAGCTTCTTCAGCGTCTCCTGGAGCTTAATCTCCTGGCGAGCCTCGTCGAACGCGTCTATGAGCTCCATCAGGGTAACTGGGCGGGTCTGCTGGCCCCTCACGGCTTCCTGGAGGAGGGGAACGTCCGCGCCGAGCACCGTCTCGCGGTAGTCTATGTCCTCGGGCATGACGTATATGCCGGCGTCCCATTCCATCGGCTCCGCGGGCGCGGGCGGCTCTGCCAGGCTGAGCACCTCCTCGCTCTGCATCTTAAGAATCGACCAGGCCATCAGCACCAGGCGCCCGGCGATGACGAAGTTAACCTCCGGCTCGTTCCGGATGCGCTTCATGTACATCTTCGTGAACTCCGAGAGGTCTATGTCCCACGGGTTGAAGCCGTGCTCCTCGACCAGCTGGAAGGCAATCGAAATCGCCTTCTCTATCGGGTCCGAGGCTATGACGGTCATGCCAGTCTCGAGCTGCCTGACCATCGCCATGTAGTCGTCTATCTTCCTGCCGTCCGAGTCCTCGTCTATGAGGCTCTTGTGGAAGAGCAGGTGTCCCAGTACCGCGTCCCATTCGCCTACCATGTGCATCCCATCCTATTCATCTCCTCGCTTGGCCGTTTCCGGCACTGGCTCCGGAGATTCCTTCGCATTTTCGTCTACTTCTTGAGCTTGATTGGTGACCGCGCCATTATCCTCGACCGTTTGTTTCTTCGCCGCCTTCGACTTCTTTGGTTTTACAGATTTTGGAGCCTCGACCTTGACCGATGTCTCAGCCTTCGCCAGGGCCGACGACTCCATAGCGGCCTTTATCGCCTCGGAAGCCAGCCTTCGGGCTTCTGGAGTCCCCGAGTCCTTGCCCGAGTCGTCCATCTTGCTGATGTCCACGTTCATCACGACGTGGGAGAGGCCGTCGTCCTGCATCGTCACGCCGATGCGGGTCTGGGCCTGCGCGAGCGTGACCTTCCTGAGCGATATCTGTATGAACTGCGCGGTCTTCGAGTTGCGGCCTATCATGCGCGCCACGTTCTCGGCGTTGATGGCGTCGAGGTTCTGGTCGATTTCATCCAGCAGGTAGAACGGCGACGGCATGTACTGCTGTATCGCGAATATCAGGGCCATCGACACGAGCCCCTTCTCGCCGCCCGAGAGCAGGTCGAGGCGCAGGACCTTCTTGCCCTTCGGCCTTGCCTTTATCCCAAGTCCGCCGTTGAGCGGGTCCTCCGGGTTCTCCAGTATCAGCTCCGCATCCCCTCCCTCCGAGAGCTCTGCGAAGACGACCTTGAACCTCTCGTTGATTCCCTCGAAGACCTTGACGAGCCCTTCCTTCTTCTTTCCGTTGAGCTCCGCGACCAGGTCGAGCAGCCTCTTGCGCTGGTCGTTGAGCCGCTTGAGCTCCTCCTTGAGCTCCTCGTGGCGCCTGAGCTGGTCGTCGTATACTTCCAGCGAGCGCATGTTGACGTTCCCCAGGCGCTCCATCGAGGCCTGGCACTCGGCCAGCGTGCGCTTTATCTCGTCGATGCTCGGGAGCTCGTCCGTTTTCTCCAGCTTGACGCTCCGGAGCGACGCCTCCGCGTCGCGCAGCCTCTGGTCCGCGCCCTGCCTCTCGAGCTTCTGCGCGTCCACGAAGTCCTGCCTGGACTGGACCTTCGAGAGCAGCTTCTCCGCGTCGCCGCCGAGCGTGGTCTTGCGCTTGAAGGCCGCGTCGCGCTTGTCGCGGACTGCCTGGATGGCGGCGTCCATCCCGCTCTCGGTCTTGGCGAGCGCGTCTATCTCGACCCTCAGGGACTCGTTGCGCGACTTGCCAGTCTTGGCTATTTCCGCGAGCGATTTGAGCTTGGCGTCCATCTCCGCAAGCGTCTTCCCGCCTTCCTCCAGCAGCTCCTCGCGGACCTTCACCTCTCCGATGGACACGTTGCGGACGCTGTCGATTTTCGCCAGCTCTGTGCTCATCTTCGTGACATCCATCTGTATCTGCCTGAGCCTGCGGCCGATTTCCTCCGGCGTCGCGGCGACGAGCTTCTTGCCCAGTGCCTGGGCCTCGCCGTCGAGGCGCTCGATGTCGACCTGCAGCTTCGCCAGGTCGTCCGTCAGAGCCACGAGGGTCCCGTCTGCGCCCTTCAGCTCGGCGTTGCCCTTCTCAATCTCCTCCTGGGAAATCTTGAGGAGGCGCTTCGATTCCGAAACCAGCATCTCGTGCTTGGCCTTCTCTCCCGCGGGTCCTGACTTCGCGCCGGCGTCCTTCAGCTTCCCCTCCAGGTCCAGAAGCTCCTCCCTGAGCTTCTTCAGCTCCGCCTCGAGCCTGTCCAGGTGCTCCGTCGCGGCCCTGAGCTCCTTCGACGCCTTCTCCAGCTCCCCCGCGCCGCCGCCGAACTTCACCATCGAGCGCTCGTCCTTGCCGCCTATCATCGCGCCGCTGGCTTCGATCAATTCTCCCGAAATCGTGACGAGGCGCACGCCGCCCATGAGCCTCCGGGCGTGTTCCAGCGTGTCAACGACTATGGTGTCTCCGAAAACGTACGAGAAGGCGTTCCTGTACTTATCGTCGAATTTTATCAGGTCAATCGCGAAGCCCATCGACTCCTTGACCGCGAGGAGCGCCTTGCCCCTCGGGCGCGATTCCAGCATCTTGTTGAGAGGCAGGAAGGCGGCGCGGCCGGCCTTCGTCTTGTTCAGGTAGTCTATCGCCTTCGAGGCGCACTCGTCGTCGTCGACGATGATGCTCTGCATGCGAGGACCGGCGGCAGTGTTCATCGCGACCTCCTGCTTGCGGTCGACCTTGGCCAGCTCTGCGACGGTCCCGTGGATTCCCTTCAGATGGCCCTTGTCGCGGGCCTCGAGGATGCTCTGCACCGCCGCGTTGTATCCCTTGCGCACGGAGTCCTGGGCGTCGACCTCGGCCTTGAGCTGCTCGTACCTGCGCGCCAGGGTCTGGACCGCCGATGCCAGCTCCACGGACTCCCGCCCGAGCTTCTGCTCCTGGGACCGCTTCGCGAAGAACGCCTCTTGAATCTTCTTAATCTCATCCGTCGAAACTTTCTCGGTGCCCTTCAGCTCCTTCAAGCGCCACTCGGCGTCCTTGAGGGCGAACTCGGAGTCCTTGCGCCTCTGCTCCGCCTGGGAGACGATTTCGAGCGCGCGCTCCCTCGAAGCCGAGAGCCTGTCCTTCTCGAGGAGCAGCTCGCCGCGCTTCCTCTGCTTGGCCTCGAGCTCGTTCTTAGCGCCCAGGACCTTCTTCTGAAGGACCGTCACCTCCTTGTCGGACTTTGCGGCGGTGTCTTCGAGCCCCTTGGCCTCGTCGCGGACCCCCGCGAGCTTCTTGTCGAGGCTGGCGTAGGCCCCTTCGTGCTTTTCCAGCTCTGCCCTGTGGGCCTCAAGCTCCTTCGAGAGCTTTGCCAGGTCGCGCGACTTCACGGACCTCTGCTCCTTCAGCTCGGCAGACTGCGCGAGGGCGTTCTCGGCCGCGCTCTCTGCCTTCGCGGCCTCGATTTTCAGCCCGTCGATCTTCATCTTGAGAGACTTCATCTCCTCGCTGCTCTTCGAGGCGATTTCAGATTCCAGCTTCTGCAGCTCGGTCTCGCAGCCCTTGAGCTCCCCGACCACGGCCTCGCGCTTCTCGGCGAGCTTCGCGACCTCCGCCTCGCCCTTCGCGATGCTCTCGTCCAAGCCCTCGATTTCGTGCAGTATCACGTCGCGGTTCTTGTAAACCATCTGCGCGCTGGCCAGGTCCGCCCGCTCCTTCAGCTCCTTGTACTTCAGGGCGTCGGTGCGGTCGTGCTCCAGCTGCTTGAGCTGCTTGCCTATCTCGTCGAGAATTATCGTTATCTTGCCGAGGTTGTCCTCCACGACCGTGCGCTCGCGCTCCGCCTTCCCGATGTCCTCGTCGAACTTCGTGATGCCGGCGATGTCGTCCAGCATCCTCCTCCGCTCGAGGTTGCTCATGGAGATTATCCTGTTTATGTCCCCCTGCTGGATGAAGTTGTATCCGTCTGCGGAGATGCGCGCGTGGCTGAGCAGGTCGTCGAACTCGCCCAGGCTGGACTTGCGCTCGTTGATGTAGAAGTAGGAGCTGTAGCCGTCCTCCGTCGACTTCGAGAGGCGTATCGTGCGCGTGAGCCTGACCTCCTGCGAGTCGATGGGCATAATCCTGTCCTGGTTGTCGAAGATGAGGCTCACGGTGCACTCGTCCGCCGCGCGGCGGCTCTTGCCGCCGTTGAAGATGAGGTCGGGGAGCTTGCCAGCGCGGATCGCCCTCGACGATTTGGGCCCGAGCACGAAAAGCACCGCGTCGGAGATGTTGCTCTTGCCGCTTCCGTTCGGGCCAGTCACGGCCGTGTACCCGGGTAAAATCGGCACTTCGAGCTTCCTGCCGAACGACTTGAAGTTCTCGAGCTGTATTCCTTTCAGGTGCATCCTTGCCGCCTCGCGGGAGAAGATGGCGCACCGTGCCGCGCGCCCGCCGTCCGACAACCCGCATCGTCCGCCCGGGCTTTCGCCTCAGGCGGCTCGCGCGCATCCCGAACGCTGGCTGCGTGCGCTTCCCGGTTTCCCCGGGCCGCAAGCGAATCCAAGGCCGTGGGCCCTGGACACGCCATCCCATCCCTATTTTAGTCCGACGCTTGTCAGACAAAGGGATGATATGCTATATTGAGTATATAAATGTTTCCATGCACGAAATACAAGATGCTGGCTCGCGCACGCGTGCAATGTTGCGCTCCATTTTTTCCCACTAATAAAGCCCTTGGCTCTGTTTGAGTACGTTTGTCAGACAAATGATTACCGCTTGTCTGCCATTAAGAGGTCCACTTCAAGTCCTCTATCGGTACGCCCAGCGCGGTCGAGCACTCGGCGACGTTTGCGAATTGGCCGACGAACTCCGCCGCGGTGCTCTCCGATTGGGTCTCGAAAACGATGATGGCGTCCGGCTTCCCGAACAGCCCCAGGAACAGCTTTATCTTGATTTCCTTCGGCAACCTAAGGTGCTTTAGCAACCTGACAGTCTCCTCGTACCTTCCTGGCATTGCGGTTATGTGCGCGACGAACATCATCTGACTCACCAACGTGGATTACATTCCCGCAGAGGTATATTAATCCTCCGCAACCCCTTTTCCTGCCATCGAAACGCTTTCTTTGAGTCTCGCCTCTCCGGCTCGGTCTTCGCAAAGAAAGCATTTGGAGCAAAGAAACTCAGACCTCGCCAGCTCAGCTCGACCGTGGTGAACCTATGCAAACAAAGCGTATCTATAAATCTTCCAGCTCCTCCAGCTCCTCCATCAGGGTCTTCTTCCTCTTCTCCGAGGGTTTCTTCGAATCTTCATCGTCCACGACCTCCTTCAGCAGGGAATCGAGATCGTCGTCGAGGCTCTGGAGTTCCGGAACCTCGGCCTTGAACTCAGTGTCCATCTCGGGCAGCTCCTCCTGGGAGTTTTCCGCCTCCTCCTCGAAGATTTTCTTGTTCTTGTCGTAGGTGCTCTGAGATATGACGCCCATCTTGAATGCGTCCTCCAGCTGCTCCAGCTTCTGGCGCGGGTGCATCTCGTGCGGGGGTAGGTAATCCTTCTCGCGCTTGAGCTCGGCCTCGAACTTCTTCAGGTTCTTGTCGAAGAACGGCCTGGATACTTTCCCCTGGGCGTAGGACTTGGTCAGATGGTCAATCTTCTCCTCGGGGCTGAGGTGGTGAGGCGGGAGGTGGTCCTCCTCGTTCTTCGCGACCTCTGGCTTCAGGGACTTGAGCTCCTGGTACGCGGACAACTTCGCAGCCTTCTTCGGCTCCTCCTGCTGAGGTTCGGGCTCTTTCGCAACGCCGCGCTCTGCATCCATTTCCGCCTCGAACCTTGCTATGTTCTCGTTGTAAAGGCCCTCGCTGATCTTGCCCTGGGCATACGCTTTGGTCAGGTGCTTAATCTTCTCGACCGCGGAGAGGTGGTCTGCTGGCAGGTGCTCGTGGCCGAACTCCTCTGGCTCGGCCGAGGTTTCGGGCTCCTCCGGTGCGGCCGGTTTGGATTCGGCGGCTGCGGGCTTCTTGCGACCGCCCTCTTCCGCTTCTGGCAGCGGCGGCGTCCTCATCCCCCAGTACATGACCAGGATTACACCGATTATGAAAGGCGCAATCGACGCGCCGTGGCCGAGCGGCTCGGCGGTGCCGATGCCGGTGTACGGGTCCGTCTCGCCTAAAATGTAAACCTGCGCATAGTTCAATCTGAGGGCCAGAACGCCTGCGATTCCGACGAGGGCGAGCACGAATCCCGCGATGAGCATCCAGTAGCGCTTCACGAAGCCTTGCTTGGCTGCGGCCGCATCCCCATCCTCAGCTGGGGCATCGTCGGCATCTACCGTCGTTTCTTCCCCGTCTTCGCTTTCCTTAGGCACGGAATCCACGGCATCTTCCATCGCCGGCTCATCCGCAGGCTGCTCCCCATCTGTCTCGGGTGGACTGGAGACCATCTCTCCAGGAGCATCGTCTAGGATTTCCTCAGTTTCATCTAGAGCGGCCGTACGCTCGTCCGTCACATCAATCACCCCTGCGCGTTCTGGAGCGACAAACGATGAGAAGGATTGCTAAGAAGACGATGGGTATCCCCCATTCACCGTATTCTGGAACCTCCATGACTATGCTTGTCCCAAAGTCAGAGTTTCCATTGTCTTGGTATGCGATGACAACCTTGCCGTTGGCGGAATCGAAAGCTGATGATGTGTAAGTTATTGCCGCCAATTCGAATGGCTCTGGTGTGGTAAAAGATATCGAGGTGCCTGAGACCGTTCCGACCGCCGAGGTGCCATAGCCTAGGTTGCCAGTGTCCGAGTAGGCGACCACAAGCTTGTTCTGCGAGGAGTCGTACGCCGCAGATATCTGTGCGGTGGTCCCGGTCTCGAACACCGAAGGCGTTCCGAACGAAATCGAGGTGCCTGAAACCGTACCTACTACGGCCGTGCCCCTTAACGCATTGCCCCCATCCGTGTACGCCACCACCACCTTCCCCTGGGATGGGCAATATACTGCAGAGATGTATTCGGTGGTCGCGGATTCGAAAACCGTTGGCGCGCCAAAAGATATCGAGGTGCCCGAAACCGTTCCAACCTTGCACGTGCCAAACCTTGAAGTCGCCCATTCAGAGTATGCCACGACGACGTTGCTGCTGGATGCGTCGTATGCCGCGGAGCAGTATTCCAGCGAAGCGCTCACGAACACCGCTGGTGTGCCGAAGGATATGTCCGTCCCCGATACCGTCCCGACAACGGCATTGCCGTAATCAAAACCGCCAAAATCGCTGTAAATAATCACGACCTTGGTGTGCGCTGAGTCGTAGGTTACAGAAGTCTTGGTCGTTAAGGCGGGCTCGAATACTGCGGGCATGCCCGTCGTGATTGAGGTTCCCGAAACCGTTCCGACGACTGCTGTACCTTTTCCGCTGTCGGTTACGTCGGAGTATGCGATGACGACCTTCCCGCCTGTGGTATATGCGACGGACACATCGCTTACAATGCCGGACGAGAATGTGACTGGCGTACCGAAGGAGATTCCTGTCCCGGACACCGTCCCGACGACCACGGCTCCCAAACCGAAGTTGCCTCCATCTGAGTAGGCAACCACAACTTTGCCGTTGGAAGGATCGAAGGCGGTCGCTATGTATTCTGACGTTGCGGGATTGAACACCACGGCGGTGCCAAATCCCTCAATTTCTTCAATCGAAGTCGAGCGGGTGCGGAGCGATGGAATTGCCTGTATCGGACTGGCGCCGTCCTTGTTGTTCGCCCAGTCCGTCGTCTCCACGAACATCCCGATGGTTCCGCTCGGGTTCCCAATCAATGCGAATGGCACGCTGGCTTCGAGCGCGCTCTCCCCCGCTTCCGCCGACGCCGTGCCGACGAGCGACCTCGCCGGGTGCGTGAAGACGTTCTTCGTCAGGACGATGCCGTTCCTTCCCCTCATCTCTATGACATAGTCCGCCTGGATGCCGCCGATGTTGCTCCCGCCCGCCTTGCTGTCCACGTAGATGCGCGTGACGTCCTCGCCCGTGACCCTCGGCACGACCGAGACCCCGCCGCCCGTTCCGCCTCCGGTGGAGCCTCCTGATGAAACCGTACGGACGTTCGGAATTGAGCGGCCAGCCATCGCCTGGCCTGCGCCGTTGAATTTCACGAACGCGAAGAAGCTCTGCGCCTGCGACGCCGCGGCTTCCTCCACGATGTCTATATTCGGGTTCGCGACATCCGCTGCCGCGTCCGAGGTCTTCTGGATGCTGGCCCAGTCGGCGAACCCGCCGTCTATCGTTAGACCGGCCGGAGCGGCGAATGCGCTCGCGGCGAGCCCCTTGCCGAATACTGAAACTGGCCCGTCGGCGTCTATCGCTCCGGTGCTCGCCTTGACCAGCGCACCGCTCGCCGCGGCACCCAAATCCATGGACACCGTGACCGTGGATGGCGAGTCCGGGTTGACGAGCATCCCGGCCGTGAAGCCCGAGAGCGCCGCCGTCGCGCCTTGGGCCGTGATTGGCAAGGTGTTGACGACGACCTGTTTCCCACTTGCCTTGAGATGCATCTGGAGGACTGCGCCACCCGTGACGATGTCGTTGACCGCGAGCGATGTCTGGGTTACGATGAGCGAGCCGTCCGCGCCGTTGATGATCGGCCGGCATGTTTCTCCTCTCGTCCCTTCCGCCAGCGTCAGCAAGCACAGTCTGTAGCCGCCTTGGCCGATTGCGTCGTCGTCAATATGCACGCGCGCCTCGAACTCCCCGTCGGAACCGTCCACGATTCCGCCGCCCAGCGTCGCGAACGCGCTCCAGTTCGCCCTGTCCGCGCCCTGGAATTTGGACATCATTGCGGACGGCGTTCCCCCCGAGCCGTAGACTTCGAAGAGATATTCCGCACCCAGATTCCAGGCGTCGTAGCCAGTGCCGGCGTTCGAGTCCGAATCTACGAGCGCCACGAACCTGTCGATTCGCGCGCTGGCGAACGGCACCCCCTGCGTCTTGAACCTTAGAAAGAAGTAGCCGTCTTTGGCGTATGCCGAGAACTGCGTCACGTCCAGCGCCGCGTCGGGCGCGATGGAATCGTCCGTGTATAGAATCTCGTGCTTCCAGTCCCCGAACTTGCCGTCGATTTGGACCTTCATTCCAGGGACTCCCTGCGGAGTCGCCAGCAACGCGAGCGATATGGGAACAATCGTCACCAGCACGACCACAAGAATGACCGAGAGCTTCTTCGGGTGAATCGCGCCTTGGTCGTCGAAGCGGCCGCCCATCCCGTTCGTGAAACCGCGCGAGCCGCCGAGGCCGTTGGTCAGACCGTTCGTGCGCCCGACTCCGTTCGTCATTCCGCGGCCCGCGCCGTTCGTCAATCCATTCGTCCTACCGACGCCGTTCGTCATTCCGCGGCCGGAGCCGTTGGTCAGGCCGTTCGTGCGGCCGAGTCCGTTGGTCATCCCCTTTCCGGAACCGTTGGTGAATCCCTTGCCGGCTCCATTCGTAAAACCCTTTCCGGCGCCGTTGGTAAAACCCACGCTTGCCCCTTGGCTCTTATTTCTAGCGCTCTTCATCTTCAATACATCCGTGTGCGTGTATGCGCGCGCACGATAATAAATTATCGGAAACCCATCGCTTTCGCTTGTTCTCATCCCGGTTCTGCAAGCGGATAGCCCATCACCTTACGACCAATACGGGCCTGTCCGCATGCCTCATCACTTTGTCCGCCACAGACCCTATTGTGAACCGCCCCACCTTCCCCGCGCCCTTCGAGCCTATGACAATCATGCTGCAGTCCAGCTCCTTCGCGAAGTCCAGTATTTCCCCCGCGACGTTGCCTTCTCGCACCACGCCTATGGACGTTACGCCGCGCTGGGAGAGCTTGCGCACGGCCGCGTTCACGAACTCCTGGGCTCGCTGGTGGCTCTCCTCGGACGGCATGGTCTCGAGCGCCTTTATCATCGCCTTGGGGATGACGAAAAGAACTATGACCGACTCGCCCTCGTTCCTGGATACGATGGCACGCTCTATGGCCTTGTCGGCGTCGTCGGAGCCATCATATGCAACCAGCACGGTCATTCCAAACCTCCCCCTAGGCGGTTCATCGCCACGTGATTGGCGCGGGGGGATAAAAAGACGACGAACGTTCTCTACGCGGGCTGCTTCGAGGGTTTCGACACAATGGCATAGGCAGATGTTGCCGTAGATTTAGGGACTGGAACATCATCCTCCAGCATCCCCTTGACATGCATTTCGATAGCGCCATACATACGCTCTTCTGCCTCGCGTTCAGTCCTGCCAGTGGCGACACATCCGGGAAGATCTGGAGAATATGCTGAATAGCCTGTCTCGCTCTTCTCGATCACAATCAGGAATTTGTACATCTTCCTCACCTGTGCTTCAATTGCGCCTGTTTTAGGACGCTCCCGAGCGTTCCTGGCGCGAGGTCGTCGCTTGGGTTGCCCGCAATCGTCACCCGTCCACTCTTCGTCGGGTGTTTGAATTGCCTGTGGCTTCCCTTGGTCGCCACTAGACGCCAGCCGTCAGCCTTGATGAGTTTTATGACGTCCCTCACGCGCATTGGGATTCTATGTCCAAAGGGCTATATAATATTGATGGCTCGATTAATGATTCGGGGCGCAACGGTTTTATGCTCACCTTGCTTCGTCCATCCGTGGACGTCACAATCGTCGACTACGGCATGGGGAACATCGGCTCCCTGGAGAACATGGTCGAGAAGGTCGGGGGGAAGGCCCGCGTAGCCAAATCTCCCGCAGAGCTGGCCTCCGCCGAGAAAATCATACTGCCCGGCGTCGGGTCGTTCGACAACGGGATGAGGCGGCTGAACGAGCTCGGCTTCTCCGAGGCGCTCAGGCTGAAGGTCGCCGCCGAGAAGAAACCGCTGCTGGCGATATGCCTCGGGATGCACCTGCTGACCAAGGGCAGCGAGGAGGGTACCCTGCCGGGGCTGGGGTTCGTCGACGCCCGGACGCTCAAGTTCAAGCTCGCGGACGAGACGCTGCGCATACCGCACATGGGCTGGAACGAGGTTTCTGTCAAGAAGGAGAGCCCGCTGCTCGCGGGGATGGACCCGGAGCCGAGCTTCTATTTCGTCCACTCGTACTACGTCGAGTGCGCCGACGCCTCCGACGTGCTGACAACCACTTCCTACGGCGTGGATTTCACATCTTCGTTCCAGCACGGCAACATCTTCGCGACGCAGTTCCACCCGGAGAAGAGCCACAAATTCGGCAAGAGGCTGATGAAGAACTTCGTGGAGCTGGCCTGATGCTGCGCCACCGTGTGATTCCTTGCCTGCTGCTGCACAACGGCGGGCTGGTCAAGACGATGAAGTTCAGGGAGCCTAAATATGTCGGCGACCCCATCAACGCCGTGAAGATATTCAACGACAAAGAAGTGGACGAGCTCGTGATACTGGACATCGACGCCTCGCGCGAGAAGCGCGGCCCGAACCTCGAGCTGCTGTCGAAGATAAACCGCGAGGCGTTCATGCCGCTCGGCTACGGCGGCGGCATATCGACCGTGGAGCAGGTGCGCGCGGTGCTGAACCTGGGCTTCGAGAAGGTCGTGCTGAACACGGCGGCGCTCGACAATCCCGGGCTTGTGACTGCGGCCGCTGGAGAATGCGGGAGCCAGAGCGTCGTGGTGTGCATCGACGCGAAGAAGGGCTTCCTGGGCAAGTACGGCGTGTACTCGCACGCGACTGGGAAGACTTTGTCCCGCGAGCCGGGCGAGTACGCTGCGGAGCTGGGGCGCCTCGGGGCTGGCGAGATAGTGATAAATTCCGTCGATAAAGACGGGACGCTCTCCGGCTACGACCTGGAGCTGATTAAGCGCGTTGCCTCATCCGTGAAGATACCGGTGGTGGCGATGGGCGGAGCAAACAGCGTTTCCGACCTGGCTGCGGCGATAAAGATCGGCGGGGCTTCCGCTGTTTCCGCCGGGGCGTTCTTCGTGTTCCACGGCCCGCATAGGGCGGTGCTGATAACGTACCCATCGAAAACGGAACTGAAGAAAAGCGCAGGAGAAGTGAACATCAATCCCATACAAATGCCTCAATTCGTGTTGTAAAACATAATTATAGAACAAGAGCCTGCCACTTTTGGCTTACAAAACGCTTAAGTAGTCCGAAACCATACCCATAACGGACCATGAAAGACATATATAGTTCAATCTTCGCCGAGTGGAAGGAGAGGCGCAAGGAAGGCCTAGTGCCCAGAACAAACCCGATGTCAAAATACGCGGGACTGAAACCGAGGAAGATAATCGCCGCTACCGGGCTCAGGCGCGTCGGAAAAACGTGCATGCTCTACCAGCTGGCAGGACAGGAGCGGGATAAGATACTCTATATTAACTTCGATGACGAGAGGATTCCGGCTCGGACCGAATTCCTCACGGGCCTGGTCCCGGCTATAAAGAATATGCTGGATGTGCGGCCGGAGACTTTGTTCCTCGACGAGGTCCACAGCCTCCCTGATTGGAGCCGCTGGCTCAGGCGGATATACGACGAGGACGACTTCGAAATCTTCGTGACCGGGTCTGGGGCGCAGCTGTCCAGCGAAGAGATACCCTACGAGCTGAGGGGCCGATGCCTGGAGGTGCGCGTCCGTCCGCTATCCTACGCCGAATTCCTCGTTTTCAAGGATAAAAGCGCGGGAACGGCAGCCCTGCTGGAAGAGTATCTTCTGTACGGCGGGATGCCCGAGGTCGTCCTGGCGGGCGGGGACGTGAAACTTGACATGCTCCGCCAATACTACTCCACCGTGATCCGCCGCGACATCATCGAGCGGTTCAGGATAAGGAACTCGGAGGCGCTGAAGGCGATGTTGAAGCTTCTGGCTAACTCGACGCAGTTCTCTTTCACCAAGCTCTACAACACGATCAGGAGCATGCAGATGAAGGTGGGCAAGACGGCTATCCTCAAGTACATGTCCCACGTCGAATCGTCGTATCTGCTGCGCTCGGTCCCGATTCTATCGCCGAAGGTCAAGGACCAGATGCGCCATCCTCGCAAAGTGTACTTCGAGGACACCGGGTTCGTTTCAGCGCTTTCCACGCGGTTTTCCAAGAACTACGGTCGGCTCTGCGAGAACGCGGTGGCGAACGGGCTGTCTTCGAAGGGTTACACATTACACTACTGGAAGTCGACCGACGGGCGCGAGGTCGATTTTGCAGTTCGCACGGACGGCGGCGTGGAAGCGCTTGTGCAGTCATGCTGGGAGCCGTGGGAGGATTCGACCCTGAAACGGGAGATGTCGGCGCTCGTGACGGCTTCTGCGGAGCTTCGCTGCGATAATCTCCTGGTGGTCACGCAGGATAGGGCCGGAACCGAGGAGCACAGAGGGAAGAAGATAAAGTTCATCCGTCTCGACGACTGGCTGATGGAAGACGGCTGAGCAAAATCACTTCGCCAGCTTTTCCAGAACTTTCCTCTCCGTCGGCTTTGTATCGGCCGGGAGCTTTTTAATTACTTTGGCTTCCGTCCAGACGATGGAGTCGTCGAAGTCGCGCTCGAGGCGATGGACTGCCACTTCAATGGTATCGCCCTTGGCGGCTTCGATGTCCGTGGAGCGGGTGACGCCTATCTCTTTCCCCTCGCCGTCGACGCATACGTACTTGAAGGCGGACGTGCCGTCCGTGCGCTTGACCTGGCGCGCCTTGCTGACCACGACGTTT
>JAZDNO010000020.1:0-66372 GCA_043799545.1 Methanobacteriota archaeon | reverse complement strand
AGAGGATTCTTTACCGCCGCAAGCTACGAGGAGTACGCGCAGAAGTCAAAGGAACTCGTCAAAGCGAACGTGATAACGAAGGAAGACCTGAAGGGCGCCCGCATCGAGGAGTACGTAATCGGGCCAGTTTTCAACCTCGACTTCTTCTACTCGCCTCTTGAGGAGGAGATGAGCCCGATCGAACTCGTAGGCGTGGACTGGCGTTTCGAGAGTTCGCTCGACGGCCACGTGCGCTTGCCAGCGCCGCAGCAGATGGCGCTCGTGGGCCCGCAGCGCACCCCCGAGTACACGGTCTGCGGCCACAACTCCTCGACGCTCCGCGAGTCGCTGCTGGAGAACGCATTCAAGCTCGCCGAGAAATGGGTAAAAGCGTGCAAGGAGCACTACAATCCGGGAATCATCGGCCCCTTCTGCCTCCAGACCTGCGTGGACAAGGACCTGAAGTTCCACATCTACGACGTCGCGCCGCGCGTGGGCGGCGGGACGAACGTCCACATGTGGGTCGGGCATCCGTACGGGAACGCGCTCTGGCGGAAGAACGTCTCCACCGGGCGGAGGCTCGCGATGGAGATGCGGAGGGCGTGCGACGAGGAGAGGCTTGAAGAGATAGTTACGTGAGGAGAAAAAGGGGATATTGCCATGGCCGAGATAGTGATTTTCTGCGACATCTGCGGTACCGGAATAAATCTCCTGGCGGGCGACAAGGTCTCCCTTTGCCAGAAGTGCGGCAAGAAGGTTTGCGCCGGGTGCGCGGAGAGGGACGGGAAAAAGCCACAGAGCTATTGCACGGGTTGCATAGCTTCGTGCTTCAAGTGCGGCGGAAAAAGGCTGAGCGACAGCCTCAAACCGCTGGAGACAGGCGGCAAGATGCGCAACTACTGCGAGCCGTGCTACGCAAAATCCATGAGGCCGTGCCACATCTGCCAAAAACCCATCCTCATAGAGGAGATGGCGAGGATCGGCGACGGCGTGGAATGGGAGTACTATTGCATGGCCTGCGTGCCCAAGGAGGTAGAGACGTGCACGAAATGCGGACACAGGATTCACAGCAAAGACGTAACGAAGATCAATAAGACCCTGGGGAAGTCCCAGACTTTGTGCAAGGGGTGCGTGAACGACTGAGACTATCGCAATCGACGACGACACGCTCCTTGCCGTAATCCGGGTTGCCAAACAAAGGAGGCCCCGACAAGGCGGCAGGCCGCGGGAGCAGGACGCAGCGGATGTGTGAGCGGGAGGACGAATCGTCAGGTGCGCATATGCCTTACAATGTCAGGAATTTCAGAGAATCCGACGTTGAGGATTGCGTCGCGCTTTACAACGCTGCGGAGACCAGCGACCCGGATTTCGTACCTCTCACAGAAGTGGAGTATCGTATGAGGACGCTGTCCGCCAAAACCCACGGTAACGGGGGGCATTTCGTCGCCATTGATGGCGGTTCGGTCGTCGGCGAGGCGATGGGGACATACGAACCTGGAAACACTGGCCCGATGGCCAAGGTCGCCCATTTCGAAATCCATCTGGCGCCCAGGCTCGTGGGAACTGCCGTGGAGGGGGAGCTGTATGGCAAGCTGGTCTCGCGGCTCAAGTCTCTTGGGGCATCGAGAATCGGCACGCGGGTCGACACGAGGCACACAGCCAGGCTGGAGCAGCTGCAGCGCCTTGGATTCGCCAGGAACGACTACGAGAACCACGGGATGGAGCGGCCCACGTCTGGCGCAGCCGAGCCCGATATCCCCGAAGGGTACACCGTGCGGACAGCCAGGATACCCGAGGAAATCGAAACAATGCACAGCGTCGTCGAAGAATCGTTCGCCACCAGAGGCAAGATGAGCTTGCCGCTGGAACGATTCGCCCGGCAATGGGGTCCGAACTGCGACCAGGACCTGACGGGGACGTTCTTGGCGGAGCGCGCGCCGAAAGGCGGGATAGTCGGCGCCGTGGTCAGCTTGACACACAGGAAGCACAACGAACTCCACGGCACGCGAAGGGGCGGCTCGTACTGCCTTGCGGTGATTCCGTCCGAACGGAAGAAGGGGCTGGCCACGGCCCTCCTGCTCAAGAGCATCGAATGGCTGGGCGAACAAGGGATGGACACCGCCTACCTCAGCGTCAACGTGGCCAATCCCGATGCGTTGAACATCTATATTCGCGCGGGATATCGCACGGTTCAGATTTATCACGGCTACAGCGTCAAAATCGTATGAGCGTGCGGGCGGGCGTGCTATTGTGTGAAACGTATGAAATGTATGAAATTAGTGAAAAGGTTTATTACCCCCCATGCATTCGTCCCGTTGAGGATCGCCATGTTTCCGAAACCGGAGTTCTACGGGAGCGCGACAGTCGGGGAGCGCGGACAGGTGGTATTGCCAGCGAGCGCAAGGAAGCGTCTGGGCCTGTCGGCCGGCGACAAGCTGCTCGTGGTCGGCGGCCCCGGGCCTCTGATGGGCGTCATGCTGGTAAAAGTCGACGTGCTGGATGACGTGCTTCATATGCTGACGGCGGAGATGGCAAACTGGGCGGCGCTGGCGGAAGGGGCTAAGCGCAAGGGCAACGTCATAGGCAAGAAGACCAAGTGAGGTGGCATGCATGGAAGACGACATCATAATACGCGGCGAGAACGTTGTGAAAATTTACGACACTGGAAAGATAAAGGTCAACGCAATGAACGGGATAGACATCATGGTCAAGAAGGGGGAGATGGTTTCCATAATGGGGCCGAGCGGGTGCGGGAAGACGACCCTGCTCAACTGCTTCTCCGGAATAGACGACGCGACTTCAGGGCGGATACTCATCGAGAACCAGGATCTCATGAAGATGGACGACAACCAGAAGAGCCGTCACCGGGCTAAGAGAATGGGGTTCATATTCCAGAACTACAACCTCCTCCCGGTGCTGAGCGCAGTCGAGAACGTCGAGCTGCCGCTGCTGGTCACGGGGGTCAAGCCTGCCGAAGCGAGGCGCAAGGCGGAGGAGATGCTCCGGCTCGTCGGATTGGAGAAGAGGACGAATTTCAAGCCTTCGGAGCTTTCGGGCGGGGAGCAGCAACGCGTCACGATAGCCCGCTCCCTGGTGAACGACCCGGCGATAATCTGGGCGGACGAGCCTACGGGGAACCTCGACGCCGAGACGTCGCGCCAGATAATGGACCTTCTCTGCAACCTGAACAAGGAGGAGGGGCAGACGTTCATCGTAGTGTCGCACGATTCGACTGTGGGGGACAGGGCGGACCGCGTCCTCAAAATGCGCGACGGCAAGATTGAGAAGGAGTACGTGCCGGTGAGGACCTGACGGATTCGTTCAACTGTGATGAGGTGAAACAATGCTCAATTTGATGGTCGTCGGGCTCTTCGTCGCGCTGATGCTCGTCGTGCTTGTGATGGCATCGCGCAGACGCGTCCTGTTCAAGATGGGCGCGCGCAACTTCGTGAGGCACAGAACGCATTCCGCGCTCGTAGTCGCAGGGCTGCTGATCGGCACTTCGATAATTGCTGGTGCCATGGTTACCGGGGATTCTATAGACAACTTCATAGTGAAGACAACCTACGATTCCCTGGATCTGATCGACGTAACAGTGAAGGCTTCTAACGACGCGTACTTCAACGAGACGATATTCACGGAGATAGACGGGAACTCAGAGCTGGCAGCGCACGCGGACGCCGTAGCTCCGGCGATAGTCGAGCAGGCCTCCGTGGAAGACCTTCAGAGCGGGCAGTCCGAGTCGTCGATGCTGATAGTGGGCTTCGATTCCGCACGTGACGGCGGTTTCGGGGAATTCTCAATCTCCGGCGGCGGAACCACATCTGGCGGCGACCTGGCGAGTACCGAGGTCCTTATCAACACCAACGCTGCCGAGAAGCTCAACGCCCAAGTCGGGGACACGCTGGCGCTGAGGTACCTGCCGTCGGGCGAGTCCTACGGGCAGGTCTCGACGTTCACAATCAAGCAGATAGTCCTCGACAAGGGCAAGGGCAACTACCAGATGTCTGCGGACGTTTTCATCAGCCTGCCGGTCGTGCAGGACATGTACAACGTCTCGGGGCGCTTGAACCTCATCAAAATATCTGGCTACGGAGGCATGAGGGCCGGGGTCCATGAAACCGATTCGATTATGACCGCAGTGAACGGCACGCTCACGGCGTCGTCGGACCCGGACGCTTCGCGAGTCGCGCCGATACCCATAAAGGAGACCTCGCTGGAGCAGAGCAAGCAAATCGGCGAGATGGTCACTACCTTCATCACGATATTCGGCTCGTTCAGCATCATCGCGGGAGTCATCCTCATCATCAACATCTTCACGATGCTGGCGGAGGAGCGCAAGTCCGAGCTGGGGATGGCGCGGGCAGTCGGGATGACCCGCGGCGACCTGATGCAGATGTTCATGTTCGAGGGCTCGACGTACACGATAGCCGCCGCCGCGATGGGAACCCTGGCCGGCCTGGGAATCGCTTTCGCGCTGATCTGGGGCGTCAACAACATTTTCTCGATATTCGAGGGCATCAAGATTCCGTTCTACTTCGAGACTGACAGCCTCATCAACGCATTCTGCATGGGCGCGTCAATCACCCTCCTGACTATCGTCATGGCCTCGTGGCGCGTGACGAACATCAACATAGTCAGGGCCATACGGGACATCGAGGATCCGGTGCACGAGAAGGGCTCGAAAGCGGGCGTCGTCCTCGGAGGAGTCATAATCGGAGTTTCGTTGCTGGCCTTCGCGCTGAGCTACGACAACCTCGTGGTCCGGTACGTCGCGCCGTGCGTCGCATTGTTCGGCATCGGAATGGCGCTGAGGGGATTCATGAGCGCTAAGTACTCGTTCTCGACCACGGCAATCGGAATGATTGTTTGGACGCTGTATGCCATTGCGACGTTCTTCGATGAGACCGGCGACGGGACCGAATACCTTTTCATCACGAGCGGAGTGTTCCTGGTGCTAGCGGCGGTCCTGCTGGTCATGTTCAATTCGTCCGTCGTCGTGGCTGGTGTAACGGGGACTTTGGGGCGCATCGGAACTATGAGGCCAGTCGTGAAAACTGCGGTGTCCCATCCCCTTAACAAGCGTTTCAGGACCGGGATGACTGTCTCGATGTTCACCCTCGTGATATACACCATCGTGATGGTCTCGGTCTTCTCCGCAATATTCACGATGAACGTGGACGACACCGTGGAGCAGCAGGGCGGGGGATACCAGATAATCGGCTCGTCTCAGGTTCCCGTCCAGTCCCTCGACAACGCATCGGTGTTCGACCCCTCGACCATGAGCCTGACGCGGGTCTGGTCCAGCACATTGAACGAATCGATTGAGAAGTCCGAGGCGGTTTCCGTGGTGATGCCGCTTCCTGAGATGACCATCGAAGGAAAACCATATCCCGACCCGAGCATGAGCTTCATGGGGATGACGAACCTCCTCGGGGTCGACGACCACTTCATACAGAACAACGGATTCGAATTCAGCGAGTTCGACGAGGCAAACTACTCGACGCCTGCCGACGTGTGGGCGGCCGTTAGCACGTTGAACGGCACCAACGTCGTATACGGCGGGATGTCGTTCGGCGGTGGCGGAGGCGGCTTCGGGGGCGGCGAGGCGCCAGCTTCGGTCGGCCTCGGCACCGTGATATCCATAACAACGAACTACGGCGTGAAGAATTTCACTGTCATAGGCATCCTAGACGAGATGATAATCACGGGGATATTCACCACCAAGGAGAACGCCGCGGCCTATTTCGGCGGGCCCCACACATTCGTGGGCAACGTCCTGTTCCTTTTCGACGTGAAGGACGGGCTGGACGTCCAGGAGGTCACCTTCAACCTCGAGAAGGACTACCGCGGGCTGGGCATGAACACAATAAACCTTCGAGACAATGTCGAGACCATGCTCAATTTGATCAACAGCATATTCCTGCTCTTCCAGATATTCCTCGGCCTCGGCCTTGTCGTGGGAATCGCAGGCCTTGGAATCATCGCAATTCGCAGCGTTGTGGAGCGGCGTCGCGAAATCGGCATCATGCGCGCCATCGGTTTCGAAAAACGTAAAATACTGGCTTCCTTCGTCACCGAGATACTGTTCGTCACGACGCTCGCGGTCGTCATTGGCGTCGTGATAGGCATCGGCGTCGCGTACGAGATATTCGTGATAATGGTAGAGGGCATAGACGTAACGTTCAAGGTTCCGTGGCTCCAGCTAGGCTGGCTGATAGGAATCACCTACGTCGCGTCGCTGGCATGCACCATCGCGCCGGCTCTGAAGGCGTCGAGGATACCAGCAGCGGAGGCGCTGAGGGGAAACGAATGAGCGAGGCGCCTAAATGGACGAGACCGTCGCAATCAGTTGCCAGAACCTGACGAAGAAGTTCGGCGTCTTCACAGCCGTCGACAGCATCTCCTTCGACGTCAAGAAGGGGGAGATATTCGGATTCCTCGGCCCGAACGGTGCAGGCAAGTCCACCACCATAAGGATGCTCTGCACCCTCAGCGCTCCGTCGGGGGGCTCGGCCAAGGTCGCCGGCTTTGACATTGTCAAGGACCACAGCAAGGTCAGGGAGCACATCGGGCTCGTCTCAGAGAAGATGATTATGTACAACGACCTCAAGGCGACTGAGAACCTCAAGCTCTTCGGCAAGCTCTACGACATTCCTAACGACGCGCTGAAGAAGAGGATCGACGAACTGCTGGGATACGTACACATGGAGAAGTGGGCTGACGCCAGAATCGGCACGTTCTCCACGGGCATGAAGCAAAGGATAAACGTCATCCGGGCGCTGATAAACCAGCCGAACATACTGTTCCTCGACGAGCCGACCCTGGGCCTGGACCCGCAGTCAACGGCCGAAATACGCGAGCTGATAAGGAAGATAAACGCCGAAAACGGTACGACGATGATACTTACAACCCACATGATGGCCGAGGCCGACCTGCTCTGCGACCGGATTGGGATAATCGATAGGGGAAAGATAGTCGCGCTTGACACCCCGGCGAACCTGAAGAAGCTGGTTTCGGGAACGGACACGACTCTGCTTGAAATCGAGATACCTAACCTGAACGCAGGGATGATGGAGGCAATCAAGGCGAACGCCTGCATAACATCGGTCCTGCAGGACGACCAGACGAAGATAAAAGTCAGGGGGATCGGAGAGGATTGCTTCGACGTGATTATCGATACTATCAGAAAGAACGAAGGCAAAATCAAGGCGATAAAGAACCTCGAGCCTTCGCTCGAAGATGTCTTCCTGCACCTTACTGGCCGGGAGGTCAGGGATGCGGTCTCGAACAACGCCAAGAACCACCATCGCGGCGGACCGGGGCCGGGCGGCCACAGGATGGGCGGCGGCAGTGGCGGGAGGGTGAGGTGAAATGAGCCTCGTGAAAATAGTGCGCCACAGCAGCTGGATTTGTTGGAAGGACCTGCTGGAGTTCGGCAGGAGCAGGCTTCGCCTGGTCATGCTGATCCTCATGCCCCTCTTCATGATGGGGATGGTCGGCTTCATATTCAACTCTGGCGCGACGCTGGAGGACCAGCCCGTGGCATTGGCAAACCTTGACGCTCCTTTCGAGATGCCAGTCCCCGGCACCGATTCCACCGTGCATATGGCAATGGGAGATTCATTCCTAATCCAGCTTCACGCCGTGAACAACCAGACCGGGATGATGAAGCTCAGCATCTCTCCAGGCTTCGACGACATAAAGGCCAAGATTCAGGAGGGCAAGCTAAGCGGCGGCATCATAGTTCCGGTGAATTTCACAAGCGATATCCTGGCGGGACGGCAGGGGACCATCCAGATTGTGACGGACCAGTCGAACCCCCAGATGTCCGCGATGATGCAGTCCGTGCTCGGCGGCACAATCAAGGCGATGGGCGCCCAGATGGCCCAATACAACCTGAACCACACGTATGGCGTTTCGATGAACCTCACCCAGGCGACCATCCAGCCATACACCATCGAGGTCAGGGGAATCGTGCCCGGGGATTCCTCGAACTACTTCCAGTTCGTCGCCCCCGGAATCATCGCCATGACGGTGATGATGTCCCTGATGACGGGCCTACCTCACGCCATCTCTTACGAGAAGGACATGGGTACGCTGGACGGGATGCTCGCGGCACCGATAAGCCGCCTATCCATAATCCTTGGGAAAGTGATGGCCCAGACAGTTCGCGGCATCGTGCAGGCTGCGATAATCCTCACTCTGGCCATCGTGCTGTTCGGAGTCACGATACACGGCAGCATATTCCTGGTGATCGCGCTGATACTGCTCTCCGTCTTCAGCTTCGTCGGCCTTGGAATCCTCATCACATCTTTCTCGGACAGGGAGGAGACGGCGACGATGGTGATGATGGCCCTCATGTTCCCGATGATGTTCATGAGCGGGGTCTTCTTCCCCATCCAGCAGATGCCCTGGTACATGCAGGCGCTGTCGAAGGCGCTGCCGCTCACATATGCGGCGACCGCGCTGAGAAAGGTCATGGTGCTCGGTGCGGGAATTGAGTCGGTTTGGATTGAGGTGGCCATCCTCTTCACCTTCGGCGTGGTCTTGCTGGCGATTGCGGTCCCGATGTTCAGGAAAGCCATGAGCAGGTAAAGCTTCGTCGCAACCATCGCGCTGGCCATTCACGAATCGAACGAAGATTCACTTTCGGCCAACCGGGCGTTAGGTATATACCCAAGGGCTCCAATCACCCCCTGTGTCGCACGTATACGAGCGCGAACTGAAAGGTATCCTGTCCGGCGACAGGAAATGGATCGAGGGCGTGAGCCGCAACCTGCCAGTGGACGTGATGCGCGCCTATCTGAAGATGACGGAGCGCCCGTTCATAGTTCTGAGGGCAGCGGGCTCTTTCGGCGTGGACCTCGTTGCGATACGCGGCGACGTCTCGTTCCCGATCGAAGTCAAATCGTCAGTGAACGACACCATCCATTTCAGCGCTTCCAGCGGTCGCGGCACGCAGCAGGCGGACGAGCTTCTCAGCGCGTGCAGGAAGGCGCATCTCGTACCACTTTACGCCTACCGCATGAAGCGCGTGCGCGGCGACGACCCGTGGCGCGTGTTCACTGTAAAGGTGGACGGCGTGGAGGGCACGCTCCGCTTCATCTACGGCATCCTCCCGAAGCTGGAGCCTGAGCGCGGCGGCCATCTCATCCTGAGGTGGAACGAAGGGATGGCGCTGAACAAGTTCATAGACTATCTCGCCCGATGACAACCCCTTTTCTAGTCTCGCCACGCTGGCTCGGGCTCGCAGAAAAGTGGTATGGTATCCCAAAAGGCTCGCCCTCACCTGCTCGCTCGACCTTACCTCCTGCGGGAGGCTGCATTCGTTTAGGTGAACCGACTGGGTAGAAAGGACGGGGCGTCGATTGTACGTCGCCACCCTTTTATCCCACCACCGTTTCGCGGGGGCGATGCCGAAACTGCTTGTGCGCTACGGCGAAATCGGATTGAAATCCAATTCGGTCCGAAGGAGGTTCGAGCGCTCCCTCATGGAGAACATCGAGAATGGCTTCCTGGCCGCAAAGTCGCAGTGCCGCATAGAGAGCGAGCGCGGGCGTATCTACGTCAGCGTGGACGATGCCGACTCCGCGACTGCAATCCTGAGGAAGGTCTTCGGGATAGTCTCTTTCAGCGTCGTGGCCGAGGTTCCGTCGGACATGGAAAGCATGAAGCGGAGCGTCGTGGAATATGCATCCCCATTGATTGGAGACGGCGAATCGTTCGCGGTGAAGGCCACGCGCCAGGGGAGCCACAAATACACGAGCATGGACGTCGCCAGGGAGGTCGGCGGCGCGATTCATGATGCCAACGAGAACCGAGGGGTCAGAGTCGACCTCACTAAGCCAGACAGACGGATTTTCATCGAGGTTCGTAACGCGAGGGCGTATATCTTCGCCTCCGCAGTCAAGGGGCCTGGAGGCCTGCCGATGGGCTCGCAGGGAAAGGTTTTGGCAATAATCGAGAGCGAGCGCGACAACGTCGCAGCATGGCTGATGATGCGCCGCGGGTGCAAGGCTGCGCTTCTCGCAGAGGACGAGTCGCCGGTCGAGCCGCTACGCCTGTGGGACCCGAACATCCGAATCTTCAAGAGCCTCGGGGATTCGGCAGAACGGCTCGCCGGGAAGCTGAAATGCCAGGCGATAGTCACGGGAGGAGACATCGACCACCCATCGCTCTTGGGCAAGGGCGAGGAGATGCCGCTACTCCATCCCCTTGTCGGGCTGTCGCGGCAGGCGATTTCATCGAGCCTGAAGGGCATCAAATCCGGGATTCCGCCTGCATTCGGAGCATGAATATCCTGCATCTTGGCGGCGAAACCTCAGAACCATCTGTCCAGTGATTTCTGTTTCATCAGGGCCTGGGAGCTGTCGAGCTTCTGCAGCGCCGGTTCTACCCTGCCTGGAGTGAAATCGCGCTCGTCGCAGAGGAACCTCACTACTTCGTCGCGTTTGGGTCCGCTCCAGGCCAGCTTGTAATCGTCCGTCACGTCCGGCTCCATGAAAATCTTCCGCACCGCGTCAAGGCTGGGTATCTCCCTTCCGAGCTTTGCCAGCGCTCCCTGCGCGTCCGAGCATTCCTGAATCAGCTTGAGCCCCTTCTTCGGGCCTATCCCGCGAATCCCCTCGTTGAAGTCGGTGCCTATGATGATTCCCAGGTCCACGAGCTGAGCGCGCGTCAGCTTCAGGGTTGCCAGCGCAGTCTCCAAGTCTATCGTTTCCGGGACGACCGTGACGTACTTCTCCTGCCGCGGGAGCTTCCTCCTACCGGCCAGAGTGAGGTTCCTGGCAAGTTTCTGCGAGCCAAACAGCAGACAGTCGTAATCCTGCGAAGCCGCCGCCCAAGCGTCTCCCTTCCCGACCATGTGGCTCGCCTGCGCCTCCCCCTCCCCCGGAGCGTCCACGTGAGGGACGCCGATGTATCCCAGAAGCTCCTTGGCCTCGGCCGCCATCGTCTTGCTCATGGAGGTGCTCTGCTGGGCTTTCGTGCGGGCGGTCTCCATGTCCCCGGCCTCGAGCGCCTCCTTCCAGTCCTGCGCAGCCTGCTCGCGCCTGCCCCTGCGGTCGCGGAGCGTTCCGAGCTTCAGGGAGTTCGGCGGGCCGTCGAAGACGTAGACCGGCCTGATGCCCATCTCGATCATCGTCGTCGTGCGGGAGAAGAGTCCGGCGAGGTGCGAGGTGACGCGGCCGTGCGAGTCCATTAGCTGAGTGCCGTCCGGCTGCCTGATGCTCGCCAGGAACTGGTAAAGGGCATTGTATGCGTCAATCGCCACGACCTTGCCCCTGAACACCTCCAGGGTGCACGGCCTCGCCTGAACGATGCCCGATATGTCGACGCCCATGCGCCCGTGATTGGCCTCGGTGGAGATAATCCTTTTGAGGGCAACGGTTAAGTATTCACGCGCGGGTTTCTCCGCGATGCTCGTCATAGCACACAGGGGTGCGCATTTGCATGCGCCAGAGAACAGCATGGAGGCGTTTCGGCTGGCGGTCGCCCAAGGGGCGGACGGCATCGAACAGGACGTCCGCACGACCTCGGACGAGGTGGCCGTCGCGATGCACGACCCGACCCTGAAAAGGACGGCGGGGGATAATGCCGCCGTTTCTGATTTGACACATTCTCGGTTGAGCCGGACCAGGCTTGCAAACGGGGAAACGGTTCCCACGCTGGAGGAAGTCCTGGACGCATTCGGCGGGAAAACAACGATCTATGCAGAGCTGAAAGACCGGGGAGCGGCGCCGGAGCTGGAACGCCTCGCGGCGCGAATCCCCCATGCGAGAATCACGGCATCCTCGTTCGACCCTCTCGCGTTGGCTGGCCTGGAAAGCGCGCCGAAAGCGCTGTTGTGGGACAGGCGCGGGAGCCCAATAGCCGACGCAGTGGGTTCGGGGTGTATTGAGATACATCCCAGGCTGAGGCGCGCCGCGCCAAGGATGGTCGACGATGCTCACGCGCAGGGCATACGGGTCATTGTCTGGGATGTCCGCAACCCGCGGGGGGTGTCTACGGCGATGAGAATAGGCGCGGACGGCATAATGGCAGACGACATTTTGATGGCGAAGGATGCAATCTCCCGATTGGGGAAAAATATATAATGCACCTCTGATATATACGAACGGGATGCACATGACAGACCAACAAACTGAGATGTTAGAGGAGATGAGGAAGATACGCGAGCTGCTGACACCGAAGCCTGCGCCCGCGGGAAGGAAAGGGCTCGTCGGGGAATTCATAGACTTCGTGGGCAAGTACAAGGTTTTGGGGCTGGCGGTCGCCTTCGTCCTGGGCATGTACATAGGCGAGGTCGTGAAGGGGCTAGTGCAGGGACTGATAATGCCGGGAATCCAGGATATGTTGAGCGCGGCGAATGCGGACAGCCTCGGTGCAGGTCAGTTCGGCATATACAGGCCAGGTCTGTTCCTCATGGCTGCCTTGACCTTTGGCATCGTCTGCGTCTTCATATTCCTGGTGATGAAAGCCGCGAAGAAGTGGAACATCGAGTGAACAATAGCCAGACGCAACTAGTGAAAAACCTTCTAAACAGTTCTTTACATGGTACGCTCGCTTCCGCTGGCGTGTGCAACCATCTATCGCTTTTCGCCCGTATTCAATGGAATATCTGTCTAGTCCTTACTCTTCCTTCTCCCCAGAACCACGAGCAGTACGATTGCTATGGCGACGAGTATTCCCATTGCAACAATCATGTTGAAGGCTGCGCTCGACGTAGCGGATTGCTCCGAGAGAGGCGGAGACCCAATCTCCTGCTGCGTTGGAGCCGGTGGTTCAGGCATGTTTACAACCGTGATTGTCACGGTCGCCACGTCAGTTCCGCCGTTCCCGTCCATAATCGTATATTGGAATGTATCGGTCCCGTAGAAATCTGGATTCGGCGTGTACAGCAAAGACACTCCGTCCGGTGCGGCTGCCACCTTGCCGTTCAGCGTCCCAGAAATGCCATCAAACGACAAAATGTCGCCGTCCACGTCATAGTCATTCACGAGTATGCTGAACGTGTTGTTGATGGAGTCTTCTTTGACCTCGTAGAAGTCGTCTTCAGCAACCGGAATGTCGTTGACATTTAGGACGTTGATGCGGATGAAGCCATCGTCACCATTTCCCCAAGTGTCTACAACACGGTATCTCACAAGGTCAGGTCCGTTGTAGTTGGCGTCGGGTGTGTATCTCAATTGGTTGCCGACCAGCTCGGTGTAACCGTGCTGCGCAGACGACATGTAACTGATGCTCAGCGGCGTGTTCCCTTCGACGTCGTTGTCGTTATCGAGAGGGTTTATCGAGTAGTTTATCGAGTCCTCGTCGAGGCTGATGGTGTCGTCCTTGTTCTCTGGGTTCATGTTTATCAATGGCTCCGGGCTCGCCCACTTGCGGACGAATATCCAATCCCATTCCTGGTTATAATTCTGGCCGTAGTTCGCGTCGTCATAGCGCCGGCCCAACGCCAGCCTCTCGCCGCTCACTACGTTGTTGAAATTATAGGTGTACGTGGTACCGACATCATTGAGGAGGTAAAACTGGCCAGTGCCGCCTGTGTTAATGGTTGCCCTTGCGTTCAACCAAGGGGCGTGGTTCCATCCCCATGAGGATGGCCAGGCGCCGTTATTGCGGACGTACATGACCGGCCCTCCGTGGGCGAGAAGCCCGATGCTGTTTGCTGCGCTGGCCCAGAAACCCAGCACTTGCTCGCCGTTTGCGGCGACTGTATTGCCCCTTGTCCGCGTTTCGCTTATGATTGGGCCTGTGAAGGTAACTGCAGACCTTAGCCGATAATTGCTGAACGATCCATGGAGATAACCGCCCGAGACTGTAAATTGCGTGGTATCGTCTATCCATTTCCCCGTGTCCACAGCCGCACCCGAGAAATCGTCGAAGAAGATGAAAACGTTGTTCCCGTCGCCCATGTATGTCGCCGCGGGGTTGTCGTAGTATGCGCACAGCCGAGTGTTGCTGTTGCCCGGAAGGGTTGGGATTTTTACCCAGAACGTCGCCGAGGATCCTTGGTTCCTCTCCATCCAATACGGAAGCCAGGATATCGAGCCATCCATTGTGAACCTCACGTCCCCGAAGTCGGCACGCATCCCGTCCAGGAGAGGCGTCGTGACTTTAACCTGATAATCAGTAAGCGTTGCGGCATTGGAATTGACAATGGTCATCGTTGCGAGCTGGTTCCACGCCGGGTCCAGCCATACGCGAGGCTCGGGATTTGCGAGCTTCCTAGTAAATAGCCAATCTACCTGCATGACGCTTGCCGAGTACTCCCATATTCCTATGTTGCCGCTGCCATAGGTGCTGTCGGTCCAAGTGACGCTCGTCGCAACGTGTCCGGATGTGTCTGGGTACCAGCTCATCGTGGCTCCGTTGGCTGTCAAAAGGCCGTGATACCAGGAGTTGAGCACTGCCCAGCCGGTTCCTCCTCCAGCAATCTGTGTTATGCCCGCGGCGTTGTTCCACATGTTGTCCATCCGCCAGACCGGCATATCGTTCGCCGTGCGGCCTCTGAGTGCTGGCTGGTAACCGTCTATCTGCCCGTCAGCGGGACTGCCAGGTATCCTGATGAGGGGTCCCCCTTCCTCGCCTACGGCATTGTTCTGGACGAGGTAGGTCATCTCAAGAACGAAGTTACCAAAGTTGTTGACTGTATTTGGAACCGCCCATGCCCTTGTCAGGCTGCCCGGGTTGTTAAGCTGCATGATACCTGCCGCCGGGCTTGATACCGACACCCCGGGTCCATATGCCGTCCAACCCGCTATACTGCTGAAGTCATCGAAGAACATGAACACCGAGCTTCCACTGCCCGAGTAGGTTGCCGCAGGGTTGTTGTAATAAGCGTAAAGAAGAATCGTGCTGCTGCCCGGTATCTCTGGTACGTTCACCCAGAATGTGGCCACCACAGAATCCGTCTTGCTCTCCATCCAATACGGGAGCTCCGTCGTCCCGTCGTCTGTGGTGAACCGCACATCGCCGAAATCAGCGCGCATGCCTGGCAGGTATTGAAGGTTTAGCTTTACTTGGTAGTTGTAAAGTGTATTTACGTTGTTGGCATTAGAGATGTATATAGAGGTCACCTGAGCCCAAGAAGGGTCGTACCATATGCCGTTTGGTTCCGGCATAGCACGTGTGCCATTTTTCGGCTCAGCCGCCTGTGCGAAGTCTCCGAAGAAGACTCCGAAAGCGGATATCATAAACATCGACGCCAAAGCCAAAGCGATTATTCTACGCATGAGATTCACCTCCTCCTAACCATGATTCCTCGCGCGATCAGCAGCACGATGAATATCGTTATCACCAGCAGAACCGTATTACCAGCGATCATAGTCCAGGTCGCGCTCTCGTGGACCGGGGCGTCCTCGATTTGTTCTTCGGGCCCCTGGACTACATCGACCTGCGAGACCACCTTGCCATTCTCCACGAGGTAAGTCACCTTCTTGGAAATTTCGACGTTGTCAATCCAGTGGTTGTCGGTTCGCCCGCCGGTTCCTGCTCCGAAACCGAAACCGCCGTGCCCCCTGTCGATTTCTCCGGTCCAAGTCAGTATGGCATTGTCCATGTCGTCGATGTATACGCTGATGAGTTTGTTGTCGACATTGACCTTGATGTGATGCCCTGCCGCTTCCGCGTCCCTCACTCGGGGTTCAGCGACTGTGGCCAGATGGTTCCACGGCGTGTTCTGGATTATTCCCAGGTATGCGTGGTTCTCAGGGGGATTCGTATATGGCTCGTTCCCGATGTTCTGATTGCAGTATGTGTCGAGTTCGACGCCGTATCCTTCCGCTGGTGTGTTCGGGTATTGGAAGAATCCCATCGACCCGCCAGTGGAAGGTACATAACCATCCTGTTGTTTGAAGAACATGAAAACCATGCCGTCCGCGTGGTTGCCGCCCTCAATCAGGTAATCGAACTCGACCTGGAAGTCGTATGCCACTTGCGTGTCGAACCACATCACTCCCACTTGGGTTGTAGCGTTTGGAGTGAGCCTTGCGTGTCCGTTCACCCTCACGGCTGCGTTTGTATAGACCCATCTCCCGCTGTCCTGGTCGAAGTTGTCGCTGAACATCGGCTGCCATGCTGTAACGACACCATTGACCGATGGGTCGTAGACTGGCAAAGCCATTGCCGAGAGGGACATGGTGAGCATAGCCCCGACTACCAGAGCTACGAACAACCTTGCTTTCATTTCAATCCCTCCTCATGCGCCTTCCGATTATCGGAATCGCCATGCAAGCCATCGCAACCATCACCGTGATTCCGACAAGCAAGTCGAACTGCGAGCTGCGCGCTGCGACCGTCTCCGCGGTGTGCCCCGTTGGCGGTGAAACGATTACGGTCTGCTCCTGGATTGCCGCCCCTCCTTCCTGGCCTGGCGGATAGATGGGGGTCGCCTCCACGCTAAATGTGGGTTCGGACGCTATGGCCTTTCGCACGTATATCCAGTCGTGGTAAACGTTGACGTTTTCATTTTGCCAGTTGACCCATGTCCAGGTTTCGTCGGCCCACGCTGCCGCTCCGAAGGATGCGTGGCCAATGGTGTTCGACCGATCGTTATTTAGGACCACGAGTTGGATACCCGTGGGGGTGGTTTTTATTATCTCGTTCTTGAACCAGGTATTGAAAGACAGGGTCAGCCAGTTGCCGTCATTGTACGACCCGTCGTATGCCATTTGATAATGGAATTGGGGCGGCGACGTTCCACCTTGTGAATAGAAACCGAGGCGGTTGCGGTCGACGTTTGTGTCCTGGGCGAGGTAGTTCTGGTGCCAGGTGCTCGGACCAGACGTCTTGAAGCGCGAACCTATGGCGAAGGTGTCCGCGGGTGCGAATATTTTATTCATTTTCAGGCACCGCCAAGTACCGTCGCTCCATTCCCTCAGTTCTCCGTTCGCCACATCGTAGAAAATTGGCTGGTAGGGTGCAGTTCCTGGAACTGTCTGCCCGTACGAGAATTTCGAGGTGTCGGCAGTCGCGAAATCGTCGAAGAATTCGAAGGTCGCGTCCCCGTTGCTCGTGCTGGTCGCCCCCGGGTTGTAGTAATAAGCCCAGATTATCATCGTGCTGTACGCCGGTATCGTTGGCACCTTGACCCAGAACGTGGCCGAAGTTGGGGAGCTCATCTCCATCCAATGCGGGAGCGGGACTATGGCGCCCACTTCGGCGAACCTCACATCCCCATAATCAAGGCGCATCCCTTCCATGTAAGGCACCGTAATCGAAATCTGGTAATCGGTCAGTTCGGGGTTTGCAGTGTTGTCGATGGTCACCGGGATTGCCCGGCTCCATAGCGAGTTCATCCAGGCAGCAGTTCCGGGCCAGTTGTAATTGACGACGTTGTGAAGCAACTGCCCCATGTCACCACCATATGAGCTCGCAGAACCCATGTGTGAATTGATACCGATTATGTTGCCTTTTACTGCCACGAACTCCTCTCCATCGTCCCATGATGCAACGAGCGTTGCACCTGTTGCCAACGACACATAGTCCCTGTAATAATCGCTGGCGGTTGTCACGCCCTGCATCAGCGGATGTGAGGCGTCGTATGTTCCAAGGCTTGAAGTCGAGTAATGGTTATGGCCATCCTCGCTCAGGAATGGGCCATATGCATCTGTTACGATTCTACCAGAAAGCGAATACTGACCGTCATCAGACCACCAAGCGAAAGCAAGTATGACAAGCTTACCTCCGCCGTCCACATAGTCGGCTAGGACGTCGCCTAGTGCGACGCAGTTCGCAGGATCGTTGTTGGTCCACGCAAAAACCATATCGTATCCTTGTAGATAGCCCAATGTCGGTGTACCGGATCTTGCATCGTACGAGTCAACTGCTGCTACTTCCGAGAAACTTAGAAGATGCGACCTAACACTCTCTCCTCCACCTCCATCCGCTTGGCACGTTAGGATATTCATAGCACCAGGCACTTTCGGCTCGTATGGCAGCGGCAAGTTGAGGGGAGTCGGGTCTGCGGGCGATGCGGCGGAGGTCCAGCTTGGTCCATCCGCCCCTATCGCCCCCAGCGGCAGCGAGGCGAACATAGAAAACGCCAAAACCGCCGCAACAGCCAGGGTCATTAATCTCGGGCAAGCCATCTTATCTCTCTCTTCTGCTTTCATGTGTCTCCCATCCGGACGTTATATACCAATTTATATTATCAAGTATAGATTGACAATATATAATACTTTCGACATTTTACTAATTAGACGTGCGCGCACGTTACAGATATAATTTGAACTCCTAGTCAATCGATACGAGTTGGTACTTTCTCGACCCCATGCCGATTTCCTCACCGTACTTGAGCTGAATCGTCCAATCGACGTCGTTCGCCTCCCTTAGCTTATCCGCGCCGGAAGCGAGGCTTTTCTTTATCATCGACCGGGGGTTTCCTGGTTCGGCGTTCACCAAGTCCGCCGATGCTTGGTCTATCGCCACTGGGTCTTTGGAAGCCAGTATTCCGACGTCACCGACGATGGGCGCGTCGCTCCACGGCGCGCAGTCGCATCCCGGCGCCACATTCGTGACGAAGTTGAAGAACCCGCACTTGCCAGCCTTCCCTTTCATCACTCCCGCCATGTACTCGACCATCTTCTCTTGCAGCTTGTCCGCCTTCGAGTCCCATCTCTGGCCGATTGCCTTGTACTGGCACGATATCAGGCACTCCCCGCACCCGACGCACTTGGCGTGGTCGATTCGCGCCTTCTTGGAATTGAGCGTGATGGCCTGCGCCAGGCAATAACGCGCGCAAGTCCCGCACCCGACGCACTTACCCTCGTTGACCTCCGGCTTCACGTCCGAATGCATCTGCTGCTTGCCGGCTCGGCTTCCGAAGCCCATTCCCACGTTCTTGATGGAGCCCCCGAACCCCCCGACAATGTGACCCTTGAAGTGCGCCACGCTGATGAGCGCCTGCGAATGCACGACCGCAGACCCGATTTTGACTGTTTTGAAATGCTTCAGGGCTACGGGCACTTCGACGAAATCCCGGCCCGTCAGGCCGTCTGCAATCACAACTGGAGCATCGACGACCGAAGGGAGGAATCCATGACGCTCAGCGACGCCGATGTGGTCGACGGCGTTGGCGCGCTGGCCCACGTACATCGTGTTCGCGTCCGTGAGGAAGGGCCTGCCTCCTGCCTTTTTGATAGAGTCGATGACTGGCCTTATGAAAATCGGCTGTATGAACGCCGTGTTGCCCTCCTCGCCGAAATGGGTCTTGACCGCCACGAGGTCGTTCTTGGCGATGCATCCCCCGAACTGGGCCGCGTCGAACAGCCTGCCAATCTTTTTGAGTAGGCTATCGCCGCCTTTCTCTGCCCTCAACGAAGCCAAATATACCTCAGACATCGGGCAACCTCGGATGGAGTATCGTGTAGGCCTATAAAATTTCTAGCCTGTTGTGTGAAAGGGTTCCATGGGCCGCAATAACCTTTAATCCCATCGTGGCAATCGGGTGCGGATGCCCCGCAGGAAGTACGGCCATCTGATAGGCGCCTGCCCGCCGACTCCGAAGGAGAAGTGCAGGTACTGCAAGCTGGGGAGGCCGTGCCCCGTCCACAAGGCGGAGCTGGAGAAGCCGTCTTTGCTGGGAAAGAAGCGCTCGAAGCTCAAGCACCTGGCGAGGGCGGGGAAATGAGAGGAGATGGTGCGTCTTGAAATCACAAATCACGATATCCGATTATGGTCGAATCTTGATTGCACCGTCAAGCCGGGCAGAGGACAAACGAGACGGGCGCCAAGAAGTCTGGGGTGGAGGATTTGAGCAATAGAGCGGAAGCGGGCACAGGCGTGCACGCTCTGATGCTGAGGGACGACATCCAAAGCCGAATCTACACAATCCGCGGCGTGCAAGTCATGCTCGACAGCGACCTTGCCGATCTCTACGGCGTCGAGATCAGGGTCCTAAACCAGCAGGTCAAACGCAATGTAGGCAGATTTCCTGCTGAATTCATGTTCCAGTTGACGGCTGAAGAGCATTCCACTCTAAGGTCGCAAAATGTGACCTTAAAGGCAGGTGTATCTCAAACATCACAATTTGTGACCATAAAGAAAAGGCGGGGCCAGCACCGCAAGTATCTCCCATACGCCTTCACCGAGCAGGGAGTGGCCATGCTGTCCACGGTGCTGCGGGGCGATACCGCCGTGAGGACGAGCATCCAGATAATGAACGCCTTCGTCGCCATGCGGCGATTCATCGCTTCCAACGCTGCCGTGTTTCAGAGGTTGGACACACTCGAAGTCAGGCAAATGGACACCGACAGGAAGGTCGAGAAGGTCCTCAACGCCTTGGAGTCTGGTGTGGTCCGGCCGAAGCAGGGGATATTTTTCGAGGGCCAGGTCTTCGACGCCCACAAGTTCGTCTCGGACCTTTTCTTGAGCGCGAAAGAGTCCATCGCGATAATCGACAACTTCCTGGACGAGAGCGTCCTCGTGCACCTCAACAAGAGGAAGAAGGGCGTCCGGGTCGTCCTCCTGACTAGAAACGTGTCCGACGCGCTGGCCCTGGACGTCGAGAAGTTCAACAAGCAATACCCGCGCATCGAGCTGCGGAAGTTCGAGCAGTCGCACGACCGATTCATAATCATAGACCAGAAGGACGTCTATCACTTCGGCGCGTCCCTCAAGGACCTGGGCAAGAAGTGGTTCGCCTTCTCGAAGATGGACATAGGGGCGGTCGAGATGCTTTCCAGGCTGGAGGAAATGCATGCCTGACAGGGAGGTCCGCGCGATACGGGACCTGATATTCTACAAGGGGACGCTGGACGAGGACCCTGGGAGGGCGATAACGGTGCTGGATTTGGATTTGACGGAGTAGGAATGATTAATAGAGGGATGCTAATAACATAAGAATTGGATGTGAAACAAATGGAAAGCAAAGATGTAGCAAGTTTGGCTGAGTATTTAAAAATAATGAAACAATTTGTGGGTGAGGGATACCTGTATCGGGGCCAGAAAGAGGAATTCAATGGATTGAAACCAACAATCGGACGAGATACGGATGAAGATGGATGTCATGGGGCTGAATTAAAAATATTCAGACGATTCAAACGGGAGTACATGTCTCGTTATAATAGTCGATTAGATGATGATTGGGAACGATTAACACTTGGTCAACATTATGGTTTGGCAACAAGGTTATTGGATTGGACGGAAAGTCCCTTGGTTGCATTGTATTTCGCCGTTGAAGATTTAAATTCGGAGAAGGATAGTATTGTCTATGTGATTAAATCTCATCCTATTAAGCTGAGACATATAACTGCAAAAGAAATTAAGAGTGAGAAATTAACTCCTTTTAATATCGAAGAAAATTATGTGTTTCTACCACTTTACGTAGCACCCCAAATGCAGTCGCAAAGCGCAGTATTCACAATTCATCACCAACCTACTGAAGACTTTTCACCCTTTGTGACAATTAAAATAATAGTAAAAAATATCGCTCGAAAAAATATTAAAACCGAACTTTGGCAATATGGAATATCAAGGAAAACATTATTTCCGGATTTATATGGGTTAGCAACAACAACAAATTCACAAGTGGTAGAATTAGGAAATGATGATTAATATAGTTCAACGAAGATGAAACGAAACCCCCTTACAAAAAAATGTTAATTACAGGCTCATTTTCTCCGCAAACCTTTTCTAACCCCCTCTCCATCCAGCCCCAATGCCCGACGCGCCCCGCAAGCCTTACGAGAACATGTGGGTCCTCAAGACCGACGACAACATCCCGAACCTCACATGGTGGTGGTGGTGGTGGATATTCTTCATCCGCGACCCCGAGCGCCCCGGCAAGACGAAGCAGCTCATGATTCTCTGGTCCACGAAGTACACCGACGAAATCATGGTCATGGACAAGAAATGGTCGTCCAAGCGCCTCCCGACAGAGGAGGACGGCGCACTCAGGTTCAACGGCATGACGGCCGCCTGGTGGTTCGACGGAAAGACGATGAAAGACCCGTGCGTACTTGAAGAGATGGACTTCGAGGTGAGGCACGACGGAGAGTCGGGTGAGCTCAAGCCGGTCAAAGAAGGCGCAGACTACCGTTTCTTCGGCGGGCCGGAAAAATACACAGTGAACGTAAAAGACAAGTCGAACGACTTCCACTTCGAGATGACGCCGTGGAACGACTATCTCCAGAAGCACAGGTTCAACGAGAACTCGTACACGAAGAAGTACTCCTACAACATCATGAAGATATTCGGGATGAGGATGACTGGCCTCATAGGCGGAAAGCCTGTCGAGGGCACGGCATACCTCCAGCGGGTCACGGTCAACGCCCCGGCGCCGACATGGTACTGGGGGCTAGTCCACTGCGAGGACGGGAGCTTCATCGATTACTTCCAGCCGTTCATCGGACCGCAGACGTTCAGGACGAAAGAGAAGATACAATCGGTCGCCGACTGGGGCGACATCCCTTTCTCCAGGTCGATACACTTCTACCACAAGGGCTCCGACCGCGAGTTCACGTTCAAGAAAAGGGCCGTGAAGATAAGGCACAAGCTCGACGGCGATATGCCGGTCTTCGACATCTGGGGAAGGGACAAGGAGAAGGAACTCCATCTCAGGCTCAGGGCTTACTCGCGGGCATTCTGGCGCTTCCAGCAGAAAAAGCGCTACCTGATGAATTCAATCCTGTATTACAACGAGTTCCCGGCCACGGTCGAGGAGTTCTCGTTCCGGACCCTGGATGGCTCGGTCGTCGTGAAGAAGGAGGACCTGGGCTTCACCGCGTCGAATTTTGAACACTCATGGGGAAAACTAATTTAATCCCCCCAAGAGTAATTGCGAGCATTGAAAATTTCATAAATTGAAACGATTTAGAAAAGGATTTGAAATCTCAATGAGACTCAATGCCCTTTATGCTCATGTTCCAGGTAGTGAACGTATCCGTTGTCGTCCAAGAGCTTTTCCAACTCCTTCGGGTCCGCCACCTTGATGACCGCCAGCCAGCCTATGCCGTACGGGTCCTTGTTCATCAGCTCCGGCTGGTTTTCCAGCGTCTTGTTCACCTCGATGATTTCGCCCGATGCTGGCGCGTAGAAATCCGAGACCGCTTTGACCGACTCGACGGCTGTGAACGACTCGCCCTGCTTCGTCTTAGCGCCGACCTTGGGCAGGTCTGCGAAAACTATGTCCGTCAGCTCGTGCTGCGCGAAGTCCGTCAGGCCGACCCTTATGTTGGCCCCCTCGACCTTCGCCCATTCGCTGGTCTTCGTGTACTTCAAACCTGGCATTACCTTGGTTCCCTTCGCTTCCATTTTCTCACCGTCCTTTTTCTCCGTATCTGGATTATCGTATTAAACCTTGTCGCGGAAGCTGAACACCTTTCCGGGGATGTCCCTTCCGCGTATCCTTATGGCAACGTCCACGCCCGGCTTAGCCAGCTCCGGCGGCAGGTAGGCCATCGCGATGCCCTTCTTCGTCGTCGGCACGAACGTGCCTGAGGTGACCTTCGAGACTACTTTCCCGTCATGGACGACTTCGTAGCCAGTTCTCGGGATTCCCGCGCCGCCGATGTTGATGCCGATGATGCGCCAGTAGTCTCCCTTCGCGAGCTGCCCCTCCAGCACCTTCTTCCCCCTGAAGTCGTGGTCCATGTTCAGGGCGAACTTGCCGCTCTGGTACGTCTCGATTGTCGTCCGGTCGTAGTTGAAGTCCTGGCCCGATAGCAGCAGGCCCTTTTCCAGCCTGAGGGTGTCGCGCGCCCCCAGCCCTATCGGTTTCACACCGAACTCCTTCCCCGCCTCGTAAATCGCGTCCCAGATGTGCGACGCGTCCTTCTCTGGCGCCATGATTTCGAAGCCGTCCTCGCCCGTGTATCCAGTGCGCCAGACGAGCGTGTCGTGGTCGAGGCCCATTATCTTCATCATCCCGCAGAAGAAGAATTTGACCGACGAGACGTCGAAGTCGGTGACCTTCTGCATGACGAGCTTGGCCTTCGGCCCCTGGAGCGCCAGGATGCCGTACTTGTCCGAGAGGTTCTCGATTTTCACGGTGCTCGGGGCGTGCTTCGTGTACCAGTCGTAATCGGTCTTTATCATCGTGGCGTTCGGCACGCAGAAGTAGTCCTCGTCGCCTATCTTCGAGACGATGTTGTCGTCGATGATTTTGCCGTCGTCCTGGAGTATGTGGCAGTACTTGCACTGGTTCATCTTGATGTTGTCGAAGCGGTTGGTCAGCGTCTCGTTCAGGAAGTCGGTCGCCCCCTTGCCCTTTATCGTAAAGTTGCCCATGTGGGAGACGTCGAACATCCCCACGCCTTCCCTAACGGCCCGGTGCTCGTCGGGTATGCCTGAGAACTGCATTGTCAGCCACCATCCGTGGAAATCTATTACCTGGCCGCCGAGCTTCCCGTGCTTCTCGTAGAACGGTGTTTTTATTGTCATGTCGCCACCTTTTAAACCTGTAACCGGCCGGACATGAGGATTTGCATACAAAAAGCCTTCTCCGCGCTCCAGTACGTGTGATTGGCAGGGCAATCGAAAAGGTCATATCCGCTCCCCGCTTTGCCGGACCCCGACACAGGATGTGAACGATGCCATCAATTGATATAGAGACGAACGTAATCATAATCGGCCTGGGAGTCGGAGGACTCTACGCCTCCAAGTACGCCTCGGGGACAAACCGCAAGGCCAACGTCACGATAATCGAGAAGCGGGATTTCGACCAGTTCAGCCCTTGCGGGCTGCCTTACGCGATAGAGGGCGTGGTCAAGGACTTTGCGTCCCTCCAATACACGGTGCCTGAAACGGGCCGCTTTAAAAAATTGCTCTCGCACGAGGTCTTGTCCATCGACGCTCAAGGAAAAAAGCTCAAAGTGAAGAACCTGAAAACTGGCGACATTTCGGAGATGGCTTGGGACTCTCTCGTTTTAGCGACTGGGGCGGACCCGACAAACCTTCCGATACCCGGGGCGAAGGAACTCGCTGGCAAGGGCGTGCATTTCTGCACGAACCCCTCGAACGCGGCGGCGCTCAGGAACGCCGCGCTGAATTCGAAGAAGAAAGCCGCGTGCGTCGTGGGCGGCGGCGCTACCGGATTGGAGGTCGCGGCTGCGCTCAAAGTGCTCGGTCTTGACGTCCACGTCACGAAGCGGACGCCGCCGGTCATGGCCGACATCTTCGACCCCGAAATGGGGACACTCGTCCTCGACAAGCTCGCGGAATTGGGGATACACCAGTACTTCGGGAAAGGCATAGAAAGCATCAATGGCACCGACTCGGTCGAATCAGTCACCATCGCCGGCCAGGTAATACCCTGCGATGTGGTCGTGATGGCGGCTGGTATGAGGGCGCGCACCGCCCTGGGCGAAGCATCTGGCATCTCTGCGAACAAGAACGGCTTCGTCACGAACGAGCGCATGGAAACGAACGTTCCACGCGTTTTCGCCGTGGGGGACTGCGCCGAGTCATTTTCCCGGATGGACGGCTCGAAAGGACCTGCGCTGCTGGCGACGACCGCTTACCGCCAAGGCGCAATAGCAGGCATCAACGCCGCCGGCGGGGACGCGAAGTACAAGGGATTCTACAACACCTTCGTTTCGTTCGTCGGAGACATGGAGATGGCGGCGACCGGATTCAACCTCGAGGGAGCGCTGAAGGCCGGCCACCAGAACGCCAAACCAATATCCGTGAAGGGAGCGCTCAGGCCGCACTACATCCCTAAGAATTCCGAACTCGCGCTGAGGATGATCGTAGACGGCGACACCGGTAAGATTCTCGGAGGCCAGGCAATCGGAAAAGAGGGCGCGGCCTGGAGGATGAACGTCATCGGTATCATGGCGACGAAGGGGATGACCATCTGGGACCTGGAGGATACGGAGTTCGCCTACTGCCCGCCAGTGAGCGACGTTTTCGACGTGCTGTCCAGGGCGGCGGACATAGCGGTGAAGAGGGTTGGCGCCCGGAAGAGCTGAATGGATTTGGTGAAAAACCACTCATTCCCGATTGAATGCGTCCAATTCCTTTCTAGTCTTCGCGGCCCACACCTTGAATTTGCATTCCTCGAAAGTGGCGAGCGCCTTTTCGTAAAATCCCTTTGCCTTCGCCGCTTCTCCATTGGTGCGGTACACAGAACCCAGGAAGTATTCCGTTATCGCAACCTCGGTCCGTTCGCCCATCCCTTCGAATGCGGTCTTGGCAGACTCGAACAACTCTGCCGCCTTCGGCAAGTCCACCGCGAGAAGTCGAGCCCTTCCCAGTGCTATCTTGGCAATGGCACCCTCCCTGTCCAGGCCATTCTCCTCCGATATGCGCAAGCTTTCATTCGCCCATTCGATTGCTTTTTCAACATTACGCATCTCGGAATGCATATCGGCCATGTTCGTATGCCCGCTCGCAACCATTCCGATTAGCCTTCCGTTCTTCGCTATTTCCAAAGACCGTGCGAAGAATTCCTCGGCCTTCGCGTAATCCTTGGATTCGACAAAGATGCCCCCCAGCGCTTCGAGTATGCTCGACGCAGTCCCTGTGATATGGTTTTTTTCCGCAATAGCCAGGCCTTTGACGAGCACATCTTTGGCCTCGTCATACTCTCCGAACTGGAGGTAGATTGCACCGGTGTTCAGAAACGTGGTCGCTAGCCCGAATGCGTCTCCGATCTTTCCGAAAGCGTCTCCACTCTCCTTGAAAAATTCTATCGCCTTATCGATATTTCCCAGCGAGTAATACGTCGCCCCCATGTTGACTGTCATGACCGCGATGTTGTGCTTGTGCCTGAGCTTGCGGAGGAGGACGAGGCCCTTCTCGTAATATTCGAGAGATTTTGCGAACTCGCCTTTTTCCGCAAACACGTTGCCCATATTGCCTAGCATCGCCGCCATGCGTCGCTCGTTCCCCAACTTGGTCCAGATATCAAGGCTGCGGCGATAGACGTCGAGCGCCATATCGTGCTTGCCAGTCCCGCTGAGTATCAAAGCCTTGACCCGGAAGGCGTCCGCAAGCTCGTTCTCGTCTGGCTCGTCGCAGCTGAATATCTCTATTGCCTTGTCAGTGTAAGAAAGGGCCTTGTCGACCTCCCCCTTGTACCACAGATTGTTGCCCAGCGTCGTGCATATGATGCCGTACTCGGAACCGGACTTCACTTCGAGCGCTACGAGCGCCTCGTCGAGTTTGGTTATAGACTCGTCTATCTTGCCCATTCTATTGTACACGTAACCGTACTTCCTCAGAACCCTCACCCTTGCAGAGCCCCTGCTGGCAAGCGGCAAGGCCTCGTCCAAATATCTTATCGCGATGTCAAACTCCCCGAGGACAGCGCAAACGCCGCTCAACCGCTCCAATAGGTCTGCCTTGCGCTCGACGGTTTCGAAGGAGCCTCCGGCCGCATGCGACGATGCCATCGCTTTCCCGTAAAAATCTTTCGCAAGCTCGAGCGCGTACGACCCTTCGGCCTTTTCAGCGGCCATAACGCAATATCCGGAAGCCTTGGCGTGCTCGTTGCTTCTGGCAAACTGGTTCGCGACGTCGTAGATTACAGCGTCCAAATCGGCGCCGTGCTTCGATTCGAGGAAAAGCCCTATGCTCCTGTGGTGCGTCGACTTCCACCTCGCGGCTATGTCCGCGTAGATGACGCTGTGTATGATGGCGTGGGCGAACGCAAGCCTGTTTCCGGAACGCGATAAAATCCCCATCGAGACCAGACCGTCCAGCGAACCAGCGGCGTCGGTGGCGGAATGGAAGGATGTCGCAACTTCGACATCGAATTCCTGGCCTATGCATGATGCGTATTCGGCGATGGCGACCTCCTCCGGCTCCAGCGAGTCCAGGCGCCTGCGCGCGACATCCTCGACTGAAGAAGGGATGGATAAGTTCTCTATGGAGATGCTGCTTATGCCGTCGCGCGACACGATTGCGCCGTCGCGCCCCATCTGCCCGAGCAACTCCACAACGAAGAACGGGTTGCCCCCGGATTGTCTCTGCAAGCCCGACAGAAAGTCCGGTGTGAAATCGTTCGCCCCTATGATGCCCTCCACGAGCGACGCGACCGCGGATTCGTCCAGTTCCCGGAGGTCTATCCTCGCGCATCCCGCGGCTGCCATGGACTGCGAGAGCGCCTCCATCCTCTTCGCGTCTTCCGACGGCCTGACGGTCGAGACTACCATCAACGGCAGTTCCACGACGACCCTGGCAAGGTACTGCAGCACGAGCAAGGAAGGCGCGTCCGCCCAGTGCAGGTCCTCCAGCACCAGCAATACGGGTTTTTCGGAAGCGAACGCCGAGATTTTTTCCAGAAACATGTCCGCAACGCGTATCCTCTCTCTTTCGATGTTCACCTCGCCCAGGTCGCGTCTGACTATAAATTTTAAGGCGGCGAGTTCGCTCAGCCTCGCCTCTATTGCTGCCCTGCCACCGCCGCTAGACTCGATGCCTGCCAGGGTATTCCTCATGGCCAGCCGCATCCTCTCGCTCTCGCCCCTGGGGACTATGCCGGCTATGACGAAACCGGCTCCGTGTTCCAGCAAAATGGTCTTGCCACCGTACTCCAGGCGCCCCAGCCCCGCACCAGCCCCGCTGGATTTCCCCAGCGAATCCCCCACGAACGACTGCACTGCCGCGATAACATCTGCCATGGCGTCGGCGCTCAGGCCATCCACGCCTCCGGCACCGGCCTCCGCCACCTTGGACCCGCCCTTGTCTATCGCGAAGACCTGGGCGAATCCGACGCTTTCGCGCTCGGAAAATTGCTCTTCGGCGCTGTCTCCGGGCATGATGCCTGAAAAGAGATGGAATGGGCTCTGATTGCCCTGCGCGGCCGAGCCACAGATTACCTTCGCACCGCGCGAGAGCGCTCTTCCCTTCAACTCCTCAACGAGTCTGGTCTTTCCCGCGCCTGGCTCACCAGTCACGAGGAAAGTAGAACCGGCCGAGCGGAAGAGTCTGTCGAGGCCGGCGTCCAGCAATCCGAGCTCGCGCTCCCGCCCAACGAAAACTGTCCGTCCGCTTTGATGGTCGGGAGACGGGCAGGCCTTTTCCAGGACGGGCATCGCTACTTCACCGAGGGATGAAGGCCGAACGAGAGTTAATAGTTTACTTCTTCGCCAGCCTCTTGTGCATCTTCACGACCGCCTCGACAGCGGCCTTCGCGTTCTCGATGCGGTCCTCAGCCTGCAGGCGCGTCATGCCCGGTCCTGTGATGCCCAGCCCGACTGGCTTGTCGTACTCGACAGACAGGTCTGTCAGCTTCCGCGCGGCCTGGCCGATGACTATCTGGTCGTGGCCCGTCTCGCCCTCTATCACCGCTCCGAGGACGACCACGCCGTCGATGTTCTTCTTTCCCAGCATCCGCTTGGCCGCCAGGGGCATGTCGTACACGCCCGGCACGTGCATTATCTCGGCCACGTCCGCGCCCAGGAAGTCGGCGTGCGCCTTCGCGCGCTCCAGCATCATCTGGGTGACGTCGTAATTGAACTCGCTTACAATGATTCCGATTTTCATTCATTCACCTCCTAGCAGGTTTGGTTCGCCCGTAGCAACCGAAGGTTGCGAGGGTCGAGACCTCCTCCGCTCATTAATTTCAAAGGAAACCAACTGGTCGCGATAGTTGAACTCGCTCACTATTATCCCTATTTTCGTTTTTACACCCCCTTTTTCTTTATCGACAGCTTTGACCCTGACCTGTCAACCGTCATCATTCCCTAGCCCTCCCGGCATCCTCGAACCCCTGCCTATGGCCCGTTCCAGCGTTCTTGGTCAACCTTTCCGGCCTGAAGAGCATATCGTAGGCGTTCACCGCGTGCTCGCGAGCCCTCCGCTCCGCGAGCCAGGCTAGCTCCTTGTCGCTCTCCGCCTCGTCCTCGTGGACGAACACCTCGATGATGTGCTTCGACGTCATCAGCTGGACCTGGATGAGACCCGTCGACGCCTCGTGGGCGCACGTTTTATCCACGGCCTTACCGCCAGGCATCCCGAGCGCTATGACTATGTCGCATCCCCGCTCATCGAGCAGCTTCTTGCAAGCCACCGGCAAATCCTTCACGCCTGGAACTGTGCACCTCTCGATTTTGAAGCCGGTGCCAGTCTTCTTCAGCTCGTCGATTGCGAACGCACCCATGTTGGCGCGGGCGAAGGTCGTGTCGGCGACGCCGATGCGCTTCACTTCTGGCCCTCCTTCTGCTTGAGGTACTGCTGGACCGCGAACCATTCTATGACCTTGTGGATGATTTTCCTTGTGGCGTCGAGGTCGGTGTCCATCTTCGGAAGGCGCACGACCTTGATGCTCAGCCTCCGCTTGGCGCACTCCTCGTTTATCCAGGTCTCGTCGAGCTCCTGGTCGTAGCCGAGGGCGATGATGTCTGGTTTTATCTCCTCGACCACGGCGAACATGTCCCCCTCCTTTCCGAGTACGGCGCGGTCAACGACCTTGAGCGATTCGACCATCTCCAGGCGCATCGTCCCGGGAGTCACGGGCTCGTGCTTGCGCTTTCGGACAGTCGCGTCGGTGGCTACGACGACGACCAGCTCGTCCCCGAGGTTCCGAGCCTCCTGAAGGTAATGGATGTGCCCCAGGTGGAGCAGGTCGAACACGCCGGACGCCATCACCCTGACCAATTCCGCCACGCCTCCACTATCTCGCTGCCGTCGAGGAACCTGAACCCGTTCCTTTCTGCATAAGCCTTTGCGTCTTTCCTTGGCAGAGACTTGCCGGAATCTCCCATCATCTCGCACCCCGCGACTACGGCGGTTTCGCCCGCCATGACCGCAAGGGCCGTGCCCAGCTCGGTGTGGCCGAACCTGTCCTTCAGAGGACTGGCCGATGACCGGCAAACCGCGACGTGGCCGGGGCTCCTGAACTCCTTCCCGAGCTTCGCGACTGCGTCATCGCTTGTTCCCCCGGTGGTTTCGGCGGCCAGCTCGCCGAACCTGCTAATAGTCAGCGCCCTGTCTATGTCGGTGATTCCCGTGAAAGTCCGCCTGTGGTTGAGGGTCAGGGAGAATGAGGATTTCGTGTCGTATGGGATGTCGTTCGGGTCCAGCACGCCCAGGACCGGATGCTCATGTCCCGCGGAGGCGTACAATTGGGTCATGAAGGGAAGCTTGAATTTCTCGCAGACGTCGTGGTGGGCCATGAGAAAGATGAGACCGCCGCCTTCCTTCCGCATCGTGCGCACGTGGTTCGGTTTGGCGAGCCTCGCCAGGACCATGAAGTCTGTCTCCTCCTCTCGCCCGTCCGCATCGTAGACTAGGACGAAGCGACCAGCGAGCAAGTCGGAGACCGCGCCTTTTACCGCATCGTTCACGGGTCGGGCGAGGGAACACCCCATAATAAATATATGGTAATTACAATTACTTTTGTAGGTCAACGACGCAGAAAGTTATATATGCGTAGCGACAAATCATTGACAGAGGTTGCGCGATTGGCTTTGGATTTGGGTGAACAGCTTCAGATAACCCTCCTTGTCGCAATGGTCGTCGTCATATTGTTCGAGCTTTGGCTGCTCCGCAGGAGGCGGCGGGCGAAGTACTCGCCGAGACGCTATAATTTCAATTCCAGCGACGATTTCGACGAGGCGCACAACGCCATCGCCAGCACGGAGAAGATATCGGCCATCCTTAAGGCGCAGGGGGTCGACACGGGCGAGGCCGACGCGGCGCTAGGCGAGGCCCGGCGCGCGCATTCGAGAGGCGACAGCGGCTATGCGATCGCAAGGGCGAACGCGGCGCGGGTCACGCTGATGAGCGCGAAGAAGTATTCGATAAGCGCCCAGACCCCTTTGAAGCCAACGCAGGACCTCTTCACGGCTCCTGCACCGGAAGCGGAGGCCGAACAAGGCTACGAGCCGATAAGCCAGTCCCCGGAGGAGATACCGAAGGGGTCGATGCCCAAGCTTCCTGACAACTACCTCCAGTCCAAGTTCATGCTGACCACGGCGGAGGATTCGATAAGGGCGGCAGACGGCTGCGGGAAGGACGTCTCGTCGGCCAGAAGGATGCTGGCGCAGGCGCAGTCGGCTTTCGGCCGAGGGGATTACGGAAAAGCGCTGTCCCTGGCCCTCAAGGCCAAAAAGCTGGCCGAGGGGTTGCCGTCGGGTCCGGCGGCGGGGGAGAGCGGGCCGGCGGTCACGGACGTGGGGGCGCCGACGGCGGAGAACGTCGAGCGCTGGAAGGATGAGAACCCCATGGCTCCGAGCGAGCCTGATGCAGAGGAGATGGTTTGCCCCGATTGCAACGGCCAGGTCACGCAGGACGATGCATTCTGCAGGAAGTGCGGCGCCAAGCTGCAGTTCCAGCTGCTGTGCCCCGGATGCGGAATCGAGCTAGAGAAGGGCGATGCATTCTGCAGGAAATGCGGCGCGAAGCTCGGATGATTTTTCACTGGCCAGTCATCACGCCGTCTCGCATGACGACGTGCTTTTTTCCGTCCGAACGAGTAATCTCGAACGTTGGCTTGTGGAAGAGGAAGTCGCGGTGCGTGTCGGAGTTGTTCTGCCCGCCAGGCATGTCCATGTTGTTGCCGAAGGCTATGTGCGCAGTGCCGCCAGCCTTCTCGTCCTCCAGCATGTTGCCCACCAGGCGCGCCCCGGGATTCGTTCCGATGCCCAGCTCGCCTATGACGTCCGCCATTGCGTCTATGGTGACTAGCTCCCTCACCTGACTTGCGAACGCCTCGTCCTCGCTTTCCAGCCCCTTTATCCGGCCGTCCTTGATCGTAATCCTGAGAGGCTTCTTGACATATCCCAGGTCCCCGATTGTTCCGTCCACCAGCAGGACGCCGTTCGCGCTGTCCTCCACCGGGCCGCACCATATCTCGCCCGCTGGGAGGTTTCCGAAGCTCCCGCTGTTTATCCTGACGTCGGTCTCGAAATCCCTGCCCGTGACGTCCATGGTCAGGTCCGTCCCGGCCCTGGTGGTGATGTGGACCAGGGTGGCCTTGTCGAACGCCTTCAGGACCTTTTCAGTTATCTCCACTACCTTCCGGTAGTCCACGTTCATGGGGCCCTTGTGCATCATGTCCTCCGTGATGCCTGGAGCGTGGCCGACGCGCGCGCTGTGCGATATCTCCTCGTACAGCAGCTTGACGCGGAACGGGGTTTCCTTCGAATCGGAATAGAATGTGTTTATGATTACGCTGTAATCCTTGAGCATCGCCTTCAGCTCGTATGGGATTTCGTTGATTGGCCTGTCGTGGCTCGAGAGGGAATATGTGTTCACGCTCGCCCCCAGGGCGGTCGCACCGTCGGAGAAAGCCCTTCCGATTCGTTTTTTCGAATCGTCGATGACCACGAGGACGTGCTCGCCAGGCTTGACCGCCAGGACGTTCGTCAGCACGTTTTTGGCTCCAGCCACCATCTGTTCGAAAATCTCCCCGTGCGGGACTGGTGGAAGGATTAATGCCATGTAATATCGAAATGAGCTACCCTGTATTTAAAACGTTGTCAGTCGCTATAAAAGGTATCGGCGCAGGGGATAAAACGGCAGGATGCCGGATGCGCTCACTGCTTCAAATCGTCGAGCTGCCTCGTGATGTCACGCTGGAGCGCTATCCCTTCCTCCCACTGCGACAGGGTGTCCATGCTCTCCTTCAGCTGCTTGAGGCAGTCGATGCAAATCCAGCGGTTGCTGATGTTCTTGGCCGCCTTCTTCCTGTAGCATATCGCCCCGCACATCCAGCACGAGTGCATCTCCTTCGTCCGATGCTCGGCGTACGCCTCCATCTTCCGGCCCTCGACGATGCTGTCGATGACCATCTTGCGCCTGTCCGCGGGTTGTTCCCCAACCTCTCCCGTTTCCTGACTTTCCTCGGCATCGGCTTTTTTCATCGTCGCGCGCTCTCTCGGGTGGCATAAGTGGAACGGTATAATAACGTTTCCACCAGACATTCCGGGACGCATCAATACATTTATCTAATATATCCACATTTCCAGCCATGGACAGCGAGGGCTAATTATGGATTTCGGCCTCACTCAAGAACAGGAAGCGGTTAGGAAGATGGTCCGCGAATTCGCGGAGAAGGAGATAGCGCCCATCGCCGCGGAGATAGACGAGACCTGCGAGTTTCCGGCTGCGACAGTCAAGAAGATGGGCGAGCTGGGACTCATGGGGATGACCGTCCCGAAGGAGTTCGGCGGGGGCGGCGTCGACGACGTTTGCTACGCGATAGCCGTCGAGGAGGTTTCCCGGGCCTGCGCCTCCCACGGCGTGACGATGTCCGTCAACAACTCCCTCGTATGCTGGCCCATCATGAAATTCGGCACGGACGAGCAGAAGAAGAAGTACCTCAACGACCTGGCCTCGGGAAAAAAGCTGGGCGCATTCGGCCTGACCGAGCCGAACGCGGGGACGGACGCGGGCTCCCAGACGACGCTGGCGGTGAAAGACGGCGACAATTACGTCATCACCGGCTCCAAGGTTTTCATAACCAACGGCAGCAAGAACCAGGTGGCGATAATCTTCGCGATGACTGACAAGTCCAAGGGCATGAAGGGGATTTCGGCATTCATAGTCGAGGATACTTTCGAAGGATACAACATAGGATCTATCGAGAAGAAGATGGGCATACGCGGCTCGATCCAGTCGGAGCTGGTATTCGACAAGATGAAGGTTCCCGCCGCGAACATCCTGGGAAAAGAGGGGGACGGTTTCAAGATTGCGATGGCCACCCTCGACGGGGGGCGAATCGGCATCGCGTCCCAGGCCCTCGGCATCGCCCAGGCGGCGTTCGAAGCCTCGTTGAAGTACGCCAAGGAGCGCGAGCAGTTCGGGAAGCCCATCGCCAAGTTCCAGGCTATCCAGTGGTTCCTGGCGGAGATGGCGACGGACATAGACGCCGCGCGGATGCTGGTCTACAAGGCCGCCTACGAGAAGTCCCAGGGACGGAAGTACGCGGTACCGGCGGCGATGGCGAAGCTGTACGCATCTGACGTTGCCGTCAGGGTGACTCGCAACGCCGTCCAGATACACGGCGGCTACGGCTACACCAAAGACTACCCGCTCGAGCGGTATTACAGGGACGCGAAGATTACGGAGATATACGAAGGCACGTCGGAGGTCCAGCGAATGGTCATCTCCGGCGATTTGCTGAAGTGAGGTGAGAAAATGGAAATGGTGGTTTGCATCAAGCAGGTGCCGGACACGACGGACGTGAAGATAGACCCGAAGACCGGGACCCTGATACGGGAGGGCGTGCCCAGCATAGTGAACCCGGACGACAAGCACGCCGTGGAGGAGGCCCTCCGCATCCGCGAGAAGCACGGGGGCAAAGTCACGGCAATCACGATGGGCCCGCCGCAGGCTGAGGAAGCCCTCAGGGAGGTCTCCGCGATGGGAGTGGACGAGACGATTCTGTTGTCGGATAGGGCCTTCGCGGGCGCCGACACGCTCGCCACGTCTTACACGCTGGCGACGGCGGTAAAGAAGGTTGGCAAGTTCGACATTGTCTTCTGCGGGCGGGAGGCAATAGACGGGGACACGGCGCAGATAGGCCCCCAGATGGCCGAATACCTCGGCATCCCCCAGATAACCTACGTCAAGAAGGTGGACGTTGACGGCAAGAAGGTCGTCGCAGAAAGGGCGCTGGAGGACGGGTTCGAGCGCATCGAGACGAAGACCCCCGTCCTCTTGACCTGCATAGCCGACATCAACAAGCCGCGATACCCCTCGATACGCGGAATCGTCGAGGCCTACCGCGACAAGAAGGCGAAGGTCTGGACCGCGAAGGACATAGACGCGGACCCGATGCAAATAGGCATGAACGGCTCCCCGACTTCGGTGTGGCGCAGCTTCGCCCCCGAGCCCAAAGGGAAGGGGGTTGTCCTGACGGGCAAGACCGACGAGCTGGCTGGGAAGCTGAGAGCGACGCTCCGGGAGAAGAACATAGTGCAGTGAGGTGAGAAAAATGGCAATCAAAATCATAGATGAAAAGTGCATCGTATGCTCCAAGTGCGTTAAAGCCTGCCCTTACCCGGGGGCCGTCGAAATCGTGGACAAGAAGGCGAGGTTCACCCCGAGCTGCGTCGAGTGCGGGGCCTGCGTCGGCTCCTGCCCGACGGACGCGATAGAGCTGAAGAAGGAAAGCGGGAGCAAGATGGACATCACCCAGTACAAGGGAATCATGGTCTTCGCCGAGCAGCGCGACGCCAGGCTCAAGAAGGTCTCGATAGAGCTGCTGGGGAGGGCACGGGGGCTCGCCGCCGAGCTGGGGTGCGACGTCTCGGCAGCGCTGATAGGGCACAAGATTGATGGGTCGGCAAAGGACCTGATTGCGCGCGGCGCGGACAAGGTCTACGTAATAGACGACCCGCAGCTTGAGAAGTACACGACCACGGCATACACGAAGGCGATGGTGGGCCTCATAGTCAAGACTAAACCGGAGATCGTGCTCTACGGGGCAACCCACGTCGGCAGGGATTTAGCCCCCAGGATTGCCCGGCGGCTCGGCACTGGCCTCACGGCCGATTGCACCGAGCTGACAGTGGAGAAGGAGAAGAAGCTGCTGCAGCAGACCAGGCCGGCGTTCGGGGGCAACGTAATGGCGACGATATGGTGCCAGAACCACAGGCCGCAGATGTCCACGGTCCGCCCCGGAATCATGAAGGAGATTGACGCAGACCCGGCGCGGAAGGGCGAGGTCATCCCCTTCAAGGTCGAGCTTAAGCCGGACGACATGAAGACAAAGGTTCTTGAGGTGGTCAGGGAGGTCAAGAAGGTCGCGAACCTCGAGGACGCCAAGATAATCGTCTCCGGAGGCAGGGGCGTCGGAGGCAAGGACGGCTTCAAGACCATCCAGCTGCTCGCGGACGCGCTCGGCGGAGAGGTCGGCGGCTCCCGCGTCGCGGTGGAGAAGGGCTGGGTCACGAAGGACCACCAGGTCGGCCAGACCGGAAAGAGCGTGCGCCCGAAGCTCTACATCGCTTGCGGCATCTCCGGCTCAATCCAGCACCGCGCCGGCATGCAGAACTCCGGTTTCATCGTCGCCGTGAACAAGGACCCGAACGCGCAGATATTCACAATCGCCGACATCGGAATCGTCGCGGACCTGCACGAGTTCATACCGAAGTTCGTCGAGGAGCTGAAGAAGGGGAAGTGAATCGACTTCCCCTTGCAGGGTCTGCTTTGAATTATATGGGCGCGATATCGGAACGATGATACGAACGACAACCAGCAGCAGGCACAAACTTACATGAGCACCACATCCAGACCATACAACCGGGCGAAGGACTTCGACCGCATCGGCAGGTTCCTCATCGGCACCTACGCAGTCCCCCAGGGCAACTGGCTCCACCCTCGCTGGGAGTACATGCACTTCCACCCCATCCTCGACACGTCAAGCCTCAGCAAAATTGGTGTCTGGGAGGAACGGGGCGAAATCGTGGGCGTCGTCAACTACGAGGGCGACATCGGACACGCATTCTTCCAGCTCCATCCCGACCACCTGAATCTGAAGGGCGAGATGCTGGACTATGCCCTGAAGAACCTCACCAGGCCCGTCGGCTCCCGCAGGCGGCTCGTGGCCTGGATAAACGATTTCGACGCCGAGATGGAGGCTCTGGCTGCTGAGCGCGGTTTCCGCAAGGACCCCCAGAACGCCGACGCGCAGTCGTCGATGCAAATCCCGAAGCCATTTCCGAAGATTGAATTGCCTGACGGATTCCGCCTGCAAAGCCTTGCAGACGAGAACGACATCCTCAAGGTCCACAGGATAATGCACCGGGGATTCAACAACAACGGCGAACCGCCTATGGATGGCCCAGGGGGTCCCGATTGCCGGAGGCTGATGCAGTCCGCCCCGAACTTCAGAAGGGACTTGAACATTGTCGCGGTGGCGCCTGACGGCAGCTACGTCTCGTACGGCGGGATCTGGTACCAGCAGCAGCACAAAATCTGCTACGTCGAGCCCGTCGCAACCGACCCAGAGTACCGGATGATGGGGCTGGGGAAGGCGGTCGTCATGGATAGCATCAGGCGCTGCGGCGAGCTGGGCGCCACCCTGGCGTACGTCGGGTCGGGCCAGACGTTCTATAAAGCGATGGGCTTCGTCACGACGTTCAACAGGAACCCGTGGATATGGATGTCCAGGGAGTGAAACTCACGGGATAGGTTATTAATCCATCAGGCGATTCGCGTCCGATGGCACGAAAGCAGGCGAAGGGAAAAGAAGTCATGAGCCAGTGGGACGACGCCTCAGAACCCTGGGCCGATTTCGTCCGAGCTGGCAAGGATTGGACCCGCGAGGAGCTGAACAACCCGGCGATGTTCAGGATGCTCGGGAACATCAAGGGGAAAAAAATCCTAGACCTGTGCTGCGGCGAAGGGTACAACACGAGGCTCATGGCCGCGAAGGGCGCCAAAGTCACCGGAGTTGATTTCTCGAAGGAAATGGTAAAACTGGCCCTCAAAGAGGAGAAGGCGGGGAATCAGGGAATTGATTATTTCGTTTCGGACGCCGCGGACCTGCGAAAGCTCCACAGCAGCTCTTTCGACATAGTCGCTTCGTTCATGGCGCTGATGGACATAGAGGATTATCGCGCAGCAATCCGTGAAACTGCCCGAGTTCTCAAGCGGCGCGGGCGGTTCGTATTCGCGATATGCCACCCATGTTTCGAGGCGCGGGTCGTACGAGGCAAGAAAATAGGCGGATGGGTCTACGGAAACCATATAAAGCAATGGGGCTCGGAGGTCGAGAGGGCGAGGGCCGAAGGAATGAAGCCCCAGTATTATTCCATCGATTGCTATTTCGACGAATCGCCCGACACCGTGGATTGGAGGATGGCGCGGTTGAAGCGCCCTTTCAAGACCACTTCGTTCCATAGGACCCTGACCGACTATGCGAACGCCCTCAACGATGCTGGGTTACACATATCTCGGCTCGACGAGCCAAAGCCGACGATAAAAGGCCTACGTGATCATTCGGCGTATTTCAAAGGCAACCTGAGAATACCGCATTCGATAGTGATTGAGGCGATTAAATGCAGGACAACGAAGTAATCCGAACCCTGATGTCCCGCAAGTCCATCCGTAAGTACAAGCAAGAGGCTCCACCGAAGGATGTCGTCGAAGCAATCGTCCGCGCCGGCATGCGGGCCCCCTTCGCCGCCCAGGCGTGCAGCGTCGTGCTGCTGCGCGACCGGAAGCGCAACGCCTTCGGCGCCCCGCTGATGTTCGTGGTCTGCGCAGACGTCCACCGGGTCGAGCTGTTCATGAGGGAGCGCGGCTGGAAAGTGAAGACGAACGACCTGACTATGCTCCTTTTCGCGATGCAGGACGCATGCTACATGGCCGAGAACATGGTAATCGCCGCCGAGAGCCTCGGGCTCGGAAGCTGCTATATAGGGCATGCGATGATGATTGCCAAGACGCTGAAGAAAAACCTTAAGTTGCCCGAAAGCGTCTTCCCGTTCGTGATGCTGGCGATGGGCTATCCCGCAGAGGACCCGCCGGTCAGGCCCCGATACCCGCTTGGCTACGTCCTCTTCGAGGGGGAATATCCGAAGCTGACCCGGGCCGAGGTAAGGCGCGCGATGAAGACGATGGACGAATACTACCCCAGGGTCGGATACTACCGCAAGCTGAAGGCGAAGATACCCATCCATGATAAAAAACGAAAGGACGCGTTCACGTACGACGATTACACATGGACGGAGCACATCTCGCGCAAGTGGGGCCAGTGGCACCCCGATGTCGATGGACAGCTTGAGCAGTTGAGGGCGTGCGGTTTCGAGCTGGACCCCGGGAGGAAGAATGGGCGCAAAAGGAAGGCCGAGCGATGACTAGCGTTGCGATACGGACTTACACGGATTCCGACCTAGAGAGCTGCAGGAAGTTATGGGTCGAACTCACACAGCATCACCGAGATATCTACGGAGACCAGACAATCGGCGGGGACGACCCCGGCCACTATTTCGACGATCACCTTGCCAAGGTCGGCGCCGAGAATGTTTTCCTCGCGGTGGACGGGGCGGCTGTAGTCGGCATGGCTGGCCTCGAGAAATCGGGAGATGGCTGGCTGGTCGAACCGGCGGTCGTTGCACGCGACCGCCGTCGCGGGGGGATAGGGCGGACGCTCCTCGCGGCAGTCGTCAAGGCCGCGAGGGAGCGCCGCCTGAACTCGCTCTGCGTGAAGCCAGTGGCGAGGAATGCAAGCGCGATATCTTTTTTCAGGGACGCGGGTTTCGACAAGCTGGGAGAGGTGTACCTTTACATAGATTTCGGGGGACTTGATAAGATTGGATGGAAGCGCGGCGTCCGCCTGGGGGAAGAAGAGTTCGAATACTGAGCCATTCCAAACGATTATCTATGGCGTGCGACATTGAAGTATCATGGTCGAGAACCCCTTCCTCCGCATCCTGAAGGACGAGCTGGCCGAGCGCGAGGTATACTTCGAGGAGGACCGGACCTATATTGGATTGCGCGTCCCGATTTCCTTCCCGGCCCAGAAGCTGGCTATCTTCGTCGACCCCTGCGCGGACGGCTGCGGTTGCCCGGAGCATTACGAGGGGATGCGGGAGCGCCCGGAAGACTCGCCCAACGTCGCGGAGCCTTTCGGCCCGGAGCCCACACGCTGCAGCGCCCACATCGAGCAGGAGAACCACAGGCTCGCCGACGCCGGTTGGAAGGTGATGCGCTTCTGGGAGCACGACGTCGACCGCTCGCCCGACGAGGTTGCCAGGCAGATATACGACGAGCTGGACAAGGCCTGATGCGAGCGCGGCATCGAATAAAGTTATATTCACGAGTTCCATACGGCTAGGCATCGCGAGGGATTCGCTATGCCAGAAGACATCAGGTGCAAGGTCGTCACGTGGAGCGAGATAGACCATTGGGCAGAGAAGGTCGCCTGCAAGATGGAGGCATCTGGGTATACGCCCGATGTCGTCGTTGGGCTCACGCGCGGCGGCTGGGTCCCCGCGAGGATTCTCTGCGACCAGCTCGTCTGCAAGAACCTCTTCTCGATAAAGGTCGAGCATTGGGGCATCACCGCGCGGACGGACAACAAGGCGAAGCTCGTCCAAGAGCTGGCCGTCGACATAAAAGGGAAGAAGGTGCTGCTGGTCGACGACATCACCGACACAGGGGAAAGCCTGAAGCTGTCGATAGACCACGTCAAATCGAAGGGTCCGGCGGACGTGAAATGCGCTACCCTGCTCCACATCAACCACTCGAAGACCGTCCCGGACTTCTACGGCGTCGAGGTGAAGAAGGAGAACTGGCGCTGGTTCATCTTCCCCTGGAACTTCAAGGAGGATTTGGGCAACCTGATAGGGAAGCTGGATGGCGCCCCGAAGGACCCGCAGACCATCAAGAAGATGTTGAAGAAATGCTACGAGATAACCTCCACGAAGCCGGTGGACAGGGCAGTCGCCGACTACCTGAAACATAGGATTTGACCGTGGGAAATCCGTCCGCCCCCGTTCGCGACTCGCTCAGTTGTCGTCGAAGACCTTCGACACGATCGTCTGGATGCCGAACATCTTCGTCAGGTTGCCGTCCCAGTCGGCAAGCAGCTCGCCGTGCGTGCCCTCGATGTCCGCAATCAGCGCATCCATGAGCTTCTTTAGTCCGATGTCGCCCCCCTGGTAGACGACGGCCAGGCTGAGGTTGCCCGTCGCGCTCCTGGCTATGTGTATCTTCCTTCCGCCGAACTCTAGGTTGTCGAGGGTCCAGTCCTTCCGGTCCTGGAACGAGTCCTTCACGAAGTCTGTGATGGCCTGCAGCATGCTTGTGAAGATGTCCTTGTCGAAGTTCGGCAGTTCTTTCCTCATCTCGTGAGCGAGGAGGGTCCCGTCCTTGTAGATTGCGAAAATGTTCTCGATGGCAGGCCTGTTGCGCCGCCTGTATACGAGCATGACGACGAGGGCCGCGAGCGCGACGGCAGCCAGCGGCGCCGTGACCAGGCAGACCGGGTCCAGCGCCCCGCTCGCCGCGACGGTGACGTTCACCTGCCCGTATGCCTGGCCGGCTCCGTCCGAGACCGTGATGGTCACTATGTCCCCCTCGACAGCCCGTGCGAATCTGAAGGTGACGTTCAGGCCGTTCGCCGTGGCGGAGCCGCTGTCGGTCGTCACGCTCAGCTCGGATAGCGCGTTGTCGACGTCGCTGACGTACTGGAACAGGTCCATCATCCATGCCTTTCCGACCTTGCCAGCCTGGTCCGGGATGGCGCCGATGGCGGGGAGGTCGTTCACCGGCGAGACTGTGACATTGACTGTCCTCTCCACGAGTGCGCCGGTCGGGTCAGAGGCGCGGAACGTCACTCGCTCAAGGCCGAACCAGTTCAGGTTGGGGAGAACGCGCACGGTGAAGTTCCAGAGAAACGTTATGTTCACGTGCTTCTCGCCATATGTGTAGAACAGGGAGTCACCGTCCCTGTCGAAGAAGTGCTCCGTGATGTTGAACGGGTAGGAGACCGTGTCCTCATGCTGGGCGATGTCCGGGAGCGGCTGCAGCAGCTCAGGGGGGAAGTCGTCGGTGACGTGGACAAGTATCAGCTGCCAATCTGAGCCCCCTCCGTCCGAGACTGTGACGTTTAATTTCTGCGTCGACCCGAGGAGGGAGCGGCTGTAATTCAGTATAATTGCCAGATTGTTGTGCAGGTTCACCCTGGCGCTCACAAGGTCGGAGAGGATGATTGTGAGGTCCCCTGGCTCGGTGTCCGGGTCCCAGACGTACGGCGACAGGTCGATGTGATAATCCCAGTCGTAGTGGACGTACAAGTCTGGGACGCCCTCTATCGTCGGCGGTATGTTGTCGCTCTCCTCCGTGATGACCGTCACGTCCACCGTGTTGGATTCTACTCTCGGGAGCCGTCGGCCGGCCTCGTCGCCGTACTCGACGCTGAAACGGTTGGACAGAACCGTGCCGTCGACTACCGTGGCTTGAGCTTGGCAGGTCATGGTCCACGACATCGCTCCCGGGGCAATCTCATCGAAGAACCACGCAACGTCCCTGCCCGAGACGCTTGCGGCGGGCGCGGAACTGTCGTGGACGTATTCCATCCCAAGGGGCAGGGTATCGTTTATCCAGACGTTCACGGCCGCGCCGTCGCCTGTGTTGTCGGCGTGAAGGATGTAGGTGACCATGTCCCCCCCGACCACGGTCTCGGCAACGGTTGCGAGGACGGGCGAGACCCCGGGAGCCGTCCCGATGGCAGTGAAAGTCACTCTCCTCGTCCCGCCAGCAGTCATCTCGGCCGTCAGGTAGTTCGTTCCTGGAAGCGTGTCGAGGCGAAGCCAGACGGACGCCCTTCCGTCTGGATCGGTCTGGACCGGATTTGCTGGCGTGATGGACGCATCCCCTGCGAGGTTTGCGGTGGTCGCGTTGAACCAGACCTTCACGCCTGAGCCGACGTGCGTCCCCGCGATGTCCCTGACCTCCACGACGAGCTGCTTCGGCAGGGCGGTACCGGCCGGTGCGGTCTGGCCGTCCCCGCTGACGATGACGATGTCCCGCGCCGCGCTCGTCGCAGTTGCCGTGAAGTTGACTGGCTCCCCGGCGAGCCCTAGGTCCGTCGAGGCGTTGGCGCCGTAAATCCCGACCCCGCTCCCGAGCGTGAGCCACGTTCCCGAGCGCCCCGCGGCGTCCGTCGAGTTGCTACCTGGCAGCAGCGCTTGCCCCGTCGAACCATCGGGACCCCCGAAGAACTTCCAGTTGACGGCCGCCCCCTGCACTGGATTGCCGAACTGGTCTGTCACGCGCACGACCAGCGGGAGTGGCAGTGTCGAGCCGACCTTGCCCATCTGGTTGTTCCCCGACACGTACGCCATCGCCGCAGGCGGGCCGGCCACGACCCTGATGGAAGACCTGTTGGACACCGAGTCGCACGAGACGGTGATGTTGTCCATGCCGAGGATGCCGAGGGCCGCGTAGTCGGCTGTGAATCCCGAAGCCGCGCCGCCGCCGAGGTTCCCGGCCGTGCCGAGGCCGTGCGACGTGCCCCAGATGGGCGCCCACGTCAGGTTCTTCTTCGTCTCTGCCGCGTCGTCCCACCCTGTCGCGATGAAGCCTGGGAGCGTCAGGCCGGCCCCTACGTCCGCCGCCGACGGATATGCGGCCTTCGGCGTCAGATGGATGTGGTGGAGCAGAGGGTTGTCGGCGACCTTGACGCAGCTGGCGCTGACGACGCCCGCCGCCGTGGAATCGGTCACGGTGATGTTGTCGTATCCAGGCGCGAGGCTGGCTGTGTAGGATGCAGTGAACCCGGTGATGGCGCTCCCGCCTGTGGCGCTGGCAGTTCCGAGGGCGTTCGTCGTGCCCCAGACAGGGCTCCATGTAAGGTTCTTCTCCGCCTCTGCGGCATCGTTCCAGCCCACTGCGGTGTAGGTGCCAGTCGTCCCGCCGACTGCGATCGGGTTGTTGAGGGGGAAAGCGAACATAGGCGTCAGCTGGATGTGGTGCAGCGGGTTCGCGACGATTCTCAAGCAGGACTCGTTGCCGACGGAGCCGCAAGCGACTGTGATGTTGTCATAGCCAGTGGCGAGACCGGCCGAGTAATCTATAGTGTATCCGGCGGTCCAGTCCCCACCAGGGTTAACAGGCAAACCGAGACCGGCGCTCGTATCCCACAAGGGAATCCAAGTGCTGTTCTTGATAGTTCCACCAGCGTCGTCCCAGCCGATTGCGGTATATCCTAGAGTGCCCCCAGCAAGCACGTTGGCCCCTGGAAACGGGTCGAGCGGAGCGAGTTCGATATGATCCAGCACCAGCGGCGTGACGAGTACGCAGGAACTCACAGGCGCAGCCGTCGCGTTGGCGACCGTGATGTTGTCGTACCCGGGCGACGCTCCGGCAACGTAGTCAGCCGTGAAGCCGGAGGAGGCGCTCCCCCCCTTGTTGGCCACTGTCCCGAGCCCGTCCGTCGTGTCCCACTCGGGTTCCCAGGTGTAGTTCTTCTCGGTCTGGCCCGCGTCGTTCCAGCCGACGGCCATGTAGCCTGCGAGCGTGCCGGCGACGGCCACGGGATTGTTGGCAGGGTAGGCGAACATCGGCATCAGCTCGACATGGTCCAGCGGGTTCGCGGAGCCGGTGGCGTTGAAGAAGGCCGTCATGTTCGAAGTCACGCCGTTGGACTCGATGCCCGTTACCACGGCCTTATACATGCCAGGCGCGGGGATGTGCTCGAACGTGTAATTGAAATGCTTCCAGCCGGACGGATCCGCCGGGTCCGTGGCGTTGAGGCCCATCGGGGTGGTGGGAACGTACGTGACGCCGCCGGGGCCTGTGACGTTGACTGTCGCCCCAGAGATGTCGTAAGAACCGAAGGGGTCGGTGACGTTCGCGACGATGCGCGCGTCCTCGCCGACCGAGAAGTCGCCGGTCTGGGCGGTGAGGTTCCAGGTCTGGGTCCAGTTCACGTCGACGTATGTGTCGGTCGTCAGGTTGAGGTGGGATGGGTAGATTGTTGTATTGTATGCGATTTGCAGGTCCTTGTTATTGTTGTTATCTGTTCGATAGATGATGAGCATCGTTCTATTACCTTTGGGAATCACCTGGGTTCCATTGAACATAGTCAGGTCGAAAGAGTATTTCTGGAAATTACCCGCCGGGGTAGGCCAGTTTATTCCTGTGAGGAGCCTGCTGGCGAAAACGTTTGCATTCGGCGTGGCAAGTGTTTTTAGTGTGTTATCTGTCAATTCAACCTTCAATTCGTTTGTTACATCCTGGGAAGTGGTGCTAATCCACAAGGTCATATTCAAATAGGATATCCTTAGGTCCGAAGCCAATACGGGGGTCAGGTTCCAATACTGGTACCTGTCGTGGTTGACGTGCCCGAAGCCGCCACCAAGATTGTCCCAGTTCTCCAATATGGAAAGGCCAGGTTGCCCATCATTGTCAAAATCCGACAGGGCCACGGTTGTCGGGGCAGTAGTGTTCAAGGAATCATAATCATCGTTTATATTTTGCCAAGGCGGATCGTCGTGCAGATACAGCGTCTTCTTGGCGTTCGCCTTTGAAGCGGGTGCCGGAGGGAATGGCCCGATGCTCGATACCGTCGGCCACTGCGAGCCTGCGAAGGAGGGTTGCGCTTGCGGGATTTCGGCGGGGTTCTGCCGGTGGGGAGCCTGGAACGCGGGAGCGGCCAGGGCCAGCGCCACGACGATGAGCAATGCCTTTCCCAACGCACCCATCATTTTCCCCCGTTCTCCGCCTCCCGGATTACGAAGACGCACCTCTCCCCCCCGAACGAGACGCACTCGCGCTCGACGCAGTGGTGGGGAACGTGGGTGATTTCCGAGTACATGCCGCCGAGGAATCCCCTTGTGAAATCGCAGCCAGTCCCGTCGTGCGACGCCTCGAGTGAGTTGGACAGGACGACCTCGACAACGCCGGATCTCTCGCGGATGGAAACGGGCCGCGCGAGGCCAATCTCAATCCAAGCCTCGTTCAGGTACACCAGGGCCTTCTTGCCCTGCCCCACGAGGCCCAGCTCCTTGGCGCTGGTCTTCCCGCATCTGAAGCCGAACCTGAAAAGAACGCTCCTCCCCAGGTCCCTCCCCATGACCGCGTTGAGCTCCTTCTGAAGGGCCCTTACCCCGTCGCTGTACATGACGAAGAAACCCCGGTTCCTGACCGGCTCAGCGGCGCGCACGGATAACCGCCTCCGTCAACTGTGTGAACGCCTCGTTCACATTCGCCCCGGTTTTCGCGCTCGTGAGAAGTGTCGGAAAACCCTGGACGCCGGCTTCATCGAGTCCGAACTCGCGCTCGTCCATGTCGGATTTGTTCACCAGGGCTATGGCCGGCACATCCCCGACTTCCTTCGCGAGCGCGGAGTACCACGAGTTGAGCGAGTTCAAGGTGTCCCGGCGGGTGATGTCGCACACCAGCAGGGCGCCCTTCGCCCCAGCGTAGAAACCGGAGCGCAGCCCGTAGCTGTGTCCCGCGAGATCCCATATCATCAGCGAGACCGTGTGCCCCCCGCACTTGACGACCTTCTTTGACGGTTTCGCCCCTATCGTGCTGAGATACCTCTCGTCGAACATGTCCTTCACGAACCTCTGGACGAGCGAGGTCTTGCCAACCATCGGGTCGCCGAGCAGGACGACCTTCCTTACGTATTCTGCCAAAAAATCACCATTTGGTCCTTTCTATCGCCCTGTGCATCCTGACCCTGATGTCCGACCCCTCTCGCCCGCCCTTGAAATCCTTGACTACTTCGCCCAATCTGTCGACGAGCATCTCCGCGTCGGCCTTCCGCATGTGCACGAAGTCGATCCCGGATTTCGTCACCTGGTTCCTGAGGATGTGCATCCCCATCTCCTGGTCCTTGAGGGTCTTGCAGAGGCTGATTGCGATGAAGTCCAGCAGCTCGCCGGAACTCTCGAATTTATCGGGGAGGTCCTCGATTTTTGCATTGCCGATTGTCGGAATTGGCGGCATCCCGTTCAGTTTTGCTATGGCCTCTCCCAGGGAATGGAATGCGTCATCGACGTTCTCCCCCGCCTTTGCGCTCGTCGGTACGCTCGGACATCCCAGCATCGTCCCCGCGCGTGGGCGCTCGGACTTGGGAAGAAGGTCCGTTTTGTTCGCGAGGATGGTTATGGGGACCTTCTCCCCCGCCCACTGCCTCATCGTCGCTATCCAGCCCTGCACGGATTCCAGGGTCTCGGGGCGAAGGACGTCGTAAACGACAAAACCCCCCGACGAGTTGCTGAAAGCAGAAGCGTGTATCCTCTTGAACTCCGCCTGTCCGGAGATGTCCCATATCATGAGGCTCATGTTGCAATCAAGCTGGGGGATTGCCACTGATTTCTTCGACACCACGGTCCCCAGAGTTGACAGGTATTTGTCGTCATACCTCTGGAGGACGAATCTCCTCACCAGGGAACTCTTACCCACGCCGGGGTCGCCGCAGATGCACACCTTCCTCGCCACCTCCATCACGGTCACTCCTCCTTAAGCACGCGCCGCTCGTATTCCTCGGCGAAGCTCCGCATGAACGGATTGTCGGTATCCATCTGGGACGTCCACTTGTCCCGCATGGTCTTCTTCTCCAGCCAATCGGACATCGCCGTGCGTATCGCGGCCGACGTGTTGATGGAGTTCGCCCTGCAGAACCTCATGAATTCGTTCGCTGTCTCCACGAAATCCTCGGTCACGATAAAATGAAGCTGGTCGCCTGCGCCGTAAACACCCTTCCCGTTGGAGCGCATATAACGGTAACGGTACATTGCTATTTAAAACTTACACAAGAAACGTGGATGCATGTACATGCTGAAGGAAAACTATATATACTAACTTTTCGAAAGCGGATTTCCCGCGGAGGATTTTATTTCAACGCCTGATTCAAGCGGTTCGGAAAAACCCTCTTCGAACGGCCAGCGCCGCGAGCATCGAAAGCCCGACCGCGCAGGCGACGGCCCCGAACGCGAATGTCGCCCAGGAACCGTACACGGTCCAGAGCGTTCCGCCGATGAGCGCCATCGGCAGGGCGGCTATCCCTATCGACATGTTGTAAACACCCATCGCGGTGCCCTTGAGGTCCTTGGGGCACAGGTCCGCGACGAAGGCCTTCTGGACGCCTTGGGTGAACGCGTATGATAGGCCGTAAATCAGGAATGAGGCCAGTGCGAGGGACAAAGCCAGGAGTGTCGTCTCGTCAGTATCGAGGCCTTCGTTGACAAAGCTGCCTGCGATGGCAACGACGAACATGCACATCATCGCCGCGTAACCAATGAGAATTACTGGATACCTTCCGACCTTGTCTGATATCGAACCCGCAGGGAGAGAAATCGCGAAGTAGACCACGTTGAATCCGAGGTACATCAGGATGTTCTGCAGCTGGCTAGCATGGGCGTCTCGCGCCAGTATGATCAGGAACGAGGTCATTACTGAGGTCACGGAGAGGATTGACATGGCAACCATGAATAGCTTCAGCTCCGGTGGGAACCTCGAGAACCCCTCGAAGATGCGCTTCTTCTCTCTCGGCAGCGGCTCGCATTCGACGGGCTCGGACTCGCGTATGAAGAAAATCAGGATCACCGCAACGGTGGCCGGTATGGCCGAAAGGAGGAATATCTCCCTGTAACCCAGCGCCAGGAAGCCGACGACGACCAGCGCCAGCACCACCCCGAATGCAGCGCCAGCCGTATCCATTGCCTTGTGGAATCCGTAGACTCTACCCCTCACATCCGGGTCGCATGACTCGGCCAGCAGAGCATCCTTCGGCGCGGCGCGGATGCCCTTTCCCGCCCTCTCCGATATCTTGAGTCCCACGACCTGCCACCAAGCGGTCGTCGCCACGAAGAGGAACTTCGAAACGGTGGAGAGCGAGTAGCCAGCCAGCATGAACGGCCGCCTCTTCTTCATCTTGTCCGACCACGTGCCAGACAAAGCCTTGAGGATGCTGGCAGTGCTCTCGGCCGCGCCTTCGATCAGCCCGATTACGACCATGGGTGCGCCGATGCCGATGAGGTACAATGGCAGAATCGGGACAATCATCTCCGAGCTGGCATCCGTGAGGAAGCTGATTGCCCCTATGAGAATCACATTCAGGGAGAAACCGCCAAGGTAGCGTTTTGCGGTTTTTGATTTCACAACGGGACGAACGCCTTCTCCTTACAAATATCTTCCCACGGCATCATTTGTACTGCTGGCACCTGGGGCAGAACCACCGCTGCCCATTCACCTCGAGCCGCGTGCCGCAAACCTTGCAGAGGTATATCGGCTCGGCGCGCGAGGCACGGCCTCTGGCCGGCACGCTGACCGGCTGCGGCGGTTCGCCTTTGGAAACGTATTCGATCGACGGCTTGGCGGGAGCCGGGATGGGGGTCGGTTGATTCGCTGGAGCCGGCGCGATGGGCTGTATCCCCGCCTCATTTGCCGGCGCACCTGATTGCGGTTGGACCTGCACTGGTCTCGGAGCATCCACCGGCGGCTCGGGAGGCTGAGGCGTGGCGTGCGTCTGCGCCTGTGCGGGATAGGGCGGAACGTATGCCCGTTGAGGCGGAGCGGCCTGGACGTACCTGTGGCAGAAATAGCAGTAGTACTGGTTGTACTGCGGGACCCAGGTCAGCTGCGTGTGGCAATAGGGGCACGGGTACAATTACTCGCCCCCGTTCGCAGCAATTCGGAATCCTTTTACATTCAATACGGTCGAGCGAGCAGGCGAGGCCAAGGCTTTTGGGATACCATACAACTTTTCCCCGAGGACGAGCTGGCGCAGCGAGACTGGAAAAGGGGTTGGGCGGAAGTCGCAGTAGTACTGGTTGTACTGCGGGACCCAGGTCAGCTGCGTGCGGCAATAAGGGCACGGGTACATTGGGCTGGTATTATGATTGGATGGGTATTAAGTTTGCGGATGACAAGCGTTCAACTCCATCACGGCAAGAATCCGAATACAACGCGCTCTTGCCGTGGGTACGGACTAGCTCCCTGCTGAGTAAATGACTTAAGCCGCTAGTCCTACCATTTTTTCCTGGATATGATTAAAATTGAATATGAAAAAATGGGCCCACCCGGAGTCAGAGTGAGACCATCTGGCTAACTCTTAGAACGAGGGGTACTAGAATTTCCGCAATAGGGTAAATCCCCACCTTTTCTTTTTTTATTTCTTTCCCAATTCGCAAACCTTTTACTCGTAGTGAGCGATGCCTCCGCAGGTGTCCTATGACAACATTGAGAGAAGAGATGCACACGGCTCTAGACTACCGAATTAACGAATTGAAGAAGAGGGGAATGAACTTTGACATAGTTGAGATGGGAACTCTGATGTCCGAGGTCAAAATCGAAGGGAAATTCCTGCGCATCTCCCTGATGACACCTGCTGAGACGGTATCACTTGACGAGATGAAGTCACTCCTGAAAGGTAAAAATAAAACGAAACGATGACCAATTATATATCCCACCTTTCCTATATCTTCCTGGATGCACTCCCTCGACACACCTATCAAGGTCACCGGCTCCTGGGACGAGACGCGCAGGACCACCGTCGCCCTGCCCGACATCGTCCTGCGCTACCTGCGGCTTAAAAGCGCCGCCCAGGACCGCGCTATGCGGGAGCTGATACTGGAGGCCATCGTCGAGTACTATCGGTTGAAACCGCCAGCGTCTTAGCATTAACGCTTGAGAAATTCATCCAGGGAAATTATCTCAATTGATTCGTCGAGATAATCGTTCTTCAACATACTTCTCATCTTATCCAGTCGTACAAGTAATTTCCTAACGGCCTCTTGGTCGCTCATATCTTTCAAGATATAGAGCAATTTTGGCTTCCCCTTCAAGGACATCTCCCTTACGCATATTTGAGCCAGAACTGCTGCACCCATGATAGATTTACGTACGTGCTTGGTTTCTAGTTCAATGATTAGCTTCAATTCGTTGGTTTGTTTATCGAACGCACAAATATCTGGCTGGTATAATGCGCCCGTCCTGGTCTGTACAGGCAAATTGTAAGGGTGCCTAACTGCATATTTCATTTCAAGTTTTTCTACGACTTTAGATATCGATTCTGGATGCCAAGGGTCTCCACGCATGATATTTACCTCCTCAGTTTAATTGAAATAAAGGATTTACTAGCCATTCCATTCATCCGCATCATTTTTTCGATGCACGGTGATTCGGGTTCATCTGGTTTGACCGGTTATCCGAGGCAGAACGATTCTCCGAACTGTTTGGGTTCTTCGCATCGGATCTCTGATCATTCGAACTCCTTCCTCCCTTTCCCATTGTATACCTCCAAGCAATAATACACGAGTAATCAAATAAAGTTAACTAGTCCTAACCACTATTGAACGACATCCACACATAATAAAAAAATGATATGATAACCATAATAACAGCGATAGGGCCAGTTAATTCAAGCCACCAATGACCTAATCCATAATAAGAGAGTAGAACTGTAATCGCTATATACGATCCTGTAGGTATCATTATCATTTTCCATTTAGACAGAAGCCAGGTTTCGTTTTTCCCAATCATAAGATGTTTGATGTTTGACTATCTTTATAAATTTTGTGGGTGTTGTGGACTTTTCGCGCATTTTGATGCCTAGGCATTTTTCCAACGTTTTATATCCCATCCATCCAATTCCCACATGTGGAACCGAGAAAGCCGCGCCAACACATGAGAAGTCTCTACGGCCCGAAGTTCAGGCACTTCGCCAGCGACCCCGAGAACCTGAATCGTGGCGCTGGCTACTACCGCGTTTTCCGAGGGCGGTACTTCAAGTGGGACGAGAAGCTCGCGCGGCGATGGTGGCCGCCGACCTGAGCCGCCAGTATTTAAGGATTCCCTGTTCAGACATAATTTTGCTATTACCCAGCTCGACCATCACTTCCACAGGTGATCTAAAATGAAGATCCGTAACATATTCGGCAACGAGTACAGCGGCGCGATAGGCGACAAGGTCGTGGCCTCGCGCTGGAAGGGGATAGAGTACATCAGGAAGTACTTCATCCCGCACAACCCCAAGACCGTGTTCCAGGTGGACCAGAGGGAGCTCTTCGACCAAGCCGTGGTCTCGTGGCAACCCTTGACCCCGGAGCAGAAGTCGTTCTACGACAAGATGGCGGTCAAGATGACCGGCTTCAACCTCTATGTGAAGAGGTACATCGCGGCCGTCAGGGGCAACACACCTCCCATCGAGCCCCCGCTGATGTGCGAGATGCTCGTCACGGGCGCGAACGGCGTCCCGCTGATGAACGCGGTCGTCGAAGTCCTCAAGGGCACGAACACCGTCTTCAAGGGCCTCACGGACGACACCGGCACGGTCAAGTACGCGCTCACGGCCATCGACGGGCCGTACAACGTGCTGATATCCGGGAACGGGTACCGAGTCACGCGCCTGTCCGGTCTGATGCCGGACGCCATCCCGACGACGGTCGCCATCGCGGTGAACCAGCCTGTCTCGAACCAGACGCAGCCTGTAACGACCTGAGGGGGTAATCCCCTGAAGGTCAAGGCCAGCTTCCTCGGCACGTTCAGCGGCAGGTTCGGCGAGCTGATATTCTACGAGCGCCACGGCCAGCAATACGCCCGGAAGTACGCCAAGCCCAGGAACGCCAACACAGGAAAGCAGCGAAAGCAACGCGCCAGGCTCACCCGGGCGGCCAAGGAATGGGCCGAGCTCTCCGGGAAGCTCAAGGCTGAGTACGACAGGCGGGCGCGCGGCTGCTCTGGCTACAACCTCTTCGTGAAGGAGAAATGCTCTCCGAGGTGAACGCCATGCTGCCGATCAACTCCGTATCAACTCCGATTCAACCCCGTAAAGAATCCACGAAGAATCCGAGAAGACCCCACGTAGGCTCCGAGAAGGCTCCAGGAACCGTTGACTAGGGGGAAAAGGCTTGGACAACCTCACGCTACTGTCATTCGCCTTCGCTGGCTTCGCCGGAGGCGTCATACACACTGCCGTGCGCTCTCAAGGCACCCTAACCCTGCCGAAGATGGAGGCCGGCAAGCTCTACCTCGGCTTCCTGCTCTCCGGCTTCCTGGGCCTGCTCACGGCTATCATCGTAGACGGTTACATCCTCACTGCCTTCTTCGCAGCCGTCGCCGTCCCAGATGTCGCCGAGGGCGCCATCCGCAAGACCGCTGACAGTCTGAACGGGAGGAAGCGATGAAGGCCGGTCCTACGCCCGTGTACGCGAACGGCTGCAAGCTCTGGGCGCTCAAAGGCTGCTACGGCATGGAGTTCGTGACGAAGATTGGCAAGAAGACCGAGGGCGCGACCACCGTCTTCATGACCCCGGAGACGTTCGAGCGCATCTTCTACGCGATGTTCAGCATCGTGGAAGGGGAGACGGAGGAGCACGTGGGAATCCCCGAGGAGAAGGAATACAATGGGGTGGAGTTCGCTTGAAGACGGCGAAGGTGAATGGTAGCCCGCTCCCGGTCTACGCCAACGAGTTCGTCGTCTGGCTACACGGTGATGCCGTCGCCATCGAGTTCAAAACGAAGGTTGGAGCTGAGATAGAGGAGCGAGTGGCTCTTGTCCTGATGCATCCGGATAAGTTCCAGGAACTGCTGGAGATGATGATGGGGGTCGAGGACGGGGTGGAGGGGGCGACGAAGGCGCCATCTGGAGAGAAGTATAAAGGCGTAGAGTTCGGGTAAACGAACAAACTTTATAAATGGGCGCTCCCATTGTGGCATGTGAGCGCGAATAGGAACCGTGACTTGGGGATGAGCGGATTCGAACAAAGATTGTGGACCCCCTCGCGTATTATCGAGTAATATGGTGGAATAATGGCTAAAAGAGAATGGCTAGCTAATATCGGTAAAGGAAAAGGAATGGTTTTTTACATTGTTTATCGAATCCAGATAGAGGAAGTAAGTGCGCCGATAATCAAGCAAAGTTTTGGACGATGGAAAAATGAACTTTATAGTAAAATTGAAGAACTGGATCGTGTAAAGGTTGAAGGGATATATTTTCCAAGTAATTTTACAACATGGCTCGATATTTCTGTAAGCCCGAAATACAAGTTGGAAGAAGTTTATAATTACGTCAAAAGTTCGCTATACATAATTTTGATGAAATATTATGAACAACACAGACCATCAACAGAAAAAATAAAATGGAGTATTGTCAACCAGATAACAAACGAACCATGTGATAAATTCACGTTATTCCGATTAATATTCTCGACAAAAAATCAAGCGCATGCAATATCCACGTCTGAGTGTGCAACGCATGTTCAAAACAGCTTTATTAACCGTGCTGAACGACATAATTTTCAGATATTAAAGTTAAGTATATTTACTAATGGAGTGGACATGGTCGTAGCCATCCCAAAATCGTCATCACCATCGGACATAATTGGAGAGATTAAAACAATATCACAAGAAGTCAGAAATTCTATTGATACATCAGTTTTACCAAAAGAAGGTGAAGATAGCTATAAAATATGGCAAAGAGGGTATGAAATATATATATTGGGTAGTGGGGTGACTAGAACTAGCTCCCACTATGATTTAAAAAATATAATGCTTGAAACATCATATCAACAAATTAATGAAACAATGAGTATTCCAGTAGATAAAGGAATTCTTGAAGTTTATCAGAAATATTTACATCGAATTTCAGTTGTGACAGACTTTAAAAGTATTATTCATAAGGGTGATGCCTATGAATGTGAAGCGCATGATTTGATAAAAGACAATATCTGGCTAATGGGACATAGTTTAATATCTGAAATATACCAAGAGAATGGCGCAATCTCTCAATTGTTTTATAAGAAGCATCCTGAATTTATCGTATCAAAAGGAAAAACTGATACTGGCATGATTCCAGATTTAGTGATATTCGATGGTGGTTATACATCAAGATCGCGCGAGATTCACATTATCGAATTTAAACGTCCCAGCGATAAAAATGTCAATACTAAAGATGCTGTTAGCCAATTGCGAGGATATCTGGGAGAAATTAAAGAAATGTATGCGCAAGTTTACGAAGATATTCCAGCAACGGTTTTTAAAGGAACGTTAATCGTTTATAAAAAGGATTCCGACATACGTTGGGCATTAGAAGATTCGAAAAACATCATTGGTTTAAGTTATCAAGAAATATTAGAACATGGTGAGCGTTTAATCGAGAACTTCTATTAGCTGTTTGATATCGGCTGGGGGAGCCACGACCGTATCGTCGTTTAGCTCAGCACCTGGACCTTGAACAACCAGTAAGCGACGAGAGGTCGCGTGGATGCCTTGCCGGTTTCTCCACGGTACATCTGGATACACTTAGGAATGGGGTATAAAGTGAGAATCACGAGTCCAACGAAGGCACGGGGTCGATATTTTTAATAAGTGTGACGTACATTCAGAGGTCGTGAGACCGAATAGGAACAGTCACTTGGGGGACGACCGACTGGACGCTAAGGCTGTGTGCCCGTCTCGTGCGTAGTATCCCCTCCAAATCCTTTTAAATACAGGATAGAAATCAGGTCATTAAAAGGGATTGATAATGGCATCAAAAGAAAGTAAAGATATACATGATAAGTCTGATGTGTTGCTAAATCTTACTTTAGAGTATTCTAGGAACATTATTAATCAAATTAAAAATGCACCTTTGGTAGCTATTGCTGGACCAAATATTATTCAGGTAGCAGAGAACACAATATATTGGAATGCCATAAATGCACTTAGGCAAAATTTGAAGTATTCAGCAGACCTGGAAAAGGAATATAATTTGACATCTAAAGATATAGATAATTTTTTCAATCAATATGTAAAGGTGTTATCAATTATCAAAGCTGGTGAGGAAAAAGGGTGTAATAAGGAATTTGGTAAGAAAGAGTATTATACATTCAGGATTAGCCTACAATCCTATTCGCCGAACTGTAGCAAATTATTACAAGACCTAGAACAATGTCTACAACTAACTGAATGCGAGAAAGTTTTAAAGCACTTGGAGGAGGAAATTAACAATAACCAACCTAAATTATCTGTAAGTAGTTCCGAAGATAGCGACTATGGTATAGATATAGACTTTGCGCATCGAAAGTGAAATAGATTTTATAAGTTACGAACATAGAAAAACATATAATGGTGGTACATAATAACTAACTGTGAGTTGGAATTTCCCTGATTACCCTGAGGATTGGGATTCGAAACGACAGGCAACTTATTCAAGAGCTGGCGGCCGATGTGAACAGTGTGGAGCATCAGGGATAAGATTACATGCCCACCATGTAGTTCCATTATCAAAAGGCGGATCAAACTATTCCGATAATTTAGTGTGCCTATGTGAAGATTGCCATAGAAGTCAGCACCCACATATGAAAGAAAGTGGTTACCGCACATCTCCCTGGAAATATAATTATGGAGCAACATTAACTGGAGCAGGTAACAATAGCGTGGAATCTAATGCTGGCGAGTTAATACCCTTATTATGTCTCTTTTTAGTATTTGTAGCAATACTATTATTTGGGATGGCTACGCTCCCAGATCAAAATCCATATACTTTTGTGTCTGGGGGAATTTTAATGATTATATTATCGTTGGCGCTATACCAGTTTAGGACAAAAAAATAATCATCGTTTTAATTAAGTAGCAACCAGAGATTTATCTAGGAACATCAGAACTCATTACTCATCATCATCTGGTGGATTAGAATATTGGCCTCGAAAATGTTGCGATGGTTGTTGGTCCCTTATCTTAAGAACCTTTTTTTGTGCAACCTCGCTCAATTCAGAGAAGTGAAGGTTTGTCTCTAGATTGAACGAAGTCCATTCTCCGTCTGTTAAATCATTTATCCTTCCCAAAACCAACAAGGCGTGATAGGAGTCAATTTTTTTATTGAGGTCAGCCATTGGTATTTCAGCTTGTCTGGTTATTCCATCTCGATATCTAGTCATGTTATCATCCTGCCATATCTATTGGCATGTATGATAATACATAGCTTGTGAATAAATTAGTTTCGTTACGAGTGTAATTATTTGTCTGGCCAATATTGAATTTATTTTGCTTAGGTGGAAGACAAACGGATTCGTAGCGAGGGGATACTGCGCGTCGTTTTGGCTTTAAAGGGCACACAGCCGTTATTGTAGTAAAGGTCGGCCTACTCCGCCGTGAACTTCATCCAAACGACGAGCGGCGGCGTGGATGCCTCGCCAGAGCCACGCGACCTGACAACGACGACGGGACAGCGCAGCGCACGGTTGGAGCGCTTGCCAGTGAAGACGGCTCTCAGCGTTCTTAGGCAATAATACAAGCCCCAATCCCAAGTCCAACGAAGGGACGGGGTAGAGAATTTATATAGGTGCGTCAATATTTAGAGCCTGTGAAGCCGGCGAATAGAAACCGTCGCTTGGGGGCGAACGTATAACTAAAAAGGTGTTGGGTAATGATTTTATAATATCGAAGTTCTTAGATAACAACCCATATTTCTTTTGCGAAGATTGTTTATCGAGTGAACTTAAGCTTGAGCCAGTTGAACGAGTAAGAGTAGCATGTATTTCATTGAATAAAAAAAAAGTTGTTTGGAAGACCAATTTATTATGTGTTGGATGCAACCAAATAAAAGAGGTATATTCGCGGCAAATGACACGATATGATACTTATCCAAAAGTGTACAGGTTATTAACAAAAAGGTTAGCTAGAATTGGATACACTGACACATTATGTGTTGTGAAGAAAATAAATGGATATATAAAAAGTGAAAAAGACCCAGATTTGCTATTAAGAATTCTTGGTGATTGTACTAAAACCGATTTTCTTACAAACACTGGGGGCGATCTTGAAGCACATCGAATTATTAGTAAATTATGGACATTATGGCTGGACAAATCTATTGATGAATATAATATGATTATTAGCCCACCATCAGCTCTTGGGTTTCATTACTCGATTATTGATGGCAATTTGGGTAATATTAAAACAATCTACGAGAGTTTTTACAAAGAGCGTAAAAAATATCGCCAGGCAAGAGTTTATTTAATTCTTTTTGGATTGATAATCCAATTCCAGTTAAATATGGACCAAGGAGTAAAAATGTTCTCTGCGTTATTGCCTAATCAGAATCATAAACAAAGAATGAAATTACTTAATCTTTATTTTAAATATAAATCACTTGTTGAGAGTGAACGTAATGAAATAATAGCGGATACAAGGAGAATGAGAAATACTCTGGCTCATGGTAAATTTATTACGCGGAATGACTGTTTATATCTATACCATAATAAAAAGGATAGACCAGAAATAATTAAATTTAAGGAAATAATAAATATATACAATGCTATGATGATAAAATTTGCAATTATTGAGTTGATTCCAATAATATTACTGTTTCAAAATATGGTGTACAATCGTAATTACTTAACATCGACCAGATAATTAGTGAGCCACCTCGGCCATGAACTCCATCTCATTGACGAGAAGCCGCATGGATGCCTCGCCGGAGCATCTCCGTCCTAAATTTGACGGCGGGACAGGAGTGCGCACGGTTCCGACGATTAGCAGCTGAATGGGCTCATTGTATCCCGGCTTTTGTTAGGTATAATGGGCCAGCACTTAGGTTTGGGGACTTAGGAGGAATCACGAGTCCAACGAAGGGACGGGGTAGAGAATTATTTATGGTACGAAGTGTATTTAGAGTTCGTGAAACGAACGACTAGGAACCGCCACTTGGGGATGAGCGATTGGATGTAGAGGTTGAGGGTTACGATGATTGATCCTACAAATGAAAGCAAGCTAGACACGCTTGTGATGATTAAGAATGAAGGTGATTCAACTTTAAATAAGATACTTGATGTTAATAAAACCTTATTAGGGCGCGCCAGCTCATTTATTACGTTAGCATTAGGAGTTATAGGTTTTATCTTGGCGTTATTAAGTTACATTTTAAATGATTTGATTGTGCCAGAAGATAACAGTGCTATAATTAAAATCTATGATAATTTTGCATTAATCTGTGCGATATCGATTGCATTTGTTCTATTGTCGATTTTATTAGGATTATCTTTGTATTTAAGCCCTGAAAAAGTAATGTTTTCATTGGGGCCAAATCAAATTGAGTTATATGAAAAATATAAGGATAAATCCAAAGAGGAACTGACTAATACTTTGATTCGTGGGAATAGTCTGGACATCAAGATATGTGAATTCATGAATATGAAAATTGCTCGACATATACTAACAATGAGTACTCTAATATTTTGTGGCATTATTTTATTCAGTTATTCTTTCCTGCCCTTAATGGATCCACAAGACATGATTGATAATGGAGACAAGTATGATTTCTATTTAGCTCAAATAGGATTGTTATTCTGTGTTAGTGTTGCTGGTGTTGTATCAATTTGGTGGAAAATGCATAATAAGATTAAAGGTAAGTACAAGGAAGTAATGGAAATTAATAACAAATACCCGCATTATGATAAGGCTGATTTGGATAAAATTATGGAGGTTCGATATGGCCGATGATGAGAAGGAACAGAAGGAAGTAAAAATGAAACCAGATGAAACAAATGTTAGCAGGGTTGTTGTCATCTCATCTGTAAAGAAGTCAGATGAAGTTAGAGAGCTTGGCGAGAAGTAACCCTCAACCGTATCGTCTCGTAGCTCAGACCCTCGACCGTGAACTTCATCCGAGTTCAACGAAGGCACGGGGTCGATATTTTTAATATGTGTGACGTACATTCAGAGGTCGTGAGACCGAATAGGAACCGTCACTTGGGAACGAACGGAAGAGTGCCCAGGATGGTTGTTAGTGGAGGGATGGCTTGGGTATGAACAGCAAAGGTAATTTTAATGTTAGAATAATGTGGTTCGGTCATTCTTGCCTGAAGATGCAGACGGGGAATACTTCCCTTTACCTCGATCCCGTGCGGGAGAATCATCTGCTTCGTACTACCTTAAACCCGAGGAAAGAGCGCAAGGCATCTGCCATCTTTATATCGCACGAGCACTGGGATCATTTTGACTCTAACACGGTCATGGCTCTCAGCAATGACTCCACGACAATATGCTGCCCGAGAACCGTCGGCGAGCCATTATCGCTTGCGATGAGTTTCGAGGCGAAGGATATCGATGGTCTTCGGAAGCTCTTCAAGCGCATGCGCCCGTGCAATGTTGGAGACTCTGTGGATATTGCCGGAGTACAGGTGAGAGTCCTCCAGGCCACGGAGGGACTCGCCTTTCTTATAATTTATAACGGTAAGAAGATCCTCTTCATGGGAGACTCTATTGCGACGAAAGCCATGATAAAGGAAGCACCGGATATCGTGTTCTTCCCTGTCTGGGCAATCATCGGGAAGGAAGCCAACCTAGATTCATTCTTGAAACTTGGGGAAGGGGCGACGTGCATACCGATTCACTTCCACAATTCAAAGAAGTCCTTTCCCAACTTTTACGCGAAGGTCAGCGACATACGAAAGGCTTTACCGAGAAACGTCAAAATTGTGTTCATGAAGAGGGAAGTTACCCTACGAATTCCTTAATCCAGTTTGTAATGTCTTTATCGCTTCATCACCTTTGTTTGTCAACCAGATAGTCTTATGCCATTCGTCCTCGTCTATACTACTTCCTACTCATTTTGTTTCTCTCTTTTGGCATACCTGGTATTTCAGTATTTTTATCGAGAATGAGTATGACGGATTCGTGCATATTGTTGATAGCCGTTTCCATTCGCTCCAGACGGCAATTTATACAGTTGCATCCTTCGAGACGAATCTCTTTCTTCTCTATTTTCATGGGCAATCGACGGCTTAGGATTGCCGGATTGCCATTTAAGTTTATCTCTCTTAGCGTCTATGCACAGCATCCTAAATTAACTTCCGCTCTCGGTCTATGCCTGGGTTGGAATTGAGTTTGGGAAATGAGGGATAAGTTTATACTCTACATTATTATACGTAAAAATGGGAATATCGTGTGCTTCCATGACTGCACAGAAAAAACCAGAGAAACAAGAAGATGACGGATTAGTTGGTGGCTTAATCTCGGGAGGATTGGGAGCTATCGGTGGGGGTCTTATCGGATATTCTAAAGGGAAGGCAGATGGATACTCGGAAGGATTTCGTGATGGCCATACACAGGGATATAACAAAGCTGTAGCAGATTATAGCCAAAAAACCAACAAGCGTTTAAAAACACTAGTTGATATCCACGTTGTAAAATATCAGAAACAACAAGATGGCTCTCTAAAGCCGATGGTAAATATAAATTCAACAACTCCGGTAGAAGTTTTTGAAACTATCAAAGAAGCATGTAATGACTACATACTTGGTATGGAAAGGTCATGTTGTATCATGGCTGGTGTATCGGTTGAGTTAGCATTGACAATTAAATATACGAACATGGCAGGACAAGCTCCATCATCCAAATTTGATTTTTGTGCTTTAATCACATGGGCAAGTAAAAATAATTTAATTAATAAACAAAACACACATGTAGCAAACACAATTCGTGTGATGGAGAATCTCTATAAACACGATTATAAAGATTACCAAAAAGTTGATTCAATAGCAATGCTGACAGGTAGTATAAGAATAATTGAAAAATTATTCTGAAAACAGTGCCGTCATTTTGATAAAATATCCTCGATGATATCTCCCACTAGCTCCCGCGCCTTCTCCTTCCCCATCTCCGTGAAGACATAGACCCCCACCTCGAGCATCTGCCTCTGGACCTCGTCGGTAATCCATTCGCGCGAGTGCTCCTGGACCTCAGCGTTCAGCTCCGCAGCGATATCATCTATCACCGGGTCCAGGAAAGCGTAGAGCTTCGACCGGTGCCTCGTCAGGATGGCGACCGCGTGCCTGCGCAGCCTGTCGTTGGTGTACACCTGCACAGCAAAGAACGAGACGATTACAACCAGCAGCGCGAAATGCTCCAGCGACATCATTTTATCACCTTGAAAGTAAAGAAAAGGGTTTTCGTGGAGGCCGATTAGTCGGGGACGTCTGGGTCCGGGGGCCACTCGAACGGGTACACCTCGTGGTACCTCGTCATGTCCACCACGAAGATGCGCGCCTCGTGGCCGAGCGCCTCGATGTCGAGCATGGCCTGGTTGACCTGGGGCCACTGTTGGTTCTCAGGCTGCACCGGCTCTCCTATCTCCATCATCTCTTCGACGTCGTTCTGCAACGCCGTCAGCGCGTGGCGGATGGCCTGTATCCTGGCGCGTATCTGCGCCTTGACGTTGGCTTCCAGCCCGTCGCATATCTCCAGGATTTCCGTGCACTTGTTGCGCGCGGTCCCTATCTTGGCGGTCGCATCGAACGATATCGGCTCCAGCACGTCCGGGGTTTCTCCCGGCGCGTTGTTTACTTGGGTTGTTGTGTGTACCATCTTGGTCACCTGTGGGGGAAATAGCACACCCAGGTATTCTCGGCTCATTGTCTGAACAGGAAAGGTTTAAGAAGGGGGCGAAATGCTTTATGCCACGGGGTTGATTAATCGATTGGGGGTTCAATTAGAAGAAAAGCACCCCAATGTTAGAAAATTATTGTTAGTATAATGGCTGGTGGTTATCTGAAGTTTGCGGAGTAAATTTGGACGAAGGTGAGTCTAACGAGCCGATCATGATATTACGTTGTTAGGCGAAAATTTGTTAGTTATCTTTTCTTTAATATTTCATTAAGTCCAATCTTGTTATAAAAGTCATCGATCTCTTCTTTTGTTATTTTATTAAAATCAAATTTAGAAGCAATATCGTTCTCAAAGGATTGCATTAACCTAACCCTTTTTTCTAGAAGCTTGATTGATATTGAACATATATCTCTTCCAAATAATTGGGATGGAATACAAAGTGTTCCACGTTCATCAAAATCTGCATATAACGCTCTAAATTTAAGTTGCTCTTGCATTTCCGCGTGTTCTTTCCTTGAATCGAAGTTAAACAACTCAGACTTACCTTTATTATCGATAAATATCTTCAAGTCTTCAAGCATCAGAATATTTCTTGTCTTTTCCTTATGATTCTTAAAGCGCTTTATAAAACTACTTATATTAATAGAACCGTGTTTTATACTCATGGCTGATGAAATAATGATTCCATATTTTCCAAGTTCTTCAGTGGCAATTTGTACCAGGAAAAAACATCTAGCCCACCTCTTTGATTCGAATAATATCTGTGCATCATTAAGTAATTCTCTCGCATTCAATAAAGCCATTTTCCTATTATCATATAACGTTTCTGCATTTATTTTTTGCATGTTTTATTCTCCATTAGTCTACGGGTTTATTTCGCTTAATGCTTTCAGTGTATGCGAAGTTGTACTCAAGGCACAATTCGTGTGAGCGAAGCGAATCGCATAACCGATGTTACACGCCGTCACCATATTTCACCGACCTTTCTTCGAGTAATAGCATTTTCGAACAGCTTCTATCCAACTATCAATAAATGCTTTGATTGGATCCCGTTTTAATTCATCAGGATTTTCAGGGTTAATTCTAACTATCACCCACTCGTGTATCCCTGGATCAAGCATCCCTTCAGCAACTAACCTATCATCTTTTAAAATCAAGAGAGGTAATTCAAGTTGGTAGGCCATGGCGGCTTCAATTTGTGTCCAAACCGTGACAAAATATTGGTCGTTAACAACTTTTCCCGAAGCACTATATTCTTTATAGGTACCTTTTTCTGAATGGAATCGCTCCATAGCCAAAATGACAGCGCCATTAACTTCTCGCATCTTCTGTTGCACTGGTCTTAATGGGTTTTCAATAGACCAAAATGAACGACCAAGTGTTTCTGCAACAATACCATGTCTACTTAAATATATAACTAATGCATCCAAATACTTACGCTGTGCCTCATTGTGTGGTTCACCGACGCTTAGAAATGTTGGTATTTTCACAGTCATGTTTCTTCATCGCTCCAAGCAATTGCGAGGAGTAAAATGTGGTCTTTAATTAACGTCTTTCGCATTTATCGACCACCACCAATTAAATTTTTTAAATTGTCCCAAGTCCAATTATATAATTTATCACTAGCCTTTGCGCTTTTTGGTTTTTTACATATTTTGTCCGCCCTCCCATACAGTAGAAAATAACCCACGTTTTCTTCTTGGGTAATTTCTAATTCAGCTGAGACACCTGTAGCAAAATCAGTATATTCTCCACATAATACAATAGCTACATCACACCCTTTGATACGGGTTCGTGCTTTATCCTTCCAATCTTCAGAGATTGCCTCTTTTATCGACATATCAATAATTTCAAATGGAGAATCGGGATTTTTAGCCTGCCCCACCAGTAAATTTTTAATATCAAGGTCATGGTCGTAATCAAAACTAATAAATGCTCTTTTTTTTGTCATTAATTTTCCTCCATAGTTTTCCACCAAACGGCTTGCAGGTATTTGACGTCTGAGTCATATACCCGCCTGTTAGGTGATCCGAACGCATATAAGGACAAAACCCGAGGGGGCGTAGCGTTAAGCTCGGTGTTTTCGTTCATCATGTGTTCACCGATCCGACATTGCTGCCTTATCCTATATATTTTTTCACCCGTCCGAGCCTAATGTCGTCTACTCCTCATTAAACGAACCTTTTTTCGTTTTACTTTCCAGTTCATTCTTGAACCCGTTATTTTCGAGTATTTCTATTCCATGGTCATTATCTCCCGATACAAGTGTATGCTGAATTAGGTTAATCGCGGAGTAGTATAGGTTCATTTATGTGAGACTGTGAAGATGCTAGATATATTGGCGAAATATGCGCCGCCTTGTCTCACCCCTCGGGGCTGTCCCTGGATGTTCCTTACAAACGCGCAAATGACGTCTTCGCTGCGGGTTTCCAACGCAAAGCCGTCTATTTGGGCCTTTGCCCTCGTGGCTCCTCGGCGGCGCTCCTGACGCGCGTCAGGGGCACTCCCGGGGCTCCCTGACGCTCGGCGATGCATCGCCTCGCTAAAGCCCCCACCCCTGCGCCCATCGCTCAGCGATGGTACCGCCCCCTCCCCCGTGGGGGAAGGGCCGCGCATCGTGTAATGATGGGTGGCGGTTCGCCTTGGTCGGAGAACCGCTCACCCATGAGGAGTGCCCCCCAGCACTACGTTCCCGCCTTGGCTACAGGTCCCTCGTGGCTTGTCCTCCTCGCCCCTTCGCTCCATGCCTCCGTTTCTCCCCGGCTCAGCTCGGTGAGAAACTGCGGCACGACGCTGTAGACGCCTGCACCCCGGGCGTCCAAGAGACAGGGGCGGTAGAGGAAAACAAGCTAGCGCCAATAATGTTGGACTTCTATCAGAGTCCGCACACGTGCAGGCACTGCGGGAGCAGGGACGCAGTCCTGAGCTCTGAGACATGGAGCGACGGGCTCCACTATGCGGATGTGAGCTGCCGGAGCTGCGGCAGGTCCTACGTGCTGGGGTGATGACACATGAACGACGACGCCGTCGCCTGCGAGCCCTGCGAGAGGCATCCAGAAGGCCTGCCATGCATCACGAAGTACGGAATCCTAGTGCCCTCGCGCAGCCAACCGGGGCACAACCACCTCGTAACGAGACCGGGCGGGCGCTGGCACTGCGAATGCGTGGGATTCTTCTACCGGGAGCACTGCAGGCACGTGGATGCGGCCCAGAGTATCTACACACCGAGGGAGCGGATGGACCTGTAGTAGTCCATCAATTATTACATTCGTACGAGCACAATTCTTTATGCATTATCGAGATTAAAGTACTATGTCGACTTTTTTATCAATTGTGAACAAGCAATTGTTACAATTATAGCACTTAATTATAGTTTTATTTGATTCATTCGTAATTTTGATATTGTTTCCTCTTGTGATACCACCCGACGTGAATTTTAAAACATTTTCTTTTGAACATTGGCTACACACAAATTCATACTTTTCTTTACATATTGTCAACTGCCCACTTGAATCATGCCACTCTGATTCACAATCACGCAATATATCCGGTGTATTTTCGACCATTATTTTCTTCTGTTCTTTTTCAAAGCGTGTTTGTTTTTGTGCAGATTTCGCTATCTTTTGTAAATATCTAACTTTATCCAAATCTTTAGTCTTTTTACTCATGTAGTTCACTCCTCAGATACTGCATCGTACATCTGCTATAAATTTATAGTGT
>JAZDNO010000014.1:0-86794 GCA_043799545.1 Methanobacteriota archaeon | reverse complement strand
GCCCCTGGAACCAGAAGTAACCGTCCTCGTCCGTGAAAAGCGTGTCGCCGCTGAGGAACCAGTCGCCCGCATAGCACTCGGCCGTCTTGTCGGGCTTGTTCCAGTACTCCGTGAAGAGCCCCGGGTCTCCCTTCCTGACGGCGAGGTTTCCGGGCTGGTTGGGCCCGAGCACCTTGCCCGTCTCGTCGACGATGGCGCAGATGTGGCCCGGCTGCGGTTTCCCGCACGAGCCAGGCCTGAGGGGCATGCCGTCTATGTTCGAGAGGTAGACCATTACCTCCGTCATCCCGATGCCTTCGTGTATCTCCTGCCCGAAGCGCTTTTTCCAAAGCTGTATCACCTCGGGATTAAGGGGCTCGCCCGCGCTTATGATGCGCCTGACGCACTTCAATGGATGGCGCTTCTCGGCGTCCGGCACGGACAGCATCATCCTGAGCGCAGTCGGCACGGTAGCTAGATTGGTAACCTCGTACTTTTCCAGTAGCGAGAACCGCTTCTCGGCGTCGAAACGGCCGTCGTAGAGCAGGACGGAGGCCCCGTGGCGCCAAGCGTACAGGAAGCCGTTCCCGAGCGGGAAAATCCAGTTGAGGTTGCCGGTGTGGGCGACCACGTCGTCTTCCCGGTACCCCTGCCAGAATTTGAAGCCGGGGTCGTTGGCCATCGCCCAGCTGTGCCTGTGTACGGCCCCCTTGGGGTTGCCCGTAGTGCCCGAGGTGTAGCAGAAGAACGCCATGTCGTCCGAGCGGGTCTTCTCGAGAAGCAGGGCTTTGGACGCACCGGCCATCAGCTTGCCGTATTGGAGATGGCTGCCCGGTTTCCCGTTAACAACGATGACGTGCTTGAGCGCCGGAGAGGTCTTCATCGCTTCCTCGATTGACGGCAGCCCGTCTTCTGTGGTCACGATGGCCTTGGCCTCGCTGTCGTTGATGCGGTAGGCGATTTCCTTGGCCGTGAACATTGCGCTGATGGCTATCGGGACCGCGCCGATTTTCATCCCCCCCAGGAACGTGGTCTGGAACTCTGGGATGTTCGGGAGGCGTATGATGAACCGGTCTCCCTTCTTCATTCCCATATCCCGAAGCGCGTTGCCGAACTGGTTGCTCATGTTCCGGAACTCGCGGAACGTGTATTTCCTCGCGTCCCCGGCCTCGTTCTCCCAGTACAGCGCCACCTTGTTGCGGTTCCGGCCCTCGGCGTGCTTGTCGCAGCAGTCGTAGCCCATGTTGTAATGCTCGGGAATGTCCCACTTCCACGACTTGTAAGCCTTTTCGTAGTCGAAAGCCTCGATTTTTTCCATCTGAATCACCGCTCCCATCCAAGGGGCAAGTACCCTAACCATTCATCGTTTTTAACACTTCGGACGCATCCCGCTCGCTCAGCCCTGACTGGTCTCAGCTGAACAGGACGCGCTCCGCGACCTTCTGCACGCTGGCCAGATGCCTCCTGTCCGCAGCGACCATTATGACCCAGTTCGAAACGTGTCTGTCGCGTATTGCCCTTCCGAACGGAGTCAGGGACGAGAAGCTCTTGATTCCCTTCGGCGTAAGGACGCGCACGTCCGCCTTTCCTATCCTGGGCTCGGAGAGCAGCAGGTCGGGATGCGGGAGGTCTATCATCACCGAGCCGCGCGGCGCCCCGGCCCTGTCGCATATCGCGTCCTCGACCCTCCTGAGCTTCGCATAGTCACCGAGTTCGGCGAGGCGCTCCCGCCTCTCGGGGTCGAGGTCGATGAGAGTCACGCCGTAGGCCTTCTTGAAAAGCGCCCGGTACTTGAGCATCTGCGCGATGTTCCTCTGATACTCCCCCTGCTCCCCGAGCCACGCCATCAGCTCCCAGTCCACCATGCCCTGCACTTCCGGCATGTCCTCCCCCAGCGCCGCCTCGACGGCCCGGGATATCATGAGCTCTGCAATCCTGACGGTCTTGTGGAAGTACACTGACGTGAACATCAGGGCTCTAGCGACCAGCATTCCTTCGACCGCGCTGACCCCCTTCTCGTGGACGACCATCTGCCCCTTGTGGAGGGCGAGGGTGTTGACCAGGCGGTCGACGTCTATGCCGCCGTGGGCGACTCCTGTGTAGTGCGCGTCCCTCAGCAGGTAGTCTATCTGGTCGGCGTCGAACGCGCTGTGCACCATGTCGCAGAGGTACCTCCGCCCGCCGAACATCGGACGGCTTCCGCTTTTGAACGGCAGCTGGGAGAGTGACGGGTACGGTTTACCGTGCACAAGCTCCGCGACCTCGTCGGACGCCACGCCGTGCCTCTCCAGAACTTCGCATATCGATTGCCCCTTTGGAAGCACTTTCCTTGCGGCGGGGCCGACCATGCTCGTCTCGCCTCGGACTATCTGCTTAGTCAGCTCCATGTGATCGACGCCGAGCTTGCGGTGGAGCGTCGCCTCGAGCGTGTGGGAGAAGGGGCCATGCCCAACGTCGTGGAGCAGGGCCGCACACCGGACCAGGGTGCGCTCCTCGGAAGAGAGCCCCAGCGCCTTGGCCATCTCCCCGGCGACGTGCGAAGTGCCGATGGAATGCTCGAATCGGGTGTGGTTGGCGCCTGGAAAAACCAGGTATGCAAGGCCCAGCTGCCTGACCCCGCCGAGACGCTGGAAATCGTAGGTCTCCATTAGGTCGCGGACGACCCCGTCCACCTTCACGCTGCCGTGGACCGTGTCGTGGATTACCTTGAACTCGGGCATGAGGGGTGAAACGCCGTAATGGTATTCAATGTTGTCTAAAATATGGAAAGGTAAAGGGATTTAAGCTGGCGGAATCACTTCGGTGATGGCGTTTCGATTTGCTCGTCGCTCGGCGCTGTTTTGATTGAGGGCGTCGCCTCATCTGGCAGTGTGCAGAGCTGCTTCGGCTTCAGAAACGGCTTTCCCAGCGGAAGGACCTGGTAGCATGTGGTCTGGTTAAGCACGACCGCCGCCGAGACGTAGAAGGCGGAGATCGACACGCCGAGTTCGGCCCATCCCGCGAACTTGCCCCAGTCTGCCCAGGTGTCCGCGAAGAAGATGCTCATTATAAGGCCGATGAACAGCAGTTCGATGAACGCGAATACCGCGAAGAGACCCTTGTTGAGGGTCATCGAACCAATCATCATGTAGGTGTTGAAAATCAGGTACCCCACGAAGGCGAACCCGAGGTGGTCCAGATAGTTCGTGTTTGCCAGGTTGTTGTCGAACGCCCACATGTAGGTCAGCCCGAGGCCGAGCCAGAACATACCGTATGCCCCGAACGCAGTCGCGCCGAAAACGTTGTTGCGCCTGAATTCCATGAACGACGTTATCAGCTGCGGGATTGCGCCCAGCATGAAAGCCCAGGGCACGATGAAGTAGCTGTTGTAGTCCCCATCCACCCATCCCAATTTAACCGCCCCGGCGACTAGGGTCACGATGGCGAGTCCCAAAAGGCCAAACGCCGCCGGCTCCGCCGTGGTCAGTTTCATCTCATTCTGCTCTGTCATCAACTTTCCTCCGAATAGTTTATCCGCGGACTTTTGCTGGCCCGCAGTTGTTATATACCGATAAGCTAAATAACCATTTAAAGCTTTCCATCCTTCGCCTTTTTGTTGAGCCTTGCTTTCCTCTCCTTTGTGTTGAACCCGGTGGCACTTTCCAGAAACTGGTTCCAGCGCCGGATGGATTCCAGAGCGAGCGAGTCCTCGACCAGCTTCATCTTCGTCGTGGCCTCAAGAGACTTGGGGGACTTCGCCTGCGCCCGACCTTCCTCGATGGCCCCGAATGAGAAGACGACGGCTCCGTCGGGGAGCGCCCTAGCGTTCCCGAATACCTCCTTTGCCAGAGCTTCGAGCTTGGCACCCTCCACGTTCGCGAAATGGCCCTTCTTGATGTCGTAGTCGGTCATGAATACCGGAGGGGAATTCGCGAGCGTAGTAAAAATGTTTTGCTTACAACGAAAACAAACACATTGGCTTGAGATTCAGCTTAGTACATGAGCTCAAGCCAGATACGCCCTAACTCCTCACTGAGTAAATGACGGAAACCGTTAGGGCTATCCCTTCTCCCTTTGCATCTATAGAAAATTTATGCGGGAGAAGGGATTTGAACCCTTGGACCACTAAGGACTAGACCCTCAATCTAGCGCCGTTGACCAGGCTTAGCTACCCCCGCATGGGTGGTTGGGTGAATGCCTACCCCCATATAAAATCTGCCGACGTCCGATGAGAGATGGCTTGATAATATTACGCCGGAACCCTGAGCAATTTCAGCAAGTTAGGCGGCGTCTTCCATATCGCCCACTGCATCGCGCAGCGTTCCGAACGCATCCTCAAGGTACTTGAGCGCAAACAGCAGCGCGTCCTTCGGCGGGACCGACCCGTCCGTTTCGAACTTGAAGATTACCTTCGTCGAGTCCTCCGAAAGAGTGACCGCCTTCTGCGGGCAGACCTCGACGCACGTCTTGCAAAGGGTGCAATCCTCGAGCTTCTCGACGACGGCCTTCCCGTCCTTCTTGGCCAGAACTTCGCGCGGGCAGCGCTTGATGCAGTCCCCGCACCCGTCGCACTTCTTGCTTATAGCGATGGACGGATAATAGTTGTAGCCGACCGCCTGGGTGGCCTGCCACTTCGCGTGCTCGCGCCCCCGTCCGAGGGTTGCCGTGCCGTATATCAGCAACGCTTCGCCGTCCGCGAGCTTGGTCAGCGGAATCAGGGGGTCCTTCACGCGGAACTTGTCGTCCCCCAGTGGTTCGAGGTCCCCGGAGTAAACGACTGCCGGGCCCTTCTTGTTGAGCGAATACATTATAGTGCAGGTTGGGCAGCCCTCGCCTTTGCATGAGCATTCGCTGCGGAAGGTGAAGAGCGAGAGGTCCGTCGGTATCGGGACGAGCGAGAGCCTGTGGGCAATCATCTCGTCGAACAGCGGAGCCGTGCTCTCGAACGCCTTGCCCTCCTCGTCGCTGATGGCGCCCAGGTGGAACTCCACGTCGCTTATCGCCATCTTCGGAACCTCGGCCATGAGTGCGCGCCTCAGCGCGTTCATGAACGACGGCGTGACGTCAGACAGGACGGCCCTGGCTCCGTGTTCGTCAATCTTTATTTTTTCAATTTTCATGCACACACCTTAGACGCGCCGCCCGCGCCTCCCCCCTTTCTTTTTAGTGCCGTCGTGCGGCAGCGGGGTTACGTCTTCGATGCGACCGATCCTGACTCCTGCCCTCGCGAGGGACCTGATGGCCGCCTGGGCTCCTGGCCCCGGCATCGGCTCCTTGTTGCCCCCCTGCGCCCTGACCTTGATGTTCAGGGTGTCGAAACCCTTCTCCTTGATGGTCTCGGCTATCTTCTCGGCCGCCTTCATGGCGGCGTACGGGCTGGCCTGGTCCTTCTGCGTCTTGACGACCATGCCGCCGGTGCACTTCGTGATCGTCTCCGCGCCGGTCTGGTCTGTCACAGTGATGATGATATTGTTATAGGATGCGTAGATGTGGGCGACTCCGATTTTCGTCATTTGGCTGCCTCCTTGGTTTCAGGTTGGGCCGTCGGCGGTGCTGCGGGTTGGGCGGCGGCTGGCGGAGTTGCCGGTTGAGGCTCTGCCTGGGGCTCCGGCTCAGCTACCGGTTCCTCGCGGGACGGCAGCGGCGGGGCGTTCTCGTCCCTCGGCCTTGCCGGGTGCAGGTCGTTGGCAATCGGCGAGCGCGGGTTGTAGACGACCTTCTCCTCCTCGTCCTTCGGAACGAGGTATCCAGGGATTGTGACCTTGCGGTCGCCTATCGATATGTGGCCGTGGGTGATGAACTGCCTCGCCTGGTTCGGCGTCCGCGTGTATCCTTTGATGTAGGTGATTGTCTGGAGCCTCCGGCTCAGGATGTCGTCGAGGCTCATCGCCAGGACGTCGTCGAGCGTCGCCTGCTCGGGCTTCAGGAGACCCAGGCGCAGAAGGCTGTCTATTAGTTCCTTCATCTCTCGCTCGGCCTGGGCGTCCTTGTAACGGACCTGCCCCTGCAGCACGCGCGCCCTCTGCCTGAAGTGCCTCAGCGTCGAACGCCCCTTCCAGACCTCGCGCTTGTTCTTCAAGCCGTACTTCTTCAGAAGCTCGTTCTCAGCCTCGATGCGCTCCCCCTCCCACGGGTGGGAAGGCGTGTCGAACTTTCTCCTGGCAAACTTAGGATCGCCCATTTTCTATCCCCCTATTTCTTTTCTTCCTTTTCGGGGGCGGCGGCCTTGGCGCCTACCTCTCCATTGACCACTCCGAGCGTCAAGCCGGTGCGGCCGTTGGAACGGGTGCGCTGGCCGCGGACCTTTCCGCCCTGCTCGTGCCTGATTCCCTTGTAGCACCTAATCATCTTCATCCTGTTGATGTCGTCGCGCTTGAAGGTGTCCATGTCGCTTCCGAGGAGGTGGACGCTCTCCCCCGTCTCGAAGTCGTGCTGGCGGTTGACCATCCATTCCGGAAGTGTCTCCGAAAGGCCTGCGATTATCTTCTCGACCTGCTCTATCTGGGGATCCTTCATGCGGCCGATCTTCTCGTTCCTCGGGAAGTCTATCTCCCGAATAACAAGCTCGGCTATCCTCATGCCGACCCCCTTGATGCTGGACAGACCTATTATCGCGGGCTTCTTCCCGTCGATGTCGGTCTGGCGAATCCTGACTATGTACTTGAAATCCTCTTCCATCTTTTTGAGGGAAGCTGGGGCCTTCTGGGGCTTGTCCTTCGCTGCCTTATCGCCCTTGTCGGCCTTGTCAGCCTTCACGGGCTTCGCCTTGCCCTCGACAGGTTTCTTCTGCTCGTCAGCCAAACTGGAACCTCCAATCAACCAGTACATATAAACTGGGGAAGTCCCCTAAACCATAACTCCTATATAAAGGCTCCTTCGGGAGGACCGCTGGCTGTCCCGGGAAAAGATATTAACAGGCATGAGTCATACATCCTTCCATGGGTTTGGATTGGGCCGAGAAGTACAGGCCGAAACGACTCGCCGACATAGTTGGAAACGTGGCGTCAATCAAGGCGCTCGCCGACTGGGCCGAAAACTGGGGAACCCCGACGATGAAAAAAAGAGCGGCCCTCCTAGTCGGACGCCCGGGCATAGGGAAAACCACCGCGGCGCACGCCCTCGCTCTGGAAAGGGGGTGGAGCATCATCGAGCTGAACGCCTCGGACCAGCGCAATACGGCCGCCATAAAAGACGTGGCGACGCGCGGCTCAGTCTACGAGACGTTCACGCGCGACGGCGAATTCAAATCCGCGGCGTTGGGCGAGCGCAAGCTGATAATCCTCGACGAGGCGGACAACGTCGCCGGGCGGCAGGATCAAGGCGGATACAGGGCGATAATCGAGCTAATCCGCGAAACGAAGCAGCCGGTCATCCTCGTGGCGAACGATTACTACGAGCTCAGGCGCAAGGCGTCGTCTCTGGATTCGCTTTGCCTGGTCCTGAAATTCGATGCGCCGAGGCAGCCGTCGATTGTCAGGAGGCTCGGGGAGATTTGCGCGCTCGAGAAGGTCGCGGCGCCGAAGGCGGTGCTGGATTCGATAGCCGACCGGTCGGGAGGGGACATGCGCTCGGCGGTCAACGACCTCCAGACGGTCCTGAACGGAAATCCCGGGGAGGTGGGGGAGAACGCTCTCGCGGCGATAGGCGCCAGGGACGTGCAGCTCTCGCCCTTTGACGCCGTGCGCAAGGTCTTCTCGGCGAAGGATTTCAAGCGGGCCAGGCAGGCGACGATGGACATCGACGAGGAGCCTTCTGATTTCCTGACCTGGATGGAGCACAATGTGGCCATCGCATTCGAATCGCCGGCCGATTTGGACAGCGCTTACCATGCCCTGGCACGGGCGGACGTATTCATCAGCAGGGCCGAAAGGATGAAATATTACGGATTCTGGTCTTACGGCACGGACATGATGACCGCAGGGGTCGCGCAGTCCCGCAGGGCCCCCCTCAGGGTGGGGTTCAGGTACGAGTTCCCGTTCTGGATAAGGATGATGGGCTCGAGCAAGGGCAAGCGCGCGGTGCGGAGGTCGCTGAGCCTGAAGCTAGCGTTCTACACCCACAGTTCCTCGGGCGAGGTTCTTTCCGAGAGCATGCCGCTGTACGCGGGAATCTTCGGCGGGAAAGAGTCGGCGGAGCTCAGGCGCAACCTGCTCACGTCCCTGTCGCTCTCCGAGGAGGAGATAGCCTATCTTCTCGATGTGAAGATTGACTCGGACGAGGTCGCCCGCGTTCTCGAGGAAGGGCGCAGGCTCGCCGCCCTGGACGACAAGCCGGACAAAACGCTGGCCAATGCCGGGCCCGGGGCGGTTCCGAAACCGGAGAGGAGGGCGCAGCGCAGCCTGGGGGAGTTTTAGGTGCCTGTCCGGGACGAGTTGAGGGAAATCCTCGCGAGGCAGGGATACCGCGTAGTGGGAGACCACAGCGGAGTGAAGCTGTGCCACTGGCTCGGCGAGAAATTGCTGCGTGGGCGCGAGTGCTACAAGGAAAAATTCTACGGAATCGAATGCCACCGATGCCTCCAGATGACGCCGACGGTCAACCAGTGCAACCAGGCATGCCTGTTCTGCTGGCGCTTCCAGGGATTCACTGTGGACAAGCTCGAAGGGGGGGACGAGCCCGAGCTCATACTCGACGGATGCATGGAGGCGCAGAGGAAGCTGATATCCGGCTTCAAGGGGGACGAAAGGTGCAAGCCGGAGATGTGGCGCGAGGCCTGCGAGCCGAACCAGGTGGCGATTTCCCTTTCGGGCGAGCCGACTCTCTACGAGAGGCTGGGGGATTTCATTGGCCTCTGTAAATCTCGGGGGATGACCACTTTCCTCGTGACGAACGGCACGAACCCCAAGGCGTTGGCAAGGCTGAGCCACCTGCCGACGCAACTCTACGTCACGGTGGCCGCGCCGAACGAGGAGATTTACAGGAAGGTCTGCGCGCCAACCACGAAGACCGGCTGGAAGGACCTCAGGGAGACGCTGGAGCTCTTCCCGTCGCTCGGCACGCGCAAGGTCATCCGCCACACGCTCGTGAAGGATTGGAACCTCGGCTGGGAGGCCGAATACGCGCGGCTGGACGAGCTGGCCGAGCCCGATTTCATCGAGCCGAAAGGGTATGTGTTCGTCGGCTATTCGCGCGAGAGGATGCACAACTCCAACATGCCGTCCATGGACGAGGTCCGCGACTTCTCGGGAAAGCTCTGCGGGGAGCTGGGCTTCGATGTCCTGGGCGAGAGCCCGGGAAGCAGGGTGGCTGTGGTGGGGCCGAAGGGCAAGCGGCTGGCGATGAAGGGGGATGGCTGATGGACCCGATGGGGGCGCTGTCGGACGCGGCGTCAAATCCGTGGACATACGTCCTGCTGTTCTACGTTTACTGCATCCTGGCTGCCGTCATTTTGCCGATTCCCGTGGAGCTGGGCCTCATAGGGTTGGCGGCCGGACATTTCCAGCTCTTCGGGCTGCCGGTCTTCCAGAGCTTCATGATTCTGGCCGTGGTGATGGGCCTGGGAAAGGCCACCGGCGGCCAGATAGTGTTCACCATCGGGGTGAAGCTCGAGGACGACGTGAGGCGGTGGCTCAAGTGGAAATGGTTCCAGTCCCTGATGGACAAATCGAGCTGGCTGGTCCAGAAGCTCGGTTATCTCGGCCTATACATCATCCTTTCGATACCGCTGATGGCCGATACGATTCCACTCTACCTTTTCTCATTCCTCAACAGGGACGGCAAGATATTCGAGAACAAATGGTTCTTCGCCACCAACATACTGGCCGGAATGTGCAGGGCGATACTCGTCGGCATCCTGTTCGCGGCGATAGGGGACGCATTCGTGAGGCTGATGGGCGGATAAGCTCAGGCATCTTCGGCGCGGTAGCAGAAGGTGAAGAGCTGCTCGGCCCCCGAGACGATTATCGAATGGCGTTCGAGCACTAATTTCCCGGGACTGGACACGTTCCCCGTCCAGGGATTGACTATATCCATGAGGGCGATGGCGGACGTGTTCATCGAACGGTTCTGGGGTTCCCATAAATGAATCGTCGGAACGGTGTGCTCCTCCAAAACGACGTACTTGCCACAAGTCACGATGACATTGTTGCGGCTCAAATTGACGCTCACCGGATTGCCGTTGATCGACTCGGGGAGCTTAAGGTTCCCCCATCCGTCGAAGGTGATGTTGGAGCGTATCTCGCCATTGGCCGCGGAAAACGATTCGATCCAGCGCGCCATCGAGCGGGCGACCTCTGCGACCTCCCCCTCGTACGACGACGAGCGCTGATAGGCGTAATACCCAAGCACCGAGCCAGTGATGACCAGCACTGCGACGGCCATCGCGACCTTCGAAGATAGCCACTCCATCAAGGGATGACCTCGAACAGCTCTTCCTCGGGCGCGGCCATCATCTCGGCGGCGTACGCCCGCTCAGTCTCGTGGCTCATCCCAGCGTCGACCCTGGCCTTGACGGCGTCCTTCAGCCTGATGCGGATTTTTCTTTCTCCAACGGTGAAGTCCGCGGCCACGAGCCCCTGGTCGTCCACTGTAATCTGCCCCTTGCCCATCGTGCAACCGGAGGAAAGCTGGATGCCGTCGACGGCGCAGGAGACCGGCGGCTGAATCTTGGAGAGGAAGACGGCGCGCATCTTGCCAGCGCCCAGCCTCTCGCGGGCGAGCGCCCCCATCCTGTAGCCTATGGCAACGTACGGTCCGAGATGGCCGTGGAACCTCTCGATAATCTTCAATGGGTCTTCGTCGTGCATGACGGTTAATCGCAGACGGGGTATATGGGGTTTCCCGCTACTCCCACTTCCACTTCACGCGCTCTTCGTACTCCTCGGGCAAAACGCCGAAAGCCTCGATGCGCTTGATTTTGTATTCCATTGCCCGGATTTCTGCCAGCATGGCAGCGGATGGCACCTCCGCCCCGGATATCCCACCGCGCAGCGCGGCCATCTCCAGCCCCTCCCTGACCGCTTTTCCCGACTCAGCGCCAGTCCCTCTGGGCCTGAGCGCCCCGAGGATGATTTTTGTTTCGGGGAAGAGTTTCCTCGCATGGCTTGCGACTCGCTCCATGGCCTCAGCGCTGGGCGGTTTGCAGCATTCAAGCTTCGTTCCCTTCGTCGGCCTGAAGGCGATGAGCGCGATCGTCGATGGCTCGACCGTTTTCCGCAGCGAGTCGAGCGCCTCGAACTCCCCCAACAACTCGCCGCGGTGGAGCCCCACGGCCACGTGGGGTGCGATGTGCGGCACGCCTGCGTCGCGCAGGTGGGCGAATGTTTCCGCGTAATCCTCAGGACCCGCGTTGATGCCGAATATCTCTCTGGCCGACTCACGCGAGCCGACGAATTCCATCGAGGTTATGTCCACCCCGGCCTCGGCGATTCCACGGGCCAGCTTCTCATCGACCAAGCCAGTGTGCAGCTTTATTATCAACCCCATGTCATGTAGTTTTTCCAGCGCCGGAAGAAACTTGGGCAGGTTCAGCATGCGCCCCTTCTTATCGCAGCCGCCGGAGATGAGCATGCCCTCTCCAGCCTTGTCGTTCACCAGGCGCCGCCCCACCTCCTCAAGCGCAGCGGGGGTCGCCGCCGGCGTCATGAACTTCAGGTATTCTTTCCCGCAATGGAGGCAGTCGAGGGCGCATACACTGCCCGAGATGGATACGGATGGAAACCTCGGCCAGACGTAATATGTCCTGAAAAATTTCTCCTCGGTCAAGGCTTTTTGCCCTCTTCAGGTCTTTCGACAGATTTCTCGTACTCTACTGGCTTGGATTCGCCCAGCTCTTTCTCCGGCTGCTTCTCGTCGCCTTTGTCGTCTCCCTTTCTATCTGAGTCAGAGTCGTCGAACTTCACCCCGCATTTCGGGCAGAACTTGTCGTCGTCGCTGACGAATGCGCCGCAATCCGTGCACTTGAAGTCCGCGCCCTTCGGAGGCTTGGATTCGCCCAGCTCGGTCTTCCACTTCGCGCGCTCCTCCTTCCCCTTCCTGAGCCACCAGTACATCAGCAGGCCTATGAAGAAGAGCATCCCCGCCTGGAGGAACATGGTCATCACGGCGTACAGGCAAATCGGGGCTATGAACTGGCCCATGGGGGCGTTGATTGGGCCCAGCGCGGAGCTGGTGGTCGTGTAGTTGCCGCTGTTGTCGAACGTCTCGAAGCGGTACTGGTACATCGAGCCGGGCAGTTCCGCCTGGTAGATGTATCTCCTCGACGATGCGCTCGCGTTCTCGCCCGGTGCGAGATGCATTGTCGCGTTTAGCTCAACATCCCCGCCGGCTATGTCGGATACGTTTAGCCTCACGTCGGCCAGCGAATCGGGCAAATTTCCGCTGTAGACCACGGTGTATGTGAAATTAGTCGCGCTTACATCCTGATACGGGGTGACGAGCCCTTCGGTCAGGATCGAGTCGCCGGAGCGCGTGGCCTCGGGGTTCACGCTGTAGAGCGCGTTGAGATATATCACGCCTTCGAGCAACCCGACCACCAGGATGACCACCAGCCCTGCGGCCGCCATCTTCTTGACGTTCTTTTCGCCGAACATGTAGGGGATTATGAGCGTGAAAAACGCCATCACCACGACCAGCGCCAGCGCCACAGTCCCGTCCGGCGAATAGACCATGCCTATCGCCAGGGAGATGTCCGTCAGGAAGACCAGCGCCAACCAGATGATTGTAGAGTGCTTCACGGCCTTCAGCCTTTTCTGCGTGTCGTAGATGCTCATCGCTCCTCGGATGGGCTCCGGCATAAAAAAGATTCCTATCTGCGCTTTGACATCTTATCGACGACCGGCTCTACTTCGACCAGGGTGTCCTTGCACCCGTCCCGTCCGAGGGGGACGCCCTGGGCGGGGATTCTGAAAAGGCTGGCCTTCTCCATCGAATCCGCAAGCTCGTAGTAGCAGGCGACGCCGATTATTGCCTTGTACTTCCTCCTGGCCATAATCTTGAAGACCATGCTCCCTCCCGGAACGATGTAGAAGCCTCCGTAACCAAGCCTCTCGGCCTCGGATTTTATCTTACCTATGCGGCACGCCCCGCATTTGAGGCACTGGTATCCCTCGTCCGTCATCGGGGCCTTGCACTTCTCCGATGACCTCATACAATGCGGCATGAAGACCGCCCGTTCGGTGAATGCCGTCCTGGCGAACTCGGCGGCGTGGGCGTCGTTCTTCATCTTGACGTATATCTGGTCAACCAGATTGATGTCGAAACCGAGCTTCAGCAGCACCGCCTTCAAAGAGCTGCGCGTGCCTATGTCCATCCCCGTGTCGAGGATTGCGCCGATGAGGTCGTTCATCGATAATCGATTCCCTGGCGGGTAATTAAGCCTTTCCCCTCCGCAGGGACGCCATCCTGTCCAGCTTGCGATTTAACGCATCGCGTGTGCCTATGTCGTGTCGGACGTAGACGTCACCCTTGACGTGGGCGAGCCCCGCCTCGCAAACCTTCTCCGCGCCTGCGATTGTGTCGTCTATGCCGACGACAGCCAGCGAGCGCGACGTTGTGGTGAGGACGCACCCATCATCCTCGTTGACGGAAGCGTAGTAGAGCAGCGCCCCGGTGGCAAGGAGGGCTTCCTCGTCAACCGTTATCGGAGCCCCAACCTCGGATTTCGTCCCGTAGCCCCGCGGGACTACGTACTTGCACACCGTGGCCTTGCGGGCGTACGCGCCCATTCCCTCGCGCAACTTGCCATCGACTACCGCTTGGAAAAGCTCGACGGGGCTGGATTCCAGCAAGGGAAGGACGTTCATGACCTCCGGGTCCGCGTAGCGGGCGTTGTACTCGATGAGACGAACGCCGTTCGCGGTGGCTATGAACCCCCCGTACATCACGCCCTTGTAAGGCTCCCCGCACTCCTTGCGTAGGGCGTCGCAGACTTTTTGGGTGATGGCCAGCGCTTCATCGTATTCATTATGGGTCAGAAAAGGAAGAAGGTGGTCCGCGTCCGAGTACGAGCCCATCCCGCCGGTGTTGGGGCCGGTGTCCCCCTCGAAGGCGCGCTTGTGGTCCTGCGCCAGCGGCGAGCCAACCACCGTCCGCCCGTCGCAGAGGCACTGCATTGAGAATTCTTCGCCGACGAACTTCTCCTCGACGACGACTGCGCCGCTCCTCTTTATGCATTCCTCTGCGTATTTCACCCCGTCTTCGGCAGTTACCAGGTGCTCCCCGCTGAGCCGCACCCCCTTGCCCCCGCAGAGCCCCTCGTCCTTGACCACGTACTCCCCAAGGTCCCGGATGAAATCTCCCAGCCCCTCCGGGGAACGGAAAACCCTGTACTCCGGGTTGCCGGGGATGTGGTGCTTGTCCAACAGGCCGCGCGTGAAAGATTTGGATGTCTCGAGGCGGGCGCAGGACTTGGTCGGTCCGACCGAAGAAATTCCCGCCTTGGACAGCTCGTCAACGAGCCCCTTCTCCAGCGGGGCCTCCGGCCCAACAACGGCCATTTTCACCGACTTGGATTTCGCGTACTCGACTATCCTGGCGACGTCCGTCTCGGACGCGTACAGAACGTCCCTGGACAGCCGCGCCAGCCCCGGGTTCCGGTTCTTCATCGCGCAGAATATTTCCGACCCGTCCTTGGCGAGCGCCTCCGCGATGCAGTGCTCCCTGGCCCCGCCCCCTACGACCAAAGCCCTCATGCCCCCGGCAACGTGACGGGCGGAATTAAACTTTCGGGCGTCAGTGGGGTAAATGGAGGTGCAACCACCATTCCGACCCATCCTCCTTCCCGGAGGGCGTTTCCATCGGGCTCAAGGTCAGTGGGTACGGCGTTTTAACCAAAGACTCCATATTTTTCCGATAATGCTCCGTCAATCCATTTGCGAGGGTCTGGATGGTCAACATGGTGTACTTCCGCTGGTCCTCATTCGTCTCCTTTACCTCGCCCCGGACGAAGCATCGGTAGAGTCCCGTGCCGATTAGCGCCCCAAGATAAAAACCTATGATGGCTGGTGCGATTGCCACAACCACAACCAGGAGGAAGCACACAAACGCCATGATCAGGGCAACAAGCCAGTATCCATTGTAGATTATGGTGAGGGCATAAAAGAGAATAATCGTCAGAAAAGCACAAAAGCCCTGGAACCGGCTCAGTTGTTCGCTTGACTCCATGACTTCGACTTGGAGGTAATCCAGGTCGCCTTTCCGCCAGTACAACCTCGCACTCGTGCCATACACAGTTCCCTTCTCCAAGTGAACGACATTGTCCTTCAGGGTATGGCTGGGATCCGGCCACCCAGTTTTATTTTTGAAGGTATGCTTCGAATCGGATGAAACGGTATAACCCGCCCCTTTGAAGTTTTGCTGCAAGACCCGTGTCAATACCCTCGCAATCTCATCGGAGAACCGTTGCCTCAGGAACTCTGGAAATTCCGATACATCAACCTCATCCTCCAGTTTACGACCCAGCTCGATTTCCCAAACACCCATTACCTAAGGAATGGAGAGCAATGTTTATATTTCTATTGATTGCCGCAAGTACCTTATTCTCGTACGCGGATACGGTCTCACTAACATGCTAGAATATGTCTGCGCGAAGTGCGGGAAGTACCTGACCTGGGTGCCGGAGTACCAGCGTTGGTACTGCCACATCGACAAGTCCTATGCGGGTGAAAACGGCGTGTTCGGAAAGCCGGCCCCCCAGATTTTCTCCACCGACACCTGCCCCGTTTGCAGCAAGAAGATGGATTACATCGCGCAGTACCAGGCATGGTTCTGCGCCAATTGCCACACTTACAAGACAATGGAGGGGCCTACGATAGACACGCCGTGCCCGAAGTGCCAGCGCGTCGGGATGATCTACTCCTACGAGCAGCAGAAGTGGTACTGCCCCACTTGCCGGGTTTATCCTGAGGAGGGGGACGTGAAGAAATCTACGACCGCCACGCATGCGAAGGAGGAGAAGAAGGACAGCGCGGTCACGGTCGTCGACGACCTGTTCCTCATGTACAACGACGGGCGGCTGATAAAGCACTTCACCAGGCGGTTGAAGCCACTGGTGGACACAGACATCCTCAGCGGGATGCTGATGGCTGTCCAGGAGTTCGTCAAGGACGCCTTTCCCTCGGACGACAAGGAGGGCAACGTCGAGGAGATAAAGCTCGGCGAGCTGAGAATCATCGTCTTCAAGGGCAAATGGACCAGCTTGGCGGCGATAATCAGCGGCAGCGACCCCGAGGGACTGAACAAGCAGATGTCAAAATGCATCCTCGAGATGGAGGCTCAGAACGAGGGCGACCTGAAGGACTGGAACGGCGACCTGGCCATATCCAAGCAGCTGCAGAAGTACATCATGAAGCTGCTGGCGGGGGAGTACGCACAGTGAGCGAGCCCGACATCCAGGAGTTCTCGGGCGATGTGGAAAGGCTCTACAGATTGTGGAAGGCTGCTGCTTCAGAGAGGCCGTGGGAAACCCTGAAGACCCCTGACCAGTTCAATGCGAAATACCTCGACGACCCGTTCCAGCAAAAAGGTTTCGTTCTCGCAGTTGTCAGCGGAGGAAACGCCGACGGCGCCGCTTTGACGTCTCTCGTCCCCGAGCTGGAGCGCGCGATAGTGCGCCTCTGGGTGGCGCCGGAGCGGCAGCGGAAGGGGCTCGGAACCTCCCTCCTGAAAGAAACTGTTGCGAGGCTGCGGAAGCGGGGAAGGTGGAGGCTCGAATGCGAGCCCGTGCCGTTCTGCCCGGGCTACAACGCGTTTTTCAAAGCCAACGGTTTCGAGCCTGATGCGGATTTTCCCGGCGGCTATCTGATGAGGCATGGCGCGGAATTCGTTACGCTGGCCGCCGAGCCGAAAGGGTGCAGAACCGCCAGGGTGCGCCGCATTCAGGAATCGGAATATTTCGACAGGGTCGCGGACGTCGCGATAGACGATTCGGGGGGTCGGAAAATCGACCTTGCAGAGCGGAAGAATGAGATGCTGGCCGCGATGGCGGACGCGAGGGCGCAGTGCTACTCGCTCGCCCTCGACGGGGAGCGGGTCCTGGGATTCTCCAGGAGCGCCATCGTGGAGAACGTTGCGGGCGAACTACAGCTCAGGAACCGGGGGCTCATAGTTTCGACGGAGGCACGGGGAAAGGGAATCGGGCGCGCCCTGCTCGACGACAACCTGGCATGGGGTTTCGGGGAGGGGGCGAGGGTGGCCTACATCTCGACGCATTCAAAGAATCCCGCGAAGCGTTTGTACGAGAGGGCCGGATACAGGGTCGTGGAGACGATGGAGAACCTCGTATTACAGGTCGGATGACTAGGCGATCGCCCCACAAATTGTGTGTCGCTGGTGGGAGATTACGCGCAGGCGGGATAAACGAGGTTTAGAAGAGTGTAATTTCTTTTAGAGCATATTTATTATGAGGCTAGATGAATATCGGCTTAATGAAACCAGAAGATGAATTGGGAAGGAGAATTCAAGATAGTGTGTACGGGTTATTATTAAAATACGGAGAAATTCTAATTCAGCACGGCTACATGGAAGCGAAACAGAAACGCAATCTTTTTTATCATAATTACCTGGAAATCCATTTTTTCGCAGATATGCGAGGGACTAAGGAATTTCCAAGATTAGAGGGAATACCTCGCTTTTATTGGCAGTGGCAGACAACATTACCTTTATGGAAGCAAAGGCGATTAATCAATAAAGAAATTTTGATGCTACACAAAGCTGGATGCCCCATAAGTATCTATTTGAGAGATGATGAGAGTACATTTGCGCTAGGAAATTTCGATTACGAAACTGGCTTTCTGGATGGAGAGGGATACTGCCATTTCTGTAAAAAGGATTTTCAGGGAGACGGTATGTATTGCTCAAACGAATGTGAACAAAAATCCAAACGAATCTATTTAGCCAAATTGATAAATGAATCACCCATCTGTAAGGCATGTGGCGAGCGCATTGTTGAGGCAGCCAATGAAGAAGTAAAACAGAGATTCGGAATTGAATTACCCAAAAAGGTGATTAAACATCATGTATCTTATCTAAAAAATGAAGTCGTAATTGTGTGTGATAAATGTCACGCTAAAATTCATTTATCGCACGATGAACGGTATAAGGAATTGGCTCCAGACATTAAGCGACCAGTCCCTGATAAAAAAGTACGTGAAACCAAACAGTGGACCAAAGTGAACAATATGATTCCATGTTTTATATGCGGTGCGATGATAAAAGATAAATATTTCAGTGATGGAGAAAAATCAGGTGTTCATCAGCTATGCTTAAGATGTAGCAGAAAAAAACGAAGACGCAAGCCAGTTAAATGAACGCCCCAATCGTCGGTGCATCCAGGCAGTCCATGTCGTACGCTATTATCCCCTCGCGCGCTAGCGCCCCGTCTATCTCCGTCTTTCCCGTTATCGACCCGATCAGGGAAGCACGCCACCACAAGTCCAGCATCGCCGTTCCCAGCACGCCGGCGTACACGGTCATCAGGTCGTCCTCGTAGCCCTGGTCCGCGCACAAGTAGGCGGTGTAGCCTAGGAAATGGTCGCGCGAGGCGAGCGTGCGCGCGTAGGAGGCGAAGACGGCCAGCGCCTCAGGATTACGCTCCAGAAGACGGATGCTTTTCGGGTTCAGCTCGCCCTTCGTCTCCAACCCGCCGTCCTCCTCCAGCTTCATCCAGTGTAGCTTTCCGCCTGTGTACTGGAACAGGTTCCACGTGAAATTCGGGGCGATGTACACCGGCAGCCAAGCGACGTTATCCAGCGCGAAGGCGTCGCAGTTGCCCTCCCTCGCAATCTCGTCGAGGTCTTCAGGCTCGGCGGTAGTCTCAAGCACAGTGACCAGCTTCTCCAGCGGCATCCCGGCCACATGGGGCTGCTCGTCTGCGAAGGACAGGAGCTTCCCCACTCCACCGGGAGCGCACAGGAGCGGCACGACGGCGGTGCCGGCCCTTGCCAGCCTCTTCCAGTCCTGCCAGACGTCGGCGTCCTTCGCCCTGCGCTCGAAGTCCGCGAAGCGCCTGCGGGACCCCTCGAGTTCCGCGGCCAGCAAACCCTCGGGATACGCAGAGATAATATTCTGGCCGAACGCCCTGAGCGAAGTCCCCCCGGGGGCGATGCCCCGGCACGACAGGTTGCCGTTCAGCTGGACGCGCCACGAGACGTGCACGTGCACGGGAAACTGGCGGCAGAACCTGGGGCGGATGTCGTGAATCTGGCACCGACGCCGCATGAGGAAGTGGCAGGCGCCGTGCCCCGCCTGGAGCCTGATTGCGCTCGGAAGCTGCGTCCTGCGCCCGTCGAAATGCTCGTTCGTCAATCCTCTGGCTATGGACGGATTGCCCTGGAAAAGCCTCAGCTCATTCTCGGACACTTCGGGCTGGCAGAGGCAGCATAGGCCGCATCCGTCCAGGCACTCGTAGGATTTCCCGTCGAGCTCGGAAAGGTCGATTTCCATCGCAAACATCTCAGAGCGGCTCGAACTCGTGCAGGCGCTCGATCTCCGGGTTGACCTTCCCCTCGCGGATGACCTGGAAGTTGACATCGATGAGTATCGGCTTCTCGAGCAGGTATTTCTCGTAGTTGAGGCGGACTGAGTCGTAGTATCGTCTGGCTATTGCGTGGTTGGGCGCGGAGAACATCACTAGCCAGTCGTACGTCCCGTTCACGTACAGGAGCGTGATGAGCCGCACCTGCTGCTTCTGGTACTCGCTGCGCTTCTGGCGCTCAATGACGAGGTTCGCCAGCTCCTTGTCCATGGGCTTCATCTTCATCAGCATGAAGTACATCACGTGGCCTAGCTTGCTCTCGTCCACGACGGCGGTGTATCCCCAGACGACGTTGCCGTCCTCGAGGGCCTTCTTCTTGCGCCAGACCTTCTGCCTGTAGCTCTTCATCTCCTTGGCGATGTCCACGACGCTCCTCGTGGGGTCATGCAGAAGCGCCTTCAGCACGTCGCCGCTGTAAGCCTCTTTTTTACCTTTAGTTGCGTTTTCGGCCATTGTCTTGCCCTCCTGTTATAGTATGATGTGACATATGGGACAACATCAGGTTCGATTTATAGGTTTGGACGGAATAATCGGGGAATCTGGAAAGCCCTAGGCGGAGACTCTAGATTAAAATACCCGGAGCGCTTTCCGGGTCGTGTCCGCGGTTTTATAGAGCTGCGGGCGGGCAGCCTTCGGTTTTATAGAGCCAGAAGGGGGTAAGGAGGAATAGAATGTCTGTAACTGAAAGCGTAATGGATAGGGTCATCGCCAGGAACCCTGGCGAGAAGGAGTTCCACCAGGCCGTGAAAGAAGTCGTGGAGTCTGTGGAGCCCGTTCTGAAGAAGAGACCGGAATATGTGAAAGCCAAGATACTCGAGAGGATGGTCGAGCCCGAGCGCCAGATCATCTTCAGGGTCCCCTGGGTGGACGACCGGGGAGAGGTGCAGGTGAACCGCGGCTTCCGCGTCGAGTTCAACAGCGCCATAGGCCCTTACAAGGGCGGCCTGCGCTTGCACCCGTCGGTCTACATCGGAATAATCAAGTTCCTGGGGTTCGAGCAGATATTCAAGAACTCCCTGACCGGCCTTCCGATAGGCGGCGGCAAGGGCGGCTCGGATTTCGACCCCAAGGGCAAGAGCGACATGGAGGTCATGCGCTTCTGCCAGAGCTTCATGGGCGAGCTCTTCAGGCACATCGGACCGAACACCGACGTTCCCGCTGGGGACATCGGTGTAGGCGGTCGTGAGATCGGATATATGTACGGCGCGTACAAGAAGCACACGAACCGGTTCGAGAGCGTGCTCACGGGCAAGGGGTTGAACTGGGGAGGCTCTCTCGCCAGGACCGAGGCGACAGGCTACGGCTGCGTCTACTTCTGCGAGGAGATGCTGAAGACGAAGGGCCAGAGCTTCAAGGGCAAGACCGTCGTCGTATCGGGCTCGGGGAACGTCGCCCAGTACGCCGTGCAGAAGGCCAACCAGCTCGGGGCGAAGGTCGTCACGTTGTCCGACTCGGACGGATACATCTACGACGCGGACGGAATCACCGGGGAGAAGTGGGAATTCGTCCTCGACCTCAAGAACAACAAGAGGGGCCGCATCGAGGAGTACGCAAAGAAGTTCAAGGCCACGTACCACAAGGGCGAGAAGCCGTGGGGCGTCAAGTGCGACATCGCTCTTCCGAGCGCAACGCAGAACGAAATCGACAAGGACGCGGCGAAGAAGCTCGTGGACAACGGCTGCATCGCAGTCGCCGAGGGCGCGAACATGCCTTCGACGCCGGAAGCCGTCGACATCTTCCTGAAGGCCGGCACCCTGTTCGGACCAGCCAAGGCGGCGAACGCTGGCGGGGTCGCGACGAGCGGCTTGGAGATGTGCCAGAACCACATCGGCCTGTCGTGGACCTTCGAGGAAGTGGACCAGAAGCTGCACCAGATAATGGTGAACATCCACAAGAACTCCGCGGCCGCTGCCGAGAAGTACGGCATGAAGGGCAACTATGTGGCCGGCGCGAACATCGCGGGCTTCATAAAGGTCGCCGACTCGATGCTGGACCAGGGCATAGTATAAGCCCTGAGAGGCAAAACCCTTTTCATTTTTCATCATTTTAATATACGTCTTTTTCCATGCCCAGTCAGGGTTCGTTCCGGAGGCGCGTGACAATGAAAAATAGCACGGAGAAGGTGACCAGAGAGGCCGTTGTGGAGACATTGACGGATGCGCTGCGCCTCCTCGACGCCGCCCGCGCGATGTGGGAGCAGGGCGCAGCCAGCTTCGGACGCGTGGACGAGTTCTCAGACGTAGACCTATGCGTGATATGCAGGGACGATGGCGTCGAGGCGGTCTTCAAAGCTGTCGAGGGCGCCCTCGAGAAACGCTTCGGAATATCCGACAAATACCGCATACCCGAGCCTACGTGGCACGGCCACTCGCAGGTCTTCATCTGGCTCAAGGGCGCGAGCAGGTTCCTCTTTGTCGACATGGCCGTGGAGAAGCTCTCGGCCAAGAACCGATTCCTCGAGTACTCCATCCACGGCCCGCCGGTTGTGCGCATGGACAAGGACGGAATCATCTCCGACGACAGCGAGAGCCCCGAAAAATCCATCAAGAAGATAGAGGGCCGCATCGAGGCCATTAAAACCATGGTCCGGCTCTTCCAGGTGGAGGTGCTGAAGGAGCTGGAGCGCGGGAACGACCTGGAGGCGCTGGCGTTCTACAACGGCATGACGATGAGGCCCCTGGTCGAGGCGCTCCGAATCAAGCATTGCCCCCAGAGGTTCAACTTCCACACCAGGTACGCCTACTACGACTTGCCGCCGAAGGTTTTCAAACGCCTTGAGAAGCTCCTTTTCGTCAAGGATGCGAAGGATTTGGCCAGGAGGCGCAAGGAGGCCGAGAAATGGTTCTGGAAAACCATGGAATCCATCGACATGAGGGAGGTCGGGAGGAAGCTCGCCGAGGCGGGGAGAGACTCTGCGGAACGGAAGAGCCTCTGAAGTCTTTCCGTTTGTCTCCGTTTTCCCTCGAATACATATAAATGCGTCCCGTTCCAGCGTACCCTATTGGGACAGGCGATTCTCCCAAGCTTTAATACTCGCCTCCTCATTACCCGCGATGCCCCCAGGGGGGTAAAAGACCAGAGGCGATGGTAAATGGCTGAAAAGGGCTTCAATGCCTTCAAGATGGCGCAGGACCAGTTTGACCGTGTAGCGGGGATGCTCGATCTCGACGACGCGACCCGCCAGCTCCTGAGGGAGCCCCAGAGGGAGTACCACTTCCTCATACCCGTCAAGATGGACGACGGGAGTTTCAAGGTCTTCAAGGGCTTCAGGATGCAGCACAACGACGCCCGCGGGCCGTGCAAAGGAGGGATCCGGTTCCACCCCCAGGAGACCGTCGACACGGTCAAGGCGCTGTCGATGTGGATGACCTGGAAGTGCGCCGTCGCAGACATACCGCTCGGCGGAGGCAAGGGCGGGGTCATATGCGACCCGCACAACATCTCCATGAGGGAGCAGGAGGCAATCTGCAGGGGCTGGGTCAGGCAGGTCGTGAACAACGTCGGCCCCGTGAAGGACGTGCCGGCGCCGGACGTCATGACTAACGCGCAGCACATGCTCTGGATCCTGGACGAATACGAGGCCATCACTGGCGGCAAGTACCCGGGATTCATCACCGGCAAGCCAGTCGGCATGGGCGGCTCGCTCGGAAGAAAGGAGGCGACGGGCTACGGGCTGGTGTTCCAGCTCCGCGAGGCCCTCAAGGACCGCGGCATAGACCTCAAGAAGACCAAGGCGTCGGTGCAGGGCTTCGGCAACGTGGCGCAGTTCTCAATAGACCTCTACACGAGGTACGGGGGCAAGGTCGTGGCCACGGCCTGCTGGGACCAGAAAGAGTCGAAGGCGTACACGTTCTTCAGGGAGAAGGGCGTGGACCTCGCAGAGCTCCAGAGCATCACCGACAGGTTCGGATCGATAGACAGGGACAAGGCCAAAGCGATGGGTTACAGCATCCTCCCGGGCGACGACTGGCTCAAGCAGGAAGTCGACATCCTCATCCCGGCGGCGCTGGAGAACCAGGTGAACACCGACAACGTCGGGCTCGTGAAGCCGAGCGTGAAGATAATCATCGAGGGCGCGAATGGCCCGATGACCCCGGAGGCCGACAAGGCCTTGAACGACAAGGGAGTCATGGTGATACCCGACTTCCTGTCGAACTCCGGCGGGGTCGTCTGCAGCTACTTCGAGCAGGTCCAGTCGAACATGAACTACTTCTGGACGAGGGACGAGGTCCTCGCCAAGCTGGACGACAAGATGACGAAGTCGTTCCACGCGGTGCTCGACCTTTCCAAGCAGAAGGGCGTCTCGATGCGCGACGCAGCTTACATGATTGCGATTTCGAGGGTAGCAGAGGCGTGCCACATGCGTGGCTGGGTGTGAAGGCAAGAACGTGACTGCACAGCCCGCCACGCATCTCGCGCGAGGAGGATGCAACCGGGATGACGGGCCGCGACAGGGAGATAGACGAGGCGCTTAGCCAGATTACTGGCAAGTCCGCCGGCGAACGCCTCCCATCGGCCGAGCCATGGGGGCAGCTGTGCGTCCGGAACATCCTCCTGGTCTCGACCGCATATGATTACTTCCTGCTGGAGGAGGAGGGCAGGCTCTCCGAGCTTTTCCGCAAGGTCTACGGCCAGAGGGAGCTGGGCTACGTGCCTATGACGAGGCACGTGGCGAGCGGGGAGCGGGCGCTCGCCTCTCTCGACGGGGGCTGGGTGGACCTGCTCGTGGTCTTCAACCCGCCCGGGGACCTTGGCTTGCTGGACCTCGCCAGGAGGGCGAGGGAAAAGTCGCCGAGGCTGAGGATAGTCTACCTCGCCAACAACACTCCCGAGCTGGCGCGAATGGCCGCCTCCGGTGAGTGCGATAATATAGACCGCATCTTCACCTGGCACGGCGACGGGAAGGTATTCCTGGCAATCGTCCAAGCGGTGGAGGACGCCGAGAATTACGAGCGGGATTCGACAGCGTTCGGTGTCCGTGGAATCTTGCTCTACGAACCCAGCTTGTCCAGGCTCTCAGGGATTCTTCCATCAATCTACGACGAGATTTGGGAGCACACCGACGCCCTGCTGCAGGGCGACATATCGCACACGCAGAAGATGGCGAGGGTCAGGAGGAGGCCGAAGGTGCTGCTGGCCGACAGCCCCGACGCAGCCCGGAAGCTGGCTGAGCGCCATGCCGGGAAGATACTATGCGCGGTGCTGGACGAAACAGAGCCCCACAATGGGAAAACGACCCTGAGGGATGCGCTGGAGGAATCGGCGAAGGGTCTGCCGATACTCTCGCTGGTCAATAGCCGCGGACCCTGCGGCCCACCTCAAGCGAATGCGAGAACCGCGGACATCGACTCGCCCAGGCTCGTCCACGACGTCGCCGCGTTCGTCAGGGAGGCGCTCGGCCCGGCGGAGCTCAACCTCGTTGCCGCGGATGGAAGGCAAATAGCCCGGGCCTCAGACGTCTGGAGCCTCGAACGGGCAATCTGGACGGCCCCCAAGGACGTTCTTGAGCGGTACCTGCGGAACGGGACGATTGTTTCGTGGCTAGTTGGAAGAACCGAGTTCGAGCTCGCGGATGAGTTTGCGCGGTTCTCGGAGTCGGGCAAAGACAGCGAGGCGATGAGGCGCTCCGTGCTTGAGGCCATCTCCAAGCACAAGACCCAAAGCCACGTGGGCACGATAGCGAACTACTCGCGCGAATCATACGGTCCCTTCGTGCGCTTCAGCAGGCTAGGCGGGGGCGCGCTGGGCGGAAAGGCCCGTGGGCTGGCGTTCATGGACAAGATAATCTCCGCACACGTCACCGATGAAACATTTCCGGGCGTGAGGATTTCGATTCCGCGGACCGTTGTGCTTTGCACGGGTGTCTTCGAGCAGTTCGTGGCCAGCAACCGCCTGTTCGAGCTTGACCTGGCTTCGATGCCCGACGACCGCATCGCAGCGGCTTTCTTGGAGGCGGACCTGCCCATCACGGTGCTGGGCGACCTCCGCTCGTTCGTGGAGGACGTGCGCACCCCGATAGGCGTCCGCTCGTCCAGCCTTCTCGAGGACGCGCTGTTCCAGCCCTTCGCGGGGGTCTATGAATCGCTGATGCTGCCCAACAGCTCCAACGAGACGGACAACCGCTTCCAACATCTCTGCGACGCCGTGAAGTTCGTTTTCGCCTCGACGTACTTCGAGAAGGCCAGGTCTTACATCCAGGCCACGCCGAGCAAAATCGGGGACGAACGCATGGCGGTCGTCATCCAGGAGGTCGCGGGGGCGAAGCACGGCGACGCGTTCTACCCCGACATATCCGGAGTCGCCCGCTCCTACGACTACTGGCCGTTCGGCTCGTGCGAAAACACGGACGGCATGGCGAACGTGGCCCTGGGCCTCGGCAAGACCATCGTCGACGGGGGAGTCTCCTTCCGCTTCTGCCCCCTTCATCCCAATGTTCCGCACTACGGCTCGGTGCGCGAGCTGATGAAGCAGTCTCAGAAGGTATTCTACGGAGTTGCACTGGGCTCCCAAGTCGGCAGGACTGGCTTGGACGACGCGGCCACACTCGTCAACCTTGAGCTGGAGGACGCCGAGCGTGACGGAGTCGTCGAGGAGCTGGTCTCCACCTACGACCCGCAGGGCGACAGGCTCTATCCGGGCACTGGAAGGGACGGGGCGCGCGTGCTGGACTTCGGTCCGATGCTCCAGGGGGATGCGTTCCCGCTGGCGAGAATCGTGGGGCTGATGCTCAGGATGGGCGAGGTCTCCCTGGGATGCCCGGTCGAGATTGAGTTCGCCATCACCCTGGACAGGACGGGGGAGAAGCCTCATGAATTCAAGTTCCTCCAGGTCAGGAGCATGGTGGCCAAGAGCGACCTCGTCACGGTCGAGCTTGGGGATATCGACAAAAGTCAGACCCTCTGCCAGAGCGACAGCGTCATGGGTAACGGCATCGTGGACGGCATGGTCGATTTCGTCTACGTCAAGCCCGAAACGTTCGAGATGGCGAATTCGCAGCAGGTCGTGCCATGTATAAGAAAAATCAACAAAACCCTGATGAACGAGGGTCGTCCGTACATCCTGATAGGGCCTGGCCGGTGGGGCTCGACGGACCCGTGGCTGGGGATACCGATAATCTGGAGCGACATAGCCGGCTCCAAGACCATCGTCGAGACGCCCGTGGACGGAAGGGTGATAGACCCGTCCCAGGGTTCGCATTTCTTCCAGAACATGAGCTCCCTGAAGCTGGGCTACTTCACAATCAAGCCCCGCTTCGCCGAGGATTTCGACTGGAACTGGCTCAATAACCTTCCGGTTGTAGCTGAGGAAGGGGACGTGAGGCACGCGCGCTCGCCGGTGCCTGTCCAGGTGAGGATAGACGGCAGGACTGGCAGAGGGGCAATCCTTAAGAAGGCGCCTGGCTTTGGCGAAGCGAAAGGCGGGGCCTGCGAGGGCTGAGACGGCATGGATGGAACAGAGGTCGGGAAAGGCGGCGGCGAGCTCGAAAGGAAGGAGCTTGAGCGCAAGACACACGAACTGAACGAACGCCTCAAGGAGTTAAACTGTCTCTACGAAATCTCCGACATAATGGAGCTGCAGCGGCTGTCGCCCAAGGACGCGCTGACGGGCATAGTCAACATCCTTCCGCCAGCGTTCCAATTTCCGGAATTTGCATCGTCCAGGATTCACGTCAACGGGGACATTTTCAAGAGCCAGAACTTCAGGGAGGGCCCATACGTCCTAACGTACGCCCTTTGCACGGAGGAGACAAAAGTCGGCAAGATAGAGGTGTTCTATTCGGACAAGGTGAAATTCGAGGGCCATGACCCATTCTTGAAAGAAGAGAGAAAGCTGATGAAGGTCATCGCGGAGCGATTGTGCAAGTTCGTGGAGAAATTCCGGAGCGACGATGAGCTCAACCGCTACCAGAAGCAGCTGAAGGAGATCATGGCAGGAACGAAAACGGAGTTCCATCACGCCGCGCACAAGCCCACGCCGGTCCCGAAGACTGACTGGCAAGTCATAATCGACATGCTAATCAAGACGGACCCGGGCACCCTTCTCAGAGTGTCCAGGAAGATGATGTACCACCTGTCCCGTAAGACGAGCGTGAGCTTCGACTCGCTCGTGGGGTCGCTGTGCCCGATTAACGGGCCGAAGGCGGACGAGGAATGGTGCGGCATCAACATGCCGAACCCGAGGAGCGACATCAAGGAGCTGGAGAAATTCCAGGAGGGGGTCTTCGAGATAGCCCAGCAGAACCTGAGCTCGCAGGAGATAATGGAGCTGTTGGTCCTCTGGCTAAGACAGAACAATGCCAAGACCCTTCTTCAGACGGCGGAGAAGATGGGTTCGACCCTGAAGGAGGTCAAGGACGCCCTCAACCACTTCTGGAAGATTCCAGAGGCTGAGAGGATACTCTCGCCCGAGAACGACGTCAGCATCAGGACCAACCTCATCCGCAGGTTCTTCACCGAGAAGCTGGAATACATAAACGTCGCCAAGAGATTCATCATGGTTGAGGATTTCGTGGAGATACTGGACAAGACCATCGGGCCAACCCAGGGTGTTGGCAAGCTCGGCGGAAAGGCCTCCGGAATAATCCTGGCCCAGAAGGTCCTGAGGAAGGAAATCGAGGCCGACCCGGATTTGTCCGGAATCTCGTTCGCCAACACCAAGTACGTCAGCTCGGACACCATGAGGGAGTTCATCCACTACAACGCGCTGGACGAGGTTTCGGAAATCAAGTACATGGAGCCCAACGAGATACGCCAGGAGCAGCCGTTCCTCGAGCAGGTGTTCAAGAACGCAGCGTTCCCGGTGGAGACCATCGCCGAATTGCGCGACGTCCTGAGGGAGTTCAACAGCAAGCCCATCATCGTACGCTCCTCGAGCCACCTGGAAGACAGTTTCGGGGCTGCATTCTCTGGAAAGTACAAGAGCCTATTCCTGCCCAACATCGGCACGGAGCAGGAGCGCCTGAACGCCCTCATGGACGCCATCGCGGAAGTCTGGGCGTCCACGTTCGGGCCGAACGCCATCGAGTACAGGCGCGAGCGCGGGATGCTCGACCTCATGGAGGACATGGGGGTCCTGATCCAGGAGGTCGTGGGAACGAGGGTAGGGCCATACTATTTCCCGGCGTTCGCAGGAGTGGGCTTCAGCAACAACGAGTTCCGCTGGTCCCACAGGATTAGACGCGAGGACGGCATCCTGAGGCTGGTGGTCGGACTGGGCACGCGGGCGGTCGACCGGGTCTCGGACGACTACCCGATGCTCCTGTCGCCCCACAGGCCAGAGCTCCGGGTCAACACACTCGTCGACGAGGCGGTCCTCTATTCCCAGAGGCGCATGGACGTGATCAACCTCGAGACCCTGAGGATAGAGACCGTGGATGTGGCCGACGTGTTCGCCATGCACGGCAAGGACTACCCGCTGCTGACGAAAATCGCGTCGGTGCACAAGGACGGCCAGCTCATCCCTCCGTCCGGCATGATGCTCGACGCGGAGAACGACGAGCTCGTAGTCACTTTCAACGGTGTGATTGAGAGAACGCAGTTCGTGAAGCAGATACGCAAGGTGCTGGAAGTGCTCAAGGAGAGGCTCGGCGTGCCGGTGGACGTGGAATTCGCGCACGACGGGAAGAGCCTCCACATACTGCAGTGCAGGCCGCAGAGCCAGGCCTCCGGGGTCGAGAGAATCCCGGTGCCGAAGGACATTCCCATGCCCAGGCAGATATTCTCTGCCAGGCGCTACGTCACCACGGGAAGCCTCAACAACATCGATTGGATAGTGTACGTGAATCCGATGGGATACGAATCCCTGGAGAAGCGCGAGGACATGATTGCTGTAGCCCACGCCGTAGGGGACCTGAACCAGCGGTTGCCAAAGCGCAGGTTCATTCTCATGGGGCCAGGCCGGTGGGGAAGCCGGGGGGACATCAAGCTGGGCGTGCCCGTGCAATACCGCGACTTGAACAACACGGCGCTCCTCATCGAGGTCGCCAGGCGCAAGGGGGGCTACGTCCCCGAGCTGTCGTTCGGGACCCATTTCTTCCAGGACCTCGTCGAGGCGGGCATCCAGTACCTGCCCCTGTACCCCGACGAACTGGGTATAGTATTCAACGAGCAGCTTTTGGAGATATCCGAGAACCACCTGTCGGAGTTCTGCACAGGATGCGAGAAGATTGCGGACGTGGTCAAGCTCGTCCGCGTCGCCGACATCTCGGAGGGCGGCACGCTCTCGATAATAATGGACGGGGACGCCGGCGAGGCGCTGGCCTTCACCGTGCCGCCGAACCACTCCGCCTGGAGGATGGGGAAGGCCAAGGAGATTGCAGATGCGCTGGACCCGCAATTGTACGGGGTCGTGGCGCTGTACGTCGTGGGCAGCTCCAAGGAATACACCGCCGGTTTGGGAAGCGACATAGACCTGATAGTCCATCACCGAGGCACGGAGGACCAGAAGGAGGATTTGCTTGCCTGGCTGAAGGGCTGGAGCGTAAAACTTGCCGCAGAGAACTACGTCAGGACGGGCTACAAGTGCGACGGGCTCCTGGATGTGCACGTCGTGACAGACAAGGACATCCAGGAGAAGGGCTCGTGGGCGACCCACATCGATTCCGTCTATGGCAAGGCGAAGGAGCTGCAGCTCCCCAGGCACAGAAAAGACGAGTACGAGTGATTTGATTATCGAGCAAAGGGAGCGAAGAGCCGAAGGTACGCTCATCCAGTAGGATGCAATTCCCTCGTCGCCCCGTCGAGTTTTTCCGTGTCGAACCTGACGAGCGCAAGCTCGGGCCCGTCGTGCGCCGCCGAGAAAGCGCACGTGCGCCCGACAATGTCGCGCCAGGCCCCCGCGAGCCTTGGGGACTCGTGTACGTGGCCGTGCAGCGTGAGGAAAGGCGACCTTTTTTCGATGAATTCGCGGACGGCGATGGAGCCTATGTGCACGTCCAGCGGCGCGTGGTCGTACGAGACGCCGTCAAGGGCCGCGCGGTCCAGCTTCGTGCGGTACGGCGGAACGTGGAAGAGGTAGACGGTCCTTTCCGGGGGCGAAAGCGCGGCCAGCCTTTCGAGATCGTCCCTGATTGTCTCCCTCCTGACGGCGTCCGGGTCGGCGGGGACGCTGCGCCGCCCCTCCTCCGGCGAAACGCATCCTGGGTCCACGAACCGCGAGACGTCGTAGCGCTCCCAGTCCTTGAGCTGGAAGGGCGACGGAGGCACGTACGGATAGCCAGCAATGTAGAGGTCGCCGAGCCTGACCGCCCTCTCCGGCACGTAGCTCAGGACGCCCCCGGCGTCCGCCTCCAGCAGGGCGCGCTCGTGCACGCGCGGGTCGTCGTTCCCCATTATGACGAATAGCTTCGTTCCGCTGCCGGCGAGCCTCCTGGCGGGCTCAATCAGCTCGTCCCGAAGAAACGCCTCCGCACCCGCGCCGTGCCCATGTCGTAGCAGGTCTCCCCCCAGAAGCACCGCGTCCGGGCGCTCGGCCGTCGCAACCCTGAAGAGCGCGGCGTACTTGCTGGCCTCGCCGTGCAAATCGGAGACGAAGAAGCACCTAATGCGCGGCCGCCCCCTGCGATTTCCCGGCTGGCTTCAGCACGACCCCCGTTCCGCTGCGCCCGTCCACCTTGACCACGAGCGGCCCGGCCAGCCTCGCGTGTCGCGCGAAACCGCGGCCCTTCGTTCCCGGCTGCCCCTCCAGCCACCCCCAGTCGACCCTGGACAGCTCCGAGCCGTAGGGGACGCTGAAATAAGGTATGCCGAGAGCCGTGATGTTGTGGAAGAAGTGCGAGCCGTGCGACGGGTCTATCCTGAAATCTTCCAGCCCCACCTCGACTATCGCCCTGGCATTCGATATCTGGTCCCATTCGACTGGTATCCCGAGGAACCTGTCCCGCGTGCCCCAGCGCCCCGGCCCGATGAGGACGTAAGGCTTCCCCGCCATGGACTCGTTCAGGCGCCCGATCTCGTCCGCAATCTCCTTCGTCTTCGTCCTGTCGAACAGCGACGGCGGGACGTACACGACGTCGGAGATGCCGTCGAGGACACCGTTGCCGAGCGCCCTGTTGCTTGCCACCAGCACCCGGTCGCCCTCTGCGGAGGCGTCGATAACGACCTGCGAGCGCTCCTTCATCGAGACCATCGGCCGAATCTGGAGGAGGTGGAACTCCAAAAAACCCTCGGGGTCTTCAGCGACGGCGAACTCCATCTCGACCGGCCTGCCCATCCCGTCCTTGCTCATGTCCAGCAGCTCTGACAGAATCTCCCCGAGAGGCATGTGGCCGTGCCTCAGCACGCCCGCGAACGTTATGGCGCGCGGCCCGTCGTACCCCACGCCGTCCCTGAAGCGGTGGTCCGCGGTGTCGTATGTGCTGGCGAGCTGGTCCAACACACCGTCGCCCTCGGCGTCGGAGATGTCCAGCCTCGTCAGGGTCGCGTCGTCGCCCAGCGTGAGGTCGAACTCTGTCCGGCTCATGTCTATGGCGAAGAACTTATCCTGGGAATTCGCCAGTATCTCCTCGGGGGACGAGTGCGCCGGTATTGCAGCCGGATGCTTCGGAGAGAAGGACAGCGATTTCCCGCCCTCGACGACCGTGCGCCCCAGGCCGAGGGCGACGCTGGCTATGCCGTCGTCCTTGGACATCGGCGGCACTGGATAAAAGTTGTATGATTGGGCGACTCCGGAGAACAGGGGGTAGAACCTGCTTCCGTGGGAGTTGCCGACGAGCTTCTGGATGACCACCCCCATCCGCTCCTCCTCGACTGTGCCGATGGTCGTCTGGATGTACGCCCTCGCAGCCTTGAAGAAAGCCGACGCGTAGACGAGCTTCACGGCCGACGTGAGCTGGGCCAGGCGGACCTCCCTGTCGGGATGGTTGTTCGGCAGCAGGTAGGTCGAGTATATCCCCGCGAAGGGCTGGTTCTGGGAGTCCTCGAGGAGGCTGGATGACCTCACGGCCACAGGGCAATCGACGTTTGCGGCGTATGTCCTGAGCGCGGATTCCAGCTCGCCGGACATCGCGCCGGCGAGGAACTTGGCCGCGATCTCCGGGTCCTTCGTCCTCGTCTTCCTCAGTGAACCCAGGCCGTTCGTCGAGACGAACCTGTCGAACTCTTCGGTGCCGATCACGAGGGTGTCCGGTATCCTTATCCGCCAGTCCGGCCTCGCGGCGCGGACGCCGCTCTTGTGTATCAGCGACGCGAGGAACGCCAGCCCGCGTCCCTTCCCGCCGAGCGAGCCCCCTCCGAAGCGCGTGAACGTCTCGCGGAACTCGAACGTCTGCTGGGAGAAGTCTATCACCACACCCAGGAGCTTCTCCCGCCTCGCCTCCAGCAACGCGTCCACCAGGAAGTGCCTCAGCTCCTCGTCGCTTGCGAAATCGGAGACCTTCTTCGGCCTCAGCTTCGCCGCCAGGGTGACCTCGCCCCTTGCCAGCAGCCAGTTTGAAAACTGGTTCGCGGCGCCGTGCATCTTCAGGGACTCGGCCGGAACCCTTTCCGCGATTTCAGTCAGGTCCCTGACGTCGTACGCTCTGGCCACCTCGGTCCCGTCCTTCATCCTGAACACGAAATCTCCGAAGCCGAGGCGCTCCTTGAAGAAGGTCCTGAGGTCCTCCAGCAGCGTGTCCGAGTTCTTGTCGAGGAACTTGGCGCCGAGCCTTTCGGCCTTCGCGCGGTTTTCCGGCTTTGAGGACTGAACAATCGTGGGGAGCCCTGGCTCCGATATCTCAATCAGGAAGAGCCCAGCCCCTTCAGTTTTCCTGCCTTCCATGGGATAGTCCACGTCCGTGATGAGGCCGAGGACGTTCCCCCGGTACTTTTCCAGCAGCGCCTTGCCCTCCTCGAACGTTTCCGCCAGCAGTATCTTCGGCCTCGAGCGCCTGCGCAGGGTCTTGTCGGCCTCGTTCAGCCCTTCCGAGAGGAGGGCGTTCTTCTGGCGCATTATCTCGGTGTATAGTATGGGAAGGAACACGGAATAGAATCTGGGAGAGTCCTCGACTACGATTATGACCTTCACAAAGCCGCTCGCCACGTCCGCCTCGGCGTTGACCATGTCCTCCACGTACTTGGTTATGGCTAGGAACAGGCCGGCGTCCCCGGTCCAATAGAACACCTTGTCTATCGGCCCGCCCTTCCCCGGGATGTGGTAGTGCGGTAGGTCCCCCGGCTCGGTGATGAGCATGATGACGCGGATGCCTGGCTGAAGCGCCTTGGCCCGCTCCCCGAACTCGGTCGGGCTCATGTCCGAGAGCCTCGCCATCGTGATTACCATGTCGAAGCGCCTCGCGCCCATCTCGACGAGCGCCTCCTTCGCCGCCGAGACCCGGCTCACGCGCGGCGGGGAAGAGAGGGCGAACTCCTGGTATTCGCCAGATATCTGTTCGGACAGCAGGCCGTCCTCCTCGAGGATGAAGGCGTCGTAGAGGCTGGACACGAGAAGTATCTCGCTGACCCTGATTTTCATCAGGTCGTGGTGCGCGCTCGGCTGGGGCTCGCGGTCGCCGTTCCCATTGAGCCCTGGTTGTGCCATCGGGGGGGGATGCGGGACATTCCCTATAAAAATTGTTGCGGGCGGGGATGGAGTCGTGGAACACACGTTCCGGATTGCTGCTATTTAGTGTTATGAAAAAGCCCATGATTTGTGACATTCTGTATTGATATTTAGTTACATAAGGATAAGTATGCCCTAAAACATATCGTACATGGAGGCGAAAAATGAAAAACCTGCGAAGCCAGCTAGATTACGAGAAGATAACAATCTACCCCCGCGATTACGATGGGAGCGTGCGCCAGAAGCTCTACGAAGCGCTGACCGCTTTGGGCGTGAGGTTCGACTACGAACAGTACGCCTAGTCCTCCCAGGAATCTCCTGCGACACGGTTATATAGCCACGCGTCGGTATCGAACATCATGGTTTCTGACGCCGTCGTCGTGCAGGGGCTCGTCAAAGTCTACGCGGGAGGAGTCAGGGCGCTGGATGGCATAGACCTCTCAGTACGACATGGGGAGATTTTTGGCCTGATAGGTCCGAACGGCGCTGGCAAAAGCACCGCCATCAGAATCCTTTCCACGCTTCTCAAACCCACCGAGGGAAAGGTGACCATCATGGGCCACGACGTCGCGACCGACGAGATAGCGGTGCGCGGGCTAATTTCCTACCTGCCAGAGGACGCCGGCGCGTACGAGAACCTCTCCGGGCGCGAATACCTCCAGTTCATGGCCGGCTTTTACGGCGGCAACATAGCCCTGATGGTGGAACGCGGCATGCGCATAGCGGATTTGGGCGCGCGCATCGATTCCAGAATCAAGGAGTACAGCAAGGGGATGAAGCGGAGGCTGCAAATCGGCAGGGCGCTGATGACCTCGCCGCGCGTGGCGATACTGGACGAGCCGACGGCCGGCCTGGACGTGATGCACGGCCACTACGTCCGCCACGAGGTCAAGCGCGCGATACGAGAAGGCGGGGGCACCGCGATTATTTCATCCCACAACCTGCTGGAAGTCGAATTCCTGTGCGACAGGGTCGGGCTGATAGACAAGGGGCGAATCATCGAGGTCGGAACTCCGACGGAGCTGAAGGAAAGGCATTCCGCCCCGAACCTGGAGGAAGTATTCCTGGGGGCGGTCGGCCGTGCCTAACCATCTCTGGAACATCGTTGTAAAGGAGCTTAGGGAGATATTCCGGGACCCCAAGCTGGTCATTGGGATGATAATCGTCCCGCTGCTGATATTCCCGATGATGGGCGGCGCGATACGCGCCGGCATAGACGCGGAGGAGAAGCAGCTCGCCAGGATGGAGATAGCCGTCATGGATCTCGACAGGACGGAGGGCAGCTGCAACATGTCCGGCATGCTGAACTTCGTGATGGGGCGGGCGAACCTGACCCTCGAATACATAGACCCGCAGGAGACGACCGCTGCCGTGCGCTGGAGCATCGACACCGGTTTCCAAACTCTGGTCGTTATCCCCGCCAACTTCACGGAGTTGATCGAAGGCGGAGGATCATCCGAGGTGGAAATCTACCAGGTGCTCACATACTACGGCTTATCCGAGGCGGCGGGGGCGCAGCGCGTGGAGAACGCGGTGAACGCGTTCAACGACATCCTGACGGCCCAGCGCCTCCAGGAAGCGTACTCGAACTCCAGCTACGAGGCGCTCCTGTCCCCGGCCAGAGCACACTCCTCGTCCGTGATCCATGGGAGCATCGAGGATGCGAACCCGCAAATCGTCGTGACGACGATGCTCTCGACAACCACGACCATGCCCATAGTCATCATGCTTCTCATCATCATGGCCGGACAGCTCGCTGCGACTTCCGTGGCGATGGAGAAGGAGCAGAAGACCCTGGAAGTGTTGCTCACGCTGCCCATCAGGCGCATCAACATCCTGCTGGGCAAGCTTGCGGGTGTCGTTGTCGTCTCGCTCATCGCAACGCTGTCCTATGTCGCCGGATTCGGGTACTACATGAGCAGCTTCCAGACCGGCGCCGGCTCGGTGGACCTCGCCGCAATCGGGCTCGCCCCCGACATGGCAGGCTACGCCCTGATGATTGTCTCCCTCTTCCTCTCGTTCATCGCGGCCCTGTCTCTCGCGGTCCTGCTGGCCGCCTACACGCAGGACGTCAGAAGCGCACAATCGTTGATGGGAATCCTCTACGTGCCCGTCATGGTACCGGCGGTGGTCCTCATGATATCCCCGATACAGGTTCTGCCGGCCGCGCTCCAGGGCGCGCTGTACGCTGTGCCGTTCACCTATCCGATACTCGCGGCGAAGGCGCTTTACACGCACCAGTACGGGCTCATCGCCTTGGGAATCGTTTACCAGGTGGCGTTCACGGCGGTCGTGCTTTACCTGGCCGCGCGGATGTTTTCCACTGAAAAGCTGCTCACGGCGAAGCTGAGCTTCGGGAAGAAGAAGAAGGGGAAGCCGATGGATTAGGGCTTAAGCCACGCTCACGCTCTGTATGTTGTGGTGCCTGTTTATGAGGTCGCGCATGAGCCGGAGATTCCGCCCCGCCTTCCCTATCGCCTTGGCCTTCTCCTGCGGGTCTACCTTCACAGTCGCGTGAATCACTTTGCCGCGCGTCTCCACATCCACTCCTAGAACCTTGTAGCCGTGGAAGACGTTCTTCACGAATACGATGGGGTCCTGCGAGAACTCGACAATCTGGATGTTCTTCTGGAAGCGCTCGTGCAGGCGAATCACGTGCTCCCCCTCCTTGCCAACGGCGCGGGTCGCATTCCCCTCTTTCACGAGAAAAAGGATTTTCTCAGGAGTGTCTAAGCAGTCAATCACGGATATTTTCGTGATGCGCTCGAACAGCGCGATAGCCTGCAGCGTGTCCTGCGTAAGGGTGTATTCGGTCATTTTCTTCACTAGGCCGACATTATCGCCGATTCGCCTGGGTCGAGGATTGTAAGCACCGAGACATTGAAAGGCTTTCCGCACGCCGCGCCGAGGTCTATGCCGCTTCCCTCGAACTTCAGTATGCGCACGCCCTTCTCGGCCATTATCTCCCGGTCGGGGCAGTTAGCCGCCACCACGAGCATCTTGGCCTTTCCGCCCTTCAGCGCCTTCCTCGCCTGGTCCGCGCCGTACATGACCTTGCCGGTCGTCACGGCGGACTTCAGCGCGCTCAGTATGTCCATGCATTCACCTCTTGGTCTTCTTCGGGGAGTAAATCAGGTTTACCGCCCCCGTGCCGACAGTCACTGGCTGTCCCACGATGATGTTCTCCGCCACACCAGAGAGGCCGTCGGTCTCCCCGGTCGTCCCCGCCCTCAGCAGGTGCGTGGACGTTATCTCGAACGCCGCCCTTGCCAGCACGCTGGATTTCCTACCTGATATCCCGTGCCTGCCTATGGCCTTCACGTCGCCGTCGTTCGTCATCATGTCCGCGACGAGCATTATGTGCCTCGTGTCCACGGTCAGCCCCTGCTCTTCCAGGGTCCTGCTGGCCTCGTTGATTATCGAGGACCGCGCGGCCTCTACGCCCAGGACGTTGCTTATCTCCACGATGCTGTTGGTCGTCGTGCGCTTGGCATCCACGTCGTCCATGATAAGGACGTCGGCGAGGTTCGAGCCCTCTGTGTAAATCCTGTACCCCTCGCCGGGGAAGGCCTTGATGACGCAACGCTTTATCCTGTCCACGCCTTTAATCTTGCAGTCGCTGACAGTCTCCATCAACTGCTGGAGCTTCTTGTAGGTCGGGTCGTCGCAGCGCACGACCACGGTCTTTCCCTCGGTGTCGACCTCGCCTCGGACGCGCCTGTCGTCCTTGAGAGCTGAGACTATCGTGTCTATCGTCAGACCCTTGCGGCTCATCTTCTCCGCATTCGGCCTGACGACTATCTGCATGCTCGTGATGTCCGGCTGGACCTCCGCCACGCTGTTCAGCTTCGTGGCCTCGATGTGGGCAGCCAGCTTCTTGACCGCGTTCTGGTCGTTCTTGATGGAGTCCTTGAGGAATACCTCCATCATCGGAGTGCTCGGCTCGCGCCTGGCATCAACGATTTCTATAAGCCGGGGCAGACCCAGGGTGACGCTGATTTCCGCGACTCCGGCATAGTGGAAGGTACGCATCGTCATCTGCGTTCCTGGCTCGCCGATGGACTGCGCCGAGACTATCCCTATGGATTCGTGCGGGTCCATCTTGTGCTCCTGGAAGCGCTCGTCGACCGCCTTCAGCACCTTCCTCAGCACGGGCCCGGTCATCTTCGTAGCCTTCACTCTCTCCGCGATCTCCCCAATCAACTTTGGCGGGAGCTCGATGTCCATCTCCCCCGCGACCTCAGCTATCGTCTCCTCGGCCTTGGTCTGCTTCGGTATCTTGTCGGGAATCGTTATCTTGCGGCGCACGCGCTTCTCGACCTTCTTGGCCTTCTCCGGCTTCTCCTTCTCCGGCGCTTCGGCCGGCACCTGGTCGCCCTCTATCTTCCTGGCACCGATGCGCCTCAGGACCTCCTCGGCGTCCTCCTGGCTCACGTATCTCAGAATGACGCTGAACGGGGTCTTCTTGAGCTTCGGGATGCTGAAACCGCCGTTGGCCAGCGCCTCGGATATCTTCGCGCTTATTCCGCGCTTTATCAGCGCGTTGACCGTGTCCTTTCGCGCCATTACAACTCACCTCCGCCGGCGTCTGGCTCAATCTCATCCTCGCCCGGTCCCTCGACCTCTACTTCGACTTCGGCGTCCTTCTCCAGGCCTCCGTATCCGGCTATCTCCTTGATGTCCCTCTCGCCAAGCCTGTCCAGGTGCTCCTTTCCCAGGACGTCGGTGATTATTTCGTCGAGGTCGACCGACTTGCCCTGGATGCTCCTCGCGGGGTCGATTCCGTCGTCGCCGAACTTGAACTGTATCACAGTGCCGTAGGTGTTGCGCACAGAGCCGTCGGCCTTGACCTTCAGGTCCTCGAGGGCGTTGATGAGCCTGCGCTGCATGTAGCCCGAGCGGGACGTGCGGACGGCCGTGTCGACCAGCCCCTCGCGCCCCCCCATGCTGTGGAAGAAGTACTCGGTCGGGTTGAGCCCGGATTTGTAGCAGGATTTGACGAAGCCCTTTGCGTCTGCGCCCCTGTCCCCGCGGGGGAAGTGGGGCAGAGTGCGGTCCTGATATCCCCTGCCCAGGCGCTCGCCGCGAACGGCCTGCTGGCCGATGCATCCGGCCATCTGCGATAAGTTGAGCATCGAGCCGCGCGCCCCGCTGCGGGCCATGACGACCGCGGGGTTCTCCAATCCCAGGTGCTTGCCCGCAATCCTTCCGGCCTTGTCACGCGCCTTTCCCAGGGCCCTCATGGCCATGACCTCCAGCGTCTCCTCGACCGAGCGTCCTGGCATCGGTTCGAGGGAGCCGTCGTTGTACTGGCGCACGTAGTCCGTGACCTCCGCTATCGCCGCCGTCAGCGTCTCCCTGATTTCCGTCTTGGCATCCTCCGGGATGTCCTCGTCCTGAATGCTCGTCGTGAAGCCGTTCACCATGATGGCGCCTATGGAAATCCTCGTCGCCCTCTCCAAGAACACCCGCGCAGCCTCGGTTCCGTAGTCCCGGGCTATGCGGTCAAGAATCTTGCCCTTGAAAGCGCCGATTCCCTTCTCGTCTATCGTCCCGCACTCGAGCTTCCCGTTGACAATCCTGACCCAGGCGTCTATGTCGCAGTCGTCCTTCTTGCAGACGTCGCACTTCTGGCACACCGACGACTTGAAGGTGATGTTCAGCCCCTTCGGAAGGGTCATGCTGAAGATGTCCTTGCCGGACCAGCGCGCCTCGCCCTCGCCCTTCCTCGGTTTCGGGATTTCGAGGCCCCTCACCATGGAAAGTATCAGCAGCACCTCGTCCCTGGTGAAGCTGGTTTTGGCCCCGTGGGTGAGCATGAAGGCGCCTGTTATGTGGTCGTGTATGGCTCCGATGACCGGGCCGCCGAACCTCGGCGACAGGATGTTCTCCTGCACGCGCATTAGTATTCGCGCCTCGGCGATGGCCTCCTGGCCCTGCAGGACGTGGAGGTTCATCTCGTCCCCGTCGAAGTCCGCGTTGTAAGGCGGGCAGACGCAGAGGTTGAAACGGAACGTTTTGTGGTCCATGATTCGAACTTCGTGGGCCATCATGGACATCCTGTGCAGCGACGGCTGCCTGTTGAAGAGCACGATGTCCCCGTCTACAAGCTGCCTCTCTACGGTCTGGCCGATTTCCAAAGTGTCCGCTGTCACTTCCGCGTTCTTCTCCGTGACCTTGATGCGCCTACCGTCTATCCTCAGCACGTAGTTGACGCCCGGGACGTACTTGCCGTCCGGTTGGACCGGGTCCGTTCCGCGCTTCACCAGCACCTTGCAGGCCTCGATGTTGAACTGCGTCACGCGTATCGGTATCGTCAGTTCCCTCGCGGCTTCGACCGGAATCCCGACCTCGTTTATGGAGAGGTACGGGTCCGGGGATATCACCGTGCGCGCGGAGAAATTTACGCGCTTTCCGGACAGGTTCGAGCGGAACCTCCCCTCCTTGCCCTTGAGCCTCTGGACGAGGGTCTTGAGCGGACGCCCGCTCCTGTGCCTCGCAGGCGGGATGCCCGAGGTCTGGTTGTCGAAATAAGTGGTCACGTGGTACTGCAAGAGCTCCCACAAGTCTTCGACTATCAGCTGTGGGGCACCGGTGTCCCTGTTTTCCCTCAGGCGCTGGTTGATGCGCAGCACGTCGACGAGCTTGTGCGTTAAATCGTCTTCCGACCTGTCGCCGGAATCGAGCGTTATCGACGGGCGGACCGTTACGGGCGGAACCGGCAGGGCAGTCAGGACCATCCACTCCGGGCGGGCGACCTTGGGGTTTATTCCCAGCACTGGCAAATCCTCGTCCTTCACGCGCTCGAGCCTCTCGCGGACTTCCTTCGGCGTGAGCTTGTGGCCGTCCTCGCGGAACGTCGTGGGCTTGTCGAGCGATATCTTCTTCTGCTCTGTGCCGCAGTGGGGGCAAATCGTGCGCAGCGAGGCGTTCTTGGCCGTCTGCTTGGTCAGCAGCTCCATGTCTATGGCGTCGCTCCCGAGCTTCCTGGCCTTGACGCGCTCGTCCTCCTGCTCCGTTATCTGCTCGGCGGTGAGGAGTATGCGCCCGCACTTCGCGTTTGCGCATGTGGACTGCAACACCCTCATGATGTCCTTGACGAAGCCAACGTGAATCACTGGCATCGCCAGGTCTATGTGCCCGAAGTGCCCGGGGCAGTCATCGACCTTTCCGCCGCACGTCTTGCAGCGCAGCCCTGGCTCTATGACTCCCATGTGGGGGTCCATAAGGCCCATCTCGATGGGGAAACCGTCGTCGTCGTACGTGTCGGCAGTGATGATTTTAATGGACGACATCCTGCGGGCCTCGTCCGGCGATATCATTGCGAACTTGATTCCCTGGATCCTTCTGGATACTCCCTTGACGTTCATTTCAATTCCTCCAGTTGCAGGCGCATGGCCACTCCGAGCGACAGAAGCTCGTCCATCAGCAGCTTGAACGCGTACGATGTCTGGACAGGGTGGACGTTGGAGTTGTTGCCGCAGACCGGGCACCTGACCGTGCCGCGGCGGTCCATGAATGCGATGTGCCCGCATTCCGAGTTGCCGCACACGAACTGCGTTGTTCCATCGGACTCGTCCAGCAATCGGTCCTTGATGACCATCGCCGCGCCGTGCCCGATGAGACAGTCGCGCTCCATCTCCCCGAACCTCAGGCCTCCCTGCCTCGAACGGCCCTCGGTCGGCTGCCTCGTAAGAATCTGGACCGGACCGCGCGAACGGACGTGCATCTTCCCTGCGACCATGTGGTGCAGCTTCTGGTAGTAGATGACGCCAACGAAGATGTCGGCCTTTATCTTCTTGCCAGTCTTGCCGTCGTACAGGACTTCTCTGCCGTTGTGCTTCAGACCGGCGTCCTCCAGCCCCTGGCGGAGCGACTCCTCCCGCTCCCCGCTGAACGGCGTGCCGTCTATGAAGCGACCCTCCATCGAGCCGACCTTGCCGCCAATCATCTCGAGAACGTGCGCCACGGTCATGCGGCTCGGAATGGCGTGCGGGTTGATGACCAGGTCCGGGGTCATGCCGTCGGCGGTAAATGGCATGTTCTCCTGCTTCTCTATGAGTCCGATGACGCCCTTCTGGCCGTGTCTCGATGCGAACTTGTCGCCGAGTTCGGGTATGCGCGGGTCGCGGACCTTGACTTTGACCAGCCGCGAGCCGTTCTCTGTCTCGGTGAGCATCACGCTGTCGACCCAGCCTTCCTCCCCGGGCCTCACTGTGACCGATGTTTCCCGCCTCTTTTGGGGCGTCAGGAAATCTATGTCCTCCTCGAGGAAGCGCGGCGGCGAGGTCTTGCCTATGAGAACGTCGCTGCCCTTCACATGCACCTCCGGGCTTATGAGCCCGTCCTCGCTCAGGTTGTTGTACGACAGGTCTGCGCGCGCCCCCCTGACGTCGGGCGAGGGAATTTCGAAGTGGTCCTCCTGACCACCGGGGTACCGGCGCTCCTCCGCCCTGTAAGTTCTGAAGAATGTGCTGCGGCCCAACCCTCTTTCTATGGACGACTTGTTCATTATCAGGGCATCCTCCATGTTGTAGCCGTGGTACGAGATTACGCCCACTACGAAGTTCTGGCCAGCGGGCCTGCGCTGGTAATGCACGAAATCCATTATCTTCGTCTGCGTCAGCGGGCGCTGCGGGTAGTGGAGCAGGTGGGAGCGCGTGTCCGGCCTGATGCGGTAGTTCGAGTCGCTCACACCTAGAGACTGCTTTGCCATCGCGGAGCCCATCGTGATGCGGGGCGACGAGTTGTGCTCCGGGTATGGAACCATTCCCGAGGCGACGCCGAGTATGAGCAGGGGGTCTATCTCCATGTGCGTGTGCTCCTTCTTCAGCAGCTTGGGGGTTGAAAACTCCTTGTCGCAGAACTTGCATTTCAGGGAGACCTCGTCGTCGGCCGAGCCCATGTTCATCCACGCCACGTCCGTGGGCGAGAGGGGCTTCTTGCATCCCGGACACGCGCCCGGAGTCTCGAACGCGTTGACGGCGATGAACGAGTCCTCCTCCTCCTCCGCGTCTATCCATTCTATTAGCCCTTCCTTGACAAGGTCCGCCACCCTGACCTTCCCGACGACCAGGCTGTCCACGTGCTTGCGCGTGAGCGCCAGCCTTGCATTGCGGACGACCATGAGCGGACGCCTGAGGCGTCCTTCGTCGCAGTTGATTATTATATCGTTCATCTTCGCGTCGTAGCGCACGTTGATTTCGTTGGATATCATGCCGGCCCTGCGCCTCTGCCTCATCTCCTCGGCCAGGTCGACGGGGTGGTCGTGCACTCCGACCAGGTCCCCGTTCACGTACACGCGCGTTCCGGCGATCTGCTGCGTCTTGACCTCCTTCAGACCCAGGTCGTTCAGGATGTGCTTGACCTCCGCCTCGTGGGAGCGCTCGCTCACGTCGACCAGCAGGGCGCAGTTCTTCATGAGCCCGCAGTTCTGGCCCTCAGGCGTTTCGTTGGGGCAAAGCCTTCCCCACTGCGTCGGGTGTAGGTCGCGCGCCTCGAAGTGAGGCTGGCTGCGTGTCAAAGGCGAGGTGACTCTCCTGAGGTGGCTCATCGAGGAGACGTTCGAGGTGCGGTCCAGAAGCTGCGAGACTCCGGTGCGCCCGCCGACCCAGTTTCCGGTCGAAAGGGCGTGGAGTATGCGCTGGCTCAAGAGGTCAGGGCGTATCGCCGACTTGATGTTGACGCCTTTCTTCTTCGCGTAGCCGCGCTCAAGCTGGTACTTCAGGTCCTTCATGAGGTTCGTGAACGAGACGCGGAAAAGGTCCTCCATCAGGTCGCCCGAGAGCTTCAGGCGCTTGTTGGCGTAGTGGTCCTTGTCGTCCTCGCTGCGCTTCCCGAGGCTGAGCTCTATGACGTTCTTTGCTATCCTCCCGAGGAAGATGGCCTTCTTCAGGCGGTCCTCCTTTGAATCGCCCAGGTGAGGAAGCAGGGACTTATCGATTATCGATTCGACCTTCTTCTCCCTGTATTCTTTGGCCTGGCCGGTGGCGAACTTCTTCTCCAGGAAGAGCATCGCCTGCTCGGTGTTGTTTATTCCGTCCGGCGGGTAGTTCTTGATGCTCTTGCACTCCTCGATGTTCGCATAAACGAGGTTCGCCATCGCGGCATCGGCGACTATGGCGTTGTAGATGTCCTCATCGCTCTCCATCCCGAGGGCGCGCATCAGGATTATCAGCGGTATCTGGCCAGTTGCGGCCGCTATTGAGACCATTAGAAGTCCGTCGCGCTTCTTCTCCATGAGCGTAAGCGCCCTGTACCCCTCGCGCTGCGAGAATACCTTGGCGACCTCCATCTTCGTGCCGTAGCGCTCGTTGAATTCGACCATGACCCTGTTCGGCGCCAGGTCCTCCAGCGAGATGAGCACGCGCTCCGTGCCGCCCACGATGAAGTATCCGCCGGGGTCGCACGGGTCCTCGCCGAGCTTCGCCAGCTTGTCGTCCTGGCCCAGCTTGACCACCTGCTCCTCGGGCAGCTTCTCGAACATCGCATCGATGTTGTTCTCGTGGAGGTTGCACTTCCTCGAGCGGACCATAATCGGCAGGTCGCCGATGTGGACCATCTCCGGCTCGTTCTCGAAACCGTCCTCGATTATCGTGCATTCCAGATTTATAGGGGCCTGGTAGGTCACGTTCCTGAGCCTGGCCTCCATCGGCGTGAGCGTGTGCGTCGCACCGTTGGCCTCCTTGACCGTCGGCGCTCCGACGATGATTGTGGCCTTGGTCTGCGGCGCGACCTCGCCCGTTGCCGGGTTGCGCTTGCGCCCAATCCGTATATCAACAATCTTTCCATCCGTGCGGTCCTCGTCCAGCCGTATGACACCGCGCAGCCCCTCGTTCTTGGATATCCTGACGTTGTCCACGATTAGCTGCATCCTGCTGTTTATATTCTCAATCGTTGGCAGAAAGTCGTTGAACGATGCTATGTGGTGGTTGACGATGCTGCGCTCCCTGAAGAATCCCTCGACAATCTCTCGCATTTACACACCTATCCCTTGACGACCACCCGGTAGCTTACAATCATTCCTGCCACAGGGCTGTTGCGCACTATCTTTATCATCGAGCCCTCCTCGATGTCCTTGTTCATGGCGTCCTCTATGGCCCTCACGCAAGGGTCCGTGCGCCGAATCTTGGGAAGCTGGTCCTTCCCTATCCCGTACTTCTGAAGCACTTCCGCGACCTCCTTCTCCGAGAGAAGGATGTGGGAAGGAACTAGATCGTGCTCTAGCACGTTGAAGTCGTCCATGCTTTCAGCTCCTCTTTGCAGTATTGCCTGAGAATCCTGATTGTTGGTTTTCTGGGTTTTTTGCCATCTTGTCACCCACTCCGCGATTGCCGCCCATGCAATCATTGGCTGCGGGCCCGCGGGGAATTTCGGAGCGGTGCCCGGAGGCAGCGTCATTCGAACCCCGGACATTCTGGTGTCTTACCCGCATGGGAGCTTGTCCCCGGCGGCTAAAAGCCAGACGCTCTTACTAGAGAGAGGTCGCGTGCGGCCCCTCCTACCTAGCTGAGCTACGGGCCCAGTGCCTAGCATCTCGGGTTAAGGCTAACCGAGGAGCAGACGGTACTATATAATGGTTGCGGTGATTTGCCGGGAATGATGATGCCATTGCGGGCCTGATGCGATTCCAGTTATGGCAATTTCGCATTTTCGCTCACGCATGGAGACCATGTGTTCCCACGAGTCCGCCGAAAGGGATTTGAGGGGGCAGCTGTTCCATCCGCATATCGGCTCCAAACGCAACGGAGGAGCGCCTTGCCATCTGAAACCAGCCAGGAAATCAATAAGATAATGCTCTCGGAACTCGGGGAGATGGGGTTCTTCATCGTCAAGAAGCAGTGTAAGGACCTCAAGCTCGACCCGGACGAACTCAGACCCGCCGACCTGCCAGCCCTGGCGAGCGCCCTCTCGAAGGCGATGACGTTCTTCGGCCAGGACAAGGCCAAATCCGTCTACAAAAAACTGACGGCAATCCATTCGATGAAGTCCCAGACCTCCGAGAAGGTGGAGGCGGGGAAGAGGATGTCTGCGCTCTTCGAGCTCGGCGAGGCCAGCCGGCACGCTGGGTTGTGGAGGGACGCCGTGGAGAACTATTCGAAGGCCTTGAAAATCGCCAACCACATCGGCGACCTCCGCATGGCGGTTAAACTTCAGAGCGGCCTTGGCGGAATTCACCTCCGGTCTGGGAATTACGACGAGGCGTTGCCGCTCATCAAGGATGCGGTCGGAAAGGCGGAGAATATCGGCGAGCCGCCACTCCTGGTGGACGCGAACAGATTGCTGGGGAACCTCTACTGGCGCAAGGGGGAGTACCAGCGCGCCATCGGCGTGCTCGAGCAGGCCCTCTGGCTTGCCGAGAAACACAACTACAAGGAGGGGTCGGCGCAGGTGTACATGGCGATGGCGAACGTCTACGACGAGCGCGGCAAGTACGAGCGCGGCCTGGAATGCGCCAACAAGAGCCTCACGCTGCTGACGGAACTCAAAGACTACCAGGCGATGGCAACCCTCTACAACAACATCGGCGTCAACTTCGCGAGGCAGGAAAAATACGAAGAATCGGTCGAGTACTACGAGAAATGCATAGCGCTTGCCTCGAAGATAGGCCACGTCGTTATGGAGGGCTGGGCGCTCTTCAACGCCGGCGAGGATTATGCGCGGCTGAAGGATTTCAAGAAGGCGGTCAAGTACTGTGACAGGTCGCTCGCCATATTCCAAAAGCTCGGGGACAGCCTCGGCATGTCAGGCGCCTACCTCTCCTACGCGATAATCTACAGGCTCAAGGGCAGCTTCGACGAGTCGCTGGCGTACTTCGAGAAGACTATCTCGCTCCGCGAGAAGCTGAACATGCCCTACAGGCTGGCCGACGCGAGCTACGAATGCGGTCTGATGCTCGCCGAGGCCGACAAGAAAGCGCAGGCGAACGAGTACCTCCTCAGTGCGGCGATGATTTTCGACGGCATAGGCAACGCCCAGCGGGCGGGCCAGGCGCGCGAGGCGATGAAGAGGCTTTGAATCAGCACTTCGAGTACCCGCACGCCGGGCAGACCGCGCAGCCCTCCGCGAACTCTATCGGCGCCCCGCACTCCGGGCACTCCGGACGCAGCCCTCGGTCCGAGGGCTTGACGTCGAAGACGATTTTCTCGCCCCTGGACTTCATGAATATCTCGAATGCCTGGCCGACCGCGTCAGGGCACGAGAGGCAGCGCTCCTTCGACAGCGGCGCCGGCACCGGGCAGCGAATCCCCTTGAGCTGCTTCACGACGGCGACCGGGTCTATGCCGGAGCGCAGAGAGAGCGATATCAATCGTCCTATCGCCTCGGTCTGGCTCGCGGCGCAGCCGCCAGTCTTGCCCATCCGCGCGAATATCTCGAACAGGCCGCGCTCGTCCTCGTTTATCGTCACGTAAAGGTAACCGCAGCCAGTGGTCATGCGCACGGTCGAGCCTGTGGTCACCAGCGGCCGGGCTCGGGGCTTGAGCTTTCCGTTCTCGTCAACGTCGATTTCGCCTAGGCTCAGCCTTGTCTGCACGGCCTTAGCCTGGTCTTTGGCCGTGCCGGAAGACAATACCTGGGCTTCCCTGCTGCCGTCCCTGTAGACCGTGACGCCCTTGCATCCAGTCTCGTACGCGAGCTTGAACACCTTGGCAACGTCGGCGACCTTCGCATCGTTGCTCATGTTCACGGTCTTCGAAACGGCGTTGTCGGTGAACTTCTGGAACGCCGCCTGCATCATGATGTGGCCCTCGGGGGAGATGTCATGCGCCGTGAGGAATAGCTTCCTGATGTCCTCGGGTATCTCCTCCAGCTCCTGGATGTGGCCGGCCTTGGCGACCTTCTCCATCAGCTCGGCGGTGTGTATGCCCCTGCGCTTCACGAGCTCCTCGAAGTAGCGGTTCGCATACGGCAGCTCGCGCCCGTCCATCACGCGCTTGAGGTAGGCTACTGAGAAGTTCGGCTCGACCCCGCTGGAGCAGTCCACGATCATGGAAATCGTGCCCGTCGGGGCGATGGTCGTCACAGTGGCGTTGCGGACCTTGCGCCCTTTGGCGAACTTGGACTTGGCGAAGTTGGGGAACGCCCCTTTCTCCTCTGCCAGCTCCCCGCTCATCTTCCAGCCCTCGTCCTGAACGAACTTCATTACGCGCTCGGCCAGCTTGAGCGCCTTCGGCGAATCGTATTGTATGCCAAGCTGCACCAGCATGTCGGCCCATCCCATGACTCCCAAGCCAATTTTTCTGTTGCCAAGCGACATCTCGCCTATCTCCGGCAAGGGGTAGTTGTTGACGTCGATGACGTCGTCCAGGAAGCGCACCGCCGTGCGCGTGACAGCCTTGAGGCGCTCCCAGTTCACGTCCCCGCCCTTGACCATGAGCGCCAGGTTGATTGAGCCCAGGTTGCAGGATTCGTATGGCAGAAGGGGCTGCTCCCCGCACGGATTCGTGCTCTCGATCTCCCCGATAGCCGGGGTCGGGTTGTCCCTGTTTATCCTGTCAAGGAAGACGATTCCCGGCTCTCCGGTCCTCCACGCCATCTCGGATATCGTGTCGAAGACGTCCCTCGCCTTCAGCTTGCCGGCGACGTCCTTCGTGCGCGGGTTGAGAAGCTCGTACTCCTCGTCCCCGATTACGGCCTTCATGTACTCCTCCGTCAGGGCGACGGAGATGTTGAAGTTCGTCAGCTTGGTCGTGTCCTCCTTGCACTTGATGAAGTCCATGATGTCCGGGTGGTCCACGCGGAGGATTCCCATGTTCGCGCCGCGGCGCGTGCCCCCCTGTTTGATGGCCTCCGTGGCGGCGTTGTAGACCTTCATGAACGATATCGGACCGCTGCTCACGCCCATCGTTGAGAGTACGGGGTCGGCCTTGGGGCGTATGCGCGAGAAGGCGAAGCCAGTTCCACCGCCCGACTTGTGAATCATCGCCGCGTTCTTCAGCGAGGTGAAGATGGATTCCATCGAGTCCTCTATTGGCAGGACGAAGCACGCCGAGAGCTGCTGCATGTCGCGCCCCGCGTTCATAAGGGTCGGGGAGTTTGGCATGAACTCCAGGCTCTTCATGAAGTCGTAGAATTCGCGCTCTATCTGCTTGACTTCCTGCTTGGACTTGCCGTGCTTTAGCTCGGCCGAGGCTATGTTCTCGGCCACGCGCCTGAACATGCCGTCCGGCGTCTCGATGGTCTTCCCCTTCTTGTCCTTTATCAGGTACCTCTTCTCCAGCACGGCGACCGCGTTCTCGGATAGCTCCAAATCATCCCCTCCCTCGAATCCGGAAACCTCAAAATGCCACGGTTGAAGGCTGAGCCAGCATCAAACGCGCGACCATCGAGTGCATCCCCAAATTCTGTCGGAACGCAGCGGTAATCACAGGGGTTGTTTATAAAATTTGGTGAAGCCCCGGGGTTAATTTTCTATCTCTCTATTGTCGCATCGCGCTCGGGCCCTATCGACGCGATATCGACCTTCACGCCCGTGCCCTTCTCGACATAGCGTACGTAATCCCTCAGCTCCCTCGGAAGGGCGCCGTAGCCCTTGCGAGCCAGCGCGACCATCTCCGCCGGTGGCATGTCGGGCCAGCCCGGCAGCTCGTCGTATACCGGAACGCATTCCGCCAGGGCCTTCATCGTCGAGGGGAAGATTGCCATCTCCTCGCGCCCGCGCTTGTAAGCCCTGCAAACCTTGAGGGAATCCATTCCACCCAGGACGTCTATTTTCGTAAGCACGATGCCATCGATGCCGTTGAGCCTGCACGAGTGGTTGACCACGACAAGGTCGAGCCAGCCGCAGCGGCGCGCGCGGCCCGTTGTCGTACCGTACTCTCCGCCGCGCTCCATGATGCGCCTTCCGGTTTCGTCCTTGAGCTCCGTTGGCATCGGCCCCTCTCCGACCCGGGTGGTGTATGCCTTGACGAGCCCCACGACTTTAGAGACGTGCCTCATGCTCAGGCCGCCGCCCGCGCACGCGTTTCCCGCGACGCAGTTCGAAGACGTGACGTACGGATAGGTACCGTGGTCTATGTCCAGCATCGTCCCCTGCGCCCCCTCCATCAGCACGTTCTTGTTCTCGTTCAGAGCCCTCTCGATGAGCACCGATGTGTCGGCGACGAACGGGGACATGCGCTTTGCGTATGCGGAGTATTCCTTGAAAATCGCTTCGGCATCGAGCATGTCCGGCATGCCGTAGGCTTTGAGAATGAGCTGCTTGATGGCGACGTTCTCCTCGAGTCTGGCCCTGAAGAGCGCGGGGTCGACCAGCTCGGCGACGCGGATGCCGGAGCGGGCGGCCTTGTCCTGGTATGCGGGACCGATTCCGCGCCCGGTGGTTCCGACCTTTGCGCCCGCTCGCAGGCGCTCCTCCGCGCCGTCGAGGAGCTTGTGGTAGGGCATGATGACATGCGCCCTATCGGAGATTTTCAGACCGGCGACTGAGCGCCCGCGCGCCTCCAGGTCGTCGATTTCCTTGATTAGGACCGAGGGGTCGATTACGACGCCGTTGCCGATGAAGGCCTGCTTCCCCTCGCGGAGGATGCCCGACGGTAGCAGGTGGAACTTGAACGTTTCGTCGCCGATGACGATGGTGTGGCCTGCGTTGTTGCCCCCCTGGAAGCGCACAATGACGTCGGCGCGCTCGGCGTAGTAGTCCGTGCTCTTTCCCTTTCCCTCGTCACCCCACTGGGTTCCTATCAACACGGTGGCTGGCATCGTTATCGGACGGTGGATGGGGAAGGGAATAATAAAAGGTTCGTAAGGATGGGCTCACCCCTTCGTTCCAGGCGAAACGGTTTCCTGCAGAAATTATCCCAGGGCAATCGCCGCGTACCCCACTACGTCCTTCATCGGGGCCAGGTCGCCCGACGTAGCATACTTGAGCAGGCGTGCGCTCTTCGGTTGAATCGCCTCCATCATCGCCATCACAGGTCCGTAGCCGCACATCGAAATCCCGTTCTTCTCCACGACCTGGTGCAGCCCCTTCGGGTCAAGGGCGGTGATGCGCCCTATCGCTAGCGAATCCTTGCGCTTCGCCGTCTCCGCAGAAACGTAGTGGGAGAAATCCGTGGATGCCAGAACAACGGCGCTCCTGCCCGATATCGCCTTCCCTATGGTTTTCCCCGCCTCGCGCGCGGTCTCGTAGTCCTGCATCATCATGCAGACCGGGACGAGCTTGGCTTTCGGCGCGATGTGTTTAATAAAAGGAAGCTGGACCTCTATGGAGTGCTCGAAGGCGTGGGCGGAGGCGTCATCGGCGATGATTCCAGTTCTCATCGCCTTTGCAATCTCCTTATCGACCTCGACCTTCCCCATCGGCGTGTCGAAATCGTCGGCCATCACCGAGACATCCGAGCCCCGGCCGGTGTGGTTCGGCCCCAGGACGACGAACACGTCCGGGACGCCGTCCTCGGCGACGGCGGCGTATGAATGGGCGGCCACCGGGCCAGAATACATGAATCCAGCGTGCGGCACGACGCAGCCGCGGACATCGCCCTTTCTCTGCGGAGAGACCTGGGGCAGCCTGCCTAGCCCGACCTTGTGCCTGAAGCACCACTCGACCTGTGCGCGGAGCGCGGTTTCATTGCCAGCGTAAAATTTGCCTGCGACTATAGGACGGCGCATCTAGACCCTCACCATGGGGGATATGCTCTACTATGATAATAATTATTACAGAATAACCGTAAGGAAAGGATTTGCCTTTTGAATTTGCTGCCGCCTTAAAGACTTTCTAGGCGCATTTTTGTCCTCTCGTACGCCTCCTTGGGAATCTTGCCATCGTCATAGGCTTTCTTCAACATTGCGAGGCGCTCCTCCTTGGTCAATTGCGGTGGCTCGGCCGGCGTCTGGGGTGTTGCTATCGGCGACGATGATATCGGAGGCGGTGGAGCTGCCTTGGGTTCTTCAGCCTTCGGGGGTGCCTGCGTCGGCGCTTTGGTCTGGACAGGCTCTGGCGTTTTTGCGGGAGCGATTTCTGGAGCCGATGCTTTCGTCGGAATAGGTTCGGGCGCTGGTGCCTTCGTTGGCTCCGCCGCAGAGACTACCACGACAGGTTCTTCGGGCGCTCGATTGCCTCGCATCTTGAGCATGACCATCACAAGCGCCACAGCTACGACTGCGATGATGATTATTATCCACCAGTAATTGCCACTGCCGTCATCGCCAGTGACCGTCGAATCTAGGGGGGCTGGATCCTCGGTATCGAGTGTGCCGTCGCCGTCGTCGTCCGTGTCCGCGTTGTCACCAATGCCGTCATTGTCGGTGTCGATGGATTCGTCCGGGTTGCTCGGGAACGCGTCGGAATTGTCTCCAACTCCGTCACCGTCCGTGTCCGCTGACTCGCTGGAATCGGTCGGGAAAGCATCTCCGTTGTCTCCGACGCCATCACCGTCCGTGTCTGCTGTTTCGTTCGGGTCGTCTGGGAAGGCATCGATGTCGTCCGGGACGCCGTCCCCGTCCGAATCGTCGAGCGCCTCAGGGTTGACCAGCACGACCATGGTGTCCGTGTCGTTGTTGCCTGCACCGTCCTTGACGGTGAGGGTGACGGAGTAGTTGCCTTCCCCTGTGAAGTTATGGGAAGGCGTGACGCCATGCAAAACGACGTTGCCGACCCCGTCGTTGAACGTCCACGTGTAGTTTACGATGCCAATGTTGTCAGTCGAGCCAGAACCATCGAAGATGACTGCGGTACCTGCATCGACGGTCTGGTCCGCACCAGCGTTCGCGGCGGGGGCGTCGTTGTCGGCTATTGGCACATCCTTGACCGATGTGGTGTTCCAGTTGCCCGCCCGGTCCACGGCCGCGATGCGGTAGTGGAGCGTCGCAAGGCTGGTCAAGGGGACGCCGATTGACAATTCGTAATTGTTGGCAGTCGTGCGCGCCATGGTCGTGTTCGTCTGGCTTCCCGCGCCGAACCAGTATATCACGCGGACCGTGGATAGATTGAGGTTGTCGACGACGACTGTATGGAACTGGTAGCTATCTCCAGTTGTTCCGGTGGCCAGACTGCTGTCTGTTATCGTTGGCCGCGCGGAATCGTATGCGCAGACGGCGTCGGCCGTTGTTGGCACGGCTTCAGCGTTGCTCGAGTTATCGATTGCGACGGTATAGAACTGGTAATATCCTTGGTTGTAGGAGAAGTCGAAACTCCACTCCCATGGAGCTGCAGTGTCCATGCCGTACGGCGCCCACGTGGTCCATGTTGAGTTAGTGGCGCTGTGCCTGTACCAGAGCGTCACGTTGGCAATGCCGCTGCCCGCGTCGCTCGCCGTCGCTGATATCGCGGTCGGGGAGGCATTTTTCCAGTAGGGCGCGAAGGCTGTGGCCGACGACGATGGCGCCGTCGTGTCCGAAGTGAGTTTCAACACCCAGGTGTCGTTGCCCGAAGGGGCGCTCTCCCAATTGCCCACGAAATCCGTCCCCCTGGTTGCGAACTGGTAATAGCCGCCGCCGCTGGGGAAGTTGAAGTCAAATGCCGCGAATGCCGGGGAAACGCTCTCAGTGCCGAACTTTTGCCAGGCGCCGTACGCTGTACCGCTCGCCGAGTAAGAGTACCACAAGGTGACGTTCTTTACCCCGCTGGCTGAGTCGCTCCTCGAATAAGTGATGGAAAGGCTCATGGTAGCGGCAGTCGAAGGGGTAATCGCATTTACTGCTGTCATTGGGGCCGTGGCGTCGTACCCGCAAAGGGCGTCCCTGGAACCCGGCGCGGCCTCGTAATTGCCTGAGACGTCGCCGGCCCTCGAGTAGAACTGATGGTACGTCCCGCTGGCAATGCTGGTGCTGAACGACCACGGGGACGCCGTATCGTTTCCCACCTTCGTCCAAGCGCTCCAGGTGGCATTGTCGCTCGATGCCCGGCTCCATAGTTCCACATAGGCAACGCCGCTGCCGGTTCCGTCGCTCGCCGACGCCCCGATTGTCATGGGAGACGTCGTTTTCCAGTAGCCAGCGATTGTGTTGACGCTGGAGACGGGGCTGATGGTGTCGGCGGTCCTGAATGAAAATGCGTGATTGAACCCAGCGCCGCCGCTCAAATCCATGAAATTCGAAACCACGATTGTAACCAGGTTGTTCTGCGCCCAATTGCCATGCGTCCACGTGGCCGTGTCGTTGGCGACGTTTGTCTGGCTCCAACCCTGGAAGGCGTAGGTGACGGGGCTGCCGGCCGTTTGCGTCAATACCGGCGTCACCGAAGTGTTCAGGCTCTGGCTGAAAATAACGGTGACTGACATTCCGGTTGAAATGTTGATTCCTCCCGATGGTGGCAGAGTGGAAATGACAATCGGATAACCTATTGGATGCATCAGCGGGTAGTTATCTTGGGCTCCAGTCGTGCTGTCGATGCTCGTGTACGGCGTGTCGCCGATGCCGTCTGGTGGGGGAACATTCTGCGCTGGTGTGTCATTTAAATCGACGCCAGTATAATCGCTCCAATAGTTACCGCCAATCGGGTAGGACAAGTTCCAATCGTTGTATGTAGAATCTACTGCGTGATATGTAAAGCTGCTGATGAAGTTGTTATGATATATCGTATTGTTGCTGCCCGCCCAGATATCCCATGAAAATGATAGGTATATTCCATAGTTATTTTGGTCAAAATCATTATTCGCAATGGAGTTATTGTTACCCTGCCATATCCGTATTCCATATCCATTACTTGTAATTTGATTTGAAAAGATCATGTTTGATCGGCAGCCAGGATATGTGAAAATGCCTTGATAACAAGACAATAATGAGTTGTTCGAAATATTGTGATTATATCCCTCTCGGATAACAATGCCATCCATGCAACTGATAATTGTGTTTCTATCTAGTGCGTTATACTCTGAACTATCAAGAGTTATTCCATAGGAATACATAGATATCGTGTTGTTGACCACGCTAACATTCTCAGTATTATCCATTAAGATTCCGCTGTCGTCACAATACCAATTGATGCCGACAATTATGTTATTTCTTACTGTGATGTTATCTGAATAGCCAATCATAATCCCAGCGTCGGCATATTGGAGACTGAGATTGCTTACACTGATGCCGGAACAGTTGGCCAATATGACTTGCCCGGCATCGGACGGTATGCTCCCCGACGTTACATTTTTAAGATAATAAACTGGGCGGCCATCCACGGTATTTGTGTTATCGATGTTATGTGTGTTCCAATGTTCGATATCACCGCTTCGAATGAATATTCCATCCTTAATCATCGAATTATTAGCCAAAGTATTGTAGGTAGAATGGTATAATATGATACCATAATCGTTGTTCTCAACCACATTGTCTCGAATGCTATTACCTGCAGAAAATTCCACATTAATTCCATTGTGGTTATCATTGATTCCATTATTTTGAATCAGATTGGTATTTGAACCGAATATATGAATGCCATTATTATTATCGGCCAATGTGTTGTTAAATAATACACCATTTCGTATGTTATTTACCAAGATACCAGATCCAGTATAATATGGCCAAGATGATACTCCACCCGACTCGTGCAAATTGCAATTTCTCACGACGAAATAATCAGTGGTGTTCCCGACATATATGCAGTATCCGTATCCAGTGCCGTTGATGTCGTAGTTCTCGATGATCCACGGGTTTCCAGCTGAGCCGTCGCCAGTCGCCTCGTTGACGACGCCATGCGCCGCATCGAAGTCCGCGTCCGAGTTTATACGGATAGGAAGATGGATAGTGAGGGCAGAATCCAAATCGATTACCAAATTTTTGCTGCGGTTCATGATCTGCATGGGGATGGACTCTTTAGACAGTGTGGCATTGGAAACCGAAATCTGATGTGGTGTGTAGATGATTGCGTTTGTCTCGTTCTCCCAGGACTCGTTGACCACGATCCATCTCGCCCAACCTGTTGCATCCGTTGTGAAGTTGGCATCGTAAGTCCCGTTTTCGTTGTCCCTGACACGTACCGTGGCTCCCACGACTGGATTTCCGGATTCGTTCACCACCTTGGCGTTCAGGAACCATTTCTTTGTCATGCTGGTTCCAGCGTCAAAGTAATATCCGTTATTTGTATCTGTAGTGTTCAAGTATGTGAGGTGGGCACCGGTCGATAGGAGCACCGAGTACAGAGTGGCATTGCTCAATGTCGAATTGACCAACAACACATTGCCGCTAGCAGCGGCGACGTTGCTAAGCCAGCAATCCTCGATCGTGACGTTCGTGATTGTGGCATCGCTAAAGCCTATTTGCAGGCCCACGTTGGTGCAATTGCGTATGATAGAATCCTGGAAAACGCTGTTCGGGCCGTAAAATACCATGCCGTTGCCTTCCGTATTGGTGATGGACACGTTATAGAATTCCGGACCATCAGTTTGAAGTGTCACACCGAAGTATCCCCTGTCAAAAGTAGAATTCTTCACGACAAGGTCTGGTACGGACACCGTGAATCCTCGGTGGTCGTTGTCGTATCCGCAGTAGCTGATGTTGGCTTTTTCAAACAATCCATCGCTGAAACCCTGAAATTCAAATAGATATCTGTTGACGCCATCATGGCTCGTTATCATCGAATTGTTTATATTGAAAGTACCATTCACAAGGATGTTGTGCTCGCCGTTGAACGTATTGTCCATTCTCAGGTTCGCATTGTAAAATGTCAATGTCGAGCCAGATTCAACCCAAAGATTGCCGTCTAGAATGATTGTTTCATTACCGACGTAGGTATCGGTGTTGATATGCCAATCCCCTGCCAATGGCGGCGGATAGTCACCGTATCCATCAGCTTTAACCTTTAACCCCAAATCCAGTGCCACCCACGATGAGCTCAGGATAACAACTACGCACAACCAACCGGATGCAAATTTCTTCATCGCCCACACCACGGGTGGAAATAAGTGTGCCGGTATTTATCAATTATCCTCTAATCGAATAGGAATGCAAAGTCTGGAAATGTTTTAATGCTCGCTATTACAGGCTCGCTTCGTAATCGTCCAGTTTTGGTGCGAAATCCTCATTCGTCTTGATGTCTCCGCGCGCCTTCAGCGTTTCGCGGGTGAGGAGCCAGTAAACCGTGGCGAGCGCTTTTCGCCCCTTGTTGTTTGTGGGGATTACCAGGTCCACGTTCCGCGTCTCGTTATTCGCGTCGCACAGCCCGACAATCGGCACGCCGATGCTCATTGCCTCGCGCAGCGCCTGCTGGTCCGCCGCAGGGTCTGTTACGAGGAGCACGCTTGGCTCCACGTAAACTGAAAGATTGGGGTTAGTCATGGTGCCTGGGACGAAGCGCCCGGCGAAAATCCTGGCGCCAATCGCCTTGGCGAACATCTTGGCGGGCTTCTGACCGTACTGCCTCGCCGAGACTATGAGTATCTTGTCTGGGTCGTACCTGGACAGGAACTTCGAGGCGACGCGGAGCCGCTGGTCAGTCTGCCTGATGTCCATGACGTAGAGCCCGTCCGTCCTCACCTTGAAGACGAACTGCATCATGTCTGCGCTCTTCTGCTGCGTTCCGATGTGCACGCCCGACGTCAGGTATGTGTCCTCCGGAATCAGGAGGTCCGCCTGCGGTTGTGCTGGCTGCTCGTTCTCCATTTAATCACTCCAACATCTCTTCGATTCTGATGAGCTCGTTGAGCTTGGCTATTCGCTCCCCGCCGACGGTCCCGGTCTTTATGCCGAAGGAGCAGAATGCAACGGCCAGATGAGCGATTGTCGAGTCGGTGGTCTCGCCGCTGCGGTGCGAAACTATCGTCTCGTAGCCTGCGAGGTGGGCCATCTTCACAGCCTCTATCGTTCCCGTCAGGGTGCCTATCTGGTTGGGCTTGATGAGCACTGCGTTGGCAGCCCCCATCTCGATGCCCCTCTCTATGCGCTCGGTGTTGGTGACGAAGATGTCGTCGCCTATGACGAGGCAGTTCTCGCTGACCAGGTCCGTGAGCTCGGCCCAAGACTCGAAGCCCTCCTGCTCCAGAGGGTCCTCCAGGTAGATTACCTCGTACTTCTCGACCAAAGAGGCCATGAATTCAATCTGCTGCTTGACGCTGAGGACCTTCTTGCCGTAATGGTACTTGCCCTTGGAGAATAACTCGGAGGCCGCTACATCCATGCCGGGGCGGATGTCGAATCCCAAGTCGCCGCCGACCTTTTTACACGCGTCGTTGATGACCTTGAGCGCCTGCTCGTCGCCAATCTGGGCCACCCATGCGCCTTCGTCGCCCTTGCCGAGCGCGCCCGGGCAGAGCTTCGAGAGACGGGCCTTGACCTCGGCGTGCGTCGTAGCGTTGCCGAAAGCCGCCTGGGAGAAAGTGTCCGAAAGCGAGAGCACCAGGAACTCCTGGATGTTCGTTCCTCCGACCGCGTGGGCCCCACCGCCAATCACGTTGCCGGCCGGGACCGGAAGGTCGCACACCAGCGAACCGCCGACGTATCTGAAAAGCGGTATGCCTAGCTCGTCCGCCGACGCCTTTGCGCAGGCCAGCGATGCGGCGACCGCAACATTGCCGCCAATCTTGGAAAAGTTCTTTGTGCCGTCGATGTCCATCAGCGCCTCGTCGAACCCGCGCTGGTCCTCCGAGTCCATACCCAGTATCTCGGGCGCTACGTCCTTTTCGAAAGTGAGAATCGCCTCGTCAACGCCCTTCTTCGGAAAGGCGCATACCTCGTACTTGCCTGTGCTCGCCCCCGACGGCGCGGCGGCCTTGCCGAAGCCGGATTCTGTCGCGAGCTCCACCTCGACCGTCGGACGGCCCCTGCTGTCCAGTATCTTCCTTATTGCAGCGTAATTTATTATCGACATCCCGGCCTAATCCCTCCGGACCGTTATGGGGATGGCGTCCTCTTGGTACTCGTACATCGCGATGTTGACAGGGTCTATCATCTCTATCGCAAGCTCTATAAGAACGGGTGCCCCCATGCTTATCTGGAGCGCCCTGGCGCCTATGATGCGCGCCTTCTCGAACCTCGTGTACTTCATCTTTTCAGCCATGTGAATCCTCGCGGGAAAGCCCCTTAACGTTGGGGGGATTATAAGCTTTATGTATAATTAACTGGCAGCCGGCGCCTTGTCATCCGCCTTCAGGAAGAAGCTGGCGTAGAGGCACGTCGCCGCTATGTAAAGGGATGTGCAGATGATGAACTGGGGGACGTACCCAGCGCTGGCGCCGTTCCACATGAAGCCTCCGAAGAACATCCCGAGGGAATTGGATGAAATCCAGGCTATCATCGTCATGCTCGTGGCTGTGCCGCGCGCGTGCGTCGGGACCTTCTGCATCATGTAGGCCGTGATTATCGGACCGGACACGTTCATCAGCACCATCCTGGCGATGAACAGGACGACGCATAGCCAGTAGTGAGGGGGCGGAACGAAGGGGATGATTACGAGGAGCACAATCGCCCCTATTTGCGTGGCCATGGTGGCGTGCATGCTGCCCAGGCGCTCGGCGGCCTTGGGGATGAGCAGGAGCGCTGCGGCCATCACCAGCGAATTGAACATGAAAGCCACGGCTATCACCTCGACAGACACTCCGAACCGCAGCTCGAAGAAAACCTGAAAATAGGGTATCACGAACCCGGCGCCGAATCCAATCACGGCCTGCGGCAAAGCGAACATCGCTATCCAACGCCACGCGCTCTTCCGCTCCCCGCTCGTCACGGCCCTGGCCACGTGGCAGTGCGGTTCCTCGGGGACGCGCAGGAGCAATAGCCATCCGATTGCCTGGAAGACGACGGCGAAGTAGAACACCATCTGATAGTTCCGCACCGGCCCGAAGTCCATGAACCTGCTGAATATCATGGGAATCATGCCCCCTATCAGGTTCCCGGCCGCCCCCGCCAGCGTTCCGACGAACGATGCATAGCTGAAGACGTACTTCGATTCGCTCGTGGAGCTCTTCTCGGCCAGGAGCGCATTCGTCGCCGGACCCGCCAGGCCGCCGCTCGCTCCGCCCAGCGCGGCCGCGGCGAAGAAAATCTGAAGAGAGGTGAACGATGCGTAGAGGGCGGTCCCGCAAATCGCCAGGACGCCCGCGAGAAGCAGCACCGGCTTGTGCCCCACCCAGTCGCCCAGCAGCCCGCTGAACATCAGCACCATTATGTTGGCAACGCCGCTCACGAGCATTATCGAGCCGAAGGCCACTGTTCCCCCTGCGAACTGATTCACGTAAAGGACGAGGATGAAACCCGACAGCACGCTCCCGAAGCCCGAAATGAGGGAGGCCAGTATGAGCTGTTTGGCATCGGCTTGCTGGTTCCTGAAGTGCCTCAGCGAGTCTCGCATGTCAGCTATGACGTGGCTCTCCGCGAGACTGTCCTTTATCACTTTGGTGAACGGCATTTCAGACGCCTGGCAACGATGGCATGTGGATGCGATAAATAAAGGTGACGCCGCTCGGGGGACAGCAAAATTGATAACGTACCGACCGTCTAAGGGCGCTTGGATGCCGACTCCCGAGGAGCAGATAAAGGCGATTGAGGAGGAAATCCTCAACACGCAGAAGAACAAGGCAACTTCCCACCACCTCGGCCTCCTTAAGGCAAAGATTTCGCGCCTGAAGGACCTGGCCGAAAAGCGGAAGACCAGCGGTGGCTCCACTGGGCTCTCCTACGGAGTGAAGAAGACGGGCAACGCCTCCATCGGACTCGTCGGCTTTCCGAGCGTGGGCAAGAGCACCCTCTTGAACCACATCACGGACGCGAAGAGCGAGGTCGCCGCTTACCAGTTCACGACCCTGACCGTGGTGCCGGGGCTCATGGAGTACCGGGGGGCGAAGATACAGATATTGGACTTGCCAGGGCTCATCAAAGGCGCGTCGAAGGGCAAGGGCCGGGGACGGGAAGTTTTGTCTGTCGTGCGCTCGCTGGACATGGTCCTGCTCATGGGGGACGTCTTCGAGACGAACATCGACGTCCTCGTGGAGGAGCTATATCAGGTCGGCGTACGGTTGAACACCAGGCCACCGGACATTGCCATCGCCAAGAAGGACCGTGGCGGGATAACCGTCAACAGCACGGTGAAGCTGACGAAGCTCGACGAGGACGGAGCCAAAGCCATCCTCAACGAGTTCAACCTCGTGAGCGCCGACGTCGTATTCCGCCAGGACATAAGCGAGGAGGAGCTGATAGATTATCTGGCGGGGAACAGGATATACCTGCCGGCGCTGGTCGCCATCAACAAGGTCGACCTCGTGGGCGCCGAGTATCTGGACCACCTGGAGAAGCGCTTGTCCAAGTGGCATGTGATTCCCATCTCCGCGGACAAGGACATCGGCCTCGAGGAGCTCAAGGAAGAATTGTTCCAGAGGCTCAAGTTCATGAGCATCTACATGAAGCCGCAGGGCAGGGACGCGGACATGAAAGACCCCCTGGTTGTGAAGGAAGGCTCGACAGTCGGGATGATATGCGACACGCTGCACCGCGACTTCAAGCGCAAGTTCCGCTACGCCAACGTCTGGGGCCCCAGCTCGAAGTTCCCGGGGCAGACGGTCGGGCTGAACCACGTGCTGATGGACCAGGACGTGCTGACGCTGGTGACGAGGAAAGGGTAGACTACAAATCGACTCCAAGTTTTTTATACTTGATTTTTAGAACTTTAATTAATGAATTAAAACGCGTTATTGTACCTTTTAAATCTTTTTCCGATATTTGATCGTTTAAAATTAATTCTTTAAATTTTTTAGCTACCAATATTTTATCAAATGCACCAATGTTTTTCTTCTCAAAAACTTTTATATATTTTTTTACTAGTAATCCATCAGTGTTAATATCTCCTTGATTCAATGGGTGAATATTCTTTGCTATAAACAATTCATCATAAGCTTTATTTACTATATCTAAAAATAGCTTTTCATCTATCAAATCCTCAATTGCACAGCTAATTCCTTTTCTTTGCTCATCAATTTCATTCAATTTTAAAATATCTTTGTCCACATCAATTTCTGTATTCGAATGCTTTATTTCTGATACAACCTTATTACCTTCGGTGTCATTGTCAACTATACCAATACATTTGTACTTTTCTGCTTTAAGTAAGGTCAAGAATATTGGAATTTTATCAGCGCCACCGGCACCTATTAAAAATATTGATTCTTTAAATTTATCTTTCGGATCCTTTTTTTCGTTATATTCTAAAATAGCTTCAAGATATAGCACATCTGAATATCCTTCCATTACTACATTATTCTTACAACCAAACAATGAATGGGCAATATCTGCACCAATGGAACCTCTAATAATTGCTAAAGAGTCGTAAATTGAGTGCCAGTATTTGTCAAATATTTTTGTACCATCATTCTTTCTACGCTCAACAATCCGGATTTGCTCTAATTTATCTTTATTGATTAGAAATGGTGAATGGGTAGCTATGACTACTTGATTATTCAGAGATATCTTCTCTAGCGTTGTTAGTAAATCGCTTTGACCAGAAGGATGAAGCACCCAACCCAGGTTATCAAGTAATAAAATAGCGTTCTTTAATTCGCCCTTTGTTCCAGCGATAAAATTTATATAAAACGATAAGAACCATCTGAATCCGTCACTTCTCCTACTAGGTGGATCTGCCTTAGCACCAGCGTCATCTTCTATGTAAATTAATATTTCATCACCATCAATATCTAAATTAACATTGACTTTTTCTTGTTTCCATGAATCGTTTACTAACCCAGTAATTGTTGTTGACGCTGACCGAAATAACCGCTTTCGATTGTGAGGATCTTCGATTGATTGTAAATATTCTAAATTCAAATTTGAAAGATTAAATAAATTCGTAAAAGTCGAATTCTCTACACTGTTTTCTAGATACTCGTTAATATCAATTTTATCATTTAATAGGTTGATATCGGAAAAATAGATAATCGGTGGGAGATTATTCAAGATAGTATGCATTATATCAGAAATACCCGTATGTTTACCATACGCTTTTACCAAATGTACTCCAAAAAATGTCGACTCGGCATTAACTGGTTGATTTAAAATTGAACTGAATCCTCCATCTTCACTTTTTAATGACAATATATATTTTTCAAGACTATTATATTTTAGCGATAAATCGCCATTTAATTCATGTATAGTTGAAATCGCTTGAAACGTGCTCCCTATCGTTGAAGGCGAATTCGGGGTATTGCCGAAGCCACCGTCAGGAGTCTGCAATTCCTTTATCCAATTTATTTGAATATCGACGTCGACATTATTTATTGCCATCATCATTTTATATATTCTGATGCCTGCATAAGTAAATTCCATTTGTGGTGGTTGCCCTTTTATAGGACTAAAACCGCCATTTGCGTGTTGGGTTGATTTTATATAAGTTAATATCTCCGTTTTATTCACTCTATTAATCGCATTAAGTTGTTTTAAAGACGCAATTGCTTGATATGTTGAATTTAAGTTCGATGGTTGCTTTGGTTGGTTTGAATAACCATTATCTGGTGTTTTATTTTCAATAATCCAATTAATGTGTTTTGTTTTATTAACTCTGCTTAACTCATTTAACATTTTTAACAAACTAATCGCATAATAAGTCGTGCTAATTTGCGATGGTTGGTTTGGCGCACTACCAAATCCACCAGTGCCGGATTGAGTATTAATTATATATTTTATAAGTTTAGGTTTATGAATTCTACTCAAACCACCGAGTTCAATTAATGATTGAACTACTTCATAGGTCTGAAGTAATTGTGATTGTTGCCCTGGCATTAAACAAAAACCACCATCAACATTCTGAAGGCTCACCAACCACTCAATGTTTTTCTCAATCTCATCTGCAGTCAATATTTTACCAATTAATGTTTCAGGTTCAGGTTTATCCTCTATTTTTATTAATTCGACTATGTGTTTTAATGAATCTGGTTCGAATGTATAATGGTTATCGTAATATTTAGTAATACCATAAATATTTGGCTGCCCTTTTGTGTCTCCATATTTTTGCAGTAATTTTTTCAGATCGACATTCGGCTCAATAAATATCGTTACTATCGGTATTTTTTCATTATCATCGCTATGGGTTGTTAGGTAACACAAATCTTCTTCAGTATATGAATAATCGTTCCGAAATGACTCTATTGCTCTTAAAAAATTTGTTTTTCCCTGCTCATTTTTACCTAAAATTGTCGTTATTTGACCTTCAATGTTGACATCACCAGTATCTATGATTGAACGGAAATTCTGAATACGAATTTTCTTAATCTTCATGTTAGTTCGGATAAGGTATCAAATATAAAATTATTTGCGTGATGATAATAAACTTTGAGACTTTATACCAGATAGAAACCCTCGTCGTGCCTCACGAACTTCGCCGCCTCCCCTTGGAGCCTCCACCCGCGCGGCTTCACCACGTCCACGACCTTGTTCGTGTCGGGGTCGAGGAGCTGGACCTCCGTTTCCGTCTCGGCTAGCACCACCGCCTCCCGCACCATCTCGCCTCCTCCAAGAACCCGGGTGCCCGCGAGGTCCTTGTTCGTGAGACTCACATCCTCCCACGTGTCCAGGTAGCGCAGCGCGGTGCGCTTGGGCCCGATGTTGTGGACCTGCACGATTCTCTCGCCAAGCACTGCAAATGAACCCTGCCAGTACGACGGCAGGCGCACCAGGAAAGTCATGCGGAATATCTCCCGCCCGTCCTTCTGGCCGAACAGCTCGTTCGAAGCCGAGTACTGCGCCCCGCGCCTGTCGGCCAAGTCCCGCGCTATCCCCTGGCCGAGCTGGTTGGAGCTGAGGTACATATCCAAACCGCCCTTAACCTCCTCGGCCTTGCTCAAGAAAACGGTGCGGTCGCCGGAGCGGGCGGCGTCTATCCGTTTCTCCACATAAGAGCGGCACTCCTCCACTTCGTCCTCGCTTGGCAGGCGCCCGTCCGCCCTTATCTGGATGATGCACTCGAAGTAGTTGCCGGAGAGCCTTCCGCACGTTTCGCATGTGCCGACCTGAAGCCTCAGCCTGCACGAGAGCTCGTCACGCTGAACGGCTCCGCCGGCTCGGCTGCGGACCAGCACCTTGGCGAAGTAGATGTTGCTGGCCTCCTCCTCCAGCTCGACCTTCACTCCGGCGAGGTCGACCTTCTTCTCCAGCCCCGTGGCGATTACTGCCGCCGCGGCGTCCTCGAGTTCGACCTCTCTCCACGTACCTCCAGAAAGGGTTGCGCCGCATCCCCCGCAGACAGTGAGGTCAACGAACTCGGGAATCACGGGGCGCTTCCTCTTTTCCAGCTGGCATTTCTGGCACAGCGGTCCTGGCTCCGTGTCCGCCCCGCACTCGACGCAGTTCATCGGTCACACCCTATAAAACTGGGCGTGCGGGACGCCACCAATGACCATGACGCACTCCCCGTCCACGAAGCCTGCGCTCACGGCCGCGGCAACCGCCCTCCCGCCTACAAGATTCGCGGAGCCGCACAAGGCGAGGAAGTTGGCCAGGACGCCTTCCTCGAAATCCTCGGAGCCGTAGAACGATTCGCAAATGTCGAGCTTCAGCTTGCCTTGCTTGACCACCTTGCCGCAGAGTTCCGAATCGCAGGCCGCGACGACAACCGCGCCTTCCGCTTTGTGGACTTTTATTCGTATGATTGCAAACACCTCAGAAAGTCTTCCAGAACCCTTCCCTGGGAGAGTAAATCCCCATGTCGCGGCTTCCTCGCTTCAGAAGGGATTCGACGCGATCGACCGGTATCCCCGATTCCTCCGCCTGGCGCTTTATCTCCTCCAGGGGCGCGCCGTGGCGGTTCCCCGGCTCCAGGTCGCGGATTATTGCCAGCAGGCGGTTCATCTGGTCGACCTGCGAGCGCGGCATCCCCGTGGCTATGACGTCAATGTCGAAAGAGCCCCCGCCGAGCCCGATGACCCGGTTCATGAACTCCTTGAATATCTTGATGGCGCGGTCAGCATCGTCGGCCGTGACCTCGTTGCTCAACCGCCCGCGGGCGCTGGCCTCCGAGAGGCGGATGCACGCCTCGAGCTGCCTGGCGGTTATCGGCACGGCCTTCATGTCCTTGCCGGAGCCGCTCCTGACCGAGAGGTAGTAGTCCTTTATCGTCTTCATCGCGTCCTCGGACATTATCGGATGGACGGTCCTCGCGTGGTAGACGTACTTGCGCAGGAGCTGCGGGTCTATCGTGGGGAGCATCGACCGGTTCATCTCGTCCAGCTCCTTCGAATGCTCGTATTCATCGCCGGCCTCGACCCTCCTCTTTCGCTCTCCAACCAGATGGGATTTTATGATGTGGTCCGCAATCTGGTCGTCGCGCTCCTTGTCCGGCTTGTCGGACATCGTGAATATCAGGTCGAACCTCGAAAGGAGCGTCGGCGGGAGGTTTATCTGTTCCGCCAGGCCAAAACCCTCGGTCTGCTGGAACCGCCCCAGCTTGGGGTTGGCCGCACCCAGCAATGCGCACCTGGCTCTCAGGGTGGCGGTGATGCCCGCTTTTGCGACAGAAATCGTTCCCTGCTCCATTGCCTCGTGCATCGAGCTGCGGTCCTGCTCCGTCATCTTGTCCAGCTCGTCGATGCAGGCCACTCCGCGGTCCGCCAGAACGAGCGCGCCCGCCTCCAGCGTCCACCTCCCCTCACCGAAATCATCCTTTACTGCCGCAGCTGTCAAGCCAGCGCTGGACGACGATTTCCCGGAGGCGTATATCCCTCTTGGCGTGAGCTTGGATATGTATCTCAGCAACTGAGATTTTGCGACCCCCGGGTCTCCTACCAGAAGTATGTGTATGTCGCCGCGGATGTGCGTGCCGTCCGGCATGTCCTTCTCCACGCCCCCGAAGAGCTGGAGAGCTAGCGATTCCTTCTCAATCGGAAGGCCGTAAATCGTCGGGCTGATTGACTGGACGAGCTTAACGTAGATGCTTGGGTCCGCCGCGAGGCTATGAATCTTCTCAAGGTCCTCCGGAAGTATCTCCACCTCCTGCTGCTCGGGGTCCATCTGCTCGATGCTGTTGACCTCGAGGAAGATGTCCATGAGCGTCGTGCGCTGCCTGGCCGTGTCCCGCTGCTTGCTGCGCAGGATGCCGTTGATGAAGACCCTGTTTCCCGGAAATAGCTTGCCTGTGAGGTCGTCCTCGGCTGTGCCAGTGAGGGCCTGGGGCTACGCCCCCCCCTGCAGCTCCTCAGGCTTCTCCTGCAAATCTATCTTCTGCGAATCGATAAACGTGGAAAACTCTGGCACGAGCTTGAACGACGTCGAGCCGCTCACCCGCCCGCAGCCGCTGTTGCCGAACTGGTCCATGCTTCCGTCCTTGACGCATTCCAGCGGTTCGCGGAGGAGGTTCTCGTCCTGCTCTATCGGTATGTGCCTGCCGCAACGGAGGCACTCGAACACCGCAACGGTGAATTTTGGTCTGACCTCCGTCGCGCGTTTCACGAGGCCCTCGACGGCAATGAACTTGCCTAGGTGCTTCGCCCTGATGTCCCTAATCTCCACACGCCTGTCCTTGGGCAGCTCCGTGACCCTGAGCACGATTTCGACGCCTTCGGCCCCGGGCGGAACGAGCTCTCGCATCTTGCGCTCCCCAGCGGCGAGCATCGTCCTCGGGCGCTTGAAAAGGTGGGCTGCGAAGTCCGAGTCGAAATGGTCCAGTTCGGAATACTTGACGTAGATGCTGCGCTCCGCCGGATACGCGTCTGCGACGCGCTTGATGTGCTGCAGGTAGCCAGTCTCGGAGAAGAACTCCTCCCACCTGGTCGCCAGCTGGTCCTTCGAATATTCCTCTGCCATTCGCTCCCCCTTTGGAATGGAAGGAGGGCAATGAACTGCGCGTATAATAAAGTAGAGGAGAGGGCTGTGAAAGTAAATTATTATACTCGATAAACGATGATTCCTTAGAGGTGCAGAGTTGGTTAAAGTCCCGATTGCGAGCGTTCAGAATAAAATCACAATCGTAGAGCCGCCATATCTTCGTCAAATCGAAGGTGGTTTTAAATTTCCAGCATCAATAGCCATTTTTATTAAAGGGAATTCGCATGTAGATAAAAAACATAAGACATCCTATCACGAAGATCACTATAACTCTGGTAATTTGGAACCGGTAGGTGCGGAAGCGTGTTATTGTGTAATACGACCAGAGGGATTTATCACGTTCCTATACGAACAGCGTGTGGCAAAAGAGGTTACACTACTTGGATTAGTGGATATCACTACAAGTCAAAAACTTGCAGTGGATGCCCAACCGTATGTCGCTGTGCCCTGGAGCGATATTATCGATTATAAACAATGCAAGGGAATGTTCGGGTACAATCTAGCAATAAATCTACCAAACGTCTACATCACTTTGGAAGCCATTACTTTTTCGAATTTCCCGGGAGCAAGTGACAATCTTGATTTTGTGAAGTTATGCGAAAGGAGGTACGAACATTCAGGTATACTTCACACAAAGAGATTATTATTTATGAAGGATTATAAAAAACCGCTGGCTAATTATTTATTCCAATTATTACAAGCAAAGGAAGATGCTGGAATCATCCAGCCGAATCGTTCATTCAAGTACCCATTTTGTGAAAAGGATCAAATCACGGCGCAGTATAATCAAAACGGCATCAACTACACCTGCCCAAAGTGCGGTAAGGATTTATCTCAGAAAATCTAACTAATCCGCTTATTCTATCGGGCGGGGGGCGGGAGGACAAATAGGATGTGATGGGCGAACGTCCGAGGGCGGTGGAGGGAGGCGGGTGCACGTCCGAAGGGCAGGAAATCGGCAGCAAATTCCCTCAGGAAAAATTATAAAGTTGGCGCCCTAGCGGACATACGGACGAACATCAAAGCAACATTGGGTAGTCATCATCCGAGGGTGAGGTTTTCCAGGATTGATCTGATTTGGAGTATCCTTGTCGGCAGGTCAGATTGATGGACCCTCCTTTTATAAGCCACGAAATGCGCCGTCCCATCCAGCCTTTCCAAACCAGTGACCAGTAACAGAAGATTGAGTACCAGATTGATCGGCGTCCTGTTCTTCCTCTGACTTGAGTCCTCGCCTTCGCGATAAGGTGCCCAATTCGTGTTCGGGATTGCCTCCGACAGATGCATCGCTTCCTCGAACCCGGATGCTAATATGATCTCCCCAAGTTCGCGTGGTTTGTAACAATGAACATGGAACGGCCTAGTCCTGTTGAGCTTGTCGTAGTAGGACGGCGAAAAGATTACCAGCATCCCATTCTCCGAGAGGATTCTTTGGCTCTCCTTCACGAGGTGTGCCCCACTCTCTGGCGTAAGGTGTTCGATAATCTGGCTACATATGACAATGTCAATGCTCCCGTTCTCAAAGTCAAACATTGACTTCTGCTCAAGGTTATGCAGGCTCACCGACAGCCCTTTGGAAACGCATTCATCGTGAATCTCCTTCGAACCTTCAATTCCATACGCCACCAACCCCCTCTTGCGGCACGCCTCGAGCAGCCCGCCCGTTCCGCATCCGACATCCAGCAGGTTCGATGGCGCGGGTCTCCCTTCGGGCCAGTACATCATCACCTTTCTCAGGAGATTTTCATACTTCGCGCCCGATCCCCATTGACCGTTTAGCGAGCAGAACCCCCTTTCGTTATCGCTTACCACAGTAGCCCCTCCGATTGCATACTCAAGTCAACCTTAAACGACGGCATGGATTTTACACCACATTAGGTCAAGTGCATATAAGGTTTTCACCCGTACTATACACTCAATATGCCATCATCATCTAAAAATTAGCGTAAGCAGGCCAACATTTATTATCGACCTCCCGCTTAAGGATTCTTCGCCAGCGAGGGCGCGGAAGGAACCAGATGGGCGACGGACCTGTGAGGGCGCGAATGACACTCGAGGCTGGCGCCGATGCCAGCGCGCTCCTCCAGGCACTTTCGCCCGAAGCTGGGCGAGAGGCGCCCAAAACGAGAACGACATTGTCTCTCGAAGGGACGAACGTCGTGATTGACGTGAGCGCCGACGACGCTGGAGCGATGAGGGCCGCGCTGAACTCGTACCTTCGATGGGCGGCGCTGGCGATAGACAGCAGCAAGCTCGCAAAGGGTGATTGAAATGGAAATGTCCGAGGAAACGCAGAACAAGCTAGTGCAGTACCAGCAGATTCAGCAGCAGATGCAGTACCTGGGAGTCCAGAGGTATCAGCTGGAGGTCCAGCTTAAGGAGAGCGAGAAGGCCCTGGAGGCCATCTCCAAGCTCAAGGCGGGCACTCCGATTTTCCGCAGCGTGGGCAGTCTGCTCGTGAAGATCGAGGACTTGCCTGCCCTGAAGAAGGAGCTCACCGAGAAGAAGGAGTCGCAGGAGCTGAGGATCAAGACGCTGGAGCGCCAGGAGAAGCAGATGCGCGAGCGCCACGAGGAGCTGGGCAGCAGTCTGGAGAAGGCGTTCTCCAAGGGCGAAGGGAATGCTCGAGCGGGTTAGGCAGAGGCTGTCCCAAGGCGGATTCCTCGTCATTGTCCACGACAACGCGGACGTCGATGCGGTCGCGAGCGCGGCGGCGCTTTTCTTCACGTACGATTCTTGCTCGATTGCCGCGCCGGGTGGGCTGAGCAGGCACGGCAAGTCGCTCGCGGAGAAGCTGGGCCTCGACATTTTCAAGGACAGGTTGCTGGAATGCCCGCTGAAAACCGTCGTCGTTGACGCTGCTGGAGCTGAGATGGTCTCGGCGAAGCTCCCTCCGGACCCGATAATAATCGACCACCACCGGGAGAGCGAATCCTGGGCCAAGTATTACAGATACATCGACGCGACCAAGGCGAGCTGCTGCGAGGTCGTGCTGGATATAATTCGTCCGATTCTGAATGAGAGGTCTGCCGCGGCCCTGCTCTACGGCATTGTTGCGGATTCTGGCGGGTTCCGCCACGCCAAGCCATCGACGTTCCGCGACTTCGCGGAGCTGCTCGACAAGTCCGGCGCGGAGGCGGGGGAGGCGTTCGCGTTCTTCCAGGAGATGCCGGACGACATGTCCCAGCGCATCGCGCGCCTCAAGGCCGCGCAGCGCATGAGGTTCGTCCAGGAAGGCGATTATCTCGTTGCCGCGTCGGTCATCGGCGCTCACGAGGCCGAAGTGTGCCGCATGATGCTGGCGATGGGCTGCGACGTTTCGTTTGCGGGGCGCCAGGAGCGCGGTGAGTTCAGGCTCAGCGGCAGGGCTCGCGCCGATGCGGAGGTCTCGCTGGCCGAGATTTTCGCAGCCGTTGGCGCGGAGTTCGGGGGCTCTGGCGGAGGGCACGACTGCGCCGCAGGGCTCTCGGGAAAGGGGGACGTGGAGGCGGCGCTCGGGGCGTGCGTGGCGAGGACGGTCGAGATTCTACAGGATAGAGATAAAAAGAAATAATCATGCTCACGGCATCTCGACCGCGTGCCCGTCCGGCTCGTGCCTGTCGTGCTTGAAGCCCATAGAAGCCAGGCCGTCGAGGGCCGAACGCACGTCCGATATCTCGGTGATTACCAGCAGGTCGATTTCCATGTGAGGCGCTGGTTCGGGGGCGTAGATGACATCCATGCCGCGCTGCCTTATGCGGAGCGTCGGCTCGGTGTTCATTATCTCCACGTTTTGCAGAATGACGCGCTTGCCCTGGCCGGCGCGCTGGAAGGCCAGGTTGCAGTACGGCTCGAGGAGCAGGCCCTTCTCCACGCCGTCCAGCTTCCTGTAGTTCAGACTGCCGCGGCGCTCCAGGCGCTCGAGGAGCCGCGACGCTATCTGGGCCGTCTGCGGGTTCCCCACGTTGAGGCGCAGGTCCCCCTTGCGGACGTAGGACATGGCCTCGTTGAACAGTCCGGGGTTGACGTCGAACTGGAAAATCCAATCGATGCCTATGGGGCGGCCGCCCCGTTTCTCGAGAAAAGGGTCCTCGTATCGGTCGACGTGGACGTAGACCTCTATGGATGGGCAGCGCATCGTCTCGTTGACGAGCTGGCCGAGCGCCTTGAGGTACCTGAGCTTCGAGAGCACAACGCCCTTCTTCGTCACCTCAATCACAAGCACGACAGGATACTCGAACCCTCCGAGGAGCGCGTCGTCCAGAGAAATGAGCCGGGGCATGGGGCAACTTCCGGACGGTAATCGGCGACGGGGGATATAAGGGTACGCGGGCGACGGTTTGTTTCATCTCATCCAACGGCAGATTAGAGCAACGCCATCGCAACTCTTATATCGTCTAAGCCCTTCCGAGCGTACATGGCAGACCAGCCGGCCAGGCCAGCAGCGCCGCCAGTATCTTCGAGCCCCATCCTCATGCTGATGATGATGTTCCTGATGCTCATGATAATCATAGACCCGAGCCTGAGGAGCCTCATAGGCAACCTCGTTGGACTCGCGTTCATGCCCACGGTGGGCTTCGATTACCAGTTCCCGCTTTGGACCTTGCTCATGGCAGGGATTGTGTCCATCACCTTCTCCACGGTCCTGAGGCACTACATGATAGACTGGGTCGAGATGGCCCGCATCAACAGGAAGTCCGGCGCCCTGAGGAAGGAGCTGTTCGCCGCCATGAAGCGGCGCGACATGAGCCGCGTGGACCAGCTAAACAAGCTGCAACAGGAGAGCAGCGCGGAGACGATGGGCGTCACAATGAACCAGATGAAGCCGACGATGATTACCATGGTCCTCGTGATAGGCGTGTTCACGTGGGTGTACGTCTTCATCGAGGCCGCGCCAAACCACTTCTTCTCAGTCCCCTGGGAGTTCAACGTCGACTTCCTCAGGTCGAACGTGCTGCCGAACTGGATTCTCCTATATTCCCTGCTCACGATGCCCGTGACGCAGGTCCTCGGCAGGTTCCTGAAATGGTTCGGCTTCAGCAGGCGCCTCAAGGCCCTCGAGGGTGCCGCTCAATGATTATCACGATAAGCGGCCCCCCGGGAAGCGGCAAGACGACGGTCGGGCGCCTCGTCGCCAAGTCCCTCGGATGCCCCTTCAAGTCGACAGGGGAGGCGTTCCGCGCCATCGCGGAAGAGCGCAAGGTTTCTCTGGCGAAGCTTGGCGAGCTGGCCGAAAAGGACCACAACATCGACGTGGAGCTGGACAGGCGGGTCATCAAGGCGCTCGTCGAGCCCATGGTTCTCGAGGGGCGACTCGCCGCGCACATGTGCGTGCGAAGCGGAGTGCAGGCCTTCAAAATCTGGGTGGACGCGCCCGTCGAAATCCGCGCGGCCAGAATCGCGGAGCGGGAGAAGAAAAAGCCCGGCGCGGTCAAGAAGGCCATGCTGGTCCGCGAGAAGTCGGAATCGACGCGTTACAGGGAAATCTACGGAATCGATTTCAGCGATATCTCGGTCTACGACCTGGTGCTCGACTCCCGGACGGAGAGCGCCGAGGCTCTTGCCAAGTTCGTCGTCGCGGAGGTGATGCGGCGTGCCTAGGCTGCACATGAGCATGAGCGTACCGGGCATCCACGGCAAGAGGCCGGAGGACCGCACAATCGCCGAGCTTCTTCAGGCCGGCGTTGTGAACGTGGACAAGCCCCAGGGTCCGACATCCCATCAGGTGACCGCCTGGGTGCGCGACATATTCAAGGTGGAGAAGTCCGGGCATCTCGGGACCCTCGACCCCAGGGTGACCGGCGTGTTGCCGGTGGCTTTGAACAATGCTGTGAGGGCTCTGGACGCCCTGCTTCTGGACGACAAGGAGTACGTCTGCGTCATGCACGTTCACCGTCCGGTGCCGGAGGCCCAGATTCGCGAAACCTGCGCGGCCTTCACGGGCAAGATATTCCAGTTCCCGCCTGTCAGGTCGGCGGTCAAGCGCCAGAGGCGCGTGCGCGAGATATACAGCCTGGACGTGCTGGAGGTCGACGACCGCAGCGTCCTGTTCGTCGTCAGGTGCGAGTCCGGAACCTACATCCGCACTCTCTGCCACGACATAGGCGAAGCCCTTGGCACGGGGGCGAGCATGGGGGACCTCAGGAGGTCGAAGAGCGCGGGCTTCCTCGAAACGGACGCGCACCCTCTTCAGGAGGTTCGAGACGCTTGGCTCGCCTGGAAGGAAGGCGGCGACGAATCGAAGCTGAGGAAGATACTGCTCCCGATGGAGGCCCTGTTCTCCCACCTGCACAAGATTGCTGTCAAGGACAGCGCCGTCGACGCCATATGCCACGGCGCGAGCCTGGCGACGCCGGGGATTGCCTCTCTCGACGCTGGGGTCGCCAAAGGTTCGGTAGTGGCCGTTATGACCCAGAAGGGGGAGGTCGTGGCGCTCGGCGAGTCGCTCATGGACGGGGATACGATGGCCGCCAGCGAGGACGGTATCGCAGTGAGAATCACGAGGGTCCTGATGTCACCGGAGACCTACCCCAGGATGTGGAGCCGGGGCCACAAGGGCGATTGAGGTTTTGCGATGGCGTCGCGTCGGGGGGCGGGCGAACTTTATGACGAGATTGCGGGCCATTTCGACGCCACGCGATATAAACCATGGCCGGAGACCGTCGAATTTTTGGCCGGGCTGCCGCGAGGCTCGCTTGTCCTCGACGCGGGCTGCGGGAACGGGCGCAACGCGCTGGCCGCGATGGACGCTGGCCACGAAGTGATAGGGTTCGACGTTTCTGACCGCATGCTATGCAAGGCGCGGGAGAAGTGCGGCTGCGGACTCGTCCGGGCCGATGCGGGAAGCGCGCCGTTTCGCAGCGGCGCGTTCGACGCCGCGTTGTCCATCGCCGTAATTCACCACATCGAGACCGAGGCGGGGCGGTTGGGGGCGCTGCGCGAAATTGGGCGGGTGCTGAAGCCGGGAGGGCTGGCGCTAATCGGCGTCTGGGCCCGCGAGCAGGAGCGCCTTGCCGGAGCGTGCGGCGAAGACGGCAATGCGTGGGTGGACTGGAAAACGCCGGACGGCGTCGTGCGCAAGAGGTTCTACCATCTTTACGCGGAGGGAGAATTCCGGGGGGCTCTCGCCCAGGCGGGGCTGCGCGAGGTGCGGTATTTTTTCAGGTGCGACAACCATTATGCGGTTGCCGAGCCAGCCAGACATGAAAACCAGGGACGAAAAACAGATGCGTTTTAAGAACAACTTTATATACGAGGATAATAATAGGCACCACAGGAAGTGATTATATGCGCAGATGGATGGGATTAGCAATAGGGGCAATGTTAGCGATATCGCTGCTGGGCGCGATAGGCCAGTACGCGAGAGCGACGAACTTCGAGATAACTTACACGGACGGAATCGACGCAGGTATACAGCGCGACGTCGACATAATATCCTTGAGGTCGACCGTCCAGTCCAGCAATATAATAATTTCGCTGAAGGTCGACGGAAACATCAACAGCGGCAACGAATACGAGTATTACATATGGGCCGGAGACTCCCAGTATGGCGGATTATACGCCATTACTTTCATAATGTCCGGGAACATCGGCGTCCTGACCTACGACGGCAACCAGCACAACGACGGCTACACGGTTTCCGGCGACACCCTTACAATCACCGTGCCTCAGAGCTATCTTAGCTCCGCGCAGAAGTTCGACGTCATGGCCGAGGCCCAGTACATGGTCTCCCTGCCGTTCGAAATAGACGAGGTGGGTGGAGATGTCTGGGCCGGGTCGTACGACTTCGCGGTCACGGAATACATAAGCGTCCCGGGCACGGATACCTATTATCTCTTCGCGGGAGACAGCATGGTGTACGATTTGACCCTGACAAGCAGCGTGGCGACGACGATCACCCTGGACGTTCCTGCCGGCAGCAACTTCGACATGTTCCTCTTCAACTCATTAAATATAAATGAGCCGATTTTATCATCGGAAAACCCGAGTTCTTCCGACGAGACGATCTCCTTCACCTCGCCAATCAGCGGGAGGTACTACGTCGTCGTGGACTCTATCTCGGGCGGCGGCACCTACACGCTAACCATCACGACAGGAACCTCTGGCGGCGGCTCGACGGGCTTCGAGAAGACGACGCCAGACACGGTTCCGTGGACGGTCGGGGACTACGCCGCGAGCGGCGCCTACCTCGACCTGGCAGGCTTCATCGACGAGATGAAGGCGCAGATGACCGAGGACATGCCCGACGGAGTGAAGGCGTCTATCAGCGGTTCCGGCGGCATCGGCCAGTACATTCTTGTCGAGTACGCCGGAGAGGAAGCGGGCAACTACAGGTTCGATTACAGCTGCAGGATATACGCCGCGCTGGCTGTGGACGGCAAGATGACGGCCGACAACGTCGACCTCGATGGCGCCACCATGGATGGCACGATAAGCGGCAATGCGGACGTTACGGCAGACCTGCTATACGAAGGCAGCCTGTGGCTCGGATACTACGAGAACTCAGGCGGCAAGGCATACTGGGCGGGCGAGAAGATGACGCTGAACATCGCGGCGAGCCTAGACCTCTCCGCGAACTTGGACGCAAACATCAAAGCCGAGGGCGTGACCATCACCGGCTCGGTGGACGCCAGCGCGACCGCCGACATGGACCTCCAGCTCACCCTGGAATCGGCCCCGGGGATACCGTTCATGCCCGCGAAGGACGAGGACATCTCAGTCGAACGCACCTGCACCGTGGGCTACGACGGAAACGTGAAGTTCGACATGGTAGTGGACATGAGTGCGACGGGATACTTCGACCAGATGATGGGCGAGGATATCACACTCCCGGATCCAGTTCACGTCGACGAGGCGGCCAGCGGGGAATTCACGAACACCTTCGCTTTGAACTACGTCGCCAGCACGAACCAGGCGACGGCCCCGCCGCTGCTCAACGGCGGCTGGGGGTTCGTAACGTACGTCGATGAAGTCGACCTGTCGGGCATAGGCGGAACCCGCGCGACCGGATTCGAAACGACGGCCACCTACGACCCCGCGAAAGGCATGTACACGACCTACGAGCCGTACTTCGGCCCCGTGGGGGACATGACGGACACGGAAATACCATTCGTCGGCAGCCTGCCTGACACCAGCACGATGGACATGACGCTCGAGCCCGTGGACAAGGCTGACGCCGAATCATTCAACGACGACCCGAGCGCGTTCCTGGAAGACGAGGGCGTCTCGATGCCTTCGGGCTCGTCGTTCCCGTGGCTCATGGTGGTTCTCGCGCTGGTGGCCGTCGCGGTCGTCGTCGTGCTCGTCGTCCTCATGCTCATGATGAAGAAGAAGAAGGCGGCGAAGTTCAACCAGCACCCGGCGCCGTACCAGGGGCAGCAGCCATACGGTCAGCAGCCGTACCAGCAACCCCCGCAGCCGGGCCAGTACCCGCCGCCGCAGGAGCAGTACCCGCCCCAGCAGCCCCCGCAATACCCGCAGCAGTAAGGCAAGCGGCAAGTTCGAGCACGAACTTGTGGTGGCTCTAGCAGGAGACGCAAAACCTTTCTTCATTTCTTCTTGTTTTGATTTTTCTAAGACATACATATTTCCATCTGAACGATTTTGCGCTCCAACGACAGTTACTTATACTATTGTAGACATTACTATATCGGACTCAATAGTAGTATCCGGGAAGTCGACAAATGGGACCAGGCGAAGTTGAGGATTTCGCATCGAAGATAGGAAAAGACCTCAGGTCTGGGGTCCTATCATTGCTGATACTGAACATACTCAAGGCCGAGGGTAAGCCCACCTACGGTTACGACCTCATAAAGTCCATACGGGCGCTTACGAATGGGAAGCTGGCTTTCCAGGAAGGGACCATCTACCCCATCCTGCGGATGATGGAGGAAAAGGGCCTCCTGAGCTCGGAATGGCAGAAGTCCGTCGATGGCCCTCCGAGGAAGTACTACAAACTCACCGCCCTCGGGCGCGAGGCGGCGGCCGAAGCCCGGGACCAGTGGAACGGATTATCGATTACTGTCAACGACGTTTTGAATAAATTGAGGGGGGTGTAGGATATGTTGGGGAAGAAGGGCGTGGACGCCTATCTGAATAAGGTGGGGAGGGGCTTGGCCGGGATGCCGAAGAAGGAGCGCGGACAGGCCCTCGACGAGCTTAGGGAACACATCCTCGAAAGAGCGAAGGAATTGGGCGGGGGCGCGGTAGACTACGTGGCGATAGATAAGGCGATTGAGGAGATGGGGGAGCCGGAGGATGTCGCGGCGGGATATGTGCCCGACGACCCGCGGAGAAATGCGCGTGAAGCTTATTGGGCCCGTCTGTTGCAGGCGGCCCTTGCATGCATACCAATAGCCGTCTTTTCCATACTCGTCCAGCAAGACGATTTGTTCTGGCAGTACCCAATCGCCACGATCCTGCCGGGGCTACTGTTGCTGTTCGGCCTTCCTGCATCCATAATTGCCTTATGCGTCGTTGAAGCGGCGAAACCAGAGACGATACCGATGCTCAAGGATGCGTCCCTTGTATTGATAGGCATCTTATCCTTTACTCTGTTTGGCACTGTGCCCGTTGCTTTCTCCACGTTCGTAGGACGGGAGACCCATTGGGTGTCTGACTTTGAGATTCTAGCCAACATGCTGTTGTTCTGTTGGATTATGGTCTTCTTCATCGGTGGCAACCTTCTCTCTTGGTGGCGGCTCAGCATGCTGCATTCGTTTCCGTTGGGCACTCCCAAGACCCTTCAAGGCTATATGAGGAAGCTCAAGAGTGGGCTCTCCCCCCTCGACCATGTGTCGAGGCACGCCGTGTTGGAGGAGGTACGGCAGCACGCCGTCGCGAAGTACGGCGAATACGGCGACGCGCCCGATGCCGAGAAGGCGAAGCGGTTCGCCTCGGAGTTCGGCGCCCCCGGTGACGTCGCCGCAAGGTACCTCGGTCCCGAGAAGTGGACCATGGCTCCCTCGAAGAGGGGCGCGCTCGCCGCGCTCGCCCTCGTAGGGGCGGCCGCTCTCGTTGTAGGCACGTACAAAGCCATCGCAATATGGGGACGTCTGTATGGCTACACCGTCTCGCCTTTTGGCGTACTTTCGTCGACGTTCCTCTTAGCTCTGGGCGGGATATTGATACATCTTTGCGGGACGCAGCTTTCGCGGCCTATGAAACTCAGGGAGCTGTGGGCGATGACTTTCGCCGTCGGATTCGCGACTGCCGTCATCCTTGCCAGCTCCGTCACCGTAACGGCCGACCCGTACTCCTCAAGCCCTCTGTACGAGAAGATACAACTCAACCATCCTTTAGTAGCTGGGGCGGTGAGGGGCGGGGATGGCAACATCGCGGTGTTCTGGGTAGACGGAGACATCGATGAAGACAGCTACACTGGGGAGATGAAGAGGAGCGACTTCTGGATGGGCAAGTACGACGACGATGGGACAAAGCTCCTGGAGAAGCTCGTTTGGAGGGGCGGGGCCAATATCCAGCCGATTTCAGTCCAGTACGCTGCGGATTCGTTCTTCTTCTTTTTCAGCACAGCATCGAACCCCGACAGCTTGTCGGTCCTTCGGTTCGACGGGGATGGCAGAATCCTGAGAAGTGGGGATTTATCCCTAGGCACTGACATGGTGAACCTAATGACGACCGCGCACGCCAATGGCGTGGGAGAATTCAAGTACAGAATCCTCGTGGACGGCGATTCTCTCTACATCGTCGGGATTTGCAGATTTTACCTAGAGAATGAAACTTACGAGTACCGGCTGGAGGACTGGCCCCTAGTCTACGATGACGCAACGCTCGGCTCGGGAGGCGAAATGCGCCTGGCGGCGGCACCAAGAGCGTCGACCGCCGTATTCAGGGGGCGCGAAGTCCGTGAGACCGGGCCGACCACATACGGAATTCTTGAGAGTGCAGGGGTCGACGTGTTCCCCGGGCCGGACGGAGACAGCGTCATTTGGGCGCAATCCGATGGAAATGGGGATGTATTAAGTTGCGAACTCAATTACTTCTTCGTTGAGCCGGGTGGACGAGTGACGAGCAACCTTCGTCTTTGGAACGCATCCGGCGACAACAACTCCTACCAGGAGGTCTACGGATTGGAATACGGCTCTTTTTCGCATAATGGGAATCCCCGCGCATGGTTATCATGGTACAGCCACTCTGGCGGCTCGGTGGATGAGACCAGTGCCACCCACTTCGCCGTCATCAACCCCATCGAGAACGAATCCGTTGTTAGCATTTTATCGTCCTGGTCGGAGTCTGCCTCACCGTACAAGATTGGTTACACGTCCATGGATGTCTCTGTCACAGCAGTTGTCGGTGAGAAAATATACGTTGCATACCCATTCTCGGTCAATGATGTCATTCCAATGCCGTTTCCTGAAGACCTGGAATATTCCGATTGGAAATTCAACGCTAGCGATTCTGGCATCTGCCTCGCTACGTTCACGGCTGATGGCTCCATGCTTTCCAAGGAGATGATCAACGAACTCGACGGGGATATCGACTCATGGTACCCCATATTGGCTATCGTCGATAGTTCGAACGAAGACAGTTTCCGCGTCTGTTGGATGGATATCCGGGGGAAATTTGTGTCCATAGGCGAGGAAGGGCAGAATTGGGATCCGGAATATGGCGCGTTCATGCTCGAAATCGATGGCAACGATGTGCAAGTGGACGAGTTTCGCTCAGGCGTGGATGGAGAGCTAATGCAAATTGGCTATCCATATATGTTAAGCCCTGTAATAGTAGCTTTGGATTCGCCCGGGGAATATATCATTGTCAATACCATCTATCGGAGCGCAGCTGGAGCGTTAGAGCCCACGCAAGTCGAGGAGATGCGGCTTGCGAGGTTCTCGACCATCGACGGCGTCAGAGTGGACTACATGAAGCCCATTGGCCCGATATACAGATCGCCGAACGACGGGTGGAAAATACTGGCTGGCTTTGTCGTTCCGCTCACCGCCGTCTGCCTGAGCCATATCTATGTAAACTGGAGGCGCGCGGCCGCTGCAATAAAAAACATTGAAGGACCGCCCCGCTCACCAATTTTTTAATATAGTGGTGAGCCGTTCCCAGGTTCTAGAGGGATAAAAATGCAAGCGGGACAGATGGCTTACGACAGGGCGATAACTGTGTTCTCACCCGACGGCAGGCTATTCCAGGTGGAATACGCCAGGGTCGCCGTGGGGCGCGGGACGACGACGGTCGGAGTGAAGTTCAAGGACGGTGTCGTGCTCATGGCGGACAAAAAGGTTTCAAGCCGCCTCGTGGAATCCAAATCCATAGAGAAGATATTCCAGATTGACGAGCACATCGGCTGCGCGACCTCCGGGCTGGTGGCCGATGCAAGGGTCCTGGTGGATTTCTCCAGGGTCGTGTCGCAGGTGAACAAGGTCACGTACGGCGAGAAGATATTCGTCGACACGCTGGTTAAGCGCATATGCGACTACAAGCAGAACTACACCCAGTACGGCGGGGTCAGGCCTTTCGGCACGGCGCTGCTCGTAGGGGGCGTAGACGAGGCAGGCGTGCACCTGTTCGAGACAGACCCCAGCGGCGCGCTGCTATCGTACAAGGCAGGCGGGATAGGCAGCGGGCGCGCGGCCATCATGGAGGTCTTCGAATCCCAGTACAAGGACGACATGACGCAGGACGAGGCCGTCAAGCTGGGCCTGGTCGGGCTCAAGAAGGCGTCGGACGACAAAATGGAGGAGACATCTGTCGAAGTGTGCCTCATCAAGGGAGACGAGAAGTTCAGGCGCCTGGACGCAGATGAAATCAAGAAGTACGTCAAGGAGCTGTAGGGCGAGATGTCCAAGGATATCCGCAAGGAGCATACCGACAGCGTCCTGGACGGCAGGGTCATCGCCCGCTACGAGCACGCGGGGCACAGGTTCGAGATAATCATAGAGCCGAACGCCATAGACGACCTGAAGACAGGCAAGGAAGTCAACCTCGCGGAGAAGATGCCGTCCGAGGAAGTATTCAAGGACGCGCACAAGGGCGACCGCGCTTCCGCAGACGTGATGAAGCAGGTCTTCGGCACCGAGAACATCCTCGCGGTGGCGAGAAAAATCGCCATCGAGGGTGACGTCCAGCTCACGACCGAACAGCGCAGGGAGATGGGCGAGAACAAGCGCAAGCAGATAATCGCAATCATCGCGCGCAACGCCATGAACCCCCAGACTGGAGCCCCGCACCCGCCCGCGCGGATCGAGGCGGCTATGGAGGAGGCGCGTGTGAAGATAGACCCGTTCAAGCCAGCGGAGAACCAGGTCAACGACGTGCTGGCGGCTCTGAGGCCCCTGATTCCCATAAGCTTCGACAAGGTCAGGTTCGCGGTCAAGCTCTCCGGCGAGGACTACGGCAGGTCCTACGGCGACCTCAAGGCCCTCGGCAAGATAATGCAGGACGAGTGGCAGCCGAACGGCACGTGGATAGGCGTAATCGAAATCCCCGCTGGCATGCAGAACGAACTCATCGAAAAACTGAACGAAAAGACCAAGGGGAACGCCGAGCTGAAGCTTCTCAAACGGGGCAAGGAAGAGTAGCGTTTCTCGAACGGATGGAACGAAATGGGCGAAAACGAGAGGGTGATGGTCATTCCCGGCGATGAAATAACCGAGCCGGGAATGAAGGCCGGCCTCGGCACTTACAAGCGCGACGGCAAGGTGTTCGCGGCGCTTATGGGCATGAAGAACGTGCGCTCCGGCTACGTCAACGTCGCTCCGCTGAGCGGCAGGTATATGCCCCGGCCAGGCGATTCCGTCATCGGCGTGATAAACGAGATGGGCCCGTCTAGCTGGTTCATAGACATCAACTCGCCCTACAACGCTCCGCTGCACGTCTCGGAGGCGCCGTGGAAGGTGGATTTCGGGGAGACGGCGCAGTTCCTCAAAGTGGGGGACGTCGTTCTGGCCAAGGTCCTCAACGTGGATGAACTGAAGCGCACGCAGCTCACGATGAAGGAGCACGGGCTCCGCAAGCTCACGGGCGGTTTGATAGTCGAGATATCGCATTCCAAAGTGCCCCGCGTTATCGGGCGCGGGGGCTCGATGATAGGCCTTCTGAAGCAGGAGACCGGCTGCAGGATGTTCGTGGGCCAGAACGGTAGGATATGGATAGAGGGCGAGGTGGACGCGATGCTGAGGGTCGAGCAGGCGATAGGTATAATCAATGCCGGAGCGCAGCACGACGGCCTCGCGGACTCCGTGAGAGCGTTTCTCTCCGAGGGAAAGGGTGGTTCTGTTGAGCGGTGAAGGCGTGAAGCTTATCGGTGCGGACGGGTTGAGGCTGGACGGGCGCAAGGACGACCAGCTGAGGCCGCTGAAAATCGACGCAGGCGTGCTAAAAAACGCGGACGGCTCGGCGCGCGTCGAGTGGGGGAAGAACAAGGTCCTCGCGGCGGTCTACGGGCCAAGGGAGGCGAGGCCGCGCCACATGCAAAACCCCACGAGGGCGAACGTGAACGTCGTCTACAACATGGCCGCTTTCTCGGTCGAGGACCGCGTGAGGCCCGGGGGGCCAGGGCGCCGCTCCATCGAGATATCCAAGATAACTGGCGAGGCCTTGTCCAACGTCGTATTCGCGGAGCAGTTCCCCAGGGCGTCCATAGACGTCTACGTCGAGGTGCTGCAGGCCTGCGCCGGCACGCGGTGCGCCGGAATAGTCGCGGCCTCGGTCGCCCTCGCGGACGCTGGAATCCCGATGATGGACCTCGTCCCGGCCTGCGCCGCCGGCAAGGTCGAGGGGCGCGTGGTGCTGGACCTCTCGAAGGAGGAGGACAACTTCGGCCAGGCCGACCTTCCTGTCGCCATCGTCCCAAAGACGGGGGAGATAGTCCTGCTCCAGATGGACGGACACCTCACCCCGGACGAGTTCGAGCGCGCGCTCCAGATGGCAACCGCCGCCTGCATGGGCATCCACGAGGTTCAGAGGGATGCGCTCAGGCGCAGGTACGCCGCCGAGGCCATCGTCTCCAGCGATGCGGAGGTGAGCCAATGAGCGGCGTCGTCTCGGAGATTCTGCGCGACCAGATTCACAGGCTCGCCTCGCGCGAGATGCGCGAGGACGGCCGGTCGTTCGACGAGGCCAGGAAGCTGTCGATCGAAGTCGGCATACTGGAGATGGCCGAGGGCTCGGCGCGCGTGCGCCTGGGCGATACCGACGTGCTGGTCGGAGTGAAGATCGACGTCGGCACGCCCTTCCCTGACAAGCCCGCGGAAGGCATCCTGATGACCGGGGCCGAGTTGCGCCCGATTGCGCACCCGGACTTCGAGTCGGGGCCGCCGTCCCACGACGCCGTCGAGCTGGCCAGGGTGGCCGACCGGGGGATACGGGAGAGCTGCATGATTGTCCTTAAAAAACTGGCAATAGCCCCGGGGGAGAAGGTTTACATGGTCCACGTGGACGTCCAGCCCCTCGACCATTACGGCAACTTGTTCGACGCCGCCACTGCCGGGGCGGTGGCCGCGCTGCGCCACTCCGTCGTTCCAGCGTCCCGCTTCGGCTTCGGCCCGGACTTTCCACTGCCCGTGCAGGAGAGCCCCGTTTCCTCGACTTTCGTAAAGATAGGGACGCACATCATGCTCGACCCAACGCTGCGCGAAGAGCTAGTCGCCGACGCACGCCTGACCGTGACCACGGACTCCAACGGCGACATCAGGGCCTTGCAGAAAGGTTTAAGTGGGGCATTCACTTTCAGCGAACTCAAGGACTGCGTCCAACTAGCGCGCCGGAAGGCCGCTGGCGTGAGGGCGCAGGTGCTCGCCTGAGGCGATTTCATGACGCACGGCACTAAAAAAGTAGGTATTGCTGGCAAGTACGGACCCCGCTACGGAGTCAAGATACGCAAGCGACTGGCAGAAGTTGAAGGCGGCAAAGTCCTGAAGCGCCCATGCCCCAGGTGCAACCACGTCTCGGTCAAGCGCACCGATACGGGTATATGGGTCTGCCGCCGCTGCGATTACAAATATGCCGCTGGCGCCTACGCCCCGAAGATAAGGGATTTCAAGCGCGAGGACCTCGTCGTGAAGGAGGTTGCCGCCGCAATTAAGGCTCCGGAGGCGAAGCCGAAGGGTGGCAAGAAGGCGAAGAAGCCAGAGCCAGAGGAGTCCGAGGAGATAATGCCAGAGGAGGCAGAGAAATGACGGACTACAAGTGCGCGAAGTGCAAGGCCAGAATCAGGGACGCGAACACCATAGGCCTCCAGTGCACGATATGCGGCTACAAGGTCTTCTACAAGGAGCGCCCGAACGTAAAGAAGAGCATAAAAACCAATTAGTGCGCGTTTTTTCGTTAAAGAATCGCCCTGGAATAACCGTTCCTCCGCGCTAGCAGGCAAATCCTTTATCTACGTTTTCCGCATTGTTGCCATAACCTCAAGGAGGAATCGCTTTGGCCAAATACAAGATTGCGTGGCTCCCCGGCGACGGGGTGGGAGTGGACGTTTCGAATGCGACTAGGGTCGTCTTGGACGCTGTCGCGCTGGATGCGGAGTACATCCACGGCGACATAGGCTGGGAGTTCTGGTGCAAGGAAGGGGACGCCTTCCCGCAGCGCACGATAGACCTTATGAAGACCACGGACGCAGCGTTCTTCGGCGCAATAACGTCGAAGCCGGCGAAGGAAGCGGAGAAGGAGCTCGTCCCATCGCTCCAGGGCAAGGGCATGGCCTACCGCAGCCCCATCGTGAGGATGCGCCAGCTCCTCGACCTCTACGTCTGTCTCAGGCCGGTCAAGGGCTATCCCGGAAACCCCCTGAACTACAAGGAGGGCATAGCCCTGGTCGTTTTCAGGGAGAACACCGAGGACCTGTACGCGGGCGTCGAATTCTCGCCGGTGCCTCAGGAGGTCGCCGATGTCCTGGCCAAGAACTCGAAAAACTTCGCTCCCTTCAAGGGGCTCAAGCCGGACGAGTACGCGATTTCCGCGAAGATAAACACCAAGAAGGGCTCGGAGCGCATCATCCGCGCAGCTTTCGACTACGCCAAGAAGTTCAACAGGAAGAAGGTCACGTGCGTCCACAAGGCCAACGTGGTGAGGGCGACCGACGGGTTGTTCCTGGAGACAGCGAAGAAGATGGCCCCGGAATACCCGGGCATAGCTTTCGACCATGCGAACATCGACGCCTTCTGCATGTGGGCCCTGAAGAACCCGCACGACTACGACGTGCTCGTGGCGCCGAACCTCTACGGCGACATCATCTCCGACCTCTGCGTCCAGATGGTCGGCGGACTGGGATTCGGAGCCTCGGGGAACATCGGCGCGAACTACGCTGTCTTCGAGCCGACTCACGGCTCTGCCCCCAAGTACGTCAACATGGACAAGGTCAACCCCATCGCCTCGATACAAGCCGGCAAAATGATGCTCGACTGGCTCGGGGAGCAGAAGCACGACTCCAGGCTGACTGATGCGGCCCGCGAGATCGAGCATGCGGTGGCGGCCATTGTCAAGGAAGGCAATTTCCGCACTTACGACATGGGCGGGGCTACCAAGACCTCGGAGATGGCAAACGCAGTAGCGGCAAAGCTGAAGCGATGAATGCGAAGGGCGAGGACTTGCACCTCTGGCCCCTCGCCAGCGGGAGCAACGGCAATGCGGTCCTGCTTTGGTCCGGCAAATCGGCGATGCTCATCGACGACGGCCTGAGCACCCGGAGGCTCTCGTGGCACCTGGCCTCTGTGGGACTGTCCCTCGCAAATCTCGAAGCCGTCGTCCTGACCCACGAGCACTCAGACCACGTGGGCGGACTACCGGTCCTGCGCAAGCACTGTGCGGCACGAATCATCGCCAGCCCCGGAACCGCCGAGTCGCTCAGGGGGATGAGGAATTACGAGGCGCTGGCCAACGGCAAAACCCACGAAGTCGGACCGTTCGCGATTTCCTCCTTCCCCATTCCCCACGACGCCGAGGAACCGATGGGCATCATAGTAGACTGCTGCGGGAAGCGCGTTGTGAGCGCCACGGACGTCGGCCATCTGACAGACGAAATCAATGATGCTTTCCGGGGCGCGGACGCGGCGGTCGTCGAATCCAACCACGACCCGGAGATGCTGCACCACGGCCGCTATCCAAAGTTCCTCAAGGACCGGATTTCCGGCCCGCTTGGACACCTTTCGAACGACGAGGGCGCCGAGCTGGCAATTCACGCTGCGGCACACGGCGCAAAATCGCTCGTCCTGGCGCACCTGA
>JAZDNO010000013.1:0-13528 GCA_043799545.1 Methanobacteriota archaeon | reverse complement strand
ACCCGATCCTGCCATCGATCGACCAGCTCCCCATCGACCCGATGACTGACACCCCCCGGCTGCACCGCCGAGCAGCGCGACGTCCCCGGCGGCTTCGCTGGCGAGGAGGACATCCGTCCCCAGAGCCACGAGATCATCCGCACCTGGACGTTCTACACGATACTCCGATGCCTCCAGATAACCGGAAAAAGGCCTTGGGGCGAGACGATGATTTCCGGTTTCATCATGGCTCCGGACGGCACGCCGATGCACACCTCGCTGGGCAACATCATAGACCCCATCCCGCTGCTGGAGCAGTACGGGGCGGACGCGATGCGCTACTTCGCCGCCACGTGCACCCTCGGCGTCGATCAGGCCTTCCAGGTGAAGGAGGTCGTCCACGGCCAGAAGCTATGCAACAAGCTCTGGAACGTTTGCAAGTTCGTCGGGATAAGCGTGAAGGGTAAGCCGGGGGCGACGGCGGAAGACCTCAAGCCGGCAGACCTATGGATTCTCTCCAAGTACAGCCGGACCGTGGAGGCGGCGACGAAGGCGATGGAGGACTGCCAGTTCGACGCGGCGCTCCGCGCAGTCGAGCAGTTCCTGTGGCACGAGTTCGCGGACCATTACCTCGAGATGGCGAAGCACCGGATGGCTGCGGGTGACAAGGGGGTCCAGTACGCGCTCTACACGGTTTCGCTGGGCGTCCTGAGGATGCTCGCCCCGATAATGCCCCACATCGCCGAGGAGATTTACCACTCGCACTTCATCCAGACTGAGCCGTGGCTCAGCATCACGACCGCGCCGTGGCCAGAGCCAGCGCTCTTCGACGACGAGGAGGAGGAGCGCGGCGATCTGCTGCGGGACGTCATCGCGGGCGTGAGATCGTGGAAGTCGGACAACCGGATGGCCCTCAACGCGGAGCTGGCCGCCATCGAGATTTCCGGCGAGGGCTCATCGGCCCTTCTGGGCTGCGAGGACGACATCGTTGGGACGCTGAAGATAAATCGCCTGGTGATAACCCAGGATTCGGTTGTGGAAGAGGTACCGACGGCTGTGAAGCCCAACAAGGCGACGCTCGGTCCGAAATTCAGGGGAAAAGCCAAAGAAGTCTACGATGCATTGGCAGGCATGCCCGTCGAGGACGCGGCCAAGGCCCTGGAATCTGGACACCTACTGCTCACGTTCGACGACGGCACGCAGGCTGAAATTTCCAAGGGCGACGTGAAAATCGAGAAGGGGCTGAAGTCTCATGGCAAGATGGTGAATTCGGTTTCGATTCGAGGATTGACGGTACTGGTGGAGGTGTAAATATGGAAAAAGAGGAAAAGGTGGTGGAGAAGCTGAAGGCCGTGATGGACCCGCACACGGGGCTTGACGTGTACACGATGGGGCTGATAACCAACTTGAAGGTCGAGCCGGAAAAGGTCTCCTTGACTTTCACTCCGACGAGCCCGTTCTGCCCGATGGGAATCCAGCTCGCCGTGGCGATAAAGAGCGCCGTGGCGCAGGTCGAGGGCGTCACCAATGTCGACATCAACGTCCAGGGGCATATGAACTCAGCCGAGATAAACGAGATGCTGAAGAAGCAGAAGTAGGAAACGTTTAATACCGAGGCAATAATTCCCCGAACGCCAGGGCGGGTGTATCGAGGGAAAGACCGCTGATGTGCGAACCTTTCCCGAGAGAACCCGCATGACAAAAAGCATTAATAAGCAAAATGCGGGTGTACCGAGGAAAAGGAAGCCAATCTGGGAGCCTTTTCCGAGGGAACCCGCGCGGATAAAAACATTTGATATGCAGAGCGCGGGTGTAGTGTAGTCTGGCTATCACTTCAGCTTGCCAAGCTGATAACTCGGGTTCAAATCCCGACACCCGCACAGGTTTTTCATGAAAGCAAAGGGTGTCGGGATAGGCCTAGCGGTATGTGTTCAATATGGAATTTGCGAGCTAGGCCGTGTCTGGCCCGAGTTCAATTACCGTCACATTCTCGGGCCAATGGTTTCATTATGTTCCTCACAAACGATAGATTTTTACCATTCACGCCAATCCACCCCCGGTGAATCCGTGAAGACCTACCTGAAACTTGAGTTCAGCAGCGAGGGGGCGAAGCCCTCGGAGGTCATCAAGCGCCTCGAGGAGCTGGACTGGAAGCCGGTAATCGGGGAATACGATTTCGTGCTGGAGGCGGGTCCGGGCGAGGGCGTTGGCGAATCGTTCCGCAGGATGCTGGACAAGCTTCAGGATGCGTTGCGGGGCACCAACGTTCGGTTCACGCTGTACTCCACCCACTGATTTCCGTTGCCAACGTTAAAATACGTTCAGGCCAATCCTCGCCGCGCGGGCCTATGGTCTAGTCGGTTATGACGTCGCCTTTACAAGGCGGAGGTCCCCGGTTCGAATCCGGGTGGGCCCATCCGATTCTTTATTCGCCAGTATTGAGGATGGGCTCCCACCCGGAAAGGACTAGCGGTTTTTGTCATTCACTCAGCGGGAAGCTAGTCCGACTCCACGGTGAGCGAATTTTAGATGCTGAATCTCGCCGTGGTAAAAAACGATGCCATAATGACCCAGAGAATCCCTGAAAATCGAGGAAAGGTAAATCTGAAAAGGTTTTTCGATACTCTACCTAGCTTGAGGCTTGGCTCAGTATCTTCGCGGTGGGCGGTGCTTCTCGAAGCACTGCTTGCAGTACACTGGCCTGCCTTCCTTCGGCTTAAAGGGGACCTGGTCCTCTTGTCCGCAGTCGGAGCACTTCACAGTGTGCATTTCTCTTGGACCCCGGTCAAAGCCGCGGTCATACTTTCTGTCGCTCATTCTATACCTTTCTATACGCGCCCTCCTCGGATTTGCACCCTGGGATGCACGTATTAAGGGATGTCAGTACGTCCCTGGTATATATACGTTTCGGCTCATCGCGTATGCCAAAGCTTTTTTACCATCTCCCCCATCCCACCCCGAAGCTAGGGGGATGTTTTATGCTGAAGGAGTGCAGGACGCACGGATATTTCAGGGCTGAGGACTGCCCGGTATGCGGGGACGAGGGACGCTTCCTCATGAACGAGGAGGAGCTGGACAGGATAGGAAGGACCATGGCCGGCGTGCTCAGGCACTTCCCCGAGAGGTACGGCCTGACAATGGACGAACAGGGCTGGATAGACCTGGAACAGTTCGTCACTGCGGTCCAGGCGAGGCAGAGAATGTTCCGATGGCTCAAGACCCACCACATCATGGCCGTCATCGAGACGGACCCGAAGGGCAGGTACCAGTTCCGCGAGGGGAAGATACGCGCCACCTACGCACACTCGATTGAGGTGAAGCTGGACCTGCCAACGAGGGACATACCGGACGTGCTCTACTATCCGACCACCCAGGAGGAGATGGAGCTTCTGCTCGAGACCGGCCTGAAGCCAGCGGACAGAAAGATGGTCCACCTCAGCAAGACCTACGAGGCGGCGGTCGTCGCGGGAAGGGTCAGGGTCGAAGACCCGGCGATTCTCGCGATAGACTCTAAGCAGGCCGTCGCGGACGGGATGACAATCCAGAAGGCCGGGACGACGGTGTTTCTGATATCCGACGTGCCAGCCAAATACCTCTCAAAGGCCGAGGAGTCCGAGGTCGTGGAAGAACCCGAGCCGGCGCAGAAGCCATCGCAGAAGGATTAGGCGACCCGGGCCGCCGTCCTCGCAGTCAGCGCCATTGTCACTATGAGCCCGACCGCGAGCGCCAGTGCCGTCCATGTGCCGTCCAGGCCGACGGCCAGAACGACCGCAGCCATTGCCAGCCCGACGCTGAGCGCCAGCAGCGGGACGAACCTCGAACCGAACGTCCTGGACCAGGCGGAATCTACGCCCGATGCCACGTTCTCTCCGAACCCCGAGGAGTACCGGGCCCACCTCGCCAGCTCCGCGAAAGCCAGCAGTGCGACAATGTAGATGACGGAGAACATGAGCGAGCTCCCCGATGGGTCCTTCAGGACAAAGTGCGATGCGCCCAGCAGGCCCGCCGATGCATATGGCGCCACCCTTCCAAGGAAGTTGCGGAGGCGCAACGTCAAGGCGTTGCGCACCTCCCAACGCACGAGCGCTGGCGCAGCCGCAACGAAGGCGAGGGCGCAGAGCGCGATGGAATCTGAGATGGGACCGCCGAGCGCACTTGCGATATCCCAGGCCGCTAGAGCGGACAGCAATCCCCACGCTGCAGCGGTCGTTCCCCTCATGCGGAGCCCCTCCTGGGCGAGACCGTGCGCAGCGATGTGGCAAGCGGTTCGTCGGGGTTCCAATCGACGACGCGGGCGTACCTGGCCAGCTCCCTGAGGATGTTCGAGCGCTCTACGGAGGCCACGCCGAAAGCGATGCCGTCCAGGCCGTGCGATTTGGCAGTCACCAGCGGCGAAGGGGAGACGACGACGACGTCGTAGCCGCGCGCGCAGAAGTCCGCGATGGCCCTGACGATTCCCTCGTCTGCCAGCGGGCTCACGACGACGACCAGCGACTCGACGGGGAAGTACTTCGTGACGAGCCACGAGACGTTCTCGAAGGGCATCGTGCCAGCCGAGCGCACATCCAGGAGCTTCTCGGAAATCCTGTAGAACTGGCGCTTGCCGAATGCGGGATTCACGGTGTCCAGGCAGTCGCGGAAGACTATGAGGCCGACGCGGTTCTTGGCCATCAGCACGTGCGCCCCGATGGTCGAGACCGCCCTGATCGACGACTCGATGGGCGAGTTGCGCGAGTCCGATTTTCCGGAGCCTTCCCGCGCGTCCAGTATTATCGTCACGTCGCCGCTTCGCTCCGCTTCGTACTCGTTTGTGATGTAACGTCCGGTCCGCGCGGTGGCCTTCCAGTTGATATGGCGCATCTCGTCCCCCTGCGCGTACTCGCGGAGCCCCCAGGTCTCGCTTCCGATGCCTATCCTGCGTGAGACAATCTGGCCGACCCAATTTCTCGTGCGGTTCGGGGCGATGCGTATCTCGCGCTCCGGCTCGACCTCAGCTATCGCGGTCACGGTCGTCATGATTGCCAGCGTTCGCTCCAGGTCCCTAACCCCCGACGGGTCGGCGCACCTGAGCCTCAGCGGGCCTAGTACGTGGCGCCCCCTCTTCGTCGCCTCGACGGCGTACTCGCAAGTGCGCACCTCGCCAGGTTCCAGATTGACGAGGCACGAAGGGCTCCCCGAGACGATCCGGAGGCAATCCGGCACTGCGTCCTCGACCTCGACAATCTGGGCGGCCTCCGAGCGGTTCGCCAGCCTGAGCGTCACCGTGAGCCTCTGCCCCGAGGCGACGCGAGTCTCGGAGATCGACCTGGATGCGTCGACGTCCAGTGACACGGGCCTGGGGAACGCGGCCAGGAGGGCGAGGTAAACCGAAGGCACGAGCGAGAGGACTATCAGCGTCCCCCTCTGCAGGTACATCCCGGCGACGACGAGCGCGATTGCCAGCGCTCCCAGCATGGCTATCTTGCGGGTGAGCAAGCTCACTTCACCTTCGGCACCGGTACTTCCTCCAGCACTTTCTGGACCACTACCTCGGCCTTGATTCCCTTTATCCACGGGTCCGGCTTGAGGATTATCCTGTGGGCCAGCGCCTCCACCGCGATCGATTTCACATCGTCTGGGAGAACGTAGTCCCGGCCCGCCATCGCCGCCATCGCGCACGACAGCCGCATGAGCGCGAGCGAGCCTCTGGGGCTGGCTCCAATCTCTACCTGGCCGTGGCCCCTGGTCTTCCTCGTTATCTCGGCGCAGTACTCCATTATCGACGGGTCTATGTGGACGGTCTCGACGAAGGCCTGCATCTCCAGGAGCTTCTGAGCGCTGGCCACCATCGCGATGTCCGGCTCATCCTTGCCCCTGGCCTTCCTGCGCTTCAGGATTTCTATCTCGTCAGCCTTCTCCGGGTAGCCGACGCTGAGCTTCATCAGGAAGCGGTCTATCTGCGCTTCTGGCAGGGGGTACGTGCCCTCGTACTCGATGGGGTTCTGGGTCGCCAGCACGACGAACGGCCTCTGGAGCGTCTGCGACTCGCCTTCAAGAGTAACCTGGCGCTCCTGCATGGCCTCCAGCAGCGCGGACTGCGTCTTGGGCGGCGCGCGGTTTATCTCGTCCGCCAGCAGGACGTTCGTGAATACGGGCCCCCGCCGCAGCTCGAAGCTGCCGGACTTCGGGTTCAGGACGTACGTGCCAGTTATGTCGGCGGGCATGAGGTCCGACGTGAACTGGACGCGCTTGAACACGCACCCCGTCGCGGCGGCGGTGCTCTTTGCCAGCATGGTCTTCGCCAGCCCCGGGAAATCCTCGAAAAGGACGTGCCCGTCGCACAGCATCGCGGCTATGACCCGTTCCACGACGCTTCTCTTTCCTATTATCGCCTTCTCCACCTCGACCGCCACCTGGCCGCACACGTTTTTAACCTCGTCCGCTTTCATTTCAACCCTCCCATGCTTCTATTCGCTCGATGATTCTCGCCGCTTCGACATTGAACTTCGCGCCGCGGCTGGCCATCAGGCGCCTTGAGGTGAACCTCTTCCTCTCAGCCTGCTCCGTTATCGCGGCCTTGCTTCTCACGACGAAAGCGGCCAGCTCCGAATCCCCGCACGCCACCGCCAGCGCCTTCTCATTCTCCGATAGCCTGAAAACCTCGCCCGGGTCCAGGCCCTTGCGTATCCTGAGCTTCTCCAGGAACGCCTCCGCCATGCGCTCGTTTAGCGCCTTCTGGCTGTAGGAAAAACCCTGGCTCGCGCGATCGGCCATCTCCATCAAGGGCTCGTAGTTGCCCCGGTCCTTTCCGAACGACTCTAGCTCGGGCTCATGCCTGGGCCTCGCCCCGAGGGGATAGATGAACCACAAGGCCGCGACCGCTGCCACGGTGACGAGCCCGAGGGTGATTATCCAGCGGAACGAACCGCTGTACGTGGCGTAGACCACAAAGGGGATTGCCAGCATCGCGAACGCCACGCCAAGGAACGATATGACCAGCAGGGTCTCGCCGACGTACTCCCGCCAGTCACTATCGTCGCCCTGCGCGAGGCTTGAATCCGTGGGCGATAAGTATTGCGCATTGTGCGCAACTCCTTTAACGTTCTCAGCCACGATTTCATCGTCATTTGCCATTGCCAATCACCCCCAGCGCATTTACTGATGCAACAGCGTCCATATGCCCATCCCCTGTCTTCAGGAGGGTCGTTCGGACCATGTCGAAGGCGCGAGCTGCCCGCTCCCTCTGCGTTTCTGCCACGTCATGCTGGCTGTACCTTGCCTCCTCGAATAGCGCGGTCAGCTCCCCAAGCTCGTCTCCCAGCTCAAGCTCCGCGCTTGCCAGCGCCTCGAACTCCCTGGCGGTCATGCTGTCCCTGTCCTTCACGCCCTTCCCAGACAGGAGCTTGACCATGTCCCTGTAGCACCTCAGCACCGCGATGCGATAATCCCCGCCGACTGCCAGCTCGTCTCGCGCGCGCCCGAGCGCCGCCGCGACCTCCCGCTTCTTATCGTCCTTGTCGCCGCCGAGAGAAATCGGGCGCCTGGCCTTGCCGAGGAATATGAACGCCGCGACGGCCATGAGGACGAAGAACGCCAGCGCTACGACAACCAGGATAGATGCAAGCGGCGTCGGCGCGCCCGGCTCGTCCCCCGTGCTTCCGGTGCCCTGAGATGTCTGGCTGCCTATGAACGGTATTACGCTTCCGACGGAGCCGTGGGGGTTGGCGCTCATGGCCATGATTCCGAACAACCCGATGATGAGCCCTCCGGCCAGGAGGTACGCCCCCATAGATTTCAGGAACCCCTTCGGGTCCTTCGCGGCCTTGCCTGCGGACATGACTATCGCGCCGCACATCAGCAGGATTATCGTCCCTGCGAAGACGTACCGCAGCGAGTTGGCTATGGAATTGGAATTGGAGACGCTCTGCCCCTCGACGGGCTGGGAGTACCCCTCCGGCGGGTCCTGCTCGTCCCCCCAATCGAGGTTCTCCACGTTGTAAACGAGGTTGCCGGCAAGGAACGCGGCTACGACCACGGCCACGAGCGGAGCGTACCTCTTCAAGGGGCTCATCGGCACTGAATGGGGGTCAGCGCATATTACGTTTCTGGTAAGCGCTTTGTGCGGCCCTGCGAAGCCAATATAAGCCGCGTGCGCGATGGGGGTCGGTGAAACCATGCCAGGCGAAGCGGTTTCCCTGAAAGTCGATGACGGGACGGCGGCCGTGACATTGACGCGGCCAGAGAGGATGAACTGCCTCGACGCCGAGACGGCAGCGGCGCTCTTCGTCGCGCTGAAGGACGCGGAGCGCCAGAATGCGAAGGTCATAATAATCACTGGCAGCGGCAAGGCCTTCTGCTCGGGCGGTGACGTGAAGGCGATGGGGGAGGCGAAGAATCCGGAGCGTTTCCTGATGGAGCTGGTGAAACCTATTCACGATGTCGTTCTCGCCGTGAGGCGCTCGCCGGCGCTCGTGCTCGCCGCCGTGAACGGCGTCGCCACAGGGGCGGGATGCAGCCTCGTGCTGGCCTGCGATTTGAAAGTGTTGTCTACGGAGGCGCGGTTGAGCATGTGGTTCGCCGGAATAGGCCTGGCTCCCGGCTGCGGCACGGAACTGCTGGTCGAGCACGTGGGGAGGGCGCGCGCTTCCGAGATGCTTCTGGCGGGCAAACGGCTGGGCGCATCCGAGGCTTTGGAATGGGGCATCGCCAACTGGGTCGTGCCACCCGATGACCTGATGCCCTTTGCCAGGAAGAAAGCCTCCGAGCTGTCCGTGAACGCATTGCTTGCAATCACCAGGACGAAGGCGCTGCTCAACCACGCCAAAGACAACACCTTGGAGGAGCAGCTGGCACTGGAGAGGCATTTCATCTCGATTTCCGGTGCGACCGAAGATTTTCGGGAGGGGACCGGCGCGTTCGCGGAGAAGAGGAAGCCGTCGTTCAAGGGCCGTTGAGGAAAGATTTCATAGGCGCACCAAGGCTCTGGCATGGCGCCGCAACCATGAGACGAAAGTAATTTATCCTCCGTGATACATATTGTCATGCATGGTCAGGACGGTAAAGGTCCGCACCGGCGTGATGATGATGCTCGTCGGTTTCCTCATGTTTGCGCTCGGAGTGGCGACTTTGGGCGACATGTCCCCCGACGACCCGCGCTGGCTCGTCATGGCAGTGACGATAATCACCTGGCTCAACGTTTTCGTCGTGATAGCGGGCATGGCCTTCCTGGCGGAGGGCGCGATGATACGGAGCGTAGCCCGCCAATTCGGCGACGATAAGCTGGAAGAGTGAATCGGGCAGTGCGCACAATTTTATACCTGTTTTCAAATGGCTTGCCGGTGCTATCATGCCAAAGGAAGTCTGCGCGAGCCACATACTGGTGAAGACGGAGAAGGAAGCCCTGGACATCATACAGAAGGTCAAGGGCGGGGCCAGCTTCGAGGAGATTGCAAAGAAGGTGTCGACCTGCCCCTCCGGCAAGGGCGGCGGGGACCTGGGGTACTTCGGCCGCAACCGGATGGTGAAGGCCTTCGAGGACGCGGCGTTCAACCTGGAGGTCGGCCAGCTGTCCGCGCCCGTGAAGACCCAGTTCGGTTACCACGTGATAAAGGTTACTGGCAAGCGGTGAGCCAATAGGGTTCTGCGCGATCGAGTTGGCGTCTAAGGTCGGTTGCTCCAGAAAGGCTATTTACAATGGCCGCTTTCCAGGATTGAATTCAAACGAGTGAATGCATCATCGAAAAGGATAACGACTTCCTTCCCGCGCTGTGTCAGACGGTAAGGCTTCCTTGCCAGATGCGTCGCCGGCGCGCGTTCGATGAGAGCGAGGGCCAGAAGCGCGTCGCGGCTCTTGTAGAGTGACCAACGCGAGAATCCGTTGCCGCTTTTTTCGAGTTCGTACATTCCGATGCCAGAGTCATCGTGTAACCCAATGTATATAAGAAGAATTAAGTTTTCGCATGAACCGATTGTTAAATTTATCGCAGAGGAGGGGAGCATTTGTCACTTCTTTCTACGATAGCGAATTGTCATTACATGATTATAAACCTATTTTGTTAATTATCATCTATAGCTGTTTTACAGCCATCTGAAACAATCTTTGGACCACTGGCATGGCGCTGTATGGAAAACGGATGAATGACAGGTTATTTCAAGGGGCTCGGGCAATGCCATAATAATCGGGGATACCTTATGAGCCGGGAAACCACGAATTGTATCCGAACGCGTGCCAGGCGTGGCAACCTCGAGCGAGTTCCACCCAAGGATTTTGAGGGTGGTGCGGAGAACGTTCGGCCCTGTCCACGCTGTGGCAATCCGATGCCTTCCTCAAGGGCTTTCTGTCATGACTGCCAGGGTCGGCTCGAAGGGTGGGGTTGATTTTTGGCTGGCGGATCCCGCCAGCAAATATTTTCATATGAAAAATAGCGCCGTCGCAAGGATTTGAACCTTGGACCTGCTGATTAACAGTCAGCCGCTCCACCAGCTGAGCTACGACGGCAAGGGTTTGCGAACAAAAGGATTTTATCCGAACGAACTCCCGAAGGCGAACCTCTCCAAATGCCTTGCGGTTCGCCGAGGCATGGACGTACACCAATTGCGCAGCTCGGCCGATGCACCAGCTGAGCTACGACGGCAGATTCATTCGTGTAAAGGGATTTAATAACTACAGTTTCGTGGCTTCGCCTAAACAGAAAGAGGTATGAATAGTTTTCCAGTATGCGCAAGCTATATTTTATTACCTCACAGGCACTTTCTGTCATGGTTCCTATGCAGCAAGGCGTCGAAGTTTCGGAGCTCAAGTTCAACTGTTCGGGTTGCGGTGCGGCCGTCGAGTACGAGCCTGGCACGGTGAACATGAAGTGCCCGTTCTGCTCGAAGGAGCAGCCGATTCCGATACCGCAGAGGCCGATTATCGAGCATCCTTTCAACGAGTTGGACCCGGTCCCCCACGCCACCGCTGAGGGGTTCGGCACGAGCGCCCGATTCTTCAAGTGCGACAGGTGCGGCGCGACTTCGGCGCTTCCAGGCACGCAGATGACTACGAAGTGCGCCTTCTGCGACTCGCCTGTCGTGGTCGAGGTGCCGCCGATACCCGGGATGGTCGCCCCGGAGAGCCTCGTCCCGTTCGCCATCGACAAGGCGCGCGGGGGCAATCTCTTTAAAAACTGGATTTCCGGCCTGTGGTTCCGCCCGTCGGACCTGAAGAAAAGGGCGATGCTCTCCCAGATAAACGGGACGTACGTTCCGCATTTCACTTTCGACGCCAACGCGAACTCGCGATGGACGGGTTTCGCCGGCCACTACTACTACGTCACGGAGTCTTACACGACTGTGGTGAACGGCAAGTCCGTGCGCCAGACGAGGCAGGTGCAGAAGATACGGTGGGAGTTCAGGTCTGGCAGCCACGCGGCGTTCTACAACGATGTCCTGGTGGCGGCGTCTATGGGGCTGGTCAAGGAACGGATAGGGCGCATCTACCCATATAACCTGACGGCGCTGGTTCCCTACTCGTCCCAGTTCCTCGCCGGCTTCGGGGCTGAGGCCTATGGTGTGGACCCTCGCGACTGCTGGCAGACCGCGAGGGGGCAAATGTCGGATTCCGAGAGAAAGTCATGCTCGGCGATGCTGGATGGAGACACCCAGCGCGACCTCAGCGTGCAAACCGACTTCTCGGACGTCAAGTGGAAGCATCTCCTCCTCCCGCTGTACATCGCCTCGTATCGCTACGGGGACAAGACGTTCGCGTTCATGGTCAACGGCCAGACAGGTAAAATCGACGGGGACGCGCCGTACAGTTGGGCCAAGATTGGCGCAGCAGTTGCAGCGGTCGCAATCGCCGTCGCGGCCATCGCGGCTAAGCTCGCCGGGCTCTTCTGACGGAAAATAATATATACAACAAGGGAATATTCTAACATGGACGAAAGCGTAGGTGATTGACCTGTTCGGCATAGATTTCAACGCAGTTGCGGATTTCCTCACGACCTACGGTCTCGTGATGGTTGTGCTGGTAGCGCTTCTTATCGCCATAGTCTACGTTGCCGTCCGCGTCGGGTACCACCTCGAAGAGCTGCGCAAGGTCGAGAGCAAGTACTTCGACCACGATACCATTGATTTAATAGACAAGGTAATCAAAATCTCAATAGCTGGCTCCATCGTTCTGCTGATGACCTTGATCGGGGCGGCCTCCATCCCGTGGGTCCACGACAACATCTGGGCGCCGATGCTGAAGTATCTGCCGTCCGTTTTCTCAATCGCTCTGATAGTCTTGGTCGCGATGGTCCTCGTGAAGATCCAGAGGAGATTGATACAATACCTTCTGGCAAGCTACAAAGGCGACGCGACGAAGGATGTGCGGGCCAGGACACTCTCGATAACAGGCCTCGTACTGAAATACATCATCTATGGCATCGCAGCAGTCCTATGCATGCTCGTTCTAATGACCCAGATTCCCCAGGTCGGGGACTCCGTGAGCAGCGGCATATTGGACTTTATAGCCGAGAACGGCAATATTCTGGGATTCATCGTACTGCTGGTGATTGTCGCCTACTTCGCGAACAAATTCGCACAGACGGTCGTGGCCGATTACGCAAAGGGCAGCGGGAGCAAACTGCGCCCTGACCTCGCGAACCTCGCCGGTAAAGCGATCGGTTGGGGGATTTACGCCTTTGCCGCTGTACTGATATTATTCTCCATGCTGACGCTTGCGAACCTCGGAGAAATCGGTCAGACGATGCTGATACTCGGTACAACCTTCGTTGGTCTGATATTCGCCTTCGCTGCCACAGGATCAATTGGAAATATTCTGTCAGGTGTAGTGCTGATGGCGTTCAAGCCGTTCGAGGACGGAGACCGGGTGAAGTTCAAGGATGGTTTAATATGCGACGTTGTCGAACAGGGGATACTCTTCACGAAAGTTCGCACGCTCCAGAACGAATTAGTGGATATACCGAACAACGACATAACCGGGGGGCCGATAATCAACTTCTCGCAGTCGGGCCGCTACGCTATTTCCATCACGCTCAGCATCGGTTACGACGTAAAGTTCGAGACGGTGAAGGCCTTGCTCACGAAAGCCGCAGAGGGGACTCCGGGGATAGTCAAGGATCCCGCGCCGACAGTCTTCGCGACGAACCTGGCCAATTTCTACATCGAGTACGAGCTCTTCGCCTACACCGAGACCGCAAAGGTCATGAAGATGACGAGGAGCGACCTCATCGCGAAGGTGCAGGAAGCCTTCGACTCAGGTGGCGTTGAGATACTGTCTCCATCATGGAACATCATCCGGAGAGACGAGGCCTGGAAGTACGAATGGCCTCCGAAGGAGAACACAGGATGAAGTATGCGGAAATCAGCGAGCGCATCTCGATAGTGGCAGGGTTGATTGTCGCAATAATCGCCTTGTTTTACGTTGAACGAAAATACCCGGATTTGACGGTGCTCTCGGTCAACCTCGGCCCGTTCATGGGGAAGACGCTCCAGACCATGGTAGCTTTCACAGTTATTTACACATTCTTCAAGATAATCATGGAAAGGGCAATCCTCCGTGGGGTCAAGGACTACAAGGCCAAGT
>JAZDNO010000008.1:0-33154 GCA_043799545.1 Methanobacteriota archaeon | reverse complement strand
ACGGGGGGCTAAAAACGCGCCCCCTTTCGGCAAAGCCCGATAGCCGTTGCGAACCCGCCTTGTGCATACATGTCGCCTCTACTACTTGGAATTTTCGTTTCATATAGCCAGCGTTGAAAAGGATTTGGGGACCACCGAACGCCTACGGACATGTGCATTCTAGACGAGCCCACAACCTACGGCGGAGACGCTCATCCCCAAGTGACGTTTCCTATTCGCCCATTTCATGGGCTCTGTTATGAGATTGGACCTATTTAAAATCTCTACCCCGTCCATCGGTTGGACCTCAGATTCTCGCTTTGTATCCCGCTCCAAACAGCAGAAATGCAGTTCCTCCCCAAAGTGGGAATACAACCAGCCCAGTATGTCTGAGCCGCTCGAACCGTGCGCACTCCTGTCCCGCCGTCAATACATGGACGGAGATGCTCCGGCGAGGCATCCACGCGACCTCTCGTCGATTACTGGGTGTTCACGGTCGAGGTCGCTTCAGGATTCGTTATGTAGATATCCTATTGCTTCTTTAGCCAGATTACCAAGTGTAGTATAAATCATCTCATTTGTTTGTGGATGGCATATTTCTACTTCATTGTTGTCATCAATCATATTGCTAAGAGTGGCTTCCACATCAGCTTCAAGAACCGCTTTCTTTTGTCCATGTTTTGCTAACATACTTAATGCCCAAACCACACGATATCGCACAATCAATTCGTTATCATATAGACATTTAGCCAGCTTCGAAACTGCACCAGCACTAACAATCTTTTCTGCTTTCCCTTTTTGTGCAAGTCTAGCTAATGTCCAAGCCGCATGTTTTCGCTGATAAACTTCTGTGTGAGATAAATCATTTACTAACTTGTTAATTTGATAATCCAGTTCCTTCTTCAAGTCACTCATCCTTCGCTCCCAAGTGACGGTTCCTATTCGCGCTCACGGCGCTGAAATACGTGGCGTGCCTTAAATAAATATCTACCCCGTCCTTCGGTTGAACCTCAGATTCTCGCTTTGTATCCCGCTCCAAACAGCAGAAATGCAGTTCCTCCCAAAAGTGGGGATACAACCAGCCCAGATTGCCTGAGTCGCTCGAACCGTGCGCACTCCTGTCCCGCCGTCAATACATGGACGGAGATGCTCCGGCGAGGCATCCACGCGACCTCCCGTCGATGGGATGGAGTTCACGGTCGAGGGAGCTTCACTACGGAGTGGTCTTATATTGCATCTTGGATATCCAAAACCTACCAATGAATAATATCACCAACCACACTCCTAAATGTAGCCATTGGCTTTCTAATAATTCAGAGGCTGCATAATATTCAAACGAATCGGTTGGAAAAGCACGAAGATGATAATATCCTTGCATTAGCCAATAAATATCCATAAACATCATGTATACTATTGGAATAAACCAGTATCGTATCAATCTTAAATCATGATGTGTTGATAACGTGCACCAAATTATTATTGGGATTCCAACGGATAAAAAAACAAAAATAAACTCATAAAAAACAAATTCAACAGAATACCATAAACCCATGAATAAAAAAGTAAGATGGACTAACAGAAAAATAGTAATTGTTGATATTATAATAACCTGATAATCTCGTTTACTTAGCATCGACCACTCCTCCGTTCGCTCCCAAGTGACGGTTCCTATACGCTTGTTTCACAAGCTCTGTATGTACGTCACTCCTTAAATAATTCTCTACCCCGTCCTTCGGTTGGACCTCAGATTTTCGCTCTTCCACCCGCTCCCAAGTGCTGGCATACAGTACCACGGCAAAGTTGGGATACAACCAGCCAATGGAGCTGCAATACGCGAAAACCGTGCGCACCCCTGTCCCGCCGTCAAATCTTGGACGGGGATGCTCCGGCGAGGCATCCACGCGACCTCTCGTCGATAGTATGAAGTGCACGGTCGAGGGCGTCGGGCTCAAAATTTAGTTAGTACACAATACTATCTGAATGATTATGTTTCTCAAAAACGACATAATCTGTGGTCGAAATATGATATCCAGTAATGTTATCGTAATCTAAAGAAGATATAAAAGTAATGCCTATAATTTGATCTCTAACATGATATGTCCAGGAGATAAAATATGTACCATTTGGCAAATCTGGTCTGGGGCCAAAAAATGGCTCTCCGATAGTAAATCCATTAATAAAATCAGGTGTGCCCATGATGTTTTTTACTGTTGTCTCAGTCATTCCCGATTCTATTCGCCAGTAACCAAAAAATGGAAAATAATATGCTAGTATTATAAGTGAAATTATTAAAATAGTTCCCAATAAGATTATTATTCTTTTTCTTACTTTATTATCCATAAACATACATCGTATAGAGTATATTTAAATGATTTTGTCACATGTGACTATTATTCGCCCTCGCCCAAGTCACGCGCTCCCATCATATTATATCCTATACAATATAGTAATAATAGCTAATATAAGCTTCTATACCCCGCCCTTACAGACGAGGCTTGTTGCTAACTATATGCGTGCGGCCTCGCCACCCATCGGGCGGTCGCGAGACTTGGGTAAAGGATTTCCTCCCCCCCTTCCTTTCTATTAAGGATCCGCGCCGGGGACGGGATTTGAACCCGCGAGGATACGGGATCCTATTGGTCCTCGGCCAATCGCCATACCTGGCTTGGCCACCCCGGCACGCTCGATAGAAATATTTATAAGATGTGGAAATCATGTAAGCTGTGGATACGGAGTCCGATTGGTCCTCGGCCATAACCTGGCTGGCTACCGGGGTTTCCCGCATTCCCTCGAAAAATGCGGACCTCATTTTCTATAACCTCCAGCAACCCCGTCAAGCCTCCTCCTCTCCCCATGCGCCACCTCCTCGTTTCTCTGCGCAGAAATGTACCTCTCCACAACGTCGAAGCCCTGACCGACTGATCCGTGGTAGCAGCCCGGAGCCCAAAGCGCGTCCCTGCACCACGCCCTCAATTCAGGGAACTTCTCCCGCAGCTCGCGGGAGGCGTTGGTTTTTATCTTCTCGGCCACCTTCGACGCGGAAAGCTCCGGCGGGTACCTGATGAACAAATGCACGTGGTCGACGTTCACTGCCAGGTCCAGCACGGAGACACCGATGTTGGCGCAAACGTCCCGTATCATCCTGTCGCACGCCCGTCCGACCGGACCCACCAGTATCGGCGCCCGGAACTTCGGCGTGAACACGATGTGGTCGGTGAGCATCGTGATTGTGTGCCTCGAACGGCGCTCCGCATACTTCATCGGATGTGAATTCCCGCGGGACTATTTAACCCTACAAAGGGGGACCCCGAAAGTGCGCGTCGGTCACCCTAGTTCGAGCTCCGCCATGCGCTCCCTGTACATCGCGTTCGGCACGGTCCGGTAGAGCGCAGAATACAACGCCCTGGAATCCGCCCTCCTCGCTGCGTCGCCGGTCATGCGGTAGAGCTGGTAGGTCAGCTCCGCGCGCTCGCGCTCGTTCGCCCCAGCGAGCATCGCCTCGAGCCTCGCAGCCCCGGCCACTTTATCCTGGACCGAAAGGAGCCGAGCCTCCAAAACGCGCGCCGAGAAGAGCGCGCCCTCTCTGTGTATCTCCCCGGCGACGGACATCGCCTCGGCGTTGAGCGCCCTAGCATCGTCGAACCGTCCCGCCTCGAAGCGAATCTCCGCCATCTGGCTCAGGCTGTCGGCCAGGACGTGGAAGTTCCCCGCCTCCCGGGCGACGGAGGCGGCGGAATCGAGGTGCTGTTCCGCCTCGATGGCGCGGCCCGTCCTCCTGCAGAGCTGCCCGAGGCAAGACTCTGCGAAGCATATCGAGCGCTTGGTTCCCGTGGATACCGCGACGTCGAGCGCCTCCTGGAAGCTCGATAGGGCGAGCTCGTAGTCGCCGGAGCCCATCGCAGCCCTGCCGCGGTAGATGAGCGCGTACGGGAGCCCTTGCCTATAGTCCGTCCGCCTCGCCCCCGCTAGCACGCGCTCGACGGCGTCGAGTGCTTCGCCGTATCTTCCAAGCGCCTCGTAAGTCGCGCCGAGCCCAATCAGGCCGAGGTTCTCCGAGAAGATATCCTTAGACTCGTGGGCGACGTCCACGAGCCTGCGGTAGTATCCCGTGGCCTCCGCGAACTTGCGCTGGTAGAACGTGACGTTCGCAAGGCCGGACAGCGCGTCCTTCATCGCGCCCTTGTCCCCGAGCTCCTCCGCGACCCCGAGGTATGTTAGGTTGTTCTCCACCGCCTTGTCGTACTCCCCAGTCTCCCAGTATATCCCGCCGATGTCGCTCAGGACCTTTCCGGCGCGGAGCCTGTCCCCCATCTTCTTGGCGAGGGCGAGCTGCCTTGAGTAGAGCTCGAGAGCCTGCGCGTGCTCCCCCTTGTAGAAGTGCACGAAGCCCTGGTTCGTCATGGCGGAGAAGACGCCCGCGTCGTTCCCGGCGGCGGCGAACATGGCCATCCCCCGTTCCGTGAGCGCGAGCGCCTGGTCGTAGTCCGGCTTGAGGCACATCAGGTGGCCGAGCGCGACGCAGGCGCGGGCGATTGCTGGGCTCTCCCCGCGACGCTCCGCCACCTCCAGCGCCTCGCGGTAAGCACTCTCCGCGTCTTCGAGGCTGCCCATGAAATGGTAGTTCTCCCCCATCCGAGTCCGGACCCTCGCCTCCTCGCCGGCCAGCTCGGAGCATTTCAGGATGGACGCGATGGCGCGGGCGTAGTGCTTCACGGCGACCTCCGGGGCATACTGGCCCTCCGCCCTCTCCGCGGCCATGACCGAGTAGCGGAACGCCTTTGAGTGCTCCTCGCCGAGCGAGTAGTGCCTCGACAACTCGTAGACAGCCTCGTCCAGACCGTCCGCGAACCGCCGCTCGTAATAGTCGCCGATGCGCCGGTGGTGCGCGACCAGCCATCTCGGCGCGATGCTCGCGTAGACCGCGGCGTGGAAGAGGGCGTGGCCGAAGGCGCCGGAATCCCCCGCGACGCTGACGAGCCCGGCCTCGCGAAGGCGCTCGATGGCACCGCTCGCCTCGGCGACGTTCGGCGCAGACAGCGCGGCGTCGACGATGAACTCCCTGCCGATGCACGAGGCGTACTCGGCCATCGCCATCGCGTCCGGGTCGAGGGACTCGAGCCTGAGCCGCACGACCTCGCCGATGGACGAGGGCATCGCGTAGTCGTCCCGAACCAGCGAATGCCTGCCGTTGGCGAAGGCGATTGCCCCGTCGGCGCGCATCTGCTTCAGAAGCTCCGAGACGAAGAACGGGTTTCCCGCACAGTCCCGGTGCAGGCGCTCTGCGAAATCCTGCGGAAAATCGTTCGGGCCGCACGAAGAATCGACGAGCGCCCTGACCCCGGCCAGGTCCAGCCCGGCCAGCGCGACCTCCGCGATGGTGCCGTCGGCGCGCATGCCTGCGAGCGCCTTCTGCACGGCGGCGCCTTCGGACGGGCGGGCGGTGGCCAAGAGCACGCACCGCATGCCGCCCAGGTTGCGCGCGAGGTAGCCCAGCACGAACAGGGTCGAGTCGTCGGCCCAATGCACGTCCTCGAGAGCGAGCAGGACCGGGCAGCAGGAGGACTTGCCGCGCAGGGCATCCAGAACGCCGTTGGCGATTCGGATGCGCTCGTTCTCGAGCTTGACCCCGTCCAAGTCCTTGCGGAGCGCGAAGCTCCTCCGCGTGAGAGATTCCAGCGCCCGCGCGGCAGAGGCGGGCTCCCTGGCAATGGCCTCCGCCGCGGCTTTCACAGCGGGACGCATCTCCGGCGATTCCTCGGACTCGATGACGGCGGCCAGCGCCCCCTCACCCGCCTTCTCGACCAGTATCCTCCTCCCGCCGTGTTCCAGCAGCCCGAGGGAGCCGCCGCCGCTGAAGGAGTCCCTGACGAAGCTCTGAACGGCGGCGAGCATGCTTGCCAGGGGCGCCGCGTCGATTCCGGAATCGCCCCCCTGCGCCGAGGCATTACCCGAGCTGTCGAGCAGCATCGCACAGGAGAACGACGCGAATCCCCTCCCGAGCGACAGGGAGGCCCCCAGCGCCTTCGAGAACGGAAGCAGGGGCTCGCCGCCGTCTGCGGAGCACGCGCCCTCCAGAACGGCGAAGCCCGATGCCCTCGCGCGGGCTTTTACCTCCTCGACCAGCCGAGACTTCCCGATTCCTGGCTCGCCGGAGACGAGCACGCAGGAGCCTGCCCCGGCGGAGGCGCGTCCGAGCGCGTCGACCAGCACTTTTAGCTCGGCCTCCCGCCCCACGAATCCGCTCATCGGGCTGCAATGGGCGTCGGGTTATTTATCTGATGCGCTTGAGGGCCCCTAACCTTTTAGCGAATCAATATATGTATCACAACGCAATAGCATCCTTCATGTCCGAAGAAGACATCAAGTTCGGGAAGCTGAAGAGTTTCAACCTAGTGATGGGGATATTCCACCTCGTCCAGGGTTTGGCAATGCTGGCGCTGAGCAACGATTTCACGCTGCCCGTCACGAGGGGCTTCCTCGAGGCGGCTCCGGGCACGGGCGCGGGCGGGATGCCGGCCCTAGTCCCGGCATCTGAGGTTCTCTTCGACCTGCGGATAGGCCCCCTGGTCGCGTGCTTCCTGTTCATATCCGCGACCGCGCATCTCCTCATAGCCACATCCCTCTACCCGAAGTACGTGGAGGGGCTGAAGAAGGGCATCAACAAGTACCGCTGGTACGAGTACGCGCTCAGCTCTTCCGTGATGATTGTCGTAATCTCGATGCTCGTCGGGGTGTACGACGTGGGGACGCTCATGCTGGCGTTCTTCCTCAACATGATGATGATTCTCTTCGGGCTGGAGATGGAGAAGTACAACCAGTTCACCCAGAAGACCGATTGGTCGACGTTCATCTTCGGGTGCATCGCGGGCGCGGTCCCGTGGGTCGTCATCGCCATCTGGCTCTTCGGAGCCGGCGGAGACGGAGGCGGCCCGCCGACGTTCGTCTACTACATCTTCCTCTCGATGGGGCTCTTCTTCAACGTCTTCGCAATCAACATGGTGCTCCAGTACAAGAAAGTGGGGAAGTGGAAGGATTACCTATACGGCGAGAGGATGTACGTCGTGCTGAGCCTCGTCGCTAAGTCCGCGCTCGCCTGGCAGGTCTTCGTTGGCACGTTGAGGCCGTCGTGATTGCGACCTGGTTATGGGTGCGGACAGAAGCGCGGATTCGGGCTGGTGAGCCTGGCGCGAATCACGGAGCGCCGGCCTTCCGCCCGCGCAAAGAGTCCAGCCGCGCGGCGAGCGCCTCCCCCTTCGCGGTCTCCTCCCCGAGCCCCATCTTCCGCGCCAGCGCGAGCCCCTCCTCCTCCTCCGCCAGCGCCCCCGCGCCGTCGCCAGTCTTCTCCAGCGCCTCCGCCAGGCCGTAGTGGACGTGCACGCGCAGGTGGTCGTAGCCCGTCTCGCGGCAGAGGGCCATGGACTCCCGGAGCTCGGACAGGGCCTCGCCGGTCCTCCCTGCCGCCATGAGCGCGTCCCCGATGTTGAAATGCGACGCGGCCGCGCCGCCGCGGTCCCCCGTAGTCTCGCGCAGCGCCAGGCTCCGCCGGTGGTGCTCCAGGGCCCGCCCGAACTCCCCCATGTCCTTCAGGATGTTCCCCATGTTGTTGTGCGACATGGCTATGCCGCGCATGTCGCCGATGCGCTCGCGGATGCGGAACGCCTCGTCCTGGCGCTCGTACGCCCCCCGGAGGTCTCCCCTGTCCCGGGCCACGACGCCCAGGTTGTTCAGCGCGTTCGCCAAGCCCGCCCTGTCGCCGAGCTTCCTGAACAGATCGAGGCTCCGCCCGTGGTGCTCCGCCGCCCCGGCCAGGTCGCCCATGTCCCTGAAGGTAATCCCGAGGTTTCCCTCCGTCGCGGCCATGCCGCGAAGGTCGCCCAGCGCCTCGCGAGCGGAGAGCGCCAGCGAAAGCTCCTCGGTCGCGAGCGAGAACTCGCATCGCGAGCCGTGAATCGTCCCGATGCGGTGGTGGCACATCGCGACCTCCTCAGCATCCCCAGTCCGCTCGGCAATCCCGAGCGCCTCGCCGATTGTCGCGAGCGCCGCGTCTGCGCTCCCCATGATGTACTCGGTCCAGCCGCGCAGGCCCAGGAGGCGGGCCTTCTCGCCGCATTCCGCGCTCCCCATCAATTCCAGGCCTGCATGGCATTCGGCCATCGCGCCGGCGTGGTCCCCCTGGCGCGAGCGGACGAGCGCGGACTTCCTCCTTAGCGCGGCCCTCCCGGCCGCGCCGCCCCCGTCTTCGAACGCCCGCTCGTAGTCGGCAATCGCCGCCGGGTACTCCCCAAGGAGCGTCCTCAGGTCTCCCATGCGCTCGCGCAGCCCGGAAGCGCCGATGCGTGGCTCCGGCACGCGCCCGACGCGCGACAGCGCCTCCGCGTACAGGGAGAGCGCCTGCTCCGGCGCGAAGGAAGACTCAGCGGCCTCCGCCGCCATCGCGCTGTACGAGTAGGCCTTGGCGTGCTCCGCGGTCGCGGAGAAGTGCCTCGCGAGCTCGTAGGCGGCCTCGTCCAGCCTGCCCTCGTACGCACGCTCGTAATGCTCGCCGATGCTCCTGTGGTGCGCGGAGCGCCAGCGGGGCGCCATGCTTTCGTAGACGGCCGCCCGGAAGAGCGCGTGGGAGAACGCGCCCGACCCGCCTTCGACCGCGACGATGCCCGCGGCGCGGAGTTTCTCCAGCGACGCCCGGGGGTTCTCCAGCGACGGCGCGGAGAGGACCGCGCCCTCCTCGAACTCGCGCCCCATGCACGATGCGTACTCGGCGAGCGCCATCGCGTCAGGGTCGAGGGACTCGAGCCTCCGGTTCACGACCTCGCCGACGGACGAGGGCATAGCGTAGCCGTCGCGTGCCAGTGTGTATCTTCCGTCGCGCCGTGTTAGCGCCCCCTCCGCCAGCATCTGCCTCAGCAGCTCCGACACGAAGAACGGGTTGCCAGCGCAGTCGCGGTGGAGGCGCTCCGCGAACGCCAACGGAAAATCGTTCGGGCTGGCGAAAGAATCGACCAGGCCGCGCACGCCTGCGGGGCCGAGGCCAGCGAGAGCGACCTCCGCGACGGAGCCTTCCCCCCTCATGGCCGCCAGGGTTCGGGCGAAGCCGCAGCCCTCGGACGGCCTGGCGGTGGCGAGCAGCATGGCCTTCGAGCCGCCCAGGTTCCTGGCGACGTAGCGCAGCGCGAAGAGCGACGATTCGTCCGCCCAGTGGAGGTCCTCCAGGACCAGCAAAAGGGGCTTCTCAGCCGCCGCCGCGTGGACGGCGTCCAGCACAGCGCCGGCGATCCTGATTCGCTCGTTCTCAAGCTTGACCCCATCGAGCCCCCGCTTGACGGAAAAGCGTGCGTCCGCGAGAGAGTCGAGCGCGCGCTGGACATCGCCTGGCTCGCGGGCAATCCTCTCCGCCGCGGCCTTGAGGGCCGCTCGCATCTCCGGGCCCTCGGCCCCTTCCAGGACTGCGGCAATCGAGATGCCCCCCGACGGCTCGATGAGTATCTTGGTGTCGCCGTGCTCCAAACGCCCGAGCGAGCCGCCCCCCACCCGCAGCGAGTCGCCGATGAAGCTCTGGACGGCTGCGAGCATGCCGGAAAAAGTCTCGGCCGTAGGCCCCGGCGAGACCCCGCCTGCCCTAGCCACGACCTCGCCGCTCGCCGTGTCCAGCGCCATGACTGACGAGAAGCCCGTCCGCTCGTCCAGCTCGAAGAGCCGCCCATCAGCAAGCGCATCGAGCGCCCCCGAGAAGACGAGGAACGGCTCCATCGATTCCCCGCTGGCAGCGCCGGCGGTAACTGCGAACCCCATCTCCCGGGCCCGCCCGGCGACCTCGGCCGCCAGGACGCTCTTGCCTATGCCCGGCTCCCCCGAGACCACGACCGCGCAGCCGCTGCCCTTCGCGGCCGAGGCCAGCGAACCCATAAGCCTCCTGAGCTCGTCCTCGCGCCCAACCGGAACCTCTCGGGCCATGCGGGGATGGGATTTGCTTGGACGGTATTTATTCTTGCGCTCCGGCCCCGCCCGCGCTTTGTCCGTCGCCGCCTTTCCGTACGACCCACAGCTGCGACGCGACCATCCCGGCGAGCATCAGGGCGCAGCCCGCGAGCCCGCGCGTGCCCAGGCCCTCGCCCAGCAGCAGCCAGCCGCCAAGGGCCGCGAAGGCCGCTTCGAGGCTGAGGATTATCGCCGCGTGCGATGGGTGCGCGTCGCGTTGCGCGACGACCTGCAGCGTGTAGGCGATTCCGACCGAGACGAAGCCGCCGTAGAGAATAGGAAGCCATGCGCCGGTGAGCCCGGAGGCGCTGAGCTCCTCGACTGCGAGCGCCGCGCCGATGCTGAGCGCCCCGCAGACCGCGAACTGCGAGGCCGCGAGCTTGAACGGGTCGAGGCCTGGCGAGAGCCTGCCGATGACGAGGACGTGAAGCGCCCAGAAGACCGCGCCGAGAAGGACCAGCAGGTCCCCCTTCGACATGGAGAAGTCGTCCCCGACGCTGAGGAGGTACAGCCCCGCAAGGACCAGCAGGACGCCGAGCCACGTCCCCGTTCCCGTGCGCCTTCCGAGCGCGATGCCGAAGACTGGGACGAGGACGACGTAGAGTCCGGTGATGAACCCGGCGTTCGCGGCGCCGGTGTAGACGAGTCCCGCCTGCTGGAGCGATGCGGCGATGAACAGGATGCACCCCGCAAGGAGGCCGCCTTTCACCAATGCCGACCTGTCCGCCGGGGCGCCGTTCACCGGCCTGGCGGCATCCCTGGAACGGAACCAGAGAATCAGGGGGAGCAACGCCAGCGCCCCCAGCGCAAAACGGACGCCGTTGAACAGGAACGGCCCGACAGAGTCCATCGCCTCTCGCTGGGCGACGAAGGCCAGGCCCCAGAGCGCGGCGGTTATTAGCAGGTAGGCGTCCGCGCGGACGGTTCTGCCCCCCGTTTCATGTGCGGGCACGCTTGTCTTTGCCTCCGCTCGCTGATGCGGGAGCGGGATATTAACCGTTCGCAGGCGCGGCGGTCCGTGGCCCCCCGCGATTCCCGAGCGGAGGTATGCCGGTCGAGCCGAGCAGGCGAGGTCCGAGTTACTTTGCTCCAAATGCTTTCTTTGCGAGGTGAAAATGCCGGTCGAGCCGAGCAGGCGAGGTCCGAGTTACTTTGCTCCAAATGCTTTCTTTGCGAGGACCGAGCCAGAGAGGCGAGACTCAAAGAAAGCGTTTATACAAAAGGGTTTACAGATGTTCTTAAATACTCGAAATCTCATATTGTCACACAATGACACGGTGGACTGATGGAATGCGATTCGCCTTTGCGGCGGCTGTTGCCTTTTCCATACTGTCGGCTTTCCTGATTCTGTCCCCTGGGTCCGCCACCGCCGCTCCGGCGCAGAGGCCGACGAACTACGACGTCAGCACGTCGAACGACACCGTTCTCAAGGTTTACACCTCGTGCGACTTCGCTGTGCTGGATTCGGGGGACAGCGCCCCGTTCGTGGTCGAGGTCAGGGACAGGAGGAACATCCCCATCGAGGGGGCCGAGGTGACGGTGCAGATATTCGGCACCGGCCAAGCGAACGAGACCAGGGCCTGGACCGATGCCAACGGAAGGGCGCGGTTCGCATACGTCTCCACCGACGTCGACAGGGAGAGCGAAACCTGGATAGTGGTCAACGCCAACAAGGAAGGCTACATCGCTGGATACACGAACCTGGAGATAACGACAATACCGGTGGAGGGGCTGTCCAAGACGAACGATTTCTGGTACGTGGCGCTGGGCTTCATATCCATCGGGGCGATATTCTCCACAGAGCTTGGGAGGTACGGAATCACGAGGCTCGTCTTCCCGCTCTACACCAGGTTGAAGAAGGATGAGGTGCTGGAGCACTTCGTGCGCGGGCAGATTTACGGCTTCATCGTGTCGAACCCGGGAGAGCACTACTCGATGATCAAGGACTCGCTCAAAGTGAACAACGGGACGCTCTCGCACCACCTCCGGACGCTGGAGGTCCAGGGGTTCATCAAGTCGAGGCGCGACGGCGCGTACAGGAGGTTCTACCCCATCAAGATGAGCGTTCCCCAGGACGAGGGGCAGAAGCTCAGCGACCTGCAACTGAGCATATTAGATATAATAAGACAAACAGGCTACGACGGGGCGTCGCAGCGCTTCATCGCCGATATGCTCGACGCAAGCCAGCAGACGATAAGCTACAACCTCCGCTCACTCGGCCGGACGGGAGTCGTGAGGATTGAGCACGATGGCCGAAGGGCAAAGTACTACATCCAGAACAACTGAGCGAGGGGAATGCGTTTTCCAAGCCGTACAAAAACCTTTACCGATATGTTTATATATGATACAAAATGCCTTACAAATGATGTTTTATATGCCCGGCACATGTTGGTTATAAATCATGGACGGAATAAAACTGCGCGGGACAGACCCAGAGAAAAACGTTAAATACGGTCAGGCTATTACTGCCATAACCCCAGAATGGTTTGTGGATTGTGATATGCCGATAACCGAAACGGAGGGCTAAAATATGGACGAAAAAAGGTTTGGGATTTGGAGCAGGATCGTTGTCTTCGGGCTGGTTTTCACGCTTCTGACCAGCAGCTTGGGCCTGTTGACGGCCGAGAAGGCGACCGCAGCTGACACGAGGGAAGAGGTTGTACTCAGGATTGCCATGCAGGACGACGTGAAGTCGCTCAATCCGCTTGTTGCTGGAGACGTGTGGACGTGGAACGTTCTGGGATACCTTTACGACACGCCCCTGAACGTCGACTTGATAAACTCCGAGAAATTCATACCGTACATAGCGACCAACTCGATGAATTACACGGCAGATTCGCTGTTCCATTTCGACAACAAGACCGACTGGAAGCCGGCGGCCAAGGCCGGCCAGATAACGGTCTACTACAACTTCACAAACGTGAAATTCCACGACGACCACAACATGGACATCAACGACATCCTCTTCGGGTTCGGCATCCAGGCGCTCAACCCGGACTGGGCATCGAGCGTCAAGTGCCTGATGGACAAGGGCGGCGAAGCCGGCTCCAACTACTCCGACACCCACTGGCTCGGGATCGAGAAATACTACGAGAGCGCGGACGGCCTTCACGCGGCCTTGAGGTTCTACCTCCAGACGCCTTACGCGGACTTCATCCGCAACACCCTCTCGGTTTTCATACTCCCGCAGCACATCTGGGGCAACAAGATAGGCGGGCAGGACTACGACAACGCTGACCCGTTCCTCCCGGCGACGGACCCGAGATGCTGGAGCACGGCGAAGGCCCTGGCTTTCGAGAACAAGGAGGTCATTGGCAGCGGTCCGTTCAAGTTCGACAGCTGGACCCCCGGGCAGCAGGCGAAGATAACCACGTGGAGGACGCACTTCAGCACTCCCCAGCCGCTGATAGACGGAATGGTATTCAAGATATACAAGACGGCCGAGCAGGCCGTCCAGGCTCTTCAGCAGGGCGACATCGACTACATTGCCTGGTCGATTCCGCCGACGTACGTGCCGGACCTAATAAACGACGAGAACATCGGCCTGTCGCAGTCGTCAGAGAGGGGCTTCTTCTACATGGCGTACAATATGAGGAAAAAGTCGTTCGGCTACCTCGACAACGACCCGCTGAAGGGGGATTACGGCAAGACGTTCAGGAAGGCGGTGGCGCACTGCGTCAACAAGAAGGAAATCGTCGAGAGACTGCTGCAGAACTTCGGCATAGCGGCGGACGGCCCCGTCAGCGCGATCGACACGGACTGGTACAACGACAGCCTGCCACAGTTCGGTTTCGACACCGACCAAGCCAAGCGCCTGCTGGACTACGGCGCGGACAACATCGACGGAACCGCCGACGATTACGTCCTGACCGACCCCACGAAGCCCGCGGGCAAAAACAACTGGTGGAAGAATCCGGACGGCAGCTTCATCGGATCGGGCGACGGCGGCAAGATCGAGATATTGACGCCGCCAGCGGACTACGACCCGATAAGGGCGCAGGCCGGAATCATGATAGCCACCAACATGCAGGAGGTCGGCATCAACGCGGAATCCATCGCATTGGATTTCGGAACGATCGTCAACAGGATCGACCAGAGGAACTTCGACATGTACATCCTCGGATGGCGCATTGGCTCGGACCCGACGGACTTCCTGCACGCGTTCTTCCACTCGTCGACCGCCGAATCCGGCCAGAACTATCCCGGATACAGGAACGCGACGTTCGACACCATCATCGACCACGCGAGGGTCACGGGCGACCCGGTCGAGCGCAAGAACGACGTCAAGAACGCGCAGGCCGCAATCGCTTACGACCAGCCGTACAACGTTCTCTACTTCAGGACGAACATCGAGGCCTACCGCTCAGACAGGTTCGTCAACTGGACCGTCGGCTCGACAGGCTCCATCTTCTCTTGGCGGTCGGTCATGGGCATCCACCCGCCGAGCGAGTACAGGCTGAAGGCCTCTCTCTCCATCGAATCGCCAGTCCCGTCCGAATCCGAATCGGAAGTCATAGTGACGGTCAAGGACCAGGCGGGCCTGCCCGTGCAGGGTGCGCGCGTCGACATTTCGTGCGCGAACGGCACGTTCGTGAACGCGCAGGGATTGAGGGAGTACAACGCGACCACGCAGTCGAACGGACAGGTCAAGGTCAAGTGGATAGCGCCGTACGTCGCCGCGAACGCAACCAACGACACCAAGGTCGCCATCAGCTTGATGGGCGCGACCAAGAACACGGGCGACATAAAGTACGACCCCGCGCCGTCGAAGGTCGCAGTTGTCATCGTCAAGAAGGAGGGCGCGACGTTCCTCAGGCTGAGGACCGAGGTCGAGACGGATGTTATTGAGGCCGGCTCAACCACCCAGATAACGGTCACTGTGAAGGACCAGGACGGCAACCCGATTCCCGGCGCGACAGTGGAGGCGCAGCCCGCGGAGGCCGGACCGACGATAACCGGCGACACGACGACCGACGCCGACGGCATAGCGAGACTCGTGTTCAACGCCCCGGCGACTGTTGCGGAGGAAAAGGACTTCGCGGTTGACATCACTGTCAGCCACGGCGACTTCAGCGGGTCCGCGGCGGGGGTTGTGAGCGTGCAGGTGCTGCCGGTCGATGTCCCACCACCACCGCCAGTGCCATTCCCTCCAGGGATTGTCATAGTCGGTGTCATTGCGGCTGTGGCAATTGTCGGAGGGCGTTTCGTATACGGGCGCAGGCCGAAAAACAAGGGGAGCTGAACAGCTCCCCTCCCTTTCATTTTTCCTTTGACCAGAGGGGATTCATATTACGTTCAAGAGATTCACCAGAATAGATAGGAGGTCGCGCGAATGAACCTAAAGAAGTACATTGCCTGGAGGATGGTGCACATGGCGATAACGTTGCTTATCGTCCTTGTGCTTCTGTTCATGCTGTTCAGGCTCATGCCAGGAAACGCAGCGCAGGCTTTGATAGTCAAACCAGGCATCTCGCAGTACGAGAAGGACGAGATTCTGATAAGGTACGGGCTGTCCAAAAGGGTGGACATGCCCGGGGACTACTATGTCGGGGACTACCAGGCCAGCAGCGCCGGCCTCTACCAAGTCGAAGTCAGAGCCGTAGATAAGAACGGTGTCTCGGAGGTCGTGACCACCAACTTCGAGGTCGCAGCAGACCCCCTCCAGGACAACAACCCGCCGATTTTCTCCAACGTCTCCGCATGGCAGGGCTCGGCGACCGAGCCGGTCATCCTCAATGCCACCGTCGCTGACGACCTGAACATCGGAAGCGTTTTCGCTTACGTTCATTCCGCGAACGCCCACACGAGAAACCTCATGTACGCCCCATTGCTGGCGAGCAACAACTTCACACTGTCCCTGCCGGGATTGGAAGCCGGCCAGTATTACGCGAACATCGCGGCGACCGACGTCAACGGAAACAACGCAACGGCCATAGTCTCGTTCGCGGTTGGCTCCGCGTCGGCCGGAACGACAATCTACGGCGTGCAGGTGTCGAGCTACGTCGCGACCGCGGGAGGGCTTCTCACCGTTTCCGCTGAGATTATCAACCCGCTGGCGACGCCCGAAGTGGAGTTCATCAACCCGACTGGCGCGAGCGAGTCCTCAGTCATGACGCTCGTTTCAGGGGATTTGTACTCGGCGCAAATCACCCCGCCCGCGCAGGGCGATTACCAGGTGTGGGTCAAGGCCGGCGGAGATTACGACGCCTATCAGCGCCTCAGGGTCAACACCATAAACACAGTCCTGCCTCCTCCGGTTGACGGTCCGGCCGGAGGGCTGGATGTCACGGGGCTGGTCACCCAGGGGGACGTCCCCGGCTACCCGTACCAGCTCAGCAGCAGGGTGGCGCCCGGCGGAGCCGCCCAGGTCACGATCAACGTCTCGGCCGCGCCTTTCGAGAAACTGACGGTCAACACGACGGTCACGGCTCCGGACGGCTCGTCGCGAGAGATAGTGATGGTGCACCCGACGAAGGTCATCCCGAGGCCGCTGTACGAGCAGTTCGCGTTCTACATGAAGAGCATGCTGCTGTTCGACTTCGGCAATTCCTTCGCCAACAACCGCCCGGTCTGGGATGAAATAGTCGACAAGATTCCCGCGACCCTGTGGCTGTTCGGCAACGCCATGATAATCGCGTACGCCTTGGGGATTGCCATCGGAATGATTATCGCCTGGCGCAGGGGGACAGCGCTCGAACTTGGGACGATTGTAGTCACCCTGTTCTTCTACTCGATGCCGATATTCTGGTTCGCATTGCTCTCCCAATGGATATTCTATACCCAGCTGCATTGGCTGCCGATAGGCGGAATGGGCGGATTCGACGACATGGGGAACGCCTACAAAGGCTTCGAGTACATCAAGGACATGGTTTGGCACCTCATCCTGCCTTTGACGACCCTTACCATTCTGGGTCTGGCCGGAGACATCCTGCTCATGAGGACCTCGATGCTCGAAGTCCTGGGCGAGGACTTCGTCACGACCGCGCGCGCCAAGGGGCTGAAGGAGCGCACCATAATGTATAAGCACGCGGCGAGGAATGCGATGCTTCCCGTGGTGACGTCGCTGGCGATGGCGATATCGGGGGTGATATCCGGAGGCGTGCTGACGGAGACCATATTCTCCTGGCCCGGCATGGGCTCGCTTCTGATACGGGCCACTTTGACGACGGATTTTCCCGTCGTCCAAGGGGCGTTCTACATATTGGCCATCCTGACGATAGTGGGCAACATGGCGGCTGACATTCTGTATGCATATCTGGATCCGAGGGTCCAACTGTGAGGTGAATAAAATGGTCACATCAAAACAGATAGTGGAAAAGATGAGGGACTACAGGAGGACGTTCACCCGCAGCTGGAATCTCTTCCGCGAGAGCCGCATCGGCCTGATAGGGCTCGCGATAATGATTGCCTTCACGGTGATGGCCGTCGCAGCTCCGTTCATGGGTCTCAAGCACCCCGTCGAGTGGACCGCGCCGTCGATCGACCTGCTGGAGGCCGAGCCTTACTTCATTGCGCCGCCAAACATCACCGGCGAGGTCAAGCACGACGTAGGCATCAGGATAGTTTCAAGGGACGTCGGCGAGACCAACAACGCCGACGACCATATGGATAGGATTTACGTTGGCACGGCCAACACGGTGATAGCCTACAGCTTCAACGGCTACAAGCGTTACACGCTGCCGCTGACCGGCCAGGTGACGACGGCCGTGAACGTGATAAACCTCGGCGACACGAGCTCCCCAGCAGGCGAGTTCCACGTGATATACGCCGGTTGCGACGACGGTTCGTTGAACGCCTTCGTCGACGACGTCTACGAGAGGGATGCCAGCGCGGCCAAGAACGAGATGCCCGCCTCTGACGAGACGTTCAGGACCGTTCTCGACGGCCCTGTCTCGTCCGACGTTGCGGTAATGAACGTCGAGTTCAGGCCCGTCGGCTCGAGCTCGATAGACTACAGGTCCAGGGACCGCGTGTTCGTCGGAACTGAAACCGGAACGGTCTACTGCTTCGACTGGAACCTCGACTTTGTCTGGAGCACCAGCCTGGGCAACTCGTCCGTGACTTCGGTCGCGGTGACGGACAAACTGGGCATCGTCGTCGCTGGAACCGAGGATGGGCTGGTATACGGCATCCGCATAGCGGACGGCGACACGGCCTGGCCGAACCCATACGATGTCGGAACCGGCATATCGCCCATTGCGATAAGGAACGATGGGCAGCGGACGTTCGTCGGCTCGCACGATGGCAAGCTGCACGTAATCGACACCCTGCTGGGAACCGCGATTCCGGACTGGGAGGGCGGGTTCGCGCTCACGAAGACCGCAGGCGCGCTCGACGAGGGCAGGCTCCAGAAGCCGGCGATGAACCAGGACGGGAGCCTGGTCTACGTCACCTCGGATTCGGGGTACCTCTACGCGGTGAGGACGCAGAACGCCCCGGACGAGAGGATACAGTGGAACTACTACGCCGCGGCCAACATGGAGAACGCCGCTCAGTTCATAGCCCCGCCGGTGTACGACCAGCTCACCCTGTCGATATTCGCGATAGCCGACAACTACAACGGAACGCCCACGGACCCCAGCGACGACTTCTCCGTCCTCTTCAGGATGAGCCAGGACGGCATCCCTGACCTGAACATGACTTTCGCTGGCGTGGCGCACGTGAGCCCGAAAACATGCTACGTCAGGAACCACGGGTACGTCCGCGGAATCCTGGCGGTTTCGAGCAACATTGGCAACGGCATCACGACGATGTATTCCTACTCGGCCGCGGGAACGTACCTCGCCCCGCTGAAGCCCACCTGGATGACGAAGGATTCGGCCGAGGACGCCCGCGACAGGCCTCCTACGAGCGGCAACTACTACTGGCTCGGAACTGACGCCCAAGGACGGGACATCCTTTCCCAGGTAATCTGGGGATCGAGGATCGCCCTGCTCGTTGGTTTCGCGGCCGCGGCATTCTCAATCGGCATCGGCGCGATAGTCGGCCTGGTGTCCGGTTATTACGGCGGATGGGTCGATGCAATCTTGATGAGGTTCACGGACGTCATTCTCGTCCTGCCGAGCCTGCCGCTGCTCATCATCATGGCCGCTCTGCTGGAGCCCAGCATATGGAATATCGTGTTCATCATCGGTATCACCGGTTGGGGCGGACCGGCAAGGATGATCCGCTCCCAGGTGCTGTCCCTGAAGGAGAGGCCGTTCATCGACTCGGCGAGGGTCACGGGCGCGTCCAAGATGCGCATAATGTTCAAGCACATCGCGCCCAACGTGCTGCCGCTTGGGCTGCTCTACATGACGTTCTACGTCGGAGGGGCCATCCTGTCGGAGGCCTCGCTCGCGTTCATAGGGCTAGGCGACCCGCGCACGATGTCGTGGGGGATGATGCTCAACTTCGTGCAGCACTCCAACGCGCTGGCGAATTGGTGGTGGCTCATACCGCCCGGCCTGTGCATAACACTGGTCTGCATGGCGTTCTTCCTTATCGGGAGGGCGTTCGACGAGATTGTCAACCCCAGGTTGAGGAAGAGGTGATCAAATGGCAATGCTAGAAGTGAACAACCTGAAGGTGCACTACAAGATACTGAAGGGCGTCGTGCACGGCGTCGACGGCATAAGCTTCAAACTGGAGAGGGGGCAGACCCTCGGCCTCGTCGGAGAATCGGGCTGCGGCAAATCCACCGCAGCCTACGCCATAACGAGGCTCCTCGCCGCGAACGCTGATATCGTGGAGGGGAACATCGTCTTCGATGGCAAGATGATCGCTGGCTCCGACGAAGAGCGCGCTCTGCCGAAAAGGAAGCGCGCCAAGTTCATCGAGCAGACGATGAGGGACATACGCTGGAACGAAATCTCAATGATATTCCAGAGCGCCATGAACGCCTTCAACCCCGTCTACAAGGTGGGCGACCAGATCGCGGAGGCCATCCTGGCGCACGAGGACGTCACGAAGGACGAGGCCCGGAAGAAGGTGAAGCGCCTCTACGAGCTCGTCGGGCTGGACGTCAGCAGGATTGACGGCTTCCCGCACGAGTACAGCGGGGGGATGCGGCAGCGCGCCATGATTGCGATGGCGCTGGCGTGCAACCCGAAGCTCATCATCGCAGACGAGCCGACGACTGCTCTGGACGTCATCATGCAGGACCGCGTTCTCGCGGAGATACGCGACCTCCAGCGCAGGCTGGGAATGGCGATGATTATCATCACCCACGACATTTCCGTCGTCGCAGAGGTTGCTGAAAAAATCGGAGTCATGTACGCGGGCATGCTGTTCGAATACGGCGACATCAGCGCGGTCTTCAACCGGCCTTCGAATCCGTACTCAATCGGCCTGATGGCGTCTTTCCCGAGCATCAAGGGGGAGAAGAAGCAGCTCTACTCCATCCCCGGCTCGCCGCCGGACTTGGCAAACCCGCCGCCGGGCTGCCGGTTCCACCCGAGGTGCAAGTACGCCAAGGACATCTGCAAGGAGAAGATACCGGAGATGATCGAGGTGGAGCCGAACCACTGGTCCGCGTGCCACTTCGCGCTGGAGATCTTCAACACCCAGCTCGCAGCGTCCGCAAGGAGGGGATGAAATGGCCGACAGCGACGTAGTTATAGACGTGGTGAAACTGCGCAAGTACTTCGACGTGAAGAGGGGATTCCTCGACTCACTGATAAGCAAGGACGAGATGTTCGTGCACGCGGTCGACGACATCGACTTCCAGATAAAGAAGGGGAAAATACTTGGGATGGTCGGCGAGTCGGGCTGCGGAAAGACGACCGCCGGTCGAATGCTTGTGAGGCTCGAGAATCCGACGAGCGGGAACATCTTCCTGAACGGGGACGACATCGTGAAGAAGAAGGGAGCGGGCCTGAAGCTGTTCAGGAGGAAGGTCCAGATGGTCTTCCAGGACCCGTACGAATCCCTGAACCCGAGGTTCACGGTGTTCGACACGGTCGCGGAGCCGCTGATAGTGCACGGAGTCGGCGAATCGTACGAGGAGCGCGAGGACATGGTCGCGAAGGCGCTGGAGTACGCAGAGCTGAAGCCAGCGTCCGAATACATGCCCCGCTACCCGCACGAGCTGAGCGGCGGCCAGAGGCAGCGCGTCGCCATAGCGAGGACGCTTGCGCTGAGGCCGGAATTCATAGTGGCGGACGAGCCCGTCTCGATGCTGGACGTGTCGATTCGCGCAGGCATCATGAACCTCATGCTGAGCCTGAAGGACAGGTACAAGATACCGTTCATGTTCGTCACGCACGACGTTTCAGTGTCGAGGTACATGAGCGACGACATCGCAGTCATGTACCTGGGGAACATCGTCGAATACGGGCCCGCCGAGGAAGTCATAAGGAATCCCTACCATCCGTACATGAACGCTCTGCTCTCAGCCGTCCCTGTGCCGGACCCCAAGTTCAAGCGCGGGAGGACCCAGATCAAGGGCGACTTGCCAAATGCGGTGAACATCCCGACTGGCTGCCCATTCCACCCGAGATGCCTGTACGCCAAGGACATCTGCAGGGAGAAGAAGCCTGAAATCAAGGAGGTAAAGGGCACCCACAAGGCGCAATGCCACTTCGCTGGCGAGCTGAGCTTTGAAGTAATCGCGGGGGAACCCGCACCAAGCGCCGAAAAGCAGGCGAGCGCCACCTGATCAGGAAGGACGCGATGGTAGCAATATGAAACGAATCCAGAATCCGTTGCGGCTCATTGCGGTCGTTCTGATTGCGATGGCCGCGGTTTCGGGATACGGCCTGTATCAGACGATGATAAACTGGGCCTACGTCCAGGAAACGCGCGTGAACATCGACGTCGACATACTTGACGACGTGCAGCTGAGGTTCATAGACGGCGGTCATGCCGTGCTGACCGTGTCGTTCAGGTTGAGCAACGTCGGGTCCAGGCTTGACGTGCAGATAAAGGAGCTGTCTTACAACGCCTTCGCCGCGGGTGGAGCGCCCATGCCGCAGGACAAGTACATCGGATTCGGCGCCCGCTCGTTCATGGATTCCCCCGACCAGGGAATCGTGCCCGCTGGTTCCACAGCGGACTTGGACGCGAGCCTCCTCATCGAGAACGGCACGGCATACATGGACATCCTCAGGGGAAGCGCACTAGCCGACGGTTCTTACCCGATACAGGTCCAGGGCGTCATCAGGTACGAGATTGCGGAGTTTCCCGATATAGCGGACAAGCTCTACGAATTCTGGGTGGGTGGCGTCGTTGCAAGTTAAAAACGTGAAAGGCGGCATCGTCGAGTCGGGGATGGTCATAGTCCTGTCTTTGCTGGCAGGGCTGATAGTGGCCTTCTTCTTCGTTTCGGTTTTCCTCCAGGAGGTCGCGGCGATACAGATAACCGACAGCCTGATGTTCGTCGCTCCGCTCATCGTCGGGTTCCTTTTCGGGCTTATGATTGCCGACAAGGAAATCCACTACATCCTCTTTTCAACTTTGTTGATTACCGCATTCACAATCATACTAGTATGGATGGCGCTTTTCTCGCCACAGGTTCTCGGAACCGGCGTGATGCTGGCCGAATTCTCCGGCTGGGCTTTCAAGGACCTCCTGCTCGCGGGAATAATCACCTTCCCGCTCACTCTGGCGAGCTCGATAATCGGCAAATACATCGGCGAGACCACTTTCTACTCGACCAACCTCCGGCAGGAGCGCGACGCCCTCAAGCGCGAGACCACCGAATGGTACGCGATGCTGGAGAGGGTGGAGAGCGACAAGCTCAAGGACAAGACCGAGGCACCGCTGGAGTGGACGCAGACCGGCGCAGGGCACAAGCCGCTGGAGATACCGAAGAAGCCCGAGGGAAAGACGGATTGACGGGCGTCATTTGAACACCTCCCCCGCCTCCTTGTACCACAGCAGCATGTCCAGGTGGTCGGGCGGGATTCTCAGGCGCTTCGCCAACGCCAGAAACTCCTTTTCGAGCGCCAGATAAGCCTTGGGCGTCAAAGCCCTCGGAATCCCATCAATCGCCCCGAGCGCCGCCATGTTCCGCAGGATGTGCCTGTCCAGAATCGCCAGCTCTGAGCCCATGCCGATGTTGCGCAGGAAATGGCTCGCCTCCTTGTAGCCCATCCCGCTGACGTTCTGAACTAGCCATGCTCTCAGCTCCCGCGGGCTGTCGAATCGCTCGATTACGTTCCGAACGCGCAGGCTACCGTTTTTCGAGAACCGCCGCTGCGCTTCGACCAGATACCTTCCTTTGTTCCTGTGGAATCTCACGCCCGATATGCGCCCCGATATCTTTTCGGGCTTTCCGCAAAGCAGGTCGCCTTCTTCTACCAGCCTGCACACCGCAGCCCAGCAGCTCTTCGCCTTCGACTGGGGGGTCAACAGGCAGAAGGCCAGTTCAGCAAATAGCTGCTCGTCGGTCCCTTCCTGGCCCATCCTTTCGAACTCGCCGAGCCTGGCCACTATGCGTTTCTTTGCAGAAGCATACAAGCTTTTGAGTTCGACCTCGTTGGCGCGCGCCAATTGTATCGGCATGCGCCCCGTCTACCAGTTGGTGCTCTGTATTTCGAAGTAATCCTTCGGGTGCTCGCACGCCGGGCACTTCTCGGGAGCGCCGTTCCCCTCGTGGACGTATCCGCAGTTGCGGCACTTCCACGTGACGACCTTGTCCCTCTTGAAGACCTTGTCGAGCTGGATGTTGTTCATCAAGGCGGTGTAGCGCGCCTCGTGGTGTGCCTCCACCTTGGCTATCGCGCGGAACGCCGCGGCTACTTCCGGGTAGCCCTCCTGATGGGCAACGTCGGCGAAGTTCTTGTAGAGTGTCGTCCATTCGTGCTTCTCCCCGGCGGCTGCGGCGCGGAGGTTCTCCTTCGTGTCCGCGATTGTGCCTGCGGGATATGCCGCGACGATCTCCACGTCCCCTCCTTCCAGGAACTTGAAGAAGCGCTTGGCGTGCTCCTTTTCGTTGTCGGCAGTTTCGAGGAATATGGCGCTTATCTGTTCGAACCCCTCCTTCTTCGCCTTCGAGGCGAAGTACGAGTAGCGGTTGCGCGCCTGCGACTCGCCGGCGAAGGCGGCCAGCAGGTTCTTCTCCGTCTCCGAACCCTTCAATGATTTCATTCTTTCACCTTTCGTGGAATATTGCTGTAGCTATTAAAGTGTTTTCGCCTAATTGCATGAGTGCAACGAAAATCTTGCGCAGCAATGTATTCGTCCGACATTCTGGCCGCACCGTGAAATATGTTACGGGCCAGAATGCATCATGGGGTTGAAGTCGTCGTAGTCGTCGTACGTCTGGGCGTTCGCTCTCTCGGCTTCCAGTATCCTGTAGTGGTTGTTCTCCATCGCGGCGAAGTAGCGCAGCGTGTCCGAGACCTGGCGGTCGGTTTTCACCTTCTCGGCGAGGCCGAGGTAGAACGACTGCGCGGCCATCTCCGCCTCCATCGCCTGCTCGAACACCTTCACCAGCGCCGGGGGATTCGCCTCGTCGAATGATATCTCCGGAAGCGGAACCGGGCTATGTTGCGGAAGCGATGGCTCCCTGCCGGGGAAGTAAGTCATGAACATCCTCGTCATCGCCGCGCGGTGGCGCTCCTCCTCTCCGGCGAGGAACGCCATCCTGTCCTTGAGAAAGGCGTTCTTCACCCTCGCCCCAATCTTCGAGTACAGCTCCTTGGACTCGACCTCGCTCTTTATCGCCGCGAGGAATGCGTCATCGAGGCCGTACTTGCTCAGATCCATCGGTTCCATTTTTACCACTCCGAAGATTCGCGCGCCGTGCCTATGGCCCCGCCGCCTGCGCGTCCGGCGACGGCGCGGGGAAGTTGAATATCGGCACCCTCGCGCCGAGCTGCTGGTCCAGCGTGAACAGGCCGTTCGGGTCCTTGCCTATCATCCGCAGCTTCTTCACCGCGTCGTCGGTCTGCTGCTCCTCCTCAATTTGCTCCTTGACGTACCACTGGAGGAAGTTGAAAGTCGCGTGGTCCTTCTCCTTCGTCGCCAAGTCGACCAAGTCGTTTATCAATCCTGTGACCATGACCTCGTGCGCGTAGGCTTCCTGGAATGCGTTGAGCGGGGACTTCCACGCCTTCTTCGGCTCCTTGATGGCGGGCAGCGCCGTCCGCCCGCTCCGGTCGTGCACGAAGTTATAGATTTTCATCGCGTGGAACAGCTCTTCTTTTGCCTGCGAATTCATCCAGGCGGCCATGCCCTTGAGGTTGATGGACTCGAAGTAAGAGTCCATCGACAGATAGAGGTATGCCGAGTACAGCTCAGCGTTCACCTGCTCGTTCAACGCCGCTTCCATCTTCTTAGAGAGTGCCATATTCCACCTCAGTTCTTCCACAGGCCGTGGAGGTTGCACAGCTCCCTCGCGGACAGCTTCTCCCCGCCGCACAGGAACTGGGCCTCCGGCTTATCGCCTGGCTTCAGGTGCTTCCTCTGCATCCTCGTCCCGTCCGCGATGAGCTCTATCCACTCGATGTAGTGCTTCTCCTCCATCGGGTGGGCGACCGTGCCGACCTTGACTGTCACGAGGTTCCCGGGCCCGCGCTCGATTACCGGCACGTGCTTCTCCTTCGCCGCGTCGACCGTGTTCTCGACGTACAGCTTCATAGGCTCGCCGCAGCAGACCAGCTCCCCCGCACCCGCGTGCAGCACCTCGACTATGTTCCCGCATATCGCGCACTTGTATACTTCCATTAGTTTCGTCATCACTTCACCCTCTTCATCGGCTTCCCGCAGCATGTCGGGGTTTCCTTCGGCGCCTTGTCGAAGCCCACCGTGCCGCAGTCGCAATCCTCGCAATCGCATTTGTATTGGACTGGCTTAGATTTCTCTTCGCAGCCGCATCCGCAATCCGTGTTTTTCATGTCCTTGCCTCCCTCATTTGATTCCGCTAGCATCGTGCAACCTGATTATCTCGTCCGCCAACGCGTCGAGCTTGCCCAGGTCTTCGTCGGTCGGCATCCCCTTGACGTAGACTGGCTCCATCAGCTCGACCTTCAGGTTGGAGAGCATGCCCTTGAGCTGGTCTATTGTCTTTCCTCCCCAGCCGTACGAGCCGATAACCGTGGCGAACCTGGTCTTCGGGCGCAGGGCGTTCGCCAGGTACGCGGCGTAGATTGCGAGCGGATGGGCGCCCCCGAGAACCGTCGGCGTCCCTATTATCACGGTGGATGCATCGACGAGCGACATGGCCAGCTCCCCTATGTCTGCGCGGGAGAGATTGAAAGGCTTTACCGGGACGCCCCTCTTTATGAGCGCATCCGTAAGGCGGTCGGCCATTATTTGGGTGCTGCCGTGCATCGAAACATACGCGAGCACCACCTCCATCTTCACATTCGGGGAAATCCAATCTTTGTAGGCGTCGATGATGAATGCCGGTCTGTTGTAAACCGGGCCGTGGCTCGGGCACACCATCGCGAGCTCGTACTTGGCGAGCCGCTCCAGGTGCTTCTCGATGTGGCTCCTGAACGGCATCATTATCTCGGCGTAGTAGCGCTTGGCCGAGCGGTGGACGCGCGCCTCGTCGGTCGCGAAGAGGTCGCTCTGCGCCAGATGCGAGCCGAGGAAATCGCACGGGAATAGTATTTTATCTTCCTTCATGTAGGTGAGCATCGTCTCGGGCCAGTGGACCCACTGCGCGTGCAGGAACTCCAGGGTTTTTCCGCCCAGAGGCAGGGTCTCCCCGTCCGCCACTGTCACGATTCTGGCCTCTTGGACGTGGAGCAGCGTCTTGACCATGTCCTTGCATTTCGGAGTGCAGACCACCTTTGACATGGGGTAGAGTTCGAGGATTTTCGGGATTGTTCCGGAGTGGTCCTGCTCGCCGTGGTGCGTCACGATGTAATCTATTTTTTCCACACCAATCTCCCGCAAATTGCCCAGGAGCTCGCCTTCCTTCGTCGGATCGACGGTGTCTATGAGCGCGACCTTCTCGCTTCCCTGGACGAGGTAGGAGTTGTAGGTCGTGCCGTCGGGCAGCGGAATAAGCTCATCGAAGAGCCGCCGGTCCCAGTCAATCGCCCCGACCCAGTGCACGCCCTCGGCCAACTTCCTCGCGGACATCTCACTCCTCTTTCTCGAACTCTTCCTTGCTTGCTCCGCAAAGGGGGCAAACCCAACCTGCGGGGAGGTCTTCCCAAGCGGTTCCAGGGGCCACGCCGTTGTCGGGGTCTCCCGCTTCAGGGTCGTAAACATATCCGCAAACCTTGCACACGTATTTTGCCATAGACTTCACCTCTGATTCCTGATTGAAGAGTAGAAAGGTTTTATTTAAATGATTCCCCACATTATATGCAAATCTGATGGCTAGCTGCAGCAGCAGCATTTCGGCTTCGCTTGGTTCGACCATTTCTCGGGCTCTTTGTCGAATGCCTTCTTGCATCCTGGCGCGCAGAAGTAGTATTTCTGCCCCTCGTATTCCGAAACCCATTTCGCGGTCTTCTCGTCCACAGTCATCTTGCATATCGGGTCTATTGCCGTTGTCAATCACCCCCTCCCTTTCGAGGGCGGTTTGTACCCCTTTAACGTCAGCGAGAGAGAAATCACCGTAACGGAGCTCAAAGCCATCGCCAGCCCGGCGAACTCCGGTTTGAAAGAAATTCCAAGCACGGGGTGGAGCAGCCCCGCGGCGACCGGTATCAGGGCCGCGTTGTACGCGAAGGCCCAGAACAGGTTCTGCCTTATCCTCGTCATCACCTTTTTGCTGAGCTGTATAGCGGCAACCACGTCTCGTGGGTCGTCCCTTGCCAGAACTATGTCGCCGCTCTCGATTGCCACGTCCGTGCCGCCGCCGATTGCTATGCCCACGTCGGCCTGGCTGATTGCTGGCGCGTCGTTCGTCCCGTCGCCGACGAATGCGACCAGCTCGCCCCCGGCCTGCATCTCCCTGACAATCGCGGCCTTGCCGCTGGGCAGTACTTCGGCACGCACGTCCGCGATGCCTACCTGCCTCGCAATCGCCTCGGCTGTCCTGCGGTTGTCGCCCGTGACCATCGCCACCTTTATGCCCATGGCGCGGAGGGCTTCGACCGCGGCTCGCGAGCTTTCATTGATGGGGTCGGCTATGGCCAGCATGCCCGCGAAATCCCCCCCCGCCGAGACGAAAACGACAGTCCGTCCGAGCGATTCCAGGCTCCCCGCCTCCTCCATGCGGCCGTCGGCGATGGCGCACCCGCCCTCCGCGACGAACCCGGCGCTCCCGACGGACACGGTCTTGCCGCCTACGGTTCCCCGAACGCCCTTCCCGTCGAAGGATGCGAAGTCCGGCGGAGCCGCAGGCACCAGGCCTCCCTCTTTCGCCTTAGCCACGATTGCCTCGGCCAGCGGATGCCCGGACCCTGATTCGACGCTCGCTGCGAACGTGAGGAGTTCGGCCTCAGAGATTCCATCGGCAACGACGTCCGTGACCCTGGGATGCCCCTCGGTGATTGTGCCGGTCTTGTCGAGAAGCACCGCAGTGATTCCCTCGGCCTTCTCCAGCGCCTCGCCGTTGCGCACGAGGATTCCAAGTTCCGCCCCGCGCCCCACGCCCACAGTCACGGCCGTAGGCGTGGCCAGCCCGAGGGCGCACGGGCACGCCACAACGAGGACGGAAATCAGGACTCCGGTGGAGAACAGCAGCGTCTCGCCGCCGACCAGCAGCCAAAACAGGAACGCCCCGATCGCAATCGTCAGGACAACCGGTATGAAATACGACACGGCTTTGTCTGCCAGCCTTTGAACTGGCGGCTTCGAGCCCTGCGCCTCCTCCACCATCGCGACGATGCGGGCAAGCGCAGTTTCCAGCCCCACGGCCTCCGCCCTGAACCTCAGCAGCCCGTTTCCGTTGATGGTTCCGCCGACGACCTTCGAACCGGCCCGTTTCATGGTTGGAATCGGCTCGCCTGTCATCATCGATTCGTCCACGAGGCTCTCGCCGGATACGACCGTTCCGTCCACGGGGATTTTCCCGCCTGGCTTCACGACCGCGACGTCGCCAACGGCGACGGCATCAAGTGCCACGACCTTTTCCTCCCCGTCCCTCACGACGATGGCTTCGCTCGGCGCCAGGCTCATGAGCTTCTTTATCGCATCGGAGGTCCGCCCCTTCGCCCTGGCCTCAAGGTATCGGCCGAGCATCAGGAAAGCTGCAAGCATCAAGGCGGTCTCGTAGAACATGAACTCGGCATCCAGGACAATCCCGAAGGTCCCCATGACGCTGGCGACGTAGGCGACGCCGACGCCCATCGAGTACATAATGTCCATGTTCAGGTTCCGGTTCCTCAGGGCCATGTAACCGGCGGAGAATATCGGCCGTGCGACGTACACGAGGGCTGGCGTCGTCGTAATAAGCGAGAGATACGACAGCTCCATCATCGAAAGCCCGCTTGGCAGGTACATCAGCGCCATGAGGGGGAGCGAGATTGCGAAACCGGCGGCGAAGCGGTTGCGCTTCGACGCAAGGTCCTCCTCCGTGGCCTTTCTGGAATCCTCCTCCGATATCTCCGAGGCCAGGCCGACGTAGCCGTATCCGAGCTCCTCGATGGCGGCTCTCATCGCTCCGACACCGGTCCGTCCAGGGTCGAATTCCACATGCGCCTTCTCCGTGGCGAGGTTGACCGTGACCTGCTTCACGCCCTGGACCTCCTTCAGCGCTTCCTCGATGGACCGGACGCACATCGCGCAGGTCATGCCCGAGACCTTGATGTCGGCTTTCGCCTTTGCATCGCCCAAACCCTCTTTTGCCTCCTGCACAAATATCCGGGTCGCGCTATTTAATCCAAGCGCCTGAAGAGAGCCAAAGGTTTATGAAGGGCGAGACAATATCAGATTTCGCACTGGGTGAGCGACCTTGTGCCAGCGGGCCTATGGTCCAGTTGGTTATGACGTCACCTTGACAAGGTGAAGATCCCCGGTTCGAATCCGGGTGGGCCCATATACTTTTTACTGGCTTTTTCATAGTACGGGGGGTATTAGATTTTTGACGTTGGGCTTCGACAACGCCCTTTCTATCTCCGCAATCGCGGGTTCGTCCCTCATTCGTCCATAGTAGGACTCAGTTGTCTTGGTTGTTCCGTGCCCCATTACTTTCGATACTGCCTGCAACGCTGCGCCCCGGTCTATCGCAATCTGGCAGAACGAGGAGCGGTAGTCCTTCAGCTTGAACTTGAACCCTACCTGCTTCTCTATCTCCAGTTTCAGGTTCTCCAGGCTTTGGTAGCGCCAGTATTCAACGCCTTTGCGACAGATGTACGGTATCAAGGGTGCAGAGTTCTCGGGGGCGCCGTGCGCCTCCAGGTAGGTTCTGCGCTCCTCCAGGTAATCGGCGACCGCCTCTCGAATCATGCTTGGTATGCCAATGACCCTCTGCGTTCCGTATGACCGTTCACCCTTTGGATGCTTGACCGCCATCGTCCATGTGGAAAGGTCCAAGTCCGCGTAGGCTATCGTCCTCAGCTCGCTCGGGCGCAGGCCCGTGTACGGGTATGCCATCGTTATGAACCTGGCGACCGCGCCTTCCCAGCCCTCCATCGTCAGCGTCGTGTTGTGGATGCGCTGGATAGCGTCCTCGGGCAGGTGTTTTATCTCCTTTCGCGCGTCCGACGGCATCCTCAGCAACCTCTTGTCGAGCATCTTCTTGACGCAGTCGTTGTCGTAGTATCTGAGGTAGTCGCCCAGGATGCTCAACGCCTTGCGCTTGGTGGAGCCTTCAAGCCCTTTCTTCTCCATCCAGTCCATCCAGTTCAGTATATCCTCTTTGCCTATCTTCGTCGGGTTCTCCGGAGCGCCTAATGTTTTCATCGCGTTCAGTATGTACCGGAGCTTCCTCCCGCGGTAGGCTTGCGTTTCTGGGGCGTAGAAGTGCCTTGTCGCTTCTATGTATTTTTTCACGGCGGAGCTGATCGGATATTTGCCGAACGGATTGGGCATCCAGTTCTTCCTTTTCGGTCCGGGTCGCCGCCTTCGCTTGGAACATCCAGTTGTTTCGTGCCCTGCGGAAGCCGACGCAGGGAGAATATCCTGTACATCCCCTTGGGCATTGCAATGCCTCTTTGCGTCTTTCGACGCAGGGGAGATATGCACCTGAGGATGCATAAGGATATCCTCTGTCCTGCGGCTTCCATCGGGGTTCAACTGCCCGCCTCCTTCTCGGAATCGCGCCCGGAGGCCTTTTCTTGCGCTATACGCGCAATCTCCTGCCTCAGGGCGTGGAACATGCCCGTCACGGCCTCCATGACGCCGTAGTTGCCCGTAACGACGGCTCCGAAGTCTCTGTACATCTTCTCCTGCGTGCTCGAGACCTTCTCGACGTGCCCGGCGATGAGAGCCTCGTTCTCCTCGATACGCTTGAGTCTCGGGGCTATGGCGTCTATCTGTTCGAGTGTCTCCTGGACCTCGCCGTCCACGACCTGGTGGATGAAGTCCAGGTAGGCCGTGCAATCCTCCTGGGCGCTCGCGGGGTGCACGAAGTCCATCTCCGGAACTTCCTTGCTGGAATCGACCTCTATGCGCTCATCCTTGTGGCTGAGCCTCAGCCCCCTCATCAGCCTGGCGTACTCGTCGTTCACCAGGGCGAACGACTGCCGGGAGATCGTGACCACGTGGTACGGCTCTTCGAGCGAGAGGGTCGGCAGCAGCTTCTTCAGCTCCTCGATGAGCTTCTTTACTTTGCCCCACGCCTTGGCCTTCGCCTCGTCCGGGCTCTCGCCGTAGACCTCCGGGCAGAGCATCATGAGGCTCCTGGTGGTGAACTCGATTACCACGCCTTCGAGGACCACGCCGAAGTACTTGGAGCGCTGCCAGCCCTTCATCTTGTCGTGGGATGAGAAGCCCGCGCTCGTCAGCTCCTCGTCCGTGGGGAATCTCTGCACCGCGGCCTTGAAGAGGACATCGTGGGCGCGGACGATGGGCTTTACGAACTTCTCATCAGACCCTCTGATAAAGTTCGTAATCGCCTCCTTTCCCCGGGGGGCCAGTAGATACGTCTTCAGGCTCGGGTTGTCTATACGGACGTAATTGGAGAAGAGCAGGTTCTTCAGGTTGTAGTCCACGGTCGAGATCGGCCTTCTCAGAGCCCTCGCAATGTTCGTAAGCGTAGCGTTTGGCTGTAGCTCCTGTACCTTTACAAGAAGGAGGCGGTGCGCTGCCTTCAACCGGTTCTCCGGCAGATCAAGGCGGGGATGCCCCTCCCCCCTAGGTTTACGAACTTCTTTACGAACTTTCGGAAAGTCGTTACGAACTTTTACACTGGCCTCTTTACGAACTTCCGCGCTGGCCGGTTCCGAACTTTTCCCCGGAACTTCGTAAAGGTCGCTCATCTCAGTCCTGCATCAGAAACCTCAGCTCGCAGCGTTCCCGGGCTTTCCTTCGACGATCGGCGGCCTGCGGTCTTCCTCGCGCCTGCCGTGGCCTTCAGACGCTCTGTAGGCCTCGGCGCGGCGTTCCTTGAGGATATCGCACTTCAGCTCCACCTTGCGCCTCAGTTCCTCGTAGAGCGCCTCCGCGACCTCGTCGGCGTTGTTGTCCATGACGACTGCGCACTCGGTCATCTCGACTCTCGTGGACTCGAAGTTCCCCAGGTTGACGGTCCTCCCGAAGCTCACCTTGACTTCCTTCACGAACATACGACACCTCCGAGCGCGTTGGCTTGCAGACGCATCTGGCGGCGGTACTCGAGCAGCTCCCGGACGACCCCGACGTGCCAGCACGAGCGTTTGAAGTAGAAGCCTGGGCATGTGCATCTGACCTGGCTGCCCTGCAGCTCGACCGTGTGGCGCACGTCGGGGTAGGTCGTGGATGGGACGCGTAGCTTCATGATGCAGCCCCCTGGACCCGGTGGAGGCGACCGAGCTTGTCTCGGTATAGCCAGCCCTGGTCGACCATGATTTCCAGGTATTCGTTCAACACGCCTACGCTCATCCCGTCCAGCCCGATATCGTGCCTAATCTGCGCCACGACATCAGCCAATGGCTTCCCCTCGCACCTCTCGAACAACCAGGCCCGGAATCTGATCACACTTGGAGCCTGAGAAAACATCAGGTCCAGCTCGTTTCTGATTGCCTCGCGCACCTCGTTCGACAACTCGACTTGTGACATGCTAGGGAGGTGTTCGAAGTGATATAAATGGTTTCCACATATCAGCGTCTGAAAAAAAGTGACAAGCGCGAGCCAGCAGAGTGATAAGCTGGACACTTTTAGTGACAAGCGGGAGGTTCCAGATATGTTACTAAACCTCAAATCTTACTTAATGCTATTTCTATGTCAT
>JAZDNO010000031.1:0-92632 GCA_043799545.1 Methanobacteriota archaeon | reverse complement strand
CGAGGCTCTCGCGGAGGCTTGGGCGGTCGCGGGCACGACGAACGCGCTGCTCGCGATCAAGCTCCGGCAGGGCCAGGCGCGAACGTAACAGTGAAAAACCCTTTTTGTTTTACTTCATTTTCAGTAAATCTATTTATACACATAACTACCTATAGGATTGATGAGGATGGGATGCAGCATCCGGTAGTATTAGGCTTTACAGGCTCCTTTGCCAGTGGATGTAGTACCACAATTAAAGTTATCGAAGAAAATACACCAGGCGAGACCATACGATTTTCTTTGAGTAATTGTTTAAGAGAAGCAATTGTAGGCACACAGTATGAGGAACGATTAAAAGTTGCAAAAAAATTCGAGCAACGTCAAATACTACAAGAAGCAGGCACTAATATTAGAAAGGACAAGGGAGCAGATTATCTAGTGAAAATAGTATTAAAAAAAATTAATGAAACTGAAAATATAAATAATTATAAATTTATTTTAATTGATAGTATTAGAAATGTTAAAGAAATTTACTCACTTAGAAACGAGTTGACAAATCGCGTGTACATTTGGGCAATATATGCGGATGAAGATATTCGATGGAAGAGAGTCATTCGGGATTACGAAGGAAAATATGATGTGTTTGAACAAGATGATGCCAGAGACCATAATGAAAAAGACATTTGGGGTCAACAAGTTGACATGTGCGTGTATATGGCTGATATTATGTCTCAATGCGAAGATGATATCATCTCCTCAAAAGTTGATCGTTTGAAATATTATAAAGAAAAAATTTGGTTTAATCTTGATAGGATAAGTCGACCAAAAGATACAAATCCTAGTTCAGAAGAAATTTATATGACGATGGCCTATGCAAATGCTGCGCGCTCCAGATGCTTACAAAGAAAAGTAGGAGCAGTTATTACAACCGAACATAATGAGATTGTCTCCCTTGGTCACAATGATCCCCCAGAAATGGTACAAGCATGTAAAGACGCCTATGAAAAATGTTATAGGAAAAAAATTAAAGAGGAATTTCTACAAAAAATACTACAGACAATGATAAAATATTGCCCCAATTGTGGGAATGAAATTAAAGATAATATCATATGCACTAATTGTTCCACCGATATCTCTAAGATATGCTACCCGGGAAAAAACCTTGGTGAATGCGTATCAATACATGCTGAAGAACGAGCTATTATCGAGGCTGCAAAAACAGGTATTGCATTAAATAAAGGTGTGATATATACAACAACTTTTCCTTGTAATATGTGTGCAAATAGAATAGCAAGTGTGGGCATACAAAAAGTAGTTTATGTCGAGCCATACCCTGAGGAAAAAGCAAAAAAGATATTAGCAAAAAATGAAGTAATAATGCAGCTTTTTGAAGGTATAAAAAGTAGAGCATATTTCGATATTTTTAAAACAAATCAAGAAATCGACATCGAAGTAATCGCAGAAGATAGTAAAGAAAAAGATAGGGGTGAATAGATATGGAAGAATGTCCAAAATGTAAAAAAAATAGCGTTGTATATGATGCGTATTATGGGAGAAAAACGTGCCTTTACAGTAATTGTTGCTGGATGGAACCAGCATGGGTTGTAAGATCTCGCGCAATAAAAGTAAAGGTAATTAACTCCTCGGATGATGTTCATACACCACCGGTTGTAGAGTGTATATCGGGTGCTGAATCAATTATGTGTAAATGTCCTAAATCGTGAAAATTTACGCCAGACATTTTTTATACACCGTGCGCGATTGCTCGCCGATGGACAGAGAAATCGCAGCCAGAATCGCCGCGCTGAAGAACGCGCTCCAGCACGGCGGGGCGGCTCAAATCGGGACCGTGATTGGCAAGCTGATGTCGGAGCTTCCCGAATTGAAAGGCCATCCCGATGAGGCAAAAAAGCTCGCTGTTAAGGCCTGCGAGGAGGTCAACACGCTGTCCCCCGACGAGCAGAAAGCTGAGCTTGAAAGGCTCGCCCCCGGCGCCAGCAAGAAAAAGAAGAAGGTCGAGAGGATTTCCGTCCTCCCCGAGTTGCCTGACGTTCCGGAAGGCGGCGTGGTCATGCGCCTCGCACCCGGTCCTTCTGGCCCGCTGCACCTTGGGCACACGCGCATGGCGATTCTCAACGATGAGTATGTCAAGCGCTACGGGGGAAAGCTCATAGTTCGAATGGAGGACACGAACCCGACATCCGTCCTTGAAGAGGCTTACGACCTGATAATAATAGACCTGGACTGGCTCGGCGTGAAACACGACGAGGTCGTGCTCCAGAGCGACAGGTTCGACATCTATTACGAATACGCCAGGAAGCTGCTGGAGATGCGGCTGGCATACATCTGCGATTGCGACGTGGAGGTATGGCGCTCCCTGAAGCTGAAGGAGGCGGCTTGCCCGCACAGGAACGCTCCCCCCGAGGTCAATCTGGAAAAATGGGACCGCATGCTGGACGGGACGACGCGCGAGGGCGAGGCGTCTTTCGTCGTCAAAACGGACCTTTCCCATCCGAATCCAGCGGTGAGGGATTTTGTCGCATTCAGGATTATTGACTCGCCCCATCCCAGGACTGGCTCGAAGTACCGGTTGTACCCCACCTACAACTTCGCCGTCGCCGTGGACGACCACCTGATGGGTATGACCCACGTGCTGAGGGGGAAGGACCACCAGAACAACACGCTGAGGCAGATTTTCGTCTACGATTATCTTGGTTGGAAGAAGCCGGTCTTCATACACTACGGCTGGGTTTCCATCGAGGACACCGTCCTGAAGAAGACCACCATCAAGGAGAAGGTCCAGGCCGGAGAGTTTTCGGGCTGGGATGACGTGCGCCTGGGAACGATACAGGCGATGGCCAAGCGCGGGATTCCCCCTGGAGCCATCCGGGCTTACTGGATAGACGTCGGCATCAAGGACGTCGACATCCGCTTCTCCTGGCAGAATCTCTACGGATACAGCCAGAAGATTCTGGAGCCGACGGCGAAGCGCTTCTTCTTCGTCTGGAATCCCGCTGAACTGACGATCGAGGGGGCGCCCGACGGCTTGAAGGGCAGGGCCCCCATCCATCCTGGCCATCCGGAGATGGGCGATAGGATTCTCCACCCCGACGTTTCGGAAGGCAAGCCTAAGGTTTTCATAGTCTCGGAGGACCTGGCGGAGCTGAAGCCTGGGCAGGTCCTGCGCCTGAAGGACCTCGGGAACGTCGTCGTTGGCGAAGGGAATATGGCGAAGCATATCGGCAACGACCTCTCGGTTTTGAAGGAGGGGGCGAAGATAGTGCACTGGCTCGGGGCGGAGCGCGCGCCGTTCAAGATTCAGATGGAGGACGGCTCGTGGCGCGAGGGGTTCGTCGAGCCAGCAGCTCTGGCAGAGCTCGGGACGGTCGTGCAGTTTGAGAGGTTCGGCTACGTGCGCATCGGGAAGGAGACTGAAGGGTACTATGCGCACAAGTGAAATGGCCAGCGTCGCCAACGAAACCCCGGTTAGGTCGTTCTCGATAGCAGCTTTCGTGTGCAGAAAAGCTGGGAAATCGCACGAATATCTAGTGCTTAAGAGGAACTGCAGAATTTATAACAAGACATGGCAGATGGTGTCGGGGAAGTTGGAACTGGAGGAGAAGGCTTGGCAAACTGCTCTGCGTGAAATCAAGGAAGAGACTGGCATCACGCCAGCGCGTCTTTTCTCAGCCGACTGCGTGGAAGTGTTTTACGAGCACAACCAGAACTGCGTCAATGTCATCCCAGTATTCCTGGCGTTTGCGTCAGAAGATTGCGAGGTAATCCTGAACCCGGAGGAACACTCCGAGTACAGATGGGTTCCGTTCAACGAGGCTATGGAGTTGCTTCATTTCGATGTCCAGAAGAAGAACCTTGCGCACATCGAAGAACGTTTCCTACAGCGCCAGCCTAACCACATGCTGGAGATAAGATTTTAATGTAATTGGCAAAGTGACGAGGCGAACAGAACACCAAACTTTCCACTCACAATGCCTCCAAGCAGATAATAATGCCCGCCGGAGACGGGATTTGAACCCGCGAAGACCGGGAATCTAGATGGTCTTCAGCCATCCGCCTTGCCAGGCTAGGCTACTCCGGCGCCGATAAATTTATCTAGCGTGAACCCAATGCATTCCTCAGACCGGGAGTCTAGGTGGCCTTCAGCCATCCGCGGCTGTGGCTACCGGGTTCTCCGCGCTCCCGAGAAAAGCGCGGTTCATTTATCATTTCTTGAGTTAGTGGTCTGACCTCCCCACATGTCGTAATAATTTTTTCCGATATAAGGGTGACAAGGGGTTGGGTGAAAGTGGGCAATTGACACCCGAAACCTCTATTTCTCACCGTACGTTCCAGGTTTGGCGATTGAATATGCCCGCAAAGCGAATGTCCCGAGTTGTCGAGTCCGGTACAGTGAAGATGGGTAACTTGGTGAGCCAGATGAAGGCGAAGGGAGAAAAAATCCTCTCGTTCAACATGGGCGAGCCCGACTTCAAAACGCCAGACAATATCGTCGCGGCGACGAAGCAGGCGCTCGACGAGGGCTTCACACACTACACGCCCTCTAACGGCATCCCGGAGCTGCGCGAGGCGATAGCCCAGCACGAGCGCGAGTGCGGCGTCGAGTGCAAGGCCGAGAACGTCATAGTCACGCCGACGAAGCACACCATCTTCATGACAATGCTCGCGATGATAGATGATGGGGACGATGTCCTGCTGCCCGAGCCAGCGTTCGTTTCGTACGAGCCGTGCATCTCCCTGGCCGGGGGGAAGGCCATACCTATCCCCACCACGGGCGAGAATGGCTTCCAGCTGACGCCCGAGATGGTGCAGGAAAAGATCACAAAGAGGACGAGGCTGCTCGTCCTGAACTCGCCTTCGAACCCGACAGGTGCGGTCTACGAGCGCGCCCACCTGAAGGGCATCGCGGAGGTGTGCAACGACTCCAAATTGAACGTCTTCTCGGACGAGATATACAAGAAGCTCATCTACGAAGGCGAACACGTTTCCATAGCCAGCTTCGACGGGATGGCTGAGCGCACAATCATAGCCGATGGCTTCTCGAAGCCTTACGCGATGACCGGATGGCGCATCGGATGGCTCGTCGCCCCCAAGCCGATTTTCGGGGAGCTGGCCAAACTGCAGCAGCACTCCATGACCTGCGCCACGTCGTTCGTCCAGAAAGGCGCGCTCGCGGCAATCAGGGGTTCGCAGGAACCAGTGAAAGGGATGCTGGCCGAGTTCAGGGAGCGCAGGGATATCATAGTCAAGCTCCTCAACGCCTCTGGCCATTTCGAGTGCAGGACGCCGCAGGGCGCGTTCTATGTCTTTCCGAAATACAAGGCGGACATCACGTCGGAGAAGTTCGCGGAGAACCTCCTGACGAAGGCCAAGGTCGCGGTAACGGCCGGCAGCGCCTTCGGAAAGGCTGGCGAGGGGCACATCAGGATATCGTACGCGGCCTCCAGGGAAGCCATAAAGGAGGGCGTCCGGCACATCGTCTCGTCGCTCGATAAGTGACTTATTTAGATACTATCTGCGTCTCGCCGCAGGCCGGGCACATGACCTCTATCGGGCGCTTGGTCGTGGATATCTCTATCGGCGTGGCGCACGAATCGCACTGGACCGAGTAGGCGGGCGCTGAGGATGTTTGCTTTTTTGCACGCGGGGAAGAGGTTCTGGCCGGACCGGGCTCCTCCGGTTCCTCCGCCTCCGCGCGGCGCATCCTGCGGGAGTTCCGGGCCACGAGAATGAGGCACGCTACGACTAGCATGAAGAGCAGAATCTCGACGAGGGGGAGGTCCATTATCCGGGTATACCACAGAGGGTTGGAGTTCTCTTTGACAGTGATGACCTCGCTGGTAGTGCCGCCACCGTTCACATACATCCAGAACACCTGATCCCCCTCATCAACGGTCAGGGGGACGATGTAGAGGAGCGTGCCCTCGCTGGCGTTCGTCTGCGTGCTCTGAGTCGGCCCGTTCGTCAGCCCGTAAGTTATGCTGAATGTTGCGGACATGGGCGTGCTGCCAAGCGATACGATGCGGTATTTCACGGCGATGGTTTCGCCGGGGGCATACACCCCCCTGTTGAAATTCATCAGGATGACGTATCCGGCCATCTGCTCGACCGTGTCCTCGCCGAAGACCAGACGCCCGCCCTCGGATGCTAGCACCCTGAACGTGTAGCTTTCCGACGGGGCGTTGGGCACCGTGAAGGTGAAAGCCCCGCCCGTCGTGTTGCCCTCGGAGACGCTGGCGCCGTCCGCGTCTATGACCTCGTAGTATATCGACGGATATCTCATGATCATGCTGACGAGAGAATAGCTCACCCTGATCGAGTCCCCCGGCACGTAACGGTCGAGACCGGCGTTGACCAGCACGACGGCGTACTTCACCTCGAGCATTTTGTAAACGGTCGCCTTGTTTCCCTTGCCGTCGTCGGCCGTGACGCTTATCCAAAGCGCGCCCTCGAAATCGTTCCGTATGCTGTAATTGAACCCGGCGCTCGAAGCCGTGGCCCTGGCGAAAAGGCTGCCGTCGGCCCCGTTGTCCCTGACCTCGTAGACGTAGGTGTAAATCGTGCTTCCCGGAGAGCCTATGGTCGAAACGGTCGTTCCAATGCGCACTGTGTCTCCGCTGGTGTATTGCGTCTTGTCGAGAGTTATCACAATGGATAGCCCGGCGGATGTGGAGACCTTGAACGTTTCCTCGCTGGTCACTGAGAAGAGTCCTTTCGTGGCCTTGACGTACATCTTGAACTCCGTTCCGTCCGCGAGCGTTGGAGAGAGCTGGAAGACGCTGTTCGCGTATCCGTGGACGTCCGAGGTCATCGAACGCTCGTATTCTGGGATTGCCACGAACTGCCCCTCGATTTTCTGGCTCACCTGCATCTCTATTGCGCAGGCCGGCTCGGGCGGGTCAGAGAGGCTGGAGTTGTCGCGGTTCTCGGTCGCGATTGTCTTGACGGAGGCCACGACCAGACCGCCGGGGGCATAGACTTCTGCGCCGAGGGTGATTATCGCGCCGAGCAGGCTCACGTTGAAGGCCCGCGAATCGCTCTGTGTTCGCTCCGGTTCCGCTGCCGTATCGTTGAACCAGCCAACGACCGAATAGTTCAGCGAATCGTTGGCTAGCTGGCGGAGCTGGTAGCTCCAGCTCCCGGCGGCCTTGGCGAAGGTGTGTGTGTCCAGCATCTGGCCGGCGCTGTTCATCACCACAATCCGCCCGAAACCGTCCAGGGCGAGGGACTCGTCCTTGATATTGTTCGCAGTCCAGAATATGTTCACGAAGTCCCCCCCGAGATACGCTGTCCTGTCCGTTTCTAGGATAAACCTGTAACCCTGGACTTTGAAGACCGCGCTGCCCATGTGCAGCGTGCCGTACGAGTCGTAAACATTGACCGTGTAGTTGCCGTCAGGCGATTTCTCCTGGATGCTGTAGGTCACTTTCACGCTGCCGCCGTCCCCCACCGAAACGTCCTGGAAGTCGCGCAGGACGCTGCCCGTCTTGTCGTGGGTGACGATGACGTCGAAAACATCTTTCGGCGTGCCCCATACGATGATGTCGACCGATTCCCCCGGAACGTAGATGTTGGTATCGGTGTACCTGCTCGGAATCAGAGTTATATCATCGAAGGTTGCGCGCGCCCGGCCCGACGCATAAGACAGGCTGGATGCCAGGAGGAACGCGACTATTATGGTGACCGCCAGTTTGCCCCGATGCATCTTTCTTCAACCTCGCCAGATTATCAGATGATGTATCGCGCAGTATATATATAAGGCTTTTTAACGGGCTCTCGTCCCCGCCGGAGCGCCCGTGGTCGCCCGGCCAGTTTACGATACTTATTTATCTTAGAAATATGTTAAGAAGTTGTATAGAGGTGCAATAATGGCGGAAGGTGCTCAGGCGACCGGGAGGCTGTGCCCAATTTGCGACGCACAGGTTCCCGCTGGCACCCGCAACTGTCCGTCCTGCGGCACCGACCTGGCGCTTTTCGACGTCCCGAGCGATTCTGCAGATGTCAGGCTCGATAACAAGGACAACGTGGATAAGATACTGGCAGAACTCGAAAAGGGGGAGAAGGACAACGCCCTGAAAGGGCTGATGGGGATTGGCACCGCGCCTTCGTCGACGCCATCCAGGGACGGCTCGGGAACCGTGGTCATGGAGGTCTTCCAATGCCCGGAATGCGGCGCGGACGTCCCCTCCACGTCGGACACCTGCCAGAAGTGCGGCGTGACGTTCGCCGAAGCGCAGATGTACCAGTGCCCCCTGTGCAACGCCCTGATGGATGCGAACACCACGGTCTGCCCCGGATGCGGCGCGTCATTCGAGGCCGTGGAAGAAGATCCCGCATCGCCAGCGCCTGCCGAGCCCCCCAAGACTGATGCTCCGAAAGCTCCTCAGGTTCAGCCTCCAGTCCATGCTCCGGCGAAGACTGAGCCCGAGCCTAACCCGCGGGCAACCCATTCCGTCGATGCGGCCATCCCCAAACCCCCGAAAGCCGCAGAGCCCAAGCCGGCCGCCCCCGCACCGGTCGAGCAGGTGCCGATGAGCTTCGTGGACAGGATGAAGCAGTTGCGCGCCCAGAAAGAGGGCGTTGCGCCCTCCGCAGCGCAAAAGCCATTACAGCCGACGGCGCAGAAGACCCCGACCCAGGTCCAGCCCCAGAAAATACAGCCTATGCCCGCGGTCCCGAGGCCCATCCAGGCGCAAGTGGCGCAGCCAGGCGCACCGAGGCCCGCTGCAGGCGGGGACGCCATGAGGCAACTGCCGGCCCTCGTCTCGAAGATAAAGGACGATTTCTCGCTCGCAAAGCGGCTGGACGTCGACGTCACGAAGGCGAAGGACCTCATCAACAGGGCGGTCACTGCCGGCCGCGAGCGGAACCTCAAGCTGGCCGTGGACCTAGTCTCCCAGGGGGAGGGCGAGGTGGAGCGCTCATTCACAGGGTTCATCACAAAGGAGGTCGTGACTCTGGAGAAGCAGGCGAAGGACGTGCAGGCCAGCGGTATCGACGTTTCCGGGATATCCGCCCATATTGCGAAGGCGAGGACCGCCTCGGGGGAGAGGAAGTGGGCAGAGGCCGTGACGGCGCTCGACCTGGCGAGAGGCACCCTGACTTCGATCGCCTCGGAATACTTCGGCGCCCAGAAAGGGCTGTCCTCCATCAAGACAGTGATAGAGGACGCGGCGGCGCTCAGGATAGACCTCGGAGAGGGGCGCACCCTCTACGAGGATTGCCTCAAGGCCACAGTACGCAAGGACTGGGACACCGCGAAGATGCTCTCCGAGCAATGCAGCGAGCACTTCAACAAGATACTTCCGGCGTACATAGCGAACGAGATGCGCAAGGCGAAGACGAAGCTCCTCGAGGTGAAGATGATGAACGTCAACATCACCAAGCCCGTCGGCCACCTCAAGGACGCGAACAACCAGATCAAGGACGGCGACTACGGCACGGCGCTGCACTCTATACGCCTTTTCAGGGACGCCATGACAGAGCTGGAAGGCGCCGACTCTCCCTAGCCGGAGATTAGCTCCATCTCCCGCTTGAGTATCTTCTGCTCCTTCTCGCCCAAAGTCCCTGGCGTGAGTGACATCATGAAGACGCTCTTGCTCTCCGAGACGTCGTCTATCAACCGCCTGAGGAACTTCAGGACGGATTCGAAGTTGTTGCTGCTTATCAGGTATTCCACGCCATCCAGGAGGACGATTCCGTTCCCCTCCTTCGCGAGCAGCTCCTCGATCTTGTAGATGATTCTCTCGAGGACCGGCGCCACCTTCTCCCCCTCTCCTCCCTCCCGGTCCGTGAGCCACAGCACCTGTGCTTCGCCCAGGTTGTGGCTCTCCTTCACCCTGGTAGGGTTCGTCCTCGTGATTGCCAGCCCCCCGTAGCCTTGTTTCACGTACTCGCCGAAGAGCTCGAAGCAACGCTCGGGGCGCTCCTCCTCGACGAGGTAGCTGTGAGCGGGCTTGAGGGAAACCTGCGCGTGCGACTGCGCGGCCTGGTGCGGCTCTCCGGCGGATTGGGACTGTCCCTCGTCCTTCAGCACCTCCTTCACAGTGTCCATGGTGACATCGGCGCCGAGCAGCGACGAGTAAGCGCTCACCTTAGTCAGCGCCCCCTCCAGGCTCCGGATGTTGTTCGTGAAGCGGGTCGCGATGTGCATCAGCGCCGCGTCGTCGAGGTCGAGCTTGCGGTCCTCGGCCTTGCGCCTCAGGATGGCGATTCGAGTCTCAATTTCCGGAGGAAGTATGTCCGTCACCAGCCCCGAGGAGAATCTGGATATCAGGCGCTCCGCGAGGTCCTTGATTTCCGTGGGCGGCCTGTCGCTCGCCAGCACTATGTACCTGTTGCGGTTCTTGAGCTCGTTGAAGATGTTGAACAGCTCGTCCTGGAGCGACTCGGACTGGGCGAGGAAATGCACGTCGTCCAGCAAAAGCAGGTCCAGCGATTTGTACCGCTCCCTGAAATCCTCTATTGCCCCATGCTCGACGGAATCCAGCATCTCCTTCACGAACCTCTGCGTGCCTATGTAAAGGACGCGCTTGTCCGGGTGCGTCTCTATGACCTTGTTCCCTATCGCGTTCAGCAGGTGGGTCTTGCCCAGCCCGGTCCCGCTCCATACGAAGAGGGGATTGTACGCCTCCTGCAGCATGCCGGCAATCGCCGTGCCAGCTGCGTGCGCGAACCTGTTGCTCTCGCCCACGACGAAGGTGTCGAACGTCAATCCGGGACTCAGGTTCGCGGACTCGTGAGACTGGCGGGGCTTCTCCGATTCGCCCGAAGATGGCGATTTGTGCGCCTGCACGGCCCCGCACCTGGGGCACGGGTGCGCCGGGTTCATCGGGAATCCGCATATAGGGCACCGGAAGTCCCCGTCGAGAAACACCTCCGGGCGCTCCTTCCTGGCCTGGCCCTTGACGTCGACTATCTCCGACCTGCGCTTCTCCAGTTGCTCCGCCTTCTCGCGCAGGAGTTCGACCTCCGCCTCGATGGCCACTATCCTCATCGGGTCCTTGAACCTCCGCCTTACGCGCGCCACGTCGTCCGCCAGCTCCGGCGCGTCCGTCAGGTCCAGCAGGTCGCCGAGCATCTTTATCTTCGTCAGGTTCGCCTCGAACTGCGCTATGACCAGCTTGGACTCCTCCGCGCCGCGTTCCAGCGCGGCCTCGATGTCATCGACGACGTATCCATCGGAACGGTAGTGCTCCAGCTTCGCCTTCAGTCCCGCGAGCTCCGCCTGCTCACCCTGCCCCCACTTCAGCCCCACGACCACGCGCTGTTTCGACACCGCCTGGGTGGAGTCTATCTTGCCCTCGGGGTAGGACGAGATTATGGAATCTATCGAAACCCCGCCGTGGACATCTATCACCGTCTGCGGGTTGTACGAATCCTCCCAGGCCTTCCTGAGAGCCATCTGGCCATGCGCCCCCTGGGAGCCATCCGCCGTCTCGACCTGGTGGAGCGCGAAGACGGGCGTGCCCTCCTTGATCACAATGTACCCGTCCCTCTGCGAGCCCTCGGTCTTGAGGATGGTCTGGACGTAGCCGGTGAACGAGAACCGCTTGAGGCCGATTAGGAGCTTCCTGATGACCTCCGCACCGCCGGCGGTGCTCTTGGTTGTAATCCCCTTCGGGAACTCGATGCGCTCTGCCAACGCCATCTCCAGCCGGAGTATAAGGCAGCGGTGATAAATATGTTGTGTGGCGGATTTCACGAGGAGGTCAAGAACCTATAAAAAATCCTCGATCTTGAGCGCCTTGTCCGTCTTCTTGACCACGTCCTTCTTCCCTGGTTTAGCCTTCGGCTTGTCGGAGTTGCCGCCGTTGGACTGAGGCCCCTCGAAGTCCGCGTTGAAGAGGTCCGACTGCTTCGCCCCCTTCTTCCCGGCGAGCAAATCGCTGACGTTCCAGCCGAAGTACTCCGTCGCCCTGGCGAGGGTCATCGCCGTGCGCCTGGCATAGTACTCCCAGTCGGGCTTCCTGTCGAACACCCTCCCGCTGACGTAGGGCTCGACCTCCGCTGGGCTTTTTCGACCGTCGACGACTATCCAGGAGACCTTCATCCCCGGCACGAACTCGTATCCCATCGCAGTGAGCTTCCGCGCGGCCTGGACAGTCATCTGCGTGTCCGGGTCCTTGTATGAGCTCTCCTCGCGGCAAGTCCTTGAGACGACGAGGGCTTCGATGGAGACCTTTCCGTCCAGGCAGTCCCGGACGGCATTCACTGCGGTTTCGACCGCTCCGTCGGGGTCGTTGTCCAGAATCTTTCCGAAGACAGCCTCCAGCGTCTCGCTCTGCATGTCGAAGGCGTCCGTGCGCCGTATCTCGTAGCCCCGCACGACGATGGTTTCATCCGGCCAGACGACCTTCCCGACGTACCGCTTCTTTGCGCCGTGGGAGAAAAGAGGGTTCAGGAGCTTCTCGAACTCGAGGGTCGCTCCCTCCTTCGTGTGCTTCGCAGATATCGATTTGCCGAACTCAACCGAAGCTTCCAGCTCCGGCGTCGGGGACTGCACGAAAACGGAGTCCGTATCTCCGTAGATGACCTTGTGGCCTTCTGCCTCCAGGGATGAGATGATGCCCTTGGTGTTCTCCCTGGCGAAGGCTGTGATGCTCGCCCCGATTTTCGGGTTGGTGAAACGGTAGAACGCCGACGCGAAGACCCCGTAGAAGGCGTTCATCAGGACTTTAACCGCCTGCTGCAGCCCATCGTAGTAGGCCTTCTCCTCCGGAGTTTTGGCCTGCTTCATGCTCTTCTTTATCTCGTCGCGCCTGGCCATCAGGCCTCCGAGGACTTTCGGGACAACGCCCTCGCGCACCTCCCGTGCGAGGAATTTCTCCCCAGTGGGGCTGACGTTCGCGCCGTCCTTGCTGAGCGTCGTGAAGCAGATGTTCTTGGAGATTATCAGGCTGGGATACATGCTCTTGAAATCGAGAACGCACACCCACGGATAGATTCCGGGCTCAATGGTATGGACGTAACCGCCCTCAATCTGTGTCTCGCGGCGCTCGTGCCTGTTCATCATAACGCCTATTCCCAGCTTGTCGGCCTCGCGTATCAGGATGGAATCTATGAGAACCGAGGTGCGCCCGTTCAAGACATCGTCCAGCGGGAGCATGGATACAGTCGCGAGGTCCATCATCTTCTGGAGCACGGAAATCTTGTCCAGTATCCGCAGCGCGAGCTCCGCGTCCCTGACGCAGTACTTGGTGACGTTGGCGCTGTCCTGCCTCCACTCCTCGTCTATGTTCGACGGGTCGACGTCGGCCTTTCCTTCGCCAAGAACGAGCCTCGCCACGGCATCGAGCGTCTCCTGCTTGGGCCTGAGCTCCCTCTTTGCGTTCCACCAGGCGTCGGCAACTATGCGCCCGTGCACTCGCCAGAAACGGTCGGAGACTGAGTTAGCCACTCCCCCGTCACGCCCTAGCGGCACCGAGGATATCCCGTTCGCCTTCGCCCTTTCCATGACGTAGGGGATGTCGTAGCCGTCGATGTTGTAGCCGGTGATGACGTCAGGGTCCTCCCTGCGCACCAGCTCGACGAAGCCCTTGATGATTTCCGGCTCCGGCCCCGGGATGTGCTCTGTCCTGACGGAGCCGTCCGTGTCCATTATGGCTGCGCCGAGGACCAGCAGGTGCTTCTCCTTGATGCTGTTCTCGATATCGAACGAGAGTATCTTCAGCCTCGGCTTGAACGCCTCGCAAGGCTCGAACTTCTCGGCTTGGACAACCAGTTCCGTTGTGTAGTTTCCACGCTCTGTTGGTTCACCGGTTATCCTGACGCAGCTCTCGATGCCCATGTCGTACATGAACCGCAGCGAGAATGGAATGTCCGCAGCGAGGAAGAAGCTCGATGGGTACCTTCTTCGGTAGTCTGGCACTGTCCACGGATACTTCACTGTGACTTTGGCGCAGTGCCTGTACGCCCCGTCAACGAAGAGCTTCGCCGATTCGACCTTTAGGACGTCCTGGTCTTGCTTCAGGCGCTGTATGACTCCATTATCCGGCTCTGAGATGTAGAAATAGGGCTTGAACCCCTGGTGCAGCGCCGTTATCGAGCGACCGTCACGCGTCCTGCCGAACAGCTGGACGGTGACGTCGCCCGCGCGGGTGTATGAAACCGATAAGAGCCGGACATCCCAGGATGGCATCGGCACCCCATTCATCGATTAGACTATAAGCTTTCTCGGAGACTTCCGAAACTAAATTTCGTTAGTGGGCGGGCGGGAGCGAGGGTTGCGCGGCAACCCGAGCGATGGGGCGGGCGGGTGGGAGTCTAGGGTTTATCGCCGCGCGTATATCGTCACTACGTCCCCGTCTTTTAACTGGTGGTCCTGGCCTATGACGCGCTTCGTCCTGGCATCCACCGCTCTAATAAAATTCTCCCCCAGGTCCGTGTGCACCCTGTACGCCAGCTCCCGAGCCGTGCAGCCTTTCGGGACGAGGTGGGCGTCCGGCAGGACCCTGCCTTGCTTGTCCGTGTACTTGTTCTCGTCCTCGACGGGGTATACGACCATGAGGTTCAGCGTCTCGAATATCGATGTCTCGATGCACTTCTGGACTCCTGTCCCGCCGTGCTTCCGCATCTGATGGCGTATCTGCTCCAGCGCCTTCGCCTGCTTGTCGCTCAGTTTGGAAGGCTCGATAACCTTGAAATCCGCTGCGCCGGGCAGGTAATCTATCAAACCCGCCTGGGCGGCCCTCCTCAGCGCAAGCTCGAACTCCGCAGAGGTCGCGACGACCTGCCCCTCGACCGCTGACCTGAGTTTCTCCACTGCGCCGTCCGCGGCCATGTCGTACTTGTTGGCAGCCAGGAGCATCGGCTTCCCGGACTTCTGAAGGCTTCGCGCCAAACCGACCAACTCGTCCTCAGTCCAGACGCTCGGCCTCGGCCCGAGGGCGGCCTTGCGCAACGCCGCCTGAATCTGCGGCTCAGTGAACCCTAGCCCAGTGAACCGCTCGTGCAGCACGCGCTCGATCCTCGCCCCGTCGAGCTCCGCCTGCTTGGACAGCCTGCGCCAATCTTTGTCGAGGATGCCCTTAATCCAGAACGATATCTCGTCCTCGAGGAACTTGGAATCGAGAGCAGGGTCGCGGGTGCCGGGCTTCGTCGGCGTGCCGTCCTCCGTCGTCCCGCCGCTGACATCTATCACATGGATGAGCGAGCTGGCCTGGCGCAGGTCGTCGAGGAACTTGTTTCCCAAGCCTTTGCCCTCGTGCGCGCCCGGCACCAGCCCGGCAACGTCTATCATCTCCACGGGAACTAGGCGCACGCCGTCCTTGCAAGGGGAGTTGTTGGGGTTGCACTGGACTCCGAGTTCCACGTGCGGGCATTTCGTGCGCACGTAGGCGACGCCGCGGTTGGGCTCGATGGTGGTGAACGGGTAGTTCGCAATCTGCGCGGGCGCAAGGGTCGCGGCCGAGAAGAACGTCGACTTTCCGACATTTGGTTTCCCCACGACGCCAATCTCCATTTCATGTCCCCCGAAGGCCCGCCCGCCCGGCCAAGGCCCTCGCTGGAGAATCCCTTCGGACCGTTATAAAACTTACCAATCTCAAATCCGCTCTTTCAGCAGGCGCCAAAATATCTTCGTGCCGTCCTTGAGCGAGCTCAGCTTCGCCGGGGATATCCGCCTGTTGTATGGAATCGGAATCTCTCCGACCCTGTACCCCCCTAGGACGCACTTGGCGTATATTTCGGCCTCTATCTCGAAGTTCGTTGCTTCCAGAGATGCCAAATGCTCGATTGTGTCCCTGTCGAATCCCCACATGCCGGTGCAAACGTCTGTTATCGGGCGCTCCCCGGGGTACAGCATGTTGGCCGTCTCTGTGAGCACCAGGTTTCCGAGATAGTTGAGGCGGCTCATCGCGCCCGGCTGTATGCTGCCCGAAAGCCTGGACCCCATCATGACGTCGTAAACGTCGTTTTCGAGATAATGAAGCATGTCCGGGATTTTCTCGCCGGGATAAGTGTGGTCGGCATCCATCATGAAAAGGTAGTCGCCGTCGAACTCTTGGAATGCCGTCTTGACCGCATCGCCCTTGCCGTGGCCTTTTTGTACAAGGAGGCGCGCCCCCCGTTCTTTGGCGATTACGCTCGTCATGTCCTTGCTGTGGCCGTCGACGACTGTGATGTCAACCGCGTAGCCCGCGGACTTGAGCCGTTCGACAGGTATAGCATCAATTACCTGGCCGATTGTTTTTTCCTCGTCAAGGGCCGGCAAAATAACGGCGATTTTTCGGGTGGGCATTAGTGCATCCCTGTTGCAGGGGAGAAATGACATGATATATAAACATTGTCATTCTGAGCTTTAAAAATAGGCGAACCGCCAGGGCTGCGGTAATTATTTATATGACCGAGACCGATGAGTCCTGAGCATCGCTGAAAGGGGGAATATATAATGGCAGAGGACAATCCGGACAACACGGTCTACATAGGCAAGAAACCGACGATGAACTACGTACTGGCGGTAGCCACCCAGATAAACGCTGGCCCCGACGGCGTGGTCATCAAGGCGAGGGGCAAGTCCATAGGCTTGGCCGTCGACGTTGCCGAAATCGTGCGCAACAGGTTCGTCACCGATGCGATCGTGAAGGACATCAAGATATCCACGGAGAAGCTCGAGGGCGACGGCGGCAGGATATCCAACGTCTCCTCCATCGAGATTTTCCTGGTGAAGAAGAAGTCCAAGTGAGCGGGGCCCGGTGCATCGTTGGACGAGCTAGCGGAGATACTGTTGGAAAGAGCCAGAGCCCTCGACAGGTCGGTCCTGGACTCCGAGCCGAGGGTTTGCGCCAGGTGCCTCGGCAGGTTCGTGGCGAAGGCTGGAATGGGTTTCTCCAATACTGACAGGGGCACGGCTGTCGCGAGCATAATCGGCTACACCCCTGAAAATGAGGCGCGCTGCCCGATTTGCAAGGGAACGTTCCTGCGCCTGGAAGCGTTCGCGGAACTGTGCGCCAAGGCCGCGGAACCGTGGAATTCTAAGACGTTCCTCGTCGGCTCCAGGTTCGGCCCTGAGGGCTGCGAGGTCGAGGAGAGGCTCTGGGGGGAGTTGAAGACCGACGCCCACGAACCGATTAAGTCGGAATTCAACAGGGAGCTGGGAAAGCTCCTTTCGGTCAAGATGGGGAAGGAGCCCGACTTCGAGCACCCAGACATAACACTTGTCGTCGACACACAATACGACGTCGTTGACGTGCAAGTCGCCCCGCTGTTCGTCCGGGGCAGGTACCGCAAGCTCGCGCGCGGGATTCCCCAGACCAGATGGCCGTGCAAGCCATGCAGGGGAACGGGCTGCGAGCGGTGCAACGGAACGGGCAAGATGTACCAGACCAGCGTCGAGGAGATTATCGCGGGGCCTGTCATGGAGCAGACGGGGGGCAGCGAGCACTTCTTCCACGGCATGGGCCGCGAGGACGTGGACGCGCTCATGCTCGGGGACGGGCGGCCTTTCGTTCTGGAGATACGCGCTCCGAGGGCTAGAACCGTTGTTTTCGACGAGGTCGAGAGGAAGGTGAACGGAAGCGGGCAGGGCGTCGAGGTCTCGGAATTGAGGGAAGCGATAGGCTCGGACGTCGCAGCCCTGAAGGAAGCCAGGGGAGATAAAATCTACCGGGTGTCGGTCACGTTCGAGCGGCTCGTGGACGAGGCAAAGCTTAATGAAGTAGTTGCATTATTGCGAGGCTGCGAAATCGTGCAGCGCACTCCCAGCCGTGTCTCTCACCGCAGAGCCGACAGGCACAGGCGGAGGGTCGTGAAGGACGCTCGCGTGGAGAGCTGGAGCACCGGAGAAGCGGTACTCAGCATCACTGCGGAGACGGGGACGTACATCAAGGAGCTGGTCCACGGCGACCAGGGCCGGACGCGTCCCAGCGTCGCGGAACTCCTGGGGGTCGCCTGCGCGGTGAAGTCCCTGGAAGTCATGGACACAGGAACGGAGGGATAGACATGAAGAGCTCAAAAGGAATGAACAAAAGGACGCGCGGTATACTGCACAGGCCGGCCAGGGAGCGCGGGCTGTCGCCCATAACCCGCTCGTTCCAGAAGTACGAAGTCGGTGACCAGGCCTCGATAATACTCGACCCGAGCATACGCAAGGGCCGTCCGCACACGTGTTTCCACGGAAAGACGGGGAAGGTTGTGGGTAACCAGGGAAGGGCGTACATGATGGACGTCCGCATCGGGAACAAGGTGAAGCAGGTAGTGGTTTTCCCCGAGCACATGAGGAAGGCCTGAACGGGGGTAAAGGAATGCCGGACAATTATCTCACATTAGCAGAGGTCAAGGAGCTTCTCGAAACGGAGAGCGGGAAGCGCGAGCTCAACGAATTCCAGAAGATGGCTACGGCCCACGCTGTCCAGTTTGTGAAGACCGACGCGAAGACATCAAGGAAGCTCGTGAACGAGCTCATGAAGAAGAACGAGAGCCTGATCGAGCCGGTGGCATGCAAGATAGCTGACCTGATGCCCCAGTCCCAGGACGAGCTCAGGGCAATCCTCTCAAAGGAGAAGTTCGACCTCGACGCCGACTCGGCCGAGACGATAATCGAAAGCGTGAAGAAATATCTGTAGGTGGAAGAAGTGGAAGACCTCGCACACATCCTCGATTACATGCCCCAGGGCCTGGCTGACGACAGGCGATTCAAGCGCGAGCCAGTTGCCTACGCGGTCGGGCCCGGCCAGTTCAAGCTGTTCGAACTCGTGCCCAAGGACAACGTGACCCTGACGGCCGGGGACGTGGTTTACATAGGCAAGGAAGTGCCACTGCGAAAGGAGATTCTGCACGTTAAGCGGAGAATAAAATACGAGGAGCTGACCAACGCCGCGCAGAGCGAGCTTCCATTCGTATTGCAGAGGATAGTCATGGAGAGGGAGGCGGACTTCATCAAATTCTACAACGAATCAAGGCCGATAACCATGAGGTTCCACATGCTCGAGCTCCTTCCGGGGCTGGGGAAGAAAACGATGTGGGCCATACTGGAGGAGCGAAAGAAGCGCCCGTTCATCAATTTCAAGGACATCGAGGAGAGGGTGTCTGCTCTCAGACACCCGGAGAAGCTCATAGCAAAGAGGATAGAGATGGAGCTGGCCGAAGCCGACCAGAAGTACCATATATTCGTCGCCAAGTGAGGGATAGTAATGAAGTCTATAACAGTCTGCAAGGGATGCGAACGGAGAAGGTTAACGAACATGATAGGCCTCTGCAAGAGGTGCAACAAGGAGGCCCCGAAGTACATTTCAAAGGCCGAGATGGACAAGCGCCGCCGCGAGCACGAGGAGCTGCTCAAGGCCGGCATGGCCAAGAAGGCAGAAGATGCGGCCAAGAAGGCTGCGGCTGCAGCAGCGGCGGCAACAGCGGGTGCAGCGGCAGGTGCGGAAGGCGCAGCGGCTCCGGCAGAGGGCGAGAAGAAGGCCGAGGATGCCAAGAAGGGAGACGACAAGAAACCTGCCGGAGATAAAAAACCGGCTGAAAAGAAGGAGAAATAGCCAGCAGGCAACTAGGCATCTTCCGCAAAACCCTTTTCAACTTACAATTTGATGCTGCGGAAGATTTGCATAGGCCGCATGAGTTTGGCCGCCGATGGCCGATGCAATGAATCGTCCAAATCGCAATCATTCTGGGAAAGGCTTAAATAGCGCCCCGGTAATAACCCTATTGGAATTATTGGGACGAAGCGCCTGTTGCGCTCTGTCCAGCAAGCTTTCCATCGGTGCGCTTTTGAGGTGCATCTTATGAACGAAGCAATGAATACAGAACTAAAGAAGGGTACGACCACAGTTGGCATCGTCTGCAAGGACGGCGTCGTGCTGGGAACGGAGAGAAGGGCGACCATGGGCACTCTGATTGCCCACAAGACGACTCAGAAGCTGTTCAAGATAGACGATTCTATCGGGCTGACCGTCGCGGGGCTTGTCGGAGACGCGCAGGTTTTGGCGCGCTACCTGACCGCCGAGGTAGAGCTGTACAAGATGAAGCGCGGGAGCCCTATGACTGTCAGGGCCGCCTCGACGCTTCTGTCGAACATCCTGAACGGCTCGAAATACTACCCGTATTGGGTGCAGCTCGTCGTCGGCGGAGTGGACAATGAGGGCGGACACGTCTATTCGATAGATGCGGCAGGGGGCTCCATCCCTGACACGTACGTGACGACGGGCTCCGGCTCTCCGTATGTATATGGCGTGCTGGAGGACCATTTCGAGGAGGGCCTGAGCGCCAGCGAAGGCGTCGACCTAATCATCCGCGGCCTTCACGCGTCGATGAGGCGCGACTCCGCCTCGGGGGACGGGATGAACATCGTCATCATCACGAAAAAGGATTACAAAGAGATTTCAGAGGACGAAATCCAGAAGAGGATTTCAAAGATGAAGCTGAACTGAACCGAAGGTTGAAGTGAACGGATGAGCGTAGAAAGCGTGCTGAAGGAAGCGAACGAGGTGGTGCGCCGCGTCGTTCCAGAGAGCGTCCAGATTACGCGGATAGAGCTCGAGGGCCCGTCGATTGTGCTGTACACCAAGAGCCTCGAGGAGTTCGCGGACGACAACGACATAGTGCGCCAGCTGGCCCAGGGCTTGCGCCGCCGGGTCACCATAAGGCCTGACCCTTCGCTCCTGATAACACCGGAGAAGGCCGAGGAGATAATCAAGGAGATGTCGCCGCCTGAGGCGGAGATTCAGAACATCTTCTTCGAGTCTGAGACAGGTGAAGTCACAATTGAGGCTATTTCTCCTGGCCTGGTCATAGGCAAGCATGGCGCCATCCTCAACGAGCTGAAGAAGAAGATCGGCTGGGCGCCGAGGGTGGTCAGGGCTTCGCCGATTCCGTCGAAGACTGTGAGCGAGGTGCGCAGCTACCTGCGAAAAATCCACGACGAGCGCAACGAGTTCCTCAAGAAGCTCGGAAGACGCCTGGCCAGGGACATGGTCTACACCGACTCGTTCATCCGGGTAACGACGCTCGGGGGTTTCAGGGAGGTCGGACGCAGCTGCTCGCTCCTCTCGACGAGGGAGAGCAAGGTCATGATTGACTGCGGCACGATGCCCTCGAACGACGAGGACACCCCGTACCTGAACGTCCCGGAGATAATGCCATTGGACACTCTAGATGCGGTCGTGATAACGCACGCCCACCTGGACCATGCCGCGCTGGTGCCGGCGCTTTTCAAGTACGGCTACGACGGCCCGATTTACTGCACCCCGCCGACGAGGGACCTGATGTCGCTCATGCTCCTGGACTTCATCCGCGTGTCATTCGGCGAGGCGAAGAAAGCGCCCTACGAATCGGCGCACATCCGCGAGATGGTGAAGCACTGCATCCCTCTTAAATACGGCGAGACCACCGATATAAGCCCCGACGTTCGCCTGACCCTGCACAACGCCGGGCACATCCTGGGCTCGGCAATCGCGCACTTCCACGTCGGAGACGGGCTCTACAACGTCGCTTTCACCGGGGACATGAAGTACGAGAAAACGTGGCTGTTCAACCCGGCGGTGAACAAATTCCCGCGCCTGGAGACGCTCATCATGGAATCGACCTACGGCAGCTACCACGACATGCAGCCGAGCAGGCACGAGGCGTCGGCGCAGCTCCGCGAGACGCTGACCAGGACACTTGCAAGGAAGGGGCGCATCATAATCCCCGTCTTCGCCGTCGGCCGTTCCCAGGAGGTCATGCTCGTCATAGAGGACCTCATGAGGGCGGAGCAGATACCCGAGGTGCCTGTGTATTTGGACGGCATGATATTCGAGGCGACTGCAATCCATACTGCCTATCCGGAATACCTCAACAGCTCGCTCCGCACCCAGATATTCCAGATGGGGGAGAACCCGTTCCTTTCGAAGATATTCAAGCGCGTCGACAGCCAGGAGATGCGCCAGCGCATCGCCGGGGACCCCGACCCGTGCATAGTGCTTGCGACGGCGGGGATGATGAACGGCGGCCCTGTGATGGAGTACTTCAAGTCGTGGGCGTCGGACCCGGCCAGTTCGCTTATATTCGTCGGTTACCAGGCCGAGGGCACGATGGGCAGGAAGATACAGCGCGGCTGGAAGTCCATCCCGATGAACGAGCGCGGCAACCAGATAACGGTCGACGTCAAGCTTAACATCGAGACGTGCGACGGCTTCTCCGGCCACTCGGACCGCATGCAGCTGATGAACTACGTGGACAACCTGGACCCCAAGCCGGAGCGCATCATCGTCGGCCACGGGGAAGAGTTCAAGTGCTCCGATTTGGCGAGCTCGATTTATAAAAAGTTCGGGATAGAGACGAGGGCGCCGATGAATCTGGAAACGATAAGGTTGAAGTAATTGGATTTCGATGATGCCTCAGAGGCACCCAGCGCCGATGAATCTAGAGACAATACGATTGAAGTAAAAGCCAGCCTTTTTCGACCGCCGATTACGCGGGCTCCAAATCCACGCTCTCGACACCCTCCAGCCTTGCGATGGTGTTCTGCAGGCGCACACCCTCCGTCGCCGTGAGCTGGCACATCAGGATTATCTGCATCCCGTCGCCGTACTTCTTCATCTGCTGGATGCGGATGTGCTCCCCGAGGCTCTCTATGTCCTCCGAAATCTTCTCTAGAGCGTCCATCTCCTTGACCAGAACCTTCGCCTTCATGCGCGCCCTGCCCTTTGTCCCGATTCGAAGTTCGATGGCCCTCAACCCCACCAGCATGCCCAGGATTATGAACGTCACGAGGATTGCGAGAAGGAAAAGGTCGACGGCTATGGCGATTCCGATGCCCGCCGAAACCCAAATCGTCGCCGCTGAAGTCAACCCGTGGACCGAGCCCCTGGAGTGGATGATAGTGCCGGCTCCGAGAAAACCTATGCCCGCAACGACCTGGGCGGCCACCCTGCCCGGGTCGGACGCGCCAGTCCATGATTCTGAAATGTATGTCCCCACAATCACAAACAGGCACGAGCCGGTGGTGATGAGCATGAATGTCCTCAAGCCAGCGGGTTTCTCCTTCATCTCCCTCTCGAGCCCTAGGAGGCTGCCGCATATCATGGCCAGAATCAGCTTCAGAAGAGCAACGGCGAGGGGAGTGTCGATGCTGTACATCACACCAAGTATTCGCAACGAGGGATAAAATGGTTCGCAGTTCCGGGAAAAGCTATGTAGGGGCAGCGGATTTGAGATGGCGCAGGGGTTAAACCATGAAACGCGTGATTGTACTCGGCGCAGGAAGGGTCGGCGGCCTGATTGCGAGGGACTTGAAGGAGCGGGCGAGGCTGGATGTCACGGTCGCAGACGTCCGTCCGGAGGCGCTCAAGCGCCTCGAACAATCGTTCGGTTTGAGTGGCGCGAGGGCGGATTTGTCATCGCCAAATGCGGTGAAGAAGCTCGCCAGGGACTTTGACCTGGCGGTGGGCGCGGTCCCGGGATTCATGGGCCTGGCGACATTGGGGGCGGTCATAGAGGCGGGCGCAGACTGCTGCGACATCTCCTTCATGCCAGAAGACCCGCTTCCGCTTGACAAGGCCGCCAAGAAGGCGGGCGTCACGGTCGTGGTCGATTGCGGAGTCGCGCCTGGCTTGAGCAACATGATGGCCGGCAGGATTGCTTCCGAGATGAATACCATCGACGACCTGACAATCATGGTGGGCGGCTTGCCGAAGGTCCGCACCTGGCCGTACGAGTACAAGGCCGGTTTCTCGCCGATAGACGTGATAGAGGAATACACGCGCCCGGCGAGGCTGGTCAGGGGCGGGCGCACCGTCGTAGAGCCCGCCCTCTCGGGCGTCGAGCCAGTCGACTTCCCCGGCGTCGGGACGCTGGAGGCCTTCAACTCTGACGGGCTCCGCACACTTATCGACACGATAAGGGCGAGGAACATGCGCGAGATGACGCTGCGATATCCCGGCCACGCTGAGAAGATGCGCACACTGCGGGAGACGGGATTATTCGGGCTGGCTCCGGTGGATGTTAAGGGGGCGAAGGTCCGGCCGATAGACCTCACCACAAAGTTGCTCTTCCCGATGTGGGAGATGGGACCGGGGGACGAGGACATGACAGTCATGAGAGTCCAGGCCGACGGCTCAACGGGGAAGTCTAACGTCACGCACGCCTACGACCTGCTCGACCACTACGACCCGTCCGCTGGCGCGACCTCGATGTCACGCACGACTGGCTTCACTTGCTCGATTGTCTCAGCGATGATTGCCTCGGGCCGTTACAAGAATCCGGGAGTAGTTCCGCCGGAGGTTCTTGGCCGGGACGCGAAGCTGTTCGCGAAGGTGCTGGGGGAGCTCGGAAATCGCGGAGTGAAGGTGGCGTTCTCCAAGAAAAAGGCCAAGTGGCTCAGGTCATAGATTCGAAATACTCGGGGGCGGAGCGCCTCAGCGCCTTGAGCATGAACTGCTTGGACTCGACGGCCTTGGCCGGCCCCGCGAAGAGGTCTAGCGCGTCCGCCATCTTGTCTATGAAGCGCATCGCCTGTTCGGGCGTCAGGGTCTTGCGGTCCGCGCCAACCTCGTTCAGCTGCTTCTTTATTGCGAACTCGATGATTGGCGCAATCGGGAGGAGACGGTCCTCGACCGCCTTGACGAAGGATTCGGAGTCCATCGTGAGGATATTGGGCTGGCAAGTATGTAAAGGTGTTGGTCAATCAGGTAATTAGATTTCTATTGAGTCTCACAGCCGCAAGCGCACCCAGTGCGGCAAGGCTGGGAAAATGCAGTCCTTGCCGCGGGTTCGGACTAGCTCCATGTCCGGTAAACGGTAAGACCGGTAGTCCTCTCCGTAATGCCCATTCTCGTGCTCGTTATAAAAATGAATCGAATGGGCATATCCGGATTCGAACCGGAGATCTGGTGTGTGTGAGACACCCGTCATAACCGCTGGACCATATGCCCGCTGGTAGCCCAAATGAGGTCGGGTTTAATAACCCTTGCGCCCGCTTCAATCCCGCATCGCCGATTTGTCCAGTATCTCGGACACGCGCACCATCGGGACGAGCTCGACGCCAATCCCCGCCAGGTTCTCTCGCGCCCCCTCCTCCCTGTCCACGATGACCAGCACGCGGGTGACCTTTCCCCCGGCCTGGCGCACGACCTCGATTCCCTTCATCAAAGTGCCGGCGGTCGTAGTGACGTCCTCGACGAAGAACACGTTCTCGCCCGACTTCAGGTCCCCCTCCAGCATCTTCGTTGTGCCATGATCCTTCCTTTCCTTTCGGACCATTACGAAAGGCTTCCCGCTCTCCACGGCCAGCGCGACCAGTATCGGTATGGCCCCGAGCTCGATCCCAGCCAGGCGGTCCGCCCCGGCGACGTGCGAGGCCATCTCCTTCGAGAGGACCCTCAGGAAGTGGGTGTTAGTGCTCGCCTTCTTGATGTCCACGTAGTATTTGCTCTTGCGTCCCGACGCGAGTGTGAAATCGCCAAACTTCACAGCCCCCAAATCCATCAACATCTTCGCCAATTCGCTCATGCCATCACCACGGAACCTTCTTCTTGCCCATCTTGAAACCAATCACATTGACTCCCCTGTGCAGAAGCGGCGTGAGCGACAGCACCGTGACCAGGCCGAGCCAGCCCCAGTCGCTCAGGTAATGCTCTGTGAACCATCCGTTTTGGAACAAGGCTACGAAGAGAATCGCCATCGCAACGAATACGTAGATGTCCAGAACCGGGTAGCTGGCCCCGCGCTCCCCGCCGAGCCTGCGCTTCACGAAGCTGCCAAGCAGGTCGCCCAGCATCGCCCCGACGGATAAGAAAAGGAAGACCAGGAGTATCCCGGGAAATGGAGAGAACCCCCAGTAATCCCCCGAACCTGCGGCGTACGCGATTCCCATCTGAACGAGCCCCAGACCAATTCCGCAGGCGATTCCACCGAAGAAGCCTCGCCACGTCTTTCCGTCCCCGAAGACCCTCCGCCCGTCCTTCATCGAGCGCCCGAAGTCCATCGGCGCGCCGCCGCCGAGCAGCACGGCTCCAGAGTTCGGCGCCATCGCTGGAAGGAATAGCCAAATCCCAAGCAAGGCCGCGCCCAACGGGTCCATCGCAACACGGATGCGCGCGGGGGAGAAATACCTTTCCAAACGCGGCCAGAATAGTATTTATAGTGGCAGTGGGATTTAAGCCGGGGATACGAAATGGAGCGAATTCAGACGTTCGTGGACGGTTTCGACGAGGTCATAGACGGGGGCATACCGGACGGCCATGTGGTTCTCATCTGCGGAACCCCGGGAACAATGAAGACATCGCTTGCATTCAGCATGATTTACAACAACGCCAAGGAGGCTGGGATGAAGGGCCTCTACATCTCCCTGGAGGAGGGGTACGAGAACATCAGGGGGGCGATGGAGGACCTGGGGATGGGCAACCTCGACGACCTGGACGTCTTCCTGGTCGACGTTGGCAAGATTAGGATGGAGCACCGGGACGAGGAGTACGGCAAGAACTGGCTGGAGATTCTTTCCAAGTACGTCGAGCAGAGGGTGAAGGGCAACGGGTTCGACATTGTGGTCATAGACTCCCTCGCGGCGCTGTACGCCCTCGCGAGCCTGAAGCACCCGCGCGTCGAGCTGTTCCAGTTCATGCGGTTCCTCAAGGAGCTGAAGGCCAACATCTTCCTCATCAGCGAGGTCCCGCACGGTACGGATTCGCTCGTCAACCACGACGAGGATTACCTCGCGGACGGCATTCTTCACCTGAAGCTCCACGAGGTCGGGGAGTCGGACATGCAGCTCCGCATCAGGTGCCTGAAGATGAGGCGCACCCGCCACACGCACGGCTGGCACAGGCTGATGTACCGCGATGGGAAATTCGTGGCTACGCCAGTTATATCGGAATAAATAACTGGCGTCAACGCCATTCATATCGGAATGAATGTCTGACGCCCACACCAGTTATTTCTGAGTGACGACTACTCCTTCTTCTCCATCTGCTCCAGCGCCTGGAACAGGGCCGTCGGGTACCGCTCCATGTCTATGAGCCTTGCCCGGTCGCCGGTCCAGTTCGAGAAAACGGCGGCGTTCTTGCGCTCCATTATCTGAACGACCTTGTCTATGACCTTGCGCATTATCGGGAGCTCATCGCCCTTGAAGGCCACGGCCACGCACACGTGCTGGCCGTTCTCCATGATGACGCGCGAGCCGTCTGCATCGAAGCATTCTTTCGAGCCCTTTGACATCCTCTCGCGAATCTCTATCACCATGTGGCTGAGAGCCTTTTTGTCCACCTGCTCCTTCGACTGCTTGCTCTTGACTGAGAGCAGCGTTCCGTCCCTGTGGATGATGAAAATCGTCTCGGCCAGGGGGTGTGCAGACGTTTCCGGCACTGGCTCCAGATGTACTGCGAATTCCTGTTCGAAGAACCGTTCTTTTATTTTGTGCTTCAAATCGTGTATGTCTTTCTCGATTTCGCCACGCTTGGAAGGATCCGAGAACTTACCCTGAATCACTCGGGCTGCGTCCTCGAATCCCTTGATATTGAGGCTCATGAATTCGGCCTTCATCTCCTTCAGCTTTGGGCCATCCCTCCAGTCTGATAGTTCCTTCTCCAGTTCAGCGAGACGTGCGGGTTCCTTTGCAATCGCCCTAAGCGCTTCCACGCGAACTGGTGGTACGGTGCCGAGCACCTCGATTTCGGCTATGATCTCCGCTGCCCTCTTGACTCGCCTCTGGAATTCCTCGAAATACGGTTCGATGTTCTTCTTGCCCCGCAGGTCGCCGACCAGCTGCCCTATCTCGTAACCCTCTGTAACCCAGTGGAGAAGCATTTCGCCGTGGGAGACCGGCTTGTTGGTTTGGGACGGCGACGCTAACGCCTCTGCGGGCTCGGACGCCGAGGCTGCTGGCTTGACCTCCTCGTCAAGCGCTTGGCTCTTCTCGGTTTGCTGCCTAGTCCGCCTGGCCATTCCTCGTATCCTCCGGCTTGTCCTCACAGGTGGTATCGGGCACTGCCTATTTATTCCTTAGGATTCGCGAAGAAGGCCGCGACCTCCGCTGGCAGGTCGCGAGCCTCGCGCAGGCCGTCGAGGTAGTCCGAGAACTGGGTCGCCCGCCTGTCTAGTATGACGGCGACGCCCCTGTCGGTCTCCGTCCGTATCAGTCGGCCTATGCTCTGGAGCATCTTCCTGGCCGTGGGGGCTTTGACCGTGTACTCCCACCCCTTTCCGAATTTGTTGTCGTAGTAGCGGAGCAGGGATTTCTGCTTGGCGCTCGGCTTGGGATACGGTATCCCGACCAGGAAGGCGATTTCCAGTTCCTTTCCCGGAAAATCGATGCCCTCGCTGAGGCGCCCGCCCTCCACCGCGAACATCAAGCCTCCGCCCGAAAGTTTGAAGCGCTGGACTTCGCCCATCAGCTCCTGCTGAGGCATCCCCTTCCTCTCCTCGAAGAACTCGCGCCCTAGCCCATTCTTGAGGCCCGAGAAGCCCGCCATGACGTTGAAGCTTGGGAAGAAAGCCATCGCGTTGCGCGGCTCGCTCGCCATTATCCTCCTCATGTATTCGTTCATCCTGGCCAGGATGTCCTCGTCCCTGGAGAAATCCTCGAACCGGGTCGTCACGTCGGGGGTGTATAGTATCAGCCTGTTGCCCGGAGGGAAAGGGCTCGGAAACTTGGCAAGCGGCGTGTCTGCCGGCAGTCCTATCGAATCGCGGTACTCCTCCATCGGGGTCAGCGTGCCGGACATGTGAAGCGACGCGTGCGCGGACAGGATGACCTCCGTGGCTCCCGAGGGGTCCATGGCGTACGCCTCGAGCTTCGGGTTGTCCCCGCCGTAGACCAGCTTGACGTGCTCGTCCGAATCCAGGGCCTGCCAGAACAGCATGAAAGCGCCCACGGCCCTCGCGTACGAGCGCGGGAGCCTGCCGTCCTTGCGGCGCGAGTCGGAGACAATCTCTCCGTAGTCCACGAGGTTCTCGAAGACCGTGCGGAGCTTGAAGCTTGTGACCTTCAGCGCGTTCATCAGAGCGCCCTCCAGCTCGTTCGGCGGAACGAGGCCGTCCTCGTCGGCCACGTACTCGGCGGCGATGTAGCCCAGGGTTTCGTCCGCGAGGCGGCAGAAGTCGGCCACGCTCGTCCCCGGCAGCAGCTCGGAGTCTCCGAACTTCTCGGCTTCGCGCGCTGCGGCTCGGAGCGTCCACGAAGAGAGCTCGGCCGAGCGCAGCTCCCTGGCGTACTCCGGGAGGTTGTGGGCCTCGTCCACGACGAGGATGACGTCCTCCAATGTCACGCCCATCCAGCTTACCAGCGTGCGGACGATCTGCGGCGTGAAGAAGTAGACGTACGGTGCGGTGACGACCAGCGCATCTGGAATCAGGAGCTTGTTCGCCTCGTACGGGCAGACGCCGATGGATCGGCAGCGGGCCGCGAACTCCTCGACCGTCGGGATGCGCTCCTTCGCCCAGGCATCGAGCGCGTCCTTGTCGGCCTCCACGAGCTTGGCGTAGAAATTGCAACCGCCGGGCTTGCCCTTCAAAGTGCGCCGCTTCATCTCGCCGCACCACTTGGCCAGCTCGTCGGGGGAGCCCTCGCGGAACTCGGGGTCCGTTTCGAGCATCAGGCATGTGTTCTGCCGGCCCTGGACGCCGCAGGCGAAGAACATGCCCTTCTTGGCGATTGCCCTGGACTCGCGGATGACCTGGCGCTGCTGGGAGTTCGTGCGCGTGAGGTAGACGACCTTCTTGTGTTTCCTCATCGCGTGTTCGACGCAGGGGACCAGGGCGCACACGGTCTTGCCAGAGCCCGTGCCGGACTCGACGACGACGTGGGACTGCTCCTTGAGGGTTCGCCTCACGAGGGACATGAACTCGCGCTGGTTCGCGCGCGGCTCGTATGGGAAGAGGGGCTTGGGCATTGTCCCCCAAACGCCTGGAGAGTTAAATATGATTATGTGGGGGGAGGCGAAAGTGGCGGAGATGCGACCTGCGTCGCAAATTATATTATTCCATTCGCCGTTCGTTCTCACATGGAAATGAAACCTGGCATGAATCTCAAAGCTTACAAGGGGCGCACGGGTTTCGGAACGTACGACGAGCTCCTGAGCCTGGAGAACGACCTCCACGCCCCGGGAACCGTGGATTCCGTACTGCTCGACGAGATGGTCAAGCTCTTGCCCGAGACCGAGGGGTGGTTGTATTCGGATTGTGCGCCATTGCGGGCAACTTACAAAAAAGGCGGGCGCCCGTACCTTGAGGGTATCGTCGGACGGGTGGCTAGACAGTCCGGCGACGAGCTCAGGGCGAAATCGCTCGCGCGATGGTGCTCGGGAATCCAGAGCCAGTTCCCGACTCCGGAGAAGAGCACGGAGAAAGGTTTCTGGACGACGGACACGATGCTCTTCGGCGGGACTGAGGAGGAACTCATCAAGCGGGGGACTTACGTCTGCACGGAGCTTTCCAGGGTGCTCTGCGCCCTGGCTCAAGTTGCTGGAATGCCTTCGAGGCTCGTTTACTTGTTCGACATGACTAGGAAGAACTGGGGGCACGGGGTCGTCGAAATCTACATCAGGAGCGGAGGGGTCGGAAGCTGGGCCGTGTTCGACGCGACGAGCGACGCGTGCTATGCAAAACCGGAAGGGGGCCTGGCAAGCGCGTGGGACCTTCGTTGCCGCCCAGAGCTGGCCGACGCGCACCCGGACCACGGCAACAAGCCATACGTTTCGGGGGAGTTCTACAGGTGCAGCGCTATCGCTAACTATTTTGTAAGCGACTGGAGCAAGTACGATTACGGGTGGAACCTCATCAACGATTATTACATGAGGATTTGGGAAGGAGAGGATTGAAAGCCCCTCACCGTTCGCTCGCCTTTGAAACGCGGAACCTCTCCTTGCTGTCTTTCTTCTTTCCAACCAGCTTGCAGAAAAGGAAGCCCAAGAAGGATATCCCCAGGCGCACCAGCTTCCAGAACGACTCGTCCGAGGTGACCTGGACCATGTGGACCGGGTCGTACTTGGACCAGAGCTTGCCGTGGCGCAGCGTGAGCTCCTTGCGCCCGAAGCCGTACCAGAACGACTGCTTGAAGAAGCCCGTGAAGGTCTCGCGGGCGCGGTGATAGACTATCGCCCTGTCCCAGAACACCAGCTTGTAACCGGCGTCGACAGCGCGGAAGTTAAGGTCCACCTCCTCCGCCTCCTTGAACCACGGGTCGAAACCGCCTATGGCCTCGAACACGGATTTTTTATAGGCCAGATTCACGCTCGGGTATGTTACGTCCACTCCCTTGTGAAGCATCCCGACGCGCTTGAGCGATGTGAAGCCAGTGTATCCCAGGCGCACCTCGCGCCCGGCGACCACGTCCGCACCGGCGGCGAAGGCGTTCTCCATACCCTCGACCCAGAGCGCGTTGCATATTGCATCCGCGTCGACAAATGCGATGATATCGCCAGTCGCCTTGGACGCTCCGTAGTTGCGCCCTTCCCCCCGAGTGCCAGGCTCGACGTAGAGCTTGACGAATGCGTGCGCCTTCTCGTGCTCCCGGACGATGGCCTGGGTGGAGTCCGTGCTCTCGGCGTCGACCACGATGACCTCGTGCGGGTGCCTGGACTGCCAGACCAGGCTGTCGAGGCAATCCCGCATGTAGTTCTCGGCGTTCCTGGCAATGATTACGACGCTTATCGGCATCCAAGCTTCGGAGGGATGGTTGATATATAAACGTTTCGAGACTAGGCTGAATCGCCAAATGGCTGTTAACCAGCCCTTTCAGTCCCTTATCCCGACCTCGCTCACGGTGATGACCGCCTCGGCCTCGGGGAGGTTGGGAGAGTCGATGAGCCTGGCTATGCGCTTCCCGCCCTTGCTCTTGCGGAGATAGAGGCGGAACGTGGCGGTGTGTCCGACTATGTGGCCACCGATTGGGCGCGTCGGGTCGCCGAAGAACGTGTCCGGTTTCGCCGAGACCTGGTTCGTCACGACAATGAGCGCGTTGTTCATGTCTCCGAAGTGCAGGAGGTCGTGCATGTGGGTGTTCAGCTTCTGCTGCCTGTCGGCCAGCGTGCCCCTGCCGATGTACTCGGCCCTGAAGTGGGCCGTGAGCGAATCGACGATGATGAGGCGGACCTTGTGCTTCTTCACAATCGCGTCAGCCTTTTCGACGAGGAGCATCTGGTGGTGCGAGTTGTATGCTCTTGCGACGTGGATGCGCTTTAGAACGTCCTCGGGATCCATCTCCAGCGCGGTAGCCATCTGGACAATCCTCTCGGGACGGAAGGTGTTCTCCGTGTCTATGATGATGACGTCGCTGTCGAGGCCGCCCTTGTCCTCGGGAAGCTGGGCCGTGACTGCGCACTGGTGCGCGATCTGAGTCTTGCCAGAGCCGAATTCCCCAAACAGCTCCACTATCGCCTGCGTTTCGAAGCCGCCCCCCATCAGGTCGTTGAAGGCCTTGGAGCATGTCGTGAGCTTGGATACCGTCTTCCTGCGCTCCATCACGACATCGCCGGTTTCGAATCCGCCTATCTCTGCGTTCTTCTTCGCTGCGGCGATGATTTTCGCGGCCACGGCTTCGCCGATTTCCGTGAGCTCGGCCAGCGTCTTCGGGGACTCGACCGCAACCTGCATGACCGTCGTGTATCCGGCATCTTTCAGCTTCTCCGCGGTCGCGGCCCCCACTCCTGGCAGTTCTTCTACTTTCATCTCGGGCATGTTTATCCCTGCACTCGGATTGGCTGCGGCGGATATAAGGGTTAGTACCGGGGTTGTCCGAAAGTGCTATTTCTAGATTAACGCCTCGCAGATGAAATACGCCCCCATCGCCATCGAGAACACAGCCGCCCCGATTACGACGTACTCCCTCTTGACCTTGCGGGCTATGACCTCGCCCAGCGCTACGCCGAGCGCGACTACCGCTGCAAAGCCCAGCAGCCCCCCCAATGCGACCGGCAGCCAGTCGTAGGACGACGCCAATGTTATTGTCGCGAGCTGCGTCTTGTCCCCGAGTTCGGCGAGGACCAGCATGGTGAAAATCATGGCGAATGGCTTCCGCCCGTCCCTTTCCTCGCCGTCGCCGTCCCCCTCCTCGTTCATCTTCCAGAGCCCCCAGACTCCGAACAGGATGAAAACTATTCCCGACACGACCTGGATGAGGTGAATCGGAACGTACCTGGTTATCACCCCGCCTATCGCCACGGCCATCAGGGTGAGCAGGGCCATCGCGGAATAAACCGCCCAGAAGACGAGCCAGCGCGGATATTTCGCGGCGAACGATATTGTCATGAGCTGGGTCTTGTCCCCCATCTCGAAGAGGAATATCATCGCGAACGCGGTGCCGAAGGCGACGAGCCAATCTGCCATCCAGCCGTGGATTACATTGTGCGATATATCGGTTGCGCCCGAATTGCCGCAGCGGGCCGCACAACACCCGATTCCGCGGATGGATTTACTGCCTGTCCCGTTTCTTCCTCGCCCTCTCTGCGTTCCGGATTATCTTCTTGGCTTGCTTCTCGTCCCCGACGACCTCGGTGAGGTCGGCCAGGTCGCGGTCGTCGATTGTATCCACGTCGTCGTACCCTGCCGAGAATAGCCTGCTGGCTATGCCCGCCGTCACGGCAAGCTCTTCGCGCAACGCTTTCTTCCTGGATGCCATCTCGAACTCCTCGCCAAGGTCCTTTTTGTTTGTGATGGCCCCGTCGCTTATGATGTAGGCAAAGTCCGCAGCGCGCGCCGCCTCCTCCGAGTGCGTGACCATGATGATTGTCGTGCCGCGCTCGGTCCTCAGCTTGTTAAGCAGCTCGACTATCGACGCGCCCGTCTTGGAATCCAGGTTGCCCGTCGGCTCGTCCGCCAACACGATCGTCGGGTCGTTGGCCAGCGCCCTCGCGATGGCTACCCGCTGCTGCTCCCCGCCGCTGAGCTTCATGGGCTTGTAGTCCATCCTGTGCTCCATCCCCACAGTTGTGAGAAGGTCTACCGCCGCGCGCCTCCGCTCCGCCGTCGGGCGGTCGAGCGCCTCCATCGGCAGCTCGACGTTCTCCAGCGCAGACAGGTTCGGTATCAGGTTGAAGTTCTGGAATATGAAGCCCACGGTCTTTGCGCGGTGATTCGTCAGCTCGCTCTCGCTCATCGCCGAGATGTCCCTGTCCCCGACGAATACGACGCCGTCCGTAGGCACGTCCAGTGCGCCGACGATTTGCAGCAGCGTAGTCTTGCCGCTGCCGCTCTCTCCCTTGACAGCGACGAGCGCTCCCCTCGGAACTTTCATGTTCACGCCCTTGAGGGCATGGACTGGCGTGCTCTGACCCCTGACTGCGAAATCCTTGGACACGTCCTCCAGGACTACGACGTAATCTTCCTTTTCAACCTCAGGTGCGTCCGCCGCCCTCGATGCTTCGCCAGGAGTTTTGACTGCGATGGCCTTTGCTTCCATTTCGCTTGGGTTCATGCTCTCACCTCACTCCGTGTACCTGAGCGCGTCAGCTGGCCTGAGCTTTATCGCGCGGAGCACTGGGTACATCGCGCCTATGATTCCAAGGACGATTGCGAATACCAATGTGTAAACGACGAGGTCCGCGCTGAGGCTGAAATCCAGCGTTGCTGAGGCCATGCCACCGACGCCTCCAGGCCGACCCTGGAAGGTCATGCCGCCCCCGGGCATATTGGAAGTCGTCGATGTGCCGAGAACAGTGTTTGCTATGTACGGCCCCATGACCATCGTCATCGCGATGCCGACAACGAAACCGATTACGGCCAGCGCCATCGATTCCGTCAGGAACTGGGAGATAATTTTTGAATTCTTGAAGCCTATCGCCTTTAGAATGCCAATCTCCTTGATTCGCTCGCGGGTGATGAGGACCATGACAAATACCATCACGACGCTCGCCGTGATGAGGGCGACAATCGAGCTAAGCTGGCTGTTGGCCTTGATGTTGTCGATGTTCTGCTGCATGAAATCGCCCCGCACCTCCGTCGCGGGGACTACGTCGTATTCGTCTCCGAGAGCAGTCTTGAGGGCCGCCTCGGCCGATTCCATGTTGCCTATCGAATCAATCTTGACATAGACCGTGTTCGGGCCTTCCAGCTCCCGAGCCGCCTTCAACGTCTCGTAGGGCATGATGATGGCGTCGTCTCCGAACCTGTTGCCGCTGCTGAAAAGCCCCACGACCTGGATGGAAGTCCCGTTGACATCCAGCGTGCTTCCGACTGCTAAAGAGTTAGTCGCTGCGTAGTTCTCGCCGATTATGGCGACAAAGGCGTTCGTCTCGGCCTCATCGATGGTCCTGCCGGAGGTGATCTCAACTGTACCACCTGTGTTTAAAATTATGCCCCCCCACGGATCAATGCCCTGCATCATCAGCATGCTGGGCCTCCCGCCAAACTCGCCCGGTTGTAACGTCCCACTGTCGTCCCCTCGGTCCATCACGACTGCGAGCCTCTGGACGTTGACGACGTACGAGACCGTGCGTATCGTCGGGACGACTGACTCGTTCATCGCATCCCCGCTCATCGGTCCGAATGTCCCGGCCGCCCTCACCGTGACGGTCGTGTCCATGCCCTCGGCGAGGTCCGACGCGTCGTTGCTTATGTTCCCGCTCACTATGGACATCGAAAGGTAAACACAGATGCTCAGACCGATTATCAGGACGACGGCGAAAGTCCTTGTCTTGTTCCTCAATAGGTTCTTCAAGCTCCTGCCCGTGGACGACACGCTTTCACTCCTTTGGCCGCTATGTCTAGCTGAACGGCACGTCTGCTTGTACGGCGGCACCGTTAATATCGATTTACCAGAGTCTCACCCAAATCTCTCCCAAACTATTTCACGGTGAGATAGATGAGAATCGACAGGGCTACCGTCGTGAATATGTCCGGCATTATCGAGAACAGCCCCACACCGAAGATGCGGTAGCCGAACAGCATCGGAATCATCGGGTTGGACATCAGCGCGTACAGGAACAACGCCAGCATGACGGATATCAGACCCATCGTGAACTGCGCCTTTGTTTCCCCGTATATCTTCACGTAGAGGGCAATGAGCGCTACCGAGAGCACCATGTTTATCATCGTCAGTGCGGACTTGGCATTGATGAAGCTGTCCCTGTCTGCCGGGTCGATCCTGTTGGGGGGAGGCTGCTCGGGATTGAAGTCCGGCGGCACGAAGTGCTCGGGAGGTTTGATCAATACGCTGCTCGACGCAAACCCGACCGCCCCGGCCACTGCTATCATCGCCACGATTATCAGCACCAACTTCGTTTCCTTGTTCATTTGCTCACATCCTCATGCTTCCCGCCTTTTACCTCGTTTTTCCCAATTCTGGCCCAAATCTCCTCGAAAACGCCGTAGTCTTGGTCGAGCATCGGGGACAGGAAAAACATCTTGCCGTAGCTTCCGCCTATCGTCGTCACGAGATTGTTCTTGGTCAGAACGTCCAGATGATGTCGGATTGTCTTGTAGTCGAGCTTCAATGATTCCGAAAGCTGGTTCGCGTTGGAGGGGTTCTTCTTCAGCGTCTCGATTATGCGCCCCCTGTTCACTCCGCCCTCGCTCCCCGCGATGAGCCACCATATCAGCTGCCTGACAGCCTGCATCCAATCACGTATGCCCCGTTCGACATATAAATCATGCCTTGCCGTTTCTAGTGCCAACGTGCGTGTGGCATGCAATAATGACGCAGGACGGAGGCGCTATGGGCAATTGCCTCCGTCCCGCTAAATGATTTACGCGGGTTCAGTCCAGGTTCAAGGTTCGAAACCTTGTCTTCCGGTGCAGTTCCCGTTCGGAGGAATCGGCCTGCCCGGCCTCATGCCACCCATTCCACCCATGCCTTGCGGCCCATTTCCCTCTCGTCCCTGCGGCCCCATGCACCCCGTGCCGTTCTGCCCGAATCCCTGGCGTGGCATCATCCCGGGCCCCGCCGGGCCACACATCGGCGGGAGTATGTCGTACTGCGCAAGCAGGTCTGCCAGCCCGGTGCGCATCGTGCGCATCTCATCGAGCATGGGCTGCGTCTGGTTGCGAATCTCGCGCCTGTTCAGGCCAAGCTCACGGAGCTCCTCTGCCGTGTCGCGAATCTCCTGCTCCATGGCATCGATATCGTCGATTGCGTCTAGTATCTTGGCCGAGTCCGCTTCAGCCACCCCGTACGATTCGAGGTTCTGCGCCATGTAGTCCCTCGTCATCGCGTCTATCTCGGCCATGATGTCGTCGTGGGTCACGTTCGCCGCGCGCATCTCGTCGACGACTGCGGACATCGCCGCCCTCTGCTCCATGGTTATGAGGACGCGCAACTCCGTCGTTTCGTTCCCTTGCTCGCCCGCCGTAACTTCGACAGCGCCAGTATCGCCAGCGCCATCGTCGGTGGCTGCCTGCGCTGCCGCAATCATTCCGATAGATGAGAACAGCAGTGCGAGCGCCAGTACGGCTCCGATTGTCTTTTTCTTTTCCATGTTTGTTTGCCTCCATGTCGGCGTTTTTCCTCGCCGGGCGAACTATGGAGGCTAGGCTAAATATCCGTTTGCCGGAATCGTGCCCAAATTGGGTCCAAATGTTCTACAGCTTGTACCCTATCTTCCTCAGGAACTCCTTCCTCCACCTCTTCCCCGCGTCGTCCTCGACGCCTTTGGGGGGGTGGCCATCGATGACTCCGAGTATCCCGCGCCCCTGCTCCGTTTCAGCTACGACGACCTGGGTGGCGTTCGCTGTCGCGCAGAAGATATTGCACACTTCGGGGACGCTTTTGATTGCCCCGAGAACATTGACGGGATATGCGTTGCGCATGAACACCATAAACGAATGCCCCGCACCGATTGCCAGAGCGTTCCTCTTCGCCAACTCCAGCATCTCCGGGTCGTTCCCCTCCATGCGCAGGAGCCTGTCGCCCGATGCTTCGCAGAAAGCAACCCCGAACTTCGCCCCCGGGACAGAGTTGACCATCGCCTCGTAGACGTCCTCGGCGGTCTTGATGAAGTGGCTCTGGCCGAGTATGAAATTTGCGTCCTCCGGCTTCTCGATTGCGACTAGCTTGAGTTCCATTCCTGTCACCCGCCTCAAATCCGCATGGCGCTAGATATCCTTTTCCCTGCGCGCCCTCACCCGCTTCGCGTAGTCGATGGTCGTCTTCAGCCCCGCCCCGTCCTGCTTCACGAGCCATAGGATGAACCCCGGGACGCCCTCGACGTCCTTTGCGCCCTTCTTCGCCAGGCGCGCCAGCCCGCGCCGGAGCTCGCCGTCGGTCTTGACCCCCAGTGATTTGAAGCAGTCGGCCAAAGCGCGGTGGAGCTTCCCCCCCTTCGCGTCCCAGTCGGTGAGGAGGATGACCTTTCCATGGGCGCGGGCCACGCCCTCGCAGAACGCGACAATCCCCATTCCCTGGTTGAGCCCGATTATTTCTCCCTCGACTCCCAGCGCCCTCAACGCCTTCGTGTCGCGCTTCCCCTCGACGATTATCGGCATCGAGAGAGAAGCCTCCTTCAGTTCCTCGATGAGTTTATCGAGGAGTTCCAGGCGCTCAGCATCGTCCAAGGGCGGCCTCCAGCTTCTTCACCGCCACATCGACGTTCATGCCCGCGACTTCCACCCTCTTCTGGGACGATTTCTCCCCGGAGACAAGCTGGATTGAGGATGAAGGGACGCCGAAGACGCCTGCCAAGAACCTCAGCATCTCCCGGTTCGCCGCGCCGTCCTTCGCCTTCGCTGCAATCGAAGTTTTGATGCGCTCGCGCCACTTGTTGACGCCGAAGACGGACGAGACTGGCGAGCCAGCGGTGATCTCGAAGTCAATAATTACTCCCCTTGGCGTGTTCATCATGCAGATGGAGAAATCGTTATCGGGCATGAGGCACCGATAGGCTTGGCGGATTTAAGGCTTTTCGGGGTTGCCTTCGCGGGACCATTTGCCCCGGAAGAAAGTTATATATCGGTGAGAACCGATATGTCCATGCATAGGTGAACGGATGGGCGACGATGTCAAACGAGTGCCGACTGGAGTGTCGGACTTCGACTCGATAATCAAGGGCGGCCTGCCAGGGGGCAGCGTCGTGCTTCTCCTTGGGGACGTCGGCGCAGGCCAGAACGAGTTCGTATACACCTCGCTTTTCAAGATTGCGACTGTGCAGGGCAGGCCGGAGTACATGCACCACTACCTCGGCAGCTACTGCGATTACGCATCGCTTCCGGAGAAGCTGTGCTACATCACATTCGTCCGCCCGAAGGAGGACATCCTGCGCGAGGTGGCCACGTCGTTCGACTACACCTACTACGAGGGGCTGAAGGACAAGCTGGTCTTCAAGGATTTCTCCGCCAACTACTTCCGCCAGAGCATCGTGCCAGCTTCATGGACGAACACCGGAGACAACGGGGGCTCCCTCTTCGAATCCCCAGAAAAGGAGGACGTCCTCAACGCCCTAGTGAAGTTCCTGGACGAGAACGCCCGAAACGCCCTCGTCGTCATAGACTCCCTGACGGATCTGGTCATATCAAAGACCGTCGACACGCGCGACCTCATCACGGTGCTCAGGGGGATGCAGCGCGCGGCCAAGAGGTGGGGCGGCATAGTCTACCTGCTTCTAACGAAGGACATCCTGGACCCCAAGGAGCAGCAGATGATTGTTGACTCGGTGGACGGAGTCATAGTCTTCGAGTGGCAGAGGTACACGAAGGGCTCGGGCCGCCAGCGTTACATGTACATAGAGAAGTTCATGACCGTCCTGCCGCACGTGGAGCGGGACAGGATTGCCAGGTTCCCTACGATGGTCAGCGCCAAGGGCGGCCTCGTCGTGATAAACATGGACAAGATAATGTAGGTGGAAAAATGCCGGAAGACAAAGTCAGCACGGGAGTTCAGGGGCTGGACGAAATGCTCAACGGGGGCGTCCCGCGCGGCCACATAGTCGCCCTCATAGGGTCCTGCGGTACGGGCAAGACGACCCTCAGCCTCCAGTACCTCATGGCCGGAGTCAAGGCCGGGGAGCCGGGGATTTACATCAGCCTGGAGGAGGACCAGGAGGCCATAGCCAAGAACGCGCTCGCCTACGGCTGGGACATCGCGCCGCACATCCAGAGCGGGGCGCTGGCGGTTTTCAAGCTCGACCCCTCGGACGCGAAGGCCGCGCTCGCGCGCATGAAGAACGAGCTGCCGGCGGAGATACTGCGCCGCGGGGCCAAGCGACTCGTCCTGGATTCGATATCGCTGCTCAACATGCTCTTCGAGACGGAGAGCGAGTGCAGGGCGCAGCTCTTCTCGCTCTGCCAGATAATCAAGAAGGCCGGCGCGACCGCGATATTCACTGCCGAAGCGAGGCCGGAGCAGCCGACGGTTTCGCGCGACGGGCTGGTAGAGTACGTCGCCGACGGCGTCATAGTGCTGTCCTACGTCGACCTGAAGGAGAAGAACGAGGTCATGCTGGCGATAAGGGTCATGAAGATGCGGCGGACGGCGCACTCGCGCAAGGTGAAGCCGTACTCGATGGGAAAGAACGGAATAGACGTGCTGGCAGGGGCGACGATATACTGATTAGGAATCCAGAGATTTTCCCCGGCTGTGCGAATCGGCTCACATGGTTATTCGGAGGAGCAACCACCAGCATTCAAATAGTTATTTCACAACGAATCCCAACGCTCATTGAACCCATCCGAAAGTGGCTTATATAGCGTCGATGATGGGTGCCTCGAGGGAATCGGATGAGCCGCTTCAAGAGACGGAATAAAATCGTAGGATTGATTTTTGTGGCTTTACTAATAGTGAGTGCACTTGCACCGATTTGTAGCGCTGCAACAATAGAGGAAATAAAATTTGTCTTCTTTGATACTCCAGTGCGTCAAGATGAGACCAAGGACATTTCTATCTCTTTTAAGAACGGTGCAAATGAGCAGATAAGAATAACCTATATTGGTATTTGGTTCGACTGGTATGCTGCAGGATATTATTATGAGGGCGTGTTCACTCCGGACCCGAAGTATCTTGCAACAGATGATTCAATGAGTGTCACTATACATTTCAGCGTTCCAGTTTCGACTACATTAGGTGTCCATTACTACCATGCCAAAATAACATATGAAACTAATAATTGGCTACTCGGTTGGCAACCTACGAGTGTAACAACCGTTGACAATATCATAGATATTGCTGGAAGGGATAGAGACGACGATGGTGTGGCAGACACGGACGACGCATTCCCAGACAATCCTCTTGAAACAACAGATTCAGATAACGATGGTGTAGGCGATAACGCTGACGAGTTCCCGCTTGATTCTACCGAATCAAAGGACACAGATAACGATGGTGTGGGGGACAATGCTGACGCATTCCCAACTGATGCGAGCGAAACAAGGGATTCCGATAATGATGGTGTAGGTGATAACTCAGATTACTACCCATACGATCCAACCAGACACGATTACATCGCTCCTATCGATGATACTACACCAATCGACAACACTAATGAAGATAGTAATGATGGTTTCGATGACTCTAGCTCTACATCCACCACATACACTCCACTCTTATTTGGATTAATACTTGTCATTATAATTGTAATTATTGTAATTGTTGTGGCCGCAATATCCATGTCGCACACGAAAACGCCGCAGAACTATGGCACTTGCTGGAATTGTGGAACACCGTTAAACAGCGATTCTATCTGCCCCAGATGTGGAACGCAACATCAGAGACAAAAATTATAATAAATTAAAAAGAGTAATAGATAGAACAAGATGCAGGACGCGGGAATCGCTGACGAATGAGATCGATAGTCCAGAGGGCGATTGTTCCATCGAATGATCACAAGTTCGACAAGCTCAAGGAGGATTTCGGACTGTTAGACTAAACAATAATAAAAAATATCGATATGAGAAGATTTGTGATACATTATTATACATGTTTAAGCATCGTGAACATGGTGAGTGTTGTTATGACCGAAACCCGTGATAAATTATGGAAGGCCATGGTAACGGCAAACTTCAATGTAGCGTACTATCAGCGAATCGGAGATAAGTACGATAGGTGGGATACACTTTCAAAGTTCTTCGTTGCATTTACCTCTTCGACCACTGTCGGAAGTTGGATGTTGCTAGACAACACACAATGGGCTATGAAAGTTTTCTCGCTCATCACATGCGTCGGAACCATTATAATACCACTGATAAAACTACCGGATTCGAGTAAGTACGTTACAAAAAACCTGGAAAGAATCAATAATATATGCGTCGATTACAATAGATTATGGGAGGACCATTCGGATATGCCCGAAGATAAACTCTCGAAAGAGTATAAAAAGATACGCGATCGTGTAGAACAATTAGATAAGAACAGCGACATTAAATATAATATTAAGCTCCCTATTAAGGAAAAATTGGAAATAAAGCAACAAGTGTTCAGGGATTTAGGAATAATACCGGAGGGATAATATGGATGAAAAAAGGAAAAAAGAGCAACCTAGGCTGGATCATCTAGAAGGAACCGAGAAAATATTCGAAAAAGTTATGGTGGCAGTACCTGGCGGTGTTCCACCGCCGCCACCAGAGAAGAAGAAGAGCAAAACTGAACAACCATGACACACAGATGATTAATCTCTTGTCACACGCATGAGGAGTTAGAATAAAGAAGCCGTCACGAAAAAAGATTACCGAACGATAAACGTTAAGGAGTCGCTAATCCCAAGGCTCCCCGGGACCTGGGATTTCCGCAATGGGAAGGCAGTAGAGACCGCCGGGAATCTAGACCCCAGCGAGCATCCCGTTCATCTTCTCCTGGACGTGCTTCTTGGCCTGGGTGCTGGTGACCGACATCTCCTCCCTAATGACGCCCGCCAGGCGCTTCACGCCCTCTACCAAATCCTCGTCCGTCGGGTAGGTGAAGTTGAGCCTCATCGTGTTGCGGCCCGAGTGGTCCGGGAAGAAGGCAGAGCCGATGACGTACGCGACGTTCTTGCCCAGCGCCTGCTGGAACATCTCCCGCGTGTCTATGTGCGCCGGGAGCGTGGCCCACGTGAACATGCCGCCCTGCGGCCTCGTCCAGGCCGCGCCCTCGGGGAAGTGCTCCTTCATCGCCCCGAGCATTATGTCGCGCTTGCGCTTGTACAGCTGGCATATCTTCGCGACGTGGGGCTCGACCTGCCCGCTCGCCAGGTACTCGTGCGCTATCCACTGGCCGAAGGTGTTGGAGCAAAGGTCCGTGGACTGCTTCGCGATTATCATCTTCGCGAGCATCTCCTCCGGGCCTATCGCCCAGGCTACGCGCAAACCTGGGGCTAGTATCTTCGAGAACGTGCCGAGGTAAATCACCCTGCCGTCCTTGTCGAACGACTTCATCGGCTTCACCTCGTCCCCCTCGAAACGGATGTCGCTGTACGGGTCGTCCTCGATGACCAGGAGGTCGTGCTGCGCGGCGATTTCCAGCATCTTCCTGCGCCTGCTCTCGGTCATCGTCACCCCCGAGGGGTTCTGGAACGTCGGCACCAGGTAGAGCATCTTCGAGTTCCGCCCGTGTCGGTGCATCCGCCAGAGCTTCTCCTCCAGGAGGTCCGGGGGCATGCCGTCGTCGTCGAGCGGTATCCCCTCCATCTGAGCCTGGTATGCCGCGAACGAGTTGGCGGCCCCGAGGTACGTGGGGAAGCCGGTGATGACGAGGTTCCGCGGGTCCAGGAAGACCTTGCTGATGAGGTCCAGCCCCTGCTGCGAGCCCTGGGTGATGAGGACGTTCTTCTCCGTGCACTCTATCCCCTTCCTCACCATGCGCTCGGCGATTGCGCGGCGCAGCTCCGTGACGCCCTCGGTCGTTCCGTACTGGAGGATCTCCTCCGGGCGCTCGGCCAGCAGCCGTTCTGATATTTCCTTTATCTGCTCAACTGGGAACGCGGCGGGGTTCGGCAGCCCGCCGGCGAAGGAGATAACGCCCTTCTTCTGGGTGACCTTCAAAAGCTCCCTTATCTCCGACGCCTTCATCGCGCGCGCCCTCTCCGAGAAGAGGTGCGAAAATCCGATGGCCATTTTGTCACCCCGCCTTTTGCTGGACGGCGGGCCTGCATGCCCACCAATTCCATAACGGCGTCATGGCATATAAGCATGATGGCATCGCGCGGGGGTTGCTATGCGGGACCAGGTCGAGCCCGCCTACACCAACTCGTCCTCCCCAACGTTCTGGTGAAGCCCGGTGAAGAGCTTCTCCACGAACACGGGCTCCTTGTAGTCATCGAACCAGTACGCCTGCGTATTCCTCTTGAACACCATAATCTTGCCGCAGTCTTCGTCGCTCGCCGCGCGGTGGTATTTGAAATACGTGTGTTCCTTGGTCACGGCGACAATCTCTATCTTTCCAGAAGCGTGCGACATGACGAACCGAGCACGCTTGGCGAGACCTGAGACCATGCTCTTCGCCTTCTCGAATATCAGGTATCCTTCCTCGATGGGAACCGCAAAGGTCCTGTTGCCAATCGCCGGGCGGCACTGGAAGACGTAGTAAGGAGGGTCCCCGACGAACGACAGCTTCTGGAACAGTCTTGCCAGCACCTTCGGGTCGCTGTTCACCCCCATGAGCAACGGCGTCTGGTTCGCGAGAATCCCCCCGGCCATCCTTATCTCGTCGATGGCCCGCACCGCCGCGTCTGTCAGCTCCCTCTCGTGGGAGAAGTGGGTGATCACGTAAATCCTCTTCTCGGGGGTGCTGTACCTCCGGAAGATTTCGAGAAGCCCTTTGTCGTCCAGAATCCTGTGCGGGTTGTACGCCACCATCTTCGTGCCTATCCGGATAATGCGCACGTGGTCTATCGCCCTCAGGCTAGCCACAAGCTTCTCGATTCGCGACGTGGCGAGCATCAGCGGGTCGCCGCCCGTCAGGAGGACGTTCGTCACCTCCTCGTGGTCCCTGATGTACTTCAATGCGGCGTCCACGTCCTTGACCACGCCGGCGTGCCCCCTCTGGAATATCCGCTTCCTAAAGCAGAACCTGCATATCCCAGCGCAAGCGTTGCTGGCCAGCACCAAAACGGTCCTGTAATACTTGTGCTCCACGCCTGGCATCACGGTGTACCTGCTCTCGTTCGACGGGTCGAGGGAGCCCCAGTCGTCCATCTCCTCCCTGCAAGGGACTATAATCCTGCGTATGGGATCGTCCGGGTCGTTCCAATCTATCAGGGAGAGGTAGTACTCGTTCGAGGCGAAGGCGTACTTGGCGCTCACCTTCCTAAGCTCCTCCAGCTCCTCCGGCTTTATCCCCTTCACCTGGTCCAGGTGAATGACGCTCTTGACTTTCAAATGCATCCCTCCTTGGCGCGCGCCTGAAATCGAAACTAGCCGGCCCTCTGAAAAGCGCCGCCGAATTCCGCATTTTCGTGCTGGTGGCTAATGGATTCCAGCGCTAATAAAAGTTGCGCCTCCCTCCTCCCGAAGGCGCGCGCAAAACCAGGCCATCCGCAAACCTTTTTATCCCGCCGCCCCATCAAGCGGATGATGGCGAATCCAGTCCAGGTCGTCGCGGGGCTTCTGGTGGTCTTCTTCGTGCCGGGCTACTGCCTCGTGAACGCCCTGTTTCCAAGGCGCAACGAGTTCGATTCGGAGATAGACCTAGTCTACCGCATCACCATAGGGATTGGCCTGAGCATGGCGCTCGTCATCCTCGTGAACTTCGGGCTCAACGCGCTCGGCACGAACCCTGATACGGGGCTGGGGTACATAGACGCGCCTTACCTCTGGGCTTCGCTTCTCGCCCTTTCCGGCGCCCTGTTCGCGGTCGGCTGGTGGCGCGGAGCGTACCGCTGGACCGCGCGCCTGCACCCGAAGCTTGCGAGGCTCCCGCCGCACGACCCCCGGAGCATGGACATGCGGAGGCGCACCCCCGCCGGAAAGATGAAGCTCGACGAGCTGGGGAAAAAGCGCGTGGAGCTGCAGAAGAGGGTGGAAGGGCTCGAGGCGAAGGAGCGGATGAACGTGGGCAGCAGGCGCGACAAGTACGCGAGGCTGAAGCGCGAGGCGGTCGACGAAATCGAGAAGGTCGACGCGGAGCTGGAGAGCCTGGCGGGAGGCGAGGGACTTGAAGGGTGAATTCGAACACAAGATGGTCATCGTAGTGCGAGCGGACTTGGGGATGAGCCCCGGCAAGATGTCTGCGCAGGTGGCGCACGCGGCCGTGAGCTGCGCGCATTTCGCCAAGAGCAAGACACCGAAGGAGTTCGGCGACTGGTACAGCGAGGGGCAGCGCAAGGTCGTGCTCAAGGCGAGCGGCCTCGCGGAGCTTCGCGAGCTTGAGAGAAAGGCCCGTTCGCTGAGGTTGCCGACCGCGCTCATCGAGGACGCTGGCATGACCGAGCTTCCTCCGGGTACCGCGACCTGCCTCGGGATAGGCCCGGGCCCCGGGTCGCTCGTGGACAAGGTGACTGGCTCCCTGCCGCTGTGGTGACGGGGACGCAGGCTGGAAAACCATGAAATCCCACGTGCGCGTCCTGGCGTTCGACGACGGGCCGTTCAAATTCACGGACAGGCACGCGCCGCTCGCGGGCGTCCTGGTGCGCCTTCCGAACTACGTCGAGGCCGTTTTGATTGGCACCGTGCAGGTCGACGGCGAGGATGCTGGCGAGACCATCGGGAAGATGGTCCGGGCTTCGCCCTATAGAGACCAGCCCAAGGCGATGATGCTCGACGGAGCGGCGATGGGGGGGTTCAACGTCATCGACATCGACGTGCTGAGCCAGGAGACGGAAATAGCCGTAATCACATTGACGAGGGACAAGCCGGACATGAAGGCGGTGAAGGGCGCCCTGAAGATAAATTTCGACGATTGGGATAGGAGATACGGAATCCTTTCGAGGAGAAAGTTGAGGAAACTGGACACGGGGCACAGCCCGGTTTATTACGATTGCGCGGGCATGGAATTCCGTGAGGCGGAAGAGATCATACGGAAATCGATTGTCCAGGGAGCCATTCCCGAGCCTCTGAGGCTGGCGCACCTCGTTGCCACGGCGGCCGCGAAGGGGGAGAGCCGGGGAAGGGCGTGACTGACTGCCGGAAAAAGAAACGCCGTTCAGCGCGGACTACCAATACACGGTCCAAATGATGTCAGACGGCACGTGCACCCAGTACCCCTCGCCGGGCGTCATGACGTAGGTCTGCTCCGCGACCCTGGTCAGGTAGGGCTGGGCCAGGTCGACCACTTCGACTATGTCCGCTCCGGTGCCCGCGAACGCCTCGGCGACAGTGACACCAGTTGTCAACGTTGGATAACCGACGAGGTTCCAGCCGGCTCTGAGGTTTGTTTGCGTGCAGTTCAGCCAAGTTCCCCAGATTTCGATGTATCCGTCGCCGGGATCCGTGACGTGCAGCCATATCCCCCGGCTCGAATTGATGCAGGCCAAGTCGTTGAGCGAAGGCGCCCACGAAACCGAATACTGCTCCCAGTGGTCCGCCGTGTCCCACGAGTCGAAGCACATGGCCCTATCCCACTGCGCATCGTTGTTCCAGTAGGATCTGTCCATCAGCGCGATGGCTATCGACTCGGAAACTGGCGCCAGCGGCAGCGAAATCAGGTTCCATCCGGCGGAGACTGGGATGTCGAACCACTCCGGTACGGAGACAGAAATTTCGGTTTGGACGCTCAAACCGTTGAGTATGTATGTCAGCATCCCGCTGTACGTTCCCGATGGCACGGCCGGTATGTCCACCCAGAATGTGACCGGGAGCGTCCCGGAGAAATCTGTGATTGACGTCGTCCGGCTGAAGCTCTTCGACGAAACTGTTTCGTATGATTCCCCGAGTAAATATAGAGTGTTCGACGGGCCAGCGCCAGCAAACGAAATCCTCGCGGACATCTCGCCGCCCGAGACCGCGATGCTTGTGGCGGGGATGGTGATGAATCCAAGTTCTTCGTGCGCCAAATCGGTTATCCATACGCCCAGATTGTGCTCGCAGTTGGCATGGTACAGCAAATCCGAATTCGAGGGGTTGAAAAGCACATCCGTCGTACTCGGTGGCCCGCATGCGTACAGGTGGCCTTCGCCTGGCATCTCCAGAGCGTCGAGAGACAGGTATCGGTAAATCCCGAATTCATCGTAGGCGCGCGCCGAGCCGAGAGCGGAATCCAATACCTCGACCTCGAAGTCCCACGTGTAGGGGTCGTTTAGGGCGAATGGTCCCGACTGGCTTCCGGGGAAACCTCCGTCGAATTTTTGGCCCGGCATCTCGGTGAACGGGCCTGCCGCGGCCCTGACCTGCTCGTGCATCGCGAAGCCGAGGCTGATTGACAGGTCCGTGGGGCTCGTCTGAAACATGAAACAACCGCCGTACGCAGTGGCGACCTCCGGGTCTGATTGCTCAGGATAAACCATGAAACAGAAACCAAGGGCGGTATCGAACACCATGTGAAACTGCAGGTTCTCCCTGGAATCCGGCATCTCCGGGCCATAATTGGGAACGGCGGCCAGCCCCTCGTCGTACCAGGCGCGCAGGTGGACCTCAGAGATATCCCCCCAGCCATCCGGGTCGTAGGCGTTCACGACAACTCTGTACCCGGGCGCCGCCCCGGGGCTTCCCGCGTCGGCCATGCCGTTGACGAGCGACATCCCGAAGGAGTCCTGGAAATCGACATCGTATATTCCAGGGGCATACAGATTGACCTCTTCGACCGGCGTTTCGCCAAATATCGCCATTGGAGCGATAAGGATTGAGGCCATTGCCCAGGCCGCGACGACTGTTAGGAGCCTACACTTCATCGGGAATACGTAGGTTTGAGGATATTTAAAGGTATTCAATTCGATGATAATCGATACCGGTCAAGACCCCGAGAGCTTGTACCGCAACAGCGCCCCCGCCCCGCCCAGCGAGCTCAGCTCCTTCCCGCCCTCGTGCACCGTGCTTATCACAACGACGCGGCACGCTGTCGATTCGGCGAGGCGCATCAGCTCCTCTGAGCCTTTCTCGCGCACCAGCTCGTCAGTTATGAGCAGCGTCTCCGCCGCACCGCTCTCTATCGCCGATTTGACCTCGGCTGGCCCGTAGGCAACCGCCCCGTCCTTGCCCATTCTGGCCATCAGCTCCTCGACGAGGGACGTTTCCATCGCCACCCTGCCGCCGGACACTATGTCGCCGGCCTTGTTCCCCTTCATCACCTCGCTGACGGCGCGCATCCCGGTCTGCCCCGTGCCGAGGACCTGCGCCCCCTTGACGAGCTCCGGGCGCTTCTCCCTGGCGTAGGACGAGAGCTCCTCCTTCTCGAACCCCGGCCCTATGATTATCAGGGCGTCCGACCCATGCATCCCCGCGAGCTTGTCGAGGATTTCCATGAAGTACGCCTCCTTCTGGCCCTTCGCGGACGGATAATCCTTTCCGGCCTTGTTGGATTTGATGCGCGCGATCTCCTGGACTCCGTACTGGCGCACGACGGCGAAGACCGCCTCCTCGTCGTCCAGCGCTATGAACGTCACGAGCGGCTGGTGGGTCGCCTTCTCAGCGTCCCGGACGCGCTGCTGGTCTATGGCTCGCCATTCTCTGGTGAGCTCTATGTCGTCGCCCGGCTCGAGGTTGAGGGTGTGATGCTGGCCGATGTCCTGCGGCCCTTCCTCTATCGTGCCCGAGATTCGCAGCCTGTCCGAGAACTCGTGGAACTCCACCTTCTCGACGCGGATTCCCAGCCACATGCGCTTTTTATCGGCCCTCTCGGCGCGGAGCTTGTCGCTCTTCTCCTCGCCCCTTCGGTGCGTGGAGGCGTGAACGAGGTTCCCAGGTGAGACGAGATTGTAGAGGTGCCAGAGGTCGTCCATAGTGTGCGTCAGGAGCTTTGCGGTCCCCGTCCGTCCGTCCCAGTGAAGCAGCTTCATCTCGCCCGACAATCGCCTAAGTGGAATATGGAACTATCGGAATCACGGCAGGAGGAAGGGCAGCAACACCAGGGCTCCCCCGCCGATGAAGCAGGAAATCATGAAGACGAAGTCTTCCCTCCTCCTCTGCAGGCGGTCGTCGTTGACTGCGTGCATGTAAGTGCTGGACATCTTGTAGAGACCGCTTCCGTAGTAGATGTTGTGCGCGAATCCCGCTCCGATGAATGCCCCCACCGTCACCACAAAAAGACCCCCCAGGAAGAGCTTGTCCTTGAAAGATACCCAGGTGCTCTCGTAACCGCCGGAGAACAGCACGGCCAGGATGGACAGGACTGCGATTGCCACGCCGAAGAATATGGCGAACTTCCATCCCGCGCGGACTACGGCCTTCCCGAACATGTTTCAACATAGACGTTTGCGTATTAAAACAGCGGGCGGGTGTTCCCGGGGAATCCCGCAGGGGGCCTGCCGCTTGAGCGCCCTATCTCTTGCCCTTCTTCTTTTCCGGTTTCGATTTCTTCAAAGCCGGGCCGACCTCGACGCACGAGCGGAGTATCTTCCAGACTTTGCGCGCACGCTCCTCGTTCTCCGCCATCTCCTTCTCGCTCATGGCGGCCATTTGGGCGTACTCCAGGACGGCCTGCTGCGTGAGGTAGTCGAGGCCGAGGTCCGATATGCGGTCGGCCCAGTCCTTCATCGCGCAGCACTCCTCCATCTCCCTGGCAAGGCCGATCAAGTCTTTAATCGTGCCGGGGCCGCATTCCACCTTCATTCCCAGCTTCTCGAGGCCGTCGAGGGCCGCCTTCGTCTGCTCCTCGTAGTCCTTCTCGGCCCCGCGCTTCCCGTGAGATATGTGGAACATCTCCGCCGTGGAGCGGTAGTATGTCTCGATGAAGTGGCCTATGCGCTCCTCGCGCGCCACCTCAATCATGTCGACCTCCTTTAGCTTGTGTATGTGGTGGTATATGGCCTGAGGTGTGAGCCCCATCTGCTCGGCTATCTGGCTCACCGTCATCTCCTTGACCCTCAGCAGGTAAATCATCCTGCGGCGCGTCTCGTCGGCCAGCAGCTGGAAGGCTTCCGGGTTCGATATCATCTTCATCATCTTCATTTTTTATCACCCAGATACCATATGATTGTTTAATGATATAAACATTTCTATGATGAACATCACCGTTTACTTCATTAAAACAAAAGTTTTAATAGCCCCCAAGCTATTACGTTACTCGTCTAGGGTGATGAAAAATGAACGGCAACGAGAAATCCAACGCATTCGGTCTTGAGCTGGCGATAACGGCCGCTGGACTGAGGATACGCGTCGGGCTGACCGACGGGGCTGTCAGCCTTGAGCCAGTCTAGGCCACGCTGCGGGAAAGTGCGTGGCCGAGACTGCTGAGGATGGCATATCTCGCCAGCGTCCATCGGCCATTGCGCTCATATCTGTCCCACATCCATGCCCGCCGCCGCCCGCGCTGGCGGGCGCAATTTTTTCCAAGTCAAATTTTAAGTAGGGGCCGGGCAATCCCGGGCGGATGGCGAAGAGAGGTCCGCTCAGCGTGTGGGAGACCATCGTGCTCCATCTTTCCAGGTTCTCCCGCTTCGCAGAGGAGTTCGAGGTCCCGTCCGGCGTGACGCAGGAAGGCGTGGCCGAGGGCTGCGGCATCAGCAGGGCGCACGCCGCGCTGGAGCTGGGGAAGCTCAAGGAGAAAGGGAAGCTGGTCGAACGCCAGGCGCACGTCAGAGGCGCGAGGACCAAGAAGAAAGTGTACTTCCTGAACGCAGATTCGTACAAGGAGGCGTTGGCCATGCGCGAGGCGGCGCTCCGCAAGCGCGTGACGCTCGTTTCAGAGGAGGGCGCAAAGGAACTGGACGGCGCGGCCGCGCTGCAGCGGCTGACCGGGGCGCTGGGTCTTTCCGAGGCTCGCGCAATCGGCCTGCTCGCGGGCGGCGGCGACCTCGACGAATCCAAGCTGGCCGATGCCAAGTCCAAATCAACCCCCGCCGCCTGGCCCGTCCCGGACGGTTTCGTCGGGCGCGGGGCCGAGGTCGAATCCCTCAAAGGCTGGCTCGCCGGGGGCGGAAGGTTCGCCGTCGTCCTTGGCATGCAGGGAATAGGGAAGTCCAGCCTGGTCGCGAAGGCGTTCGCGGGAGCGGGCCTGCCGACGATGTGGCACGCGGGGAGCGCCCTCGATTCCGCGGAGCGGTTCGCAGGGGAGGTCGCCAGGTTCGCAGGCCTGCCTGGGTTCGCATTCCAGGGTTCCAGGAGGCCCGATGCGAGGGAGGTGGCGGCGGCTCTGTGCTCCGCAAGGAGGCGGATGCTCGTCGTCGTCGGGGGCTATTCCCACGCCGCGGCATCACTGAACCCGTTCATGGAGGCTCTGGGGCACGGAGACGGAGGGTTGAAAATCGTCCTCTGCTGCGAGGCCAAGCCAGCGTTTTACGGCGTTCCTGAGACTTCCAGCGGCTCGGTCACCGAAATCAACCTCGGCGGGCTGGATGCAGACGAGACAGCGGAACTCCTTGAAAATCGGGGCATTTCCGGCAAGGCGGACGCGAAGCGCCTGTTCGAGCTGACGGGCGGCCACCCGATGGCGCTGGCATTGGTCAAGCCAGGCTCGGAGGTCGCGGAACGCGACGCCCTGAGGCATCTGGTGCGGGACGTGCTGGGCGGCCTGGACTCCGAGGCTTTCGACGCGCTGGGCGGATACTCGGTTCATAGGGTCCCTGTCCCCCAGTCCGCCGCGTCATCCAGCCCAGCCGCGGTGGGAGCGCTCATGCGTTCGGGGCTGCTGCAAGAGGATTCTGGCGGAAACATTTCGGTCCACCGCGCGGTCAGGGCGGCGGTTTCGTCTTGCGCCGACGCCGCGGCAATGAAGGCCTTCCACTCCTCCGCCGCAGACTACTACCTCAACGCGGACGATCCGTTCGAGCGCCTTCACCACCTCTGGAAGGCCGGCCGCTTGCCCGAAGCTGCGAGGCACTTGCGGATGCATCGGGACCGCATCCTTTCAGGTGGGAACATCGCAGAATCCCTTGCCATCGCGCTGAAATGCTGCCCCGGCAAATCTGAGGACATGGACGACCTGGTGGCTGAGCTGGCCTTCAATGTCGGGGACAACAAGACTGCACTTGAGCTCTCGCGAAAGCTGGCGCTGTCATCATCAGGCGAGAAATCGATAAGGGGGCGACTGCGCTCGGCCAGGCTCCTATCCCGACAAGGCGACCTCGCCGGGGCGAGGGGCATGCTCGAATCCGCCATCGACAAGTGCGGGGCGGAGGGACTGCGAGTGCTCGGCGGGCTGGAGAGGCGCTCCGGGGAGTACGAGAAGGCGGCCTTGACGCTCGCCAAGGCGCTCGCCGCCGCCAAGAAGAGGAAGGACTGGCGTCTGGCGGGAGAGGCTGCGAACGAGCTGGGAGTCATCTCTCTCGACCTGGGCGATTCCGCCAAGGCCCGCAAGTGGCTCGACGAGGCGCACGGCCACGCTGTGAAAGCCGGGGAGAGGGCCGATGCCGCGGTGATACTGGCCAACGTCGCGATATCAATGGCGCAGGACGGAGAGACCGCGCCAGCCGCGAAGAAGCTGGCCGATGCGATGGCCGCAGCGAAAAAGGCGGGCCTGCTGAGGCTCGAGGCCGCCGTGGCTACGAATTTGGCGCACCTGCAGTTCTGCGCGGGGGATTTCAAATCTTCAAAGCGCTCGGGAGAGAGGGCGGTCGAGCTGCTCGACAGCCTCGGCGACGAGGGGCTGATAGGGGCGGCGCGAATCAACCTCGGGCGGACGCTCGTTAAACTCGGGGGCGCGGGAGCGGAAGAGATGCTCGAAAGCGGAATCGCTTCCAGCATGAAATTCCCCGAGGCGGGGCTCAGGGGCCAGAGGCTCGCGGACGCTGCGAGGGGGCTTGCGGAACTTGGAAAACCGGACCGGGCGAGGGAGTTGGGAGGGCTCGCGGCCGCGTGCCTGCGCGAGGTCGGGGACGAGAAGGGCGCTCAAGACGCGGAGCAACTGACCAAGGCCGCATCTGTTAGAAAGAAATAAAAACCCATACCGCTATGTAGAGGCTCTAGGGGGATAAAAATGCCTAAACCGAACGACGAACTTCTCGGGGAGATAAAGCGCCTCAGGTCCGAGGTCCAGCAGCTGCGCGAAGTCGTCAACACCCTGGTCAACATGGTCATGGAGTTCGACGAGGCCGAGGACGAGATGGACCCGCCCATGCGCCCGCCGCAGGACAATTTTTCGATATACAACTGAGCCATGTCTACGAAAATCCAGAAGCTGGTGAGGGCTCATGATGATTGGCGCCTCCGCAGAGCGATCAACCTGATTCCTTCCGAGAACATCGCCAGCCCGGCAGTCAAGAGCCTCTTGTCCTCAGACCTGGCATCGCGCTACTCGATGCCTTTGAACACGGAAGTCCACGGCGTCATGGTCGAGAACGCCTACCGAGGAACACTGGTTTCGGAGAAGGTCGTTGACGAATCCACGAAGCTGGCGCGAGAGGCTTTTGGCGCGAAGCACGCCTTTCTCGACCCGCTATCGGGGCATATCGCTTCGATTCTGATGCTTGCCTCATGCTGCAAAAAAGGCGACTTGCTCCTCACAATGGACTCGAAAGACGGAGGATACGACGGCTACTGCCAGCCGTACATCCCCGACATCCTCGGCTTAAAAGCCAAGTACCTGCCATACGACTCGCGGAACGGCACGGTAGACGGCGCGAAAGCTGCCGCGCTAGTCTGCAAATTAAAGCCGTCGCTCGTCGTCCTCGGGGCGTCGTACCTTCCCTTCCCGCATCCGGTGAAGGAGATTGCCGAAGCCTGCCAGAGCGTCGGTGCCAGACTAGGCTACGACGCCGCCCACGTGCTCGGGATTTTGCCGTCGTTCCAAGACCCCTTGAAGGAGGGAGCGGACATTGTTGTCGGCAACACGCACAAGACGTTCTGGGGGCCGCAAGGAGGAGTAGTGCTGACGAACGATTCTGAGATTGCCAATGCCGTGACGAAAAACCTCACATGGCGCGTTCTCGACAACACCCATCTCAACCGCATAGCCGCGACGGGGCAGGCGCTCCTGGAATGGAATAAACACGGCCACAGATATGCCGCGCAGGTTGTGAAAAACTCCAAGGCGCTCGGGCGGGAGCTGGACGCGCTCGGCTACCCGCTGCGCTACGGTCACCTGGGCTTCACCGCCTCGCACCAACTCATCATCGACCAGAAGCGCTATTCGAAGTTCTCGGGAACGGACGTCAACACGGCCGCGAAGCGCCTGGAGAGGTGCGACATCGTGACGGACGCGGTCGGGCGCATTGGCGTCCAGGAAGTGACCCGGATGGGCCTCGCCGAGAAGGAAATGGGGGAGCTGGCAGGAATAATCGCGGACGGGGCGAGAGGCCGGGACGTGAAGAAGAGGGCTGCGCGGCTGAGGAAGAGGATGCGGCTGGGGTACACCATTTGAACTAAGTTATCACTTCGTTCCCGTCTTCCGTTATGATGACCGTGTGCTCTGCCTGGCTCACCATGCCGCCCCGCGCCTCCATAAGCATCGGGTAGAAGGCCACGATGCCCTTTCGGGTGAGTTTCGCCAGCTGCGCGGACGACTTCGGGTTCCGCGCCGCGCACCAGCGCTCCGAGAACGGCAGCTGTCTGAACTCTCCGTAGATGTCGGCCAGGATGGGATAGCTCTCGATGTCGCCAGCCCCCGGCTTCCTGAGCAAACGATATATATTGCTGTTCTTCTTCCCCGAGACGTGGCCCGCGCCATTGGTGGCGAACGGCTCGACGGCGACTACCGTTCCAGGCGACAGGGTGTCGTAGTTGTCGTCCATCACGTTGGGGATGCTGTGCCCTGCGTGCAGGTCGTAGGCCGCTACGCTGTGCCCGCATAGGTTCGATATCGGACGAAAACCCCTGGCCTCTATGGTGCGCTCAACGGCTCCTCCGACTTTCCTCAGCTCGACGCCCGGAGCCAGCACGTCCAGGGCAGCGTCGAGGGCTGCGCGCGACGCCTCGATGAGGGCGCTCCAGCGGTTCGTGCCCGTCTCCACAGTCGCAGCCGTATCGGCGATGCACCCGTCGATGTGGGTGCCGACGTCGAGCTTCACTATCTGGCCCTGGGAAAATGCGAGCTTGTCGTTCGGGACGGGGGTGTAATGCGCGGCGACGTCGTCGACCGCGATGTTCACCGGGAAGGCGAGCCTGGCCCCGCTGTCGAGGATGAGCTTTTCCACAGTCTCCGCCAGGTCCAGGTAGCGCACCCCCGGCTTGACCATCGAGAGCCCCATCTCCCTGGCCTTGCGGGCGATTGCGCCGGCCTTCCTGTGCGCGTCCAGCACATCCTCCTGATTCATCTTTTGAGCTCCCGTAACGGAATCACCCCCTCTCGCAGGAGGGTTATGTCGTCGCCGATTATCTTGATTACGGTGGAGCAGCCCCGGTGCTTGCAAGGCCCGAAATCTATGACGCGGTCGACCTTGTCCAGAAGCTCCTTCGGAACGTCCCGCATGCTATTGGGGTCCTTGCCGCCGTGGAGATTCGCGCTGGTGGCGGAGAGCGGGCCCGCGTCTGCCAAAAGCATCCTGATGACCTCGTCGTCGGGGATTCGCACGCCGAGAGTTCCGTCCGCGTTCACGATGTATTTTGGCGCCTCCTCATTCGCCGGCAGAACAATCGTGAGTGGCCCTGGAAGGTTCTGCTCCATGACGGCCTTCGCAAGCTGGCTCGGCTCCGTCCAAATCAGAATGCTCTCGATGTCTGGAAACGCGAACGACATCGGCATTCCCAAAGGGCGACCCTTCAGCTCCGCGACCCGCTGAACGCCGTGCTCGGAGTGGGCGCTCGCCCCCAGGGCATACAGCGTGTCGGTCGGATATATCGCGACCTCGCCCCTCGCGAGCCCCTGAGCGGCCATGTCGCGCAACGTGTCGTCGTATATCTGGCTGCGGCAGTACTCCTTCGGTCCAACCATCAGAAGCCCCCGAAAGATTCCAGATACCGTAGGTTGTTGGCTATGAGGCGCGAGCCTCCCGTTTCCGCAACCTCACCGTGGCCGGGGTAAATACCGTCCACTTCCATGGCCGCCAGCATGGCCACCGATTCGTGCAGCGCCTTCACGTCCCCGGTGGGCAGATCCCACCGCCCCACACCGTCCCGGAAGACAGTGTCGCCGGATATGAGCGCCTTCGATTTTTTATCGTACAGGCACATCGAGCCGATGGTATGACCGGGAGTGTGGATGACCATCATTCCCGCAACCATTTCACCTTCGGCTAGCTTCCTGACCCTCATCGGCTCCGCCACGCCACCGAACATCGCCGCGCCTGTGGACATCTGGTCGCCCTTGATTATCGCATCCGCGTCCTTTTCGTGCATCACGGCCTCGCACCCGTATTTGCGCACGATTGCGGCCGCGCCCCCGACGTGGTCTATGTGCATGTGGGTGAGGACGAGCGCGGAAGGTTTGGCGCCGCGCAGTATCTTGCCCAACGAATCCAGCACGTACTCGGCCCGCGCGTCCATGCCCGCGTCTATAACGACGGTCTCTCCTCCGTTCTCCACGACGAAGACGTTGGAGTCCATTCCCAAGCCGGGGATGCTGTGCATCTTCATTCGTGAACGTATCCAGCCGGAGGTTTAAGTAATTTGCGCGGGGCGGGTCTCCGCTCTACCTGCGGATTTCATAGGAGTGCCTGGCTTTAGCTGGGTAGTTAAAATTTCCTGGTGTCGGCATCGCCCGGCTTTTCATCTATGTAAGCTTCTTCTCCGTGGAGTGCTGTATCTAAACCCAGAACCTCTTCGTTTTCTGTGACATGAACTGGCGTTATTTTGTTTATCACCCACAGCATGCCGTATGTGAAGCCAAAGGCATATCCAGCAGCAAACAACACCGCTAGGACTTCCTTCCCGAAGAATTCGAAACCACCATAGGCAAGCCCAGTCACTCCGTAGTAGCCAAAGATACCCAAGAGTATCGTTCCGGTTATCCCACCGATCCCGTGAACGCCCCATACATCGAGCGAATCATCCCACTTCCTCTTGTTCTTGTACCAAATGGCCGAGTAGCAGACCGCTCCGGCGATAAATCCGATGGCTATGGCAGCCCCTGGCGTGACGTATCCTGCCGCGGGGGTTATCGTGGCGAGTCCCGCTATCGCGCCCGTGAGCAGTCCGAGGAACTTCGGTTTCTTCTCGAATTTCCAAGCCAATATCAGCCACGTCGCCGCAGCGACCGAGGCTGCAAGGTCCGTATTCAAGAACGCCAGCACTGTGACCTCGTTAACCGCCAGCTCGCTACCAGCGTTGAAACCGTACCAGCCGAACCAGAGCAGACCCGTGCCGAGAGCTACGAGCGGAATGCTGTGCGCACCGCTCTCCTTGATGCGGCGGGCGCCGACGTAGAAGACCGCTGCCAGCGCGGCCATCCCAGCCGTCGCATGCACGACGATGCCGCCAGCGAAGTCCTTCACGCCCCAGTCGGCGAGTATCCCGCCCCCCCATACCATGTGGACGAACGGGTAGTAGACGAGGAACTGCCAGGCACAGAGGAAGATAAGATACGACTTGAAGCTCACGCGATTCGTGAAGGCTCCGGTGATGAGAGCAGGAGTAATTACAGCAAACATCATTTGGTAGACGCAGAACACATACAGAGGTATCGTTGGATTGCCCGCGAACGGCGTGTTCATGTCCATATTCATTAGGAACGCGTGGTGCATATCTCCGATTATCGGCCCGTTGCCGCTAAAGCACATCGAGAATCCCACCGTGAACCACAACACATCCGTTATCGCCATGGAAACGAAACTCTGCAGCATTATAGTCAGTACGTTTTTCCTGCCCACCAACCCACCGTAGAAAAAGGCGAGCCCCGGGGTCATCAGCATCACCAAGCTCGTTGCGATGAGCATGAAGGCGACATTTCCTGTATCGACAGCCATTGATACACCTGCAAAGCGCTGGTATCCCCACGACCATTATAGGAATATTGAAAAAAACATTGAAAAACGATGAAAAATGATTAGCCTAGGCGCTTTTTCTCCAGGACCTGCCTGCCCGCCTCCGTGATCTCTATGACGACCGATCGGCCCATCCCCGCCTCCCAGAGCAGCCCCGACCTTACAAGCTCCCTGACTCGGTGGCGCAATGTGGGCTGGCTTATTGAAAGTGCCTGGCACAACTCGGTGCGAGTGGGTCGTTTCCCGCGGATGTTCATCATGTAGGCATTCTGAAGCAGTTCCATGGAATCCACAGAGAGGTCGGCTCTCGGGTATGGTTCCAGCGCGAGGGTATCTTTCGCGAGCTTCACCAGTTCGTCCGGACTCACGCAGACCGGGTCGATTCCTAAAAGGACAATCAGATTGCGGAAGAAGGCGGCCTCGACGATTCGGTTGACCAGCGACAGGACGGCGGAGAACCCCAACTTCGCGACTAAGTATTCCAGGCTGTCCAGTACGATGACACTCTCGTCTGGTATCCCCTCCATAATAGCAAGAATAGCCTCCGTTTCCGGGTGCACGACCCCATCGCCCCCCCTCTCGGACATCCACAGGTGCGAGAAGGACATTGTGGCGGACGGAATCGCGTCTTCTCTGCGCCTCCTGGAGATGACCAAACCAGCATGGTTAATCGCCAACAATTCCGAGAACGCGCCTGCCAGCTTCATCGGCGACGCTTCGGGGACGAGGTAAGTCCGCCCTGTCTCGACCCTGAACGTCAGCAATCGGCGCCTCATCTCGTCCTCCTCACGACGCTGGGAGGTGATGTCCCTCCCGACCGCATGTATCAAACCGTCGTCGGACATCGTTCCGTTCCACGATATCCAGCGGTAACTCCCATCCCGGTGGCGGTAACGGTTCTCGTACCTGATGACATGGCCAGCCTTGAGGCTCCCCCTTGCCGCCTCTGTAACGAGCCTGTCGTCGGGGTGAGCCAGCTCTATCGCACATGTCCCAATCAAATCGTTCACGGGGTATCCGAGACCCGCGTGCCAGGCGGGGTTAAGTTTTTTAAACTTTCCCGCGTCCAGGATGCAGAAAAGGTCTGCGGAGAGATTGAAGAAAAGCGTGAGATCCTTCTCCACCGCCTTTTTATCTCTCAAGTAGCGGGTCATCTCCCCCTCCACGCGCTTGTACTCCGTTATGTCCCTACATGTGAAGAGCCTCGTGCCGTACATGATTTCCACCTTCTTCACGTTCACCAGTACCGTATGCGGTTTGCGATGCTTATCAATAACGATCCGCTCGATATTTCGCAGCTCGTTCGCGCGCTCCAGACTTGCCTGGTCGAAAACGTCAGCCCCCATGAGCGCATCGATGTTATTCATCGCGTATATCTCCTCGAAGCTGTAGCCGAAGATGTTATCCACATTGGGGCAGATGAATGTGAAATCCCCTCTGTCGTTCGTGAGAAAGACTGAATCCGAGATATTGGTCAGGATGATGCGGTGCAGCTCTTCCGATTGACGAAGCCGCTCTTTCATACATATTCGTTTAATAGGCTGTTTTTTTCGAGGCACGATGGGCGCGTAAGGAGCGCGCGAATATGGATTTATCGGGCGCCGAACCGCATTTATATTCCGAAGGGGTTAGGCCTTGCGATGGCCCACGTCCGGATAGTCCGGGACCAGCGCGAAGCCTCCGAGCTGATGCTCCGCCTCGGCGTCGACCCCAAGGGTTGCGAAATCATGGCGCCGAAGGCTGTCTTCCGCGTCTTGATAATCGAAGGCCTGGACGCCCGGAGGGCGAACATCCTCAAGCAGGAGGCGCTGGCCTGCGGCGCTGAAGCGGCGGTGCCATGGGGCGCAATCGCCGGCTCGCAGCACGACGAGAAGGTGGCGGTCTTCGGTACCGAGTCGCAGCTCAGGCGCCTCTGCCACAAGCTGAGGCAGCAGCCGTTCAAGCTGGCCATCGTCGCCGACGGGATGGAAGCTACTTTGGGGAATTTCACCAATTCCTCCCTTGGTGTGATGAAGCTGCGCAAGGGTAGGCTCGACTTCGGGCGCCAACCTCTAATCATGGGCATCATCAACGTCACTCCGGACTCGTTCTCCGACGGAGGCAAGAACTTCAAGCTGGCCAACGCAATTTCCGAGGGGAAGGGGATGGCTCGGGAAGGCGCCGACATCCTCGACGTCGGAGGCGAATCCACCAGGCCAGGGGCGAAGCCTGTATCAGTGGAAACCGAGCTGAAACGCGTCATTCCCGTGATCGAGAGCCTGGCTAAGGCCGTGAAAATTCCGATATCAATCGACACGCGCCACGCCAAGGTGGCCGAGGCCGCGCTGGATGCCGGCGCGTCCATCGTCAACGACGTGAGCGCTTTAGGCGAGCCATCCATGGCCAGGCTAGTCGCCGAGCGGAAATGCCCAGTCGTCCTGATGCACATGCTCGGCAACCCGCGCACGATGCAGGACAGCCCCTCCTACGGAGACGTTGTGGAAGACGTGGCCAGATACCTGGAAGCCCGAGTTCGCCACGCCGAGTCGAAGGGGATTTCCCGCGACAGAATCATCGTCGACCCTGGCATCGGCTTCGGCAAGGCTGCGGAGCACAACCTGGAGATTTTGAGGCGGTTGGCTGAGCTGCGCTCCCTAGGATTGCCAATCCTCGTGGGGCCGTCGCGGAAGGCGTTCATTGGCAAGATACTAGACCTCCCCGCCGGCGATAGGCTGGAGGGAACGCTGGCGGCGGTCTCGGCCGCCGTTTTGAACGGCGCGGACATTGTCCGCGTCCACGACGTGGCGGAATGCAGAAAGGCTGCGATGGTGGCGTGGGCGATACGGGCCGGTGTCGAGCATACCGGGCATTGACCCCAGCCAGGCGCACCGCTACCAGCAGGCGCATGTGAAGACGCGCCCTTACGGCCTGGCAGTGCCGTCACCAGAGGTTGATACCCCAGAACCTTAGCACGTATATCGCACCCAGTGCAATCATTGTCGCTGCAAAGACCGGTTGTATCCATTTGCCGGCAGCGAGGAAATTGGTGTAAATCCGGCTCTTCATCCCGCCTATGGCCGCGCAAAATGATGTCACGACCATGGCTCTTCCCAGCGCAAAGACGCACATCATCGCAATCCCCGTTAGAATCGTGACCTTACCGCTCATTATCAGCACGAGCACGGGTAGGACCATCGCGAGGGCGCAGGGCGTCCAGCCGATGGTAAAAAGTATCCCGAGCGTCAATCCAGCCAGCCCGCTCCTTCCTTTTCCAATACGATTCAGCAACTTCTTCGTGCCATCGTCGGAACCGCAAATATCGTCTCCGCTGGGTCTGAGCAATCGCTTCAGCGCATCACTAACCGGCCATACGACGTTAATTCCGAGGGCTATCAGCGCCGCCCCGACGAGAAGCGAAAACGTCGCGGAAGACTCTATGAATATCCCGACGTAGGACGCCAGCGCGCCCAGCAACGCAAAGGTGAGCAACATTCCGACCGAGAAGGCCGCCCCTATCCATATTCCCGCCTTCCAGTCTGGCGTGCGCTTCGCTGCCGCATCTTCATCCTTTTCAGACGAGATGACGAAGGAGACCAGGGCGAAGAGCATGAACAGGGAGCATGGCGAGAAGCTCGACACCATGCCCAGGAGAAAGATTCCAACGTAAGTCGTGCCCTCGTCGAGTTCGCCTTGGAACCCGACCCACTCCCCATTTGCTATGGCCTTTGCATCATCTCGCAGCGAGTCGGCGGTCTGGACACCGTCCACTTCTCCGCGGCTCATAGTGTATATGTGGTACACGCCGACGACTTTCTGTTCCCGGTCTACCATCACCAGCGTGGGGTTGGCGAAGTTCCCATCGACGTCCCAGTATTTCTGGTAGAGCCCGGCGATGGCGTACGGTTCGCGCTCCTCGACCCAGTGCCAGGATATGTTCATGTCATACCAGTCGCGCACCAGTTCCCATCCGTCGTCGGAGTATGCATTCTTCCTGACGTTGAGGGTTATTATGCTCACATTCGCTTCGCCGTACAGGACGGCCAGCTCCTGAATCTGGTCCCGTATGTGCATCTCGCACTCGATGCAGACGGGGTTCTCAATCTGGGTGATGTGGAGGATGGTCACGTCCCCCCTGAAATCGGACAGCGAGAACGTGCGGTTGAGGTGGTCCATCGCCGTGAAATCGCGAGTGGGCTCTATCTGTCCTGAAACGTTATTGCCGAAGCGGTCGAAAGCGACGAATGAAGCTGCGATTGTTGCCAAGGCGACGATGACGACGACCACAAGGGACGCAACTTTCGATTTCTCGACCATCAACCCACCAGACCGGACTCTGCGTGGTAAGATAGCGCATCGTTAAGCCATCCTTCCAGTTCAGGCTGGTAAACGACCCCCTCCCAACTGTGCCAAATAATCTCGCCGCCCGGTCCCTTAGACAACACGATTGGTAGGGGCACGTAATGCTGCGAGTCGTTCGGGTCGTAGGCCGCGAAGGTCTCGTTGGCCTGCGGCTCGCTCGTGCCGGAGATGAGGTCGTAGAATGCCAGTTGCGAGCCGTACTTCGCTTTCACATTGTTGTATATGTCAGTCATGGTGATGCAGGGGGCGCAGCCCTCGCTGTGCGTGAGGATGAATATGGGCTTCGATGCCACGGCCGTCCTGACCCACTGCGGATGGTTCACGGTCGTTCCGGCGTGCAGGTGGGACGATGGGTATGCGGTCCAGAAGTCGTCGTCGCCCGTGCCAACATCGCGCCTGACGTCCGTCGCCGTTCCGCCGACCGTCGTGAAGGACCAGGCGTAAATGCCGCAGTCGAGCGGGTTCCCGCACACGCACCTGGCGCCGCTGCCTACGGTCACACGGTATGTCGACCCCTGGGCGAGCGCCTGGTACGGAACGTAGGTCATCGTCCTCCCGCTCCACGAAAACGCGCCGGATGTCGAGGGCGACGTGGAGAACGCCGACTGGACGGCCGACGCGACCATGTCCCTCGTGAACGTGACCGTGATGGCGCTGCTCGTCGCCACAGCGCTGCCGATGGGCGAGTTCGACTGAACGGAGGGGAAGACGACGTCAGGAGTTCCCGGCTCGTGCCCGGCATCGTCGAGATAGACGTAGGCCGTCGCCGACGCCATGACGAGCGCCGCGACGATTATCGCCGCCAGCTTCTTCCCGGACGAGAATATCTTGCCGCAGCTCGGACAGCGGAGCGCACTTGGCTTTACCGGCTTGTTGCAGTAGAAGCACTCGACGTAGCCCTTTGCGAGCAGTTCCTTCTTACCGTCCCCCTTCGCCCGCGCCTTCCTGGACACTCAGTCACCCTTCCCGGACTGGAGCTCGCTCGCGTACTTCCTACCGGTCTTCGTCAGGCTGTACATTATCCAGTTGCCGTCGCGCCTGCTGCTGACCAGCCCCGCGCCCTTGAGTATCGAGAGATGGTATGACAGCTTGGAGTCGGGCACGACCACTATCTCCTTTATCACGCAGACGCAGAGCGACTGGACGGAAAGGATGGAGAGAATCCTCAGCCTGAGCGGGTCGGAGAGCGCGTCGTACAATTTGCCGTACCGCCCTATTCTCGCCTCGTCGATGTTCAGCTTCTTCGGCCTCGCCGGCGTCCTGCCGTTCCCGCAGCCCGATTTCATCGCTTTCGCCATGTGCGCCCTTCCGTGGAATGTCAACAATTATTGAAATATCAGCACCATATCTGCACAAAGGTAAATAAAACTTCCTGTGGGGAACACGCAACTACCAACCACGAAGGAGCAACTCTTAAATAGTCGTGAAGCATTTCGGATAAATTAGAAATACTTAGAGATGAAATATGGACTACGCTGTGGCAATCCTCGACCTACTGTGGGCGGGTCTTTCGGGCCTGCTGGACTACCTGTCGGCACATGTGCTCCTCTGCCTGGTCCCGGCGTTCTTCATCGCCGGTGCGCTCTCGGCCCTCTTCGACAAGGAGGCCATCACGAAGTACCTGGGGCCGAACACTCCGCGCTGGATTTCCTATCCGATAGCCGCTGCTGCGGGCTTGCTCATAGCTGTCTGCTCCTGCACCATCCTTCCGCTCTTCGCGGGGATATGGAAAAAAGGCGCTGGCCTCGGCCCGGCTGTGACGTTCCTTTTCACGGGCCCGGCGATAAACATCCTCGCGATAACGTACACGGGCAGCCTCATCGGCTGGGACATCGCCGCGGCGCGAGGAATATTGGCCATCCTTTTCGGCATGCTCATAGGGTTGTTGATGGGGCTGATATTCGAGCGCGCCGACAAGCGGAAGGGGAAGATCGATGCCGCCGCCCCTTCGCCAAGCGAATCGAAGATCACCGAACCCATCCCCGCCCCGACCACCGCTCCGGATGTCACGTTCTTCGGCAGGCTGGCAAAGCGCAAGGTCGCCGTTCTGTTCGCCCTCCTGATTGGTGTGCTCCTCGCGGGGACCGCGCCAGTCGGGTACTTCTTCGGGTGGGACGCGTGGCAGTCACTCCTATTCTTCCAGCTCCCGGCGGCCATTGTCGTCGCGGGAATCGCCGCCTACTGGGCGCTGAAGACCAACACGAGCGACGAGAACAAAGCCTGGATGCGCGAGACATGGTTCTTCACGAAGATGATTTTACCGCTCCTGCTGGTCGGTGTCTTCGCCGCCGGCATCGTCGGGGCGCTCATCCCCGAGGATCTGGTCGCCGAGTACGTTGGCGGCAACACCCTGTCAGCAAACCTCATCGCAGTCATGTTCGGCGTCTTCATGTACTTCCCGACGCTCGTCGAGGTCCCAATCGCGCGGATGTTCCTCGACCTGGGGATGGCGCGCGGGCCTTTGCTGGCTTACCTGCTCGCGGACCCGGAGCTCTCGCTGCAGAGTATGCTTGTGATAAGGCAGGTCATGGGCTCGAAAAAGACCCTCGTTTACGTCGGGATGGTAGCCGTTCTTTGCACGGTCGCAGGGTTGATATTCGGTTGGATGGTCGGGTGAGAGGTGAAAACATGAAAATCGAGGTGTTCGGTGTCGGCTGCGCCAAGTGCGTCAGCCTGGAGATGAGCGTGCGCGAGGCAGTGAAGCAGATGAACGTCCAGGCGGAGGTGGTCAAGGTGACGGACATAAACGAGATGGTCGAGAAGGGGATAATGTCCACGCCCGCCCTGGCAATCGACGGAAAGGTCGTGGCGGCTGGCAAGACGCTCACCGTGCAAGACGTTGTGGCGCTAATCAACAAGGCCAGGGTGAAAGGGTGACGGGCGGGACGTACAAGGGCATCCCGCGCGACGAGATAGGCTGGTTCCCCACCGTTGATTTGGACAAGTGCTCGAAATGCAAGACCTGTGCCGAGAACTGCCCCCACGACACGTACGACTGGGACGGAAAGCCCGTCGTCGCCAGGCCGCACAACTGCGTCGTAGGGTGTACCGGCTGCGCGAACAACTGCCCCGAGGGGGCGATATCGTTCCCGACGCTGGCGTGGCTGGCCGGCGAGCTCAAGAGGTTGAGGAAGTCGCACCCAGGTAATGGAGCGTGATAGATATGGGAGAGAATGAAGCCGGGAAGCTGGGCTGGATCGAGAAGCTGTTGGCGGTGTGGGTCGCTCTGTGCATCGCGATAGGTCTATTGATGGGTAAGTACTTCCCAAATTTCAGCGAGCATCTGGAGTTTGGCATCCCCATCGGGTTATTCCTGATGATTTACCCTGCGATGACGAAGATAGAGCTTGGCGAGCTGAAGGCAGCGATGAAAAGCAAGAAACAGGTCGGTATAATTGTGTTCTTCAACTACTGCGTCAACCCGTTCCTGCTGTTCGCTCTGGGATACATCTTCTTCGAGGTGATTCTACAGGACCTCGGTATGATAACACCAGAAGCGGCGCGATACCTCTGGACCGGACTCATACTCCTAGGCGTAGCGCCGTGCATCGCGATGGTGCTGGTGTGGACAGACCTGGCGAAGGGAAATGGCCCCCTCGGAATAGTCCTGATGGCTTGGAATTCGATAATCCAGGTTATAACGACCCCGTTCTACATCGCCCTGCTGGTCGGGGCGTACATCGCGATAGACATCATACTCATTGGCCAGAGCGTGCTCCTGTACCTCGGGCTGCCGCTGATGCTGGGGGTCTTGACCAGGAACTATTTTATCAAGACCAAGGGAGAGGTCTGGCTGAAGGAAAAATTGCTGCCGAAATTCGGCGCGATGCAGCTCATCGCTCTGCTTTTCACGATGGTGGTGATGTTCTCCCTGAAAGGCGGCGTCATACTGGACAATCCCAACCTGGTGTGGCAGATGGCGATTCCAGTCGTTTTGTTCTTCTTTCTGCTGTACAACCTGGTGTTCTACACGTGCAGGCGCTTCGGCTACAATTACGAAGACGCGTCCACCATGGGATTCCACTGCACTGGCAGGAACTTCGAACTGGCAATCGCGATAGCGCTCACCGCCTTCGCCACGATGCCGATGGTCGCTGTCTCGACGGTCGTGGGACCGCTGATTGAGATACCCGTGATGCTGATGATAGTCTGGATGTCGTTGAGGGCGAGAGACCGCATAAAGTTTGCCGAACGAAAAATTTAATTACCCGGCCTCTATCCAAGGCTATGGTTCCCAAGGGGCGCATCGCGAAGCACCTGCAGGAATATTCTGAGAAGGAGCTCACGATTGCGACCGTCTGCTCCCATTCCAGCCTCCAGATTTTCCACGGGGCGCGCGCGGAGGGGTTCAAGACCCTGGGCATCTGCATCGGCAAGCCTCCGAGGTTCTACGACGCTTTCCCGCTGGCGAAGCCTGACGAATTCTTCTCGGTCAAATCGTACGACGAGATAATCGACAGGGCGCCGGAGCTACTGGACAGGGGCGTGGTGATAGTCCCGACTGGCTCGTTCGTCGAGTACCTGGGCGCCGAGCGCTTCACGGACCTCGACCTGCCCAACTTCGGCAACCGCGCGGTGCTGGACTGGGAATCGGACAGGGTGAAGCAGAGGGCGTGGCTCTCCTCCGCAGGCGTGAACATGCCGGAGCTCATAGACAGCCCCGAGAAGATCAACCGCCCGGTGATGGTGAAGTACCACGGGGCCAAGGGCGGGAGGGGGTTCTTCATAGCCAAGGACTACCACGACTTCAAGCTGGGCATCGACCTCTCCCAGAAGTACAACATCCAGGAGTACATCCTCGGAACGAGGTACTATCTCCACTACTTCTTCTCGCCTCTCCAGAAGGGGGGATACGCTCTTCCCAACGGCTCGCTGGAACTCATGGGCGCCGACCGCCGGGACGAATCGAACGCGGACGAGATGTACAAGCTAGGCGGGCAGGAGGAGCTCAAACGCCTCGACATATATCCGTCCTTCGTCGTGACGGGCAACGTGCCGGTCGTCCTGAGGGAGTCGCTGTTGCCGAAGGTTTTCGACATGGGAGAGCGCACCGTCGAGAAGGCGTACGAACTCTTCGGAGGCTTGTGGGGGCCGTTCTGCCTGGAGACCATCGTCAACGACAAGCTGGAGTTCGTCTGCTTCGAGATATCCGCGCGGATAGTGGCAGGCACGAACGTGAACGTTCCAGGCTCACCCTACAGCGAGTTCATGGAGCCGGGACTCACCACGGGCAGGCGCATAGCGCGCGAGATAAAAACCGCGCAGGAACAGGGGAAACTCGGGGACATCCTGACATAATGCTTAATATGTGAGTCCGCTTTGTCGGGACAGGCTAACCGATGATAAGCCAGACTTTGATGTGGGCCGGTTTCTTCGCGCTCATAGCCATCCTTCTGGCCCTGGACCTGGGGGTCTTCCAGCGAAAGGCGCACACAATCCACATGAAGGAGGCTGTGAAGTGGACCGTCTTCTGGATTGCAATCGGGATTTCGTTCTCAATCGTCATTTGGCTCGAATATCCCGCGACCGCAACAGGGGACGGGTTAAACCGGACCGATGCCGTCGCGGCTTACCTGACCGGTTACGTCCTGGAGAAGATGCTGTCGGTGGACAATCTCTTCGTCTTCGTCATCCTGTTCTCCTTTTTCGGAGTGAAATCGAAGGACCAGCACCATGTCCTCTTCTGGGGAATCATGGGCGCGCTCGTCATGAGGGGCATCTTCATATTCGCAGGCACGGCCGCCATCCACGCCTACGAGCCGGTTCTGTATTTCTTCGGCGGCCTCCTGATATATACAGCAATCAAGATGGCAGCGATGGGGGACCATGAGTTCGACCCGTCCGAGTCCCGTCTGTACAAGTTCATGAAACGCATACTTCCGTTCTCGGAGGACGCGCACGACGGCAAGTTCTTCCACAAGGTGAACGGAAGGCGCCTGGGCACTTGCCTGCTCCTCTGCCTGGCGATGGTCGAGTTGACTGACGTGTTGTTCGCCATCGATTCGGTCCCGGCAGTGCTGGGCATAACCTCGGACACTTTCATCGTGTACACGTCGAACGTCTTTGCGATTTTGGGCTTGAGAGCCCTCTACTTCGTGGTCGCCGGCGGGCTCCAGTCTTTCAAGTACCTCAAACCGGCGCTCGTCGTCGTGCTGGCATTCATAGGGATTAAGATGATTCTCGCGGGACCACCGGTGCTGGGAATAACTTGGATGCCGATTTACGAGGTGCCGATACTCATGTCCCTCGCAGTCGTCGTCGGAATCCTTGGCATCGCCATCATCGCATCTGTGGCGGGCAAGAAAAAACCAGAGCCAGAGCTTCACGTCACGCTGGGCGAGGGCTGTCCGTGCGGCCGCCAGGAGGAGCACGCCCCGCATTGCTCCAGCCACCCGGACAATAAGAAGTAGCGCTTGGGCTCAGTACTTTTATTAACCCCCTCTTTGATGCCACGGCCAAGCATGACTGACGCTTCCGAGTACGACCTGGAGTTCTTCCACGCGGGAGGCTTCCAGCGCAGGCGCTGCCCGAAGTGCGGCAAGCAGTTCTGGACCCAGGGAGGATTGGAAACCTGCAACGAGTCCCCGTGCGAGCCGTACCAGTTCCTGGGAAAATCCCCTTTCGCCAAAGCGCTGGACATCCACCAGATGCGCGAGGCGTACCTCTCGTACTTTGAGCGCAACGGCCACACCAGGATTGCCAGGTATCCCATCACCGCCCGATGGCGGGACGACGTCTTCTTCACCCAGGCATCCATCTACGACTTCCAGCCGTGGGTCCTGAACGGGACGATAAAACCTCCGGCCAACCCCCTGACCATTTCCCAGACCTGCGCGAGGTTCAACGACATAGACAACGTCGGGCGCACTGGAAGCCACTTCACGATGTTCGAGATGATAGCCCATCACGCTTTCAACACTCCTGAAGAGCAGATTTACTTCAAGGACCGCACCGTTGAACTCTGCCACGGCTTGCTGAGGGAGCTGGGCGTCGGTCCGGAGCACATCACTTACATCGAGGCGGATTGGGTCGGCGGCGGAAATTCCGGTCCTTGCTTCGAGGTCATAGTCGACGGTGTTGAGCTTGCGACGCTGGTCTTCATGCAGTACGCCGAGACGGACAAGGGCAAGGTCCCGCTGCCCATGAAGGTCGTTGACACCGGTTACGGGCTGGAGCGCTTCACCTGGATGTCCCAGGGCTCGTCCTCAGCGTACGAGGCGTGCTTCGGTCCCACACTGGCCCGCGTGAAGAAGGAGACGGGATTCGTAGGCGACAAGGACATCCTCTCCGAGTTCTCGAAGGTCTCCGGAATGCTCAACATCGACACCGCTGCGGATTTGCGCACAATCAGGCAGAAGGTCGCCGACCGGCTTGGAATCCCGCTCGACAAACTGTTGGTCGAGACGACGCCGATGGAGAACATCTACATCGCATGCGACCACTCGCGGGCGCTCATGTTCCTCCTCAACGACGGCGTGATGCCGTCGAACGTCAAGGCCGGCTATTTCGCAAGGATGCTGGTGCGCCGGGCGCTGCGCTCCATTTCAGCTCTGAAACTAAGCCTCCCGCTCGCCGATATTGTCGCCGAGCACATAGCGTATTACGCGCCCCACTTCCCGGAGCTGGCCGAGAATCGCGACGGAATCTTGCGCATAGTCTCCGTCGAGGAGGAAAAGTACCGGGAGACCCTCTCCAAGGGGAAGGCGCTCGTGGGCCAGATCGAATCCAGGCTGGGCGGAAAGCCGTTCGACCTGGAGACTCTCGTCGACTTGTACGACACGCACGGTCTCAACCCGGAGATTGTGAGGGAGTTCACGAAGAGCCAGGTGACGATACCGGACGATTTCTACAAGCGCGTGGCGGAGAGGCACATCAAACCGGAGAAGGAGGCCGCGGCCGGCGAGGAGACGCGCATCGACGCGCCACCGACCGAGCTTCTGTTCTACCAGGACCCTTACAAGAAGACGTTCATGGCGAACGTGCTCACGGTATTCGGCAACGCGGTCGTGCTGGACAAGACCTATTTCTACCCCGAGGGCGGAGGCCAGATTTCCGATTTGGGGGATATTTCAGGCGTGCCCGTCACTCACGTCCGCAAGGTCGGCACGGTCGTCGTGCACGAGTTGGCCAAGGCCTCATCCAAACTGGTCGTTGGAGCGAAAGTGAGGTGCAAGATAGACTGGCCCAGGCGCAGGCAGCTCATGCGCCACCACACGGCGGCGCACATCGTCAACGCCGCGGCGCGCCAGGTGCTGGGCAACCACGTCTGGCAGGCCGGGGCGCACAAGGATTTAGAGTCCGGACGTTTGGACATCACGCACTACCAGTCCATAACCCGCGACGAGGTTTTGAAAATCGAGGAGGTCGCGAACCGCATCGTGCTCGACGACATCGAGATAGACTCCCATTTTATGATTCGCTCCGAGGCCGAGGGAAAGCACGGCTTCAGGCTCTACCAGGGCGGTGCCGTGCCCGGCAGGGACATCAGGGTCGTGAACATCCTGGGCGAGGACGTCGAGGCCTGCGCGGGCACGCACTGCGAGCGCACGGGCGAGGTCGGGCTCATCAAACTGATAGGGGTCAAGCGCATCCAGGACGGCGTCGTGCGAATCGAGTTCGTTGCGGGCAAGACCGCCTACGACCACGTGCGCAAGGGCGAGAAGGCGCTGTCAGACGCCGCCGACGAGCTAGGAGTGCGCCCGAACGAGGTTCATGCTAGCGTCAAGCGCATGGGCGAGGAGTTGAAGGCGCTGCGCAAGGGGCAGATTAAAGCGGAGAGGGTAGGGGCGAAGGAAATCGCTGCAAAATTGGCGGCATCCGCCAAGGACGGATTCGTGTTCAAAGCCTTAGAACAACCGAGGACGCTGGCGCAGGAAGTCTCGAAAGAGTTGTCCCTCGACAAAGCGGTCAAATTCGCGGCCGTTGCATCGGGGGACGACGCCCCCACGATATTCGTATCCAGCTCGGACAAGGCGCTCAGCGCAGGGGAGCTGGGGAAGGCCGCCGCGGCGCCGCTGGGCATGAAGGGCGGCGGGCGCCCGGACTTCGCCCAGTTCGTCTGCGGCTCCAGGGAGCAGGCGGATAAGTTTATGGATGCGCTGAGAGCTCAAGTCAAGTAGATTTTCATCGGCAACCCTTATCTACAACCGCGCGAATACCATGTCAATGGCTGGCCCGTACACCCCGCCCCAGGAGCCGACGCAGTACCCCGCGGACATCGAGTTCATCAGGGGGCTGGTGGGCAAGCACTTCCCGATTTACGAGACAAGGGTCACCTACGACACCGTCTCGCTCTCGTGCAACGTGGACCCCCAGAGGCTGGAGCAGGACTTCGACAACCTGCGCAAGGAGATGCGCCTCCACAACTACGTGCCGATACTGACATACGAACGAGGCGAGCACCAGGTCCACGTCGTGCGCACTCCGCCCTTGAAGCCCACCGGCGCATGGGTGAACGTCATATTCTTCTTCGTCACCGTGGCGACGACGATAATCGCCGGCGCTTCTCTCTGGTACGGTTACACGGGCGCTACCGGCTCGGTCTGGGCGTCGGAAATCCTCATGATGGGGTTCCTGACGTTCGCGCTCCCTCTTCTGGTGATTCTCGGCGCACACGAGCTGAGCCATTACTACGCCGCCAAGCGCCACGGGGTCGCGGCCTCGATGCCATTCTTCATCCCGAGCTTTCCGCCCCTGGGCACGTTCGGGGCGTTCATCAGCATCCGGGAGCCGATACCGAGCCGCAAGGCGCTGTTGGACATCGGCGCGGCCGGCCCGATAGCCAGCTTCCTGCTGGCCATACCGATGACTATGGCGGGGCTGGCACTGACGGGCGCTGGCTCTGGTAACGAGATAGTAAACTCCGGCGGGAGCACATTCATCGGGCCGTCGGTATTTTACGAGGCGCTGATGGCGTTCGCACCGATACCTGGCAACCGGGTCATCCATCCCCTCGCCTTCGCAGGCTGGGTCGGGCTGTTCGTCACGGCCATAAACCTCCTTCCAGCCGGGCAGCTGGACGGCGGCCACATCGCCCGCGCGCTCCTCGGTTCGAGCGCCAAATGGGCCAGCTACGCCGCGATGGGGTTGCTCGTCTTCCTGGGCATCTTCCTCTACTTCGGCTGGCTCATCTTCGCGGTGCTCATCTTCTTCATGGGCATCAGGCACCCGCCGCCGCTGAACGACGTGACGAGGCTGGGCGACTCGCGCAAGTACGTCGGCGCGGCTCTGGCCGTCGTGCTGGTGCTATGTTTCGTCCCTGTCCCAATGGGAGAGATACAGAGCGAGTACGGGTTCGAGTTCACGGACAACCTGGCGCCCGATGCGGACAACGTCGTCATCCTGAGAAACGCGGCCGTCAACCTGAGCGCGCAGTCGACGGCCAGCAAATCCACTTATACCATGGCGGTGGTGAACACCGGCAATACTTGGCTCAGCGTGAACGTGACGGCGTCGCTCAACAGGACGATGCTGACGCAGGGCTGGAACGTTCTCGTCAGCTCGTCTGAACCCGAGGGGACGAACGAGACAGCCACATTGGGGCTGAACAGCGGCGATTACGCCACGGTAAACGTGACTTTCATCATTCCCCCAGGCTTTGCGGGAACGGAGCACGTGCAGCTCACGGGCCAGGCCAAGAGCGATTCGGGCGGAAGCATAAGGGACGAGAACGCTGTGAACTTCGGGCTCGTATCCAGCTAGCCATCTTTTCGCAGGACCACGAAGTGCCTTACGAGCGAGCGGTGGACCCTCAACGGATGGCTCTCCGCCATGCGGAGCCCGTCCGGAAGATGCTTCAAGACCGAGGTATCGGGTAGCACAATGGCCGCGCGCCCTCCCGGAACCAGAACGTCTCGGATGGCGAGCAGCATGCGCCTGTGCAGCAGACCTGGCTTCTCCTTCCCCGTTGACGACGCCCTGCCGTACGGCGGGTCGGTAGCGACCGCGCCCACCTGGCCGAAAAACCCCGTTATCCCCGAAACGTCGCATTTCTCCAGTCTCGCGGGTTTCAGTCCGAAGTGCGCCATGTTGCTCGCCGAGCCATCAACCATTCCGGGGTCGAGGTCGCTCCCCATGGGCTTCGCGCCCGCGAGCGACGCCTCGATGAGTATCCCGCCCGTCCCGCAAAAAGGGTCGAGCAAGCGCCCGCCCGGCCTCACCCCCGAGAGGTTGACCAGCGCTCTCGCGTACTTCGGATGCAGCGATATGGGTGAGAAGAACGGTCGGTTCTCGCCCTTGCGCGCCTCGAATCCCTTTCTGTCGATTTTTCCAATTAACCGGCACACTCTGGCCATGGAGCCGAGAACGATCCGCACCTCGATCTCCGGGTCGCGCAGGTCGATGTCGTTTCGCTTTGCAAGCACGGCTCCGACCTTCCGCTCCGCAGCCCCTTGCTGTGCTTTGGTCCATCCGCCGGATACGATGGTGGCGCGCACCTTCACGGATTTTCCGGAGATATCTTTCAGCGGGGCGATTCCGCCAGCGCCGGCAACGGTAACGCCCTCCCCCAAAACCTCGGAAACCGAATGGCAGAGGGCAAGCCTCGAAACCACGCCCGCGGACGCTCGCGCAGGGCACGAAGCGAATATCGCCAGGCCGTCCGATGTGACAGAAGGTTTCCTTCCCGCGACTGCCCCCACCGTGGCCGCTATCTCTGCACCAGGAAGCGTCGGATGCTCTCCGGAAGTCTCGAAGCAGAGCCTCACGGCTGGGCGAGAGCCAACTCCGTATTTTACCCTGTCGCTAGGCGTGGACCTGATCCTTCACCGAGCCGGCCTCCGCCTGGGCGCACGCACCCTCGTTCATCACGACCAGGGTCAGAGAATCCAGGATAATTTTGGTGCCGCACTTGGGGCAAACGACGCCGTGCCAAAAATCCAAATCCTCCCTGTGCTTCATCCACAGCCTGGCGCTGTTGCACCTGGGGCATTTGAAAGAAAGCTCCAGGCCCTTCCGGTGCAGCCTGTCCAGTCCATACTTCTCTATGCTAGTGCCCACGTAATGCCTCCGCGCGAAACGCGCACGACAATCATGCACATAGGTCTATAAATGCCCTGCTACGAGATACCCGCGATGCACACCAAACTCGCCCTTCGCGGGGAAGGTTTATTACCCGATTTGGCGTAGCGGTGGACGATGGACGACATCGACCGATTCCTGGAAGAGGACTTGGGCGCTGGAGACGTGACGACCGCATCGATATCCAGGAACGAGAGGCTGTACGCCAGGATGCTCTGCAAGGAGCGCTGCGTCGCCGCGGGGCTCGCGGAGACCGCGGAGGTTTTTGCCAGGCTGGGTGCGAAAGTCAACCCCCTTGCCAAGGACGGCGATTGGCTTGACGCCGGCACGCCAGCTCTGGAGGTGGAAGGGAGCGCCCAGGCCGTCCTTTCCGGGGAGCGCACGGCCCTCAACATAGTGATGAGGATGAGCGGCATCGCGACCAAGACGCGGATGCTGGTGGAGGCGTGCCGGGCCGTGAACCCGAAGGTCAGGGTCGCCGCGACGCGGAAGACGACGCCGGGTTTCCGCAGGTTCGAGAAGCGCGCCGTCGTCCTGGGGGGAGGCTGGCCCCACAGGAGCGGGCTCTACGACATGATCCTTGTCAAGGACAATCACATCCAGCTCGCCGGGGGGGTCGCCGAGGCGGTGAGACGCGTCAAGGCGGGCGCGCCCGCGGGACTGCGCGTCGAGGTCGAGGTCACTAGCGAGGAAGAGGCCGTGGCAGCAGCCGGGATAGGCGTGGACGTGATAATGATAGACAACGCCTCGCCTGAAGAGGGGGGGCGCATCGCTGCGGCGGTACGAAAGCTGGCGCCGGGCACCGAAATCGAGGCTTCTGGCGGAATAACAGAGGAGAACGCCCCCGACTATGCGGCCTGGGCGGACATCGTGTCGCTCGGTAGCCTGACCCACTCCTGCGAATCGTGCGACTTTTCGCTAGAGGTAATTCGCGTCATCAGGGATGGAAAGGCCTAGACAGATGGAAGATGAGCCCGGGGTCATCCGCGCCTCGCAAGGTGGTTCGGACAATCCGGATTCATCTGAACCTCCAGCTCCTCGAAGACGTTGCGGTTTCCGTCGTAGTAGGCGACGTTCTTAATCGCCAGCTCCCTTTTTCCGCATACCAGCTTCATCGCCTCCCTGACCTGGATTGCCGAGACGACGCTTGTGGTCGTTATCTCCGCGGCCAGCTTGGGAGCGAAGAACGTGACGTCCGAACCCGTGCAGCCGAACCTCTGCTGCACGATTTTCGCGTGGGAGCGGTTCGCGCCGCACTCCAGGCACGCGCCTTCTGGCGGGATAACCATCATCACCTTTCCGACGAAGCCGTCGGTGCCAGCGTCGACGTACGGGATCCCCGCCGCGTATGCTCGGGAGTTTATGTAGAGCCTCGCCGCGAGGTTGTCCAGGCATCCTAGTACCAGATCATGGCCGGGGATGAAATCGTCCGGCATTTCCTGCACGGGCTTCGAACGCGTTTCAACGGCGACCCCGGTGTCCAGCCGCCGCATCCCTTCGGCCACGACATCCACCTTGAGCCTTTTTCCGCCCGCGTCCGCCTCCGAGAAGAAGAGGCAGCGGTTGAGGTTCGAGAGGACGATATGATCCATGTCGACGAGCGTTATTTTCTTGAATCCGGCCAGGACGAGATTCTTTGCGGTTTCGTTTCCAATCGCCCCGGCTCCGACGACCAGGACTCGCGCATTCGCCAGCGCATCGGAATCGAACCAGCTCAGCCGCTTCGAGCGGTCGAGGCGGTCGCCGTCCTGATAGCCTGCCTTTACCATCTCCCCGCACATCCGACCTGAAAACCCTTGCCTGGATAAACGTTTTTCGCATTTGCGCAACCTTTATAAGAGCGCGCCCCTCTCTACCATTCCCCAGGCGGTTGCTGGGACCACTCTGTAGCGGGGTGGGGTAGCTAGGAAACCCTAACCGGAATTCCTCCGGTTTGGCTTAAGGCCAGGGGCCTAAAATCCCGACGGGCTCATAACCCGTAGACCAATGGTTCAAATCCATTCCCCGCTACCCCTTTTCCTTCCTCGCTGCGCTGGCTGACCCTGCGGGGAAAAGTTGTAGGTATCCCAAAAGCCTCGGGTCAGCCTGCTCGCTCGGACTATTTTCTGCGAATGCAGGAACGTTTGAATTTCGATTGTGACAGAGGGGAATGGATAGGACTGACGGTTTTCGTCAATTACCCATCGGGGAGTCAGTCCGTCTCCACAACGAGTAATCACCTCCTGACCTCAATCTCGTTGTGATGAATTTGTTATTGTTCTATCGAAATCATACTTACTACCATTCTGAAATTTTCGGCCATACTTTTTAATACATCTCCGCATTTTTGCCCTTTGGTGAAATTATGGCGACCTGCCAGAATTGCGGTGCATGGAGTGAGACGGTTTTTTGCCCGAAATGCGGAACGCAGATTGTACAGTCTGGCCAGGCATCCTACCAACAATCGCAGCCATCATACCAGCAACCTGCATATCAACAGCCTCAGCCATCGTATCAGCAACAGCAGCAGCCCGACCTGGGTTACCAGCAGGCTCCCCATCAGCAGCAACAGACGTACCAGCAACCGAGCCAGCCCTATCCGCAACCGCAGTATTATCCGCCCCCGCAGCAGCCGGCGACGCACCCTCGTCCCTCGTCAGGAGGCGGTCCTTCCACCTTCCTCGTGATAGCGGTGATCGCAGTAGTGGCGATAATCGTCATCGCAGGCGTCGGGGCAGTCCTGCTTTTTGGCACCGGCACGCCGGATGGCGGGGATGACGGCGGCGACGATGGCTCCCAGACCGTCGAGCCCGGCAGCAACATCCTCACTCCAGGGACTTTCACCTCGGCCGTCTCTCAAGCCATAGGAGCGGCGGGAGGCAGCCTCTCGGTCGCTAGCGCGGCGAATCCGCTGAACGGCTTCAGGCTCGATATTCCCAGTGGCGCTACGAATGAGGCGATTTCCTATGCGGTGAGGTATGCGGACATCAACCAGGTGTCCGGCCTCCCGGACGGCACCAAAATCGTCAGCAAGATGATCCAGATCGAGGCGACGGGCTCGCAGCTCTGGAACAAGTTCCACGTCCTCGACACGCCTGCGCTGGTAACGATGCCTTACGACCCGGCGCTCGTCACGAACGAGAACAACGTCAGATTCTACCGCTACGACGCCCTCACCCAGAGCCTCAGCGCCACGGGATTCATAAACCAGGATCTGACGGCCAACACAATCTCGTTCGCCATAAGCACGTTCTCCAACTTCACGGCGATCGAAGCCGTCATGGACTACTTCGAGGGGCAGAACATCAGCGTCGGCTACGATACCGGATTCCGCCCGGAATCTGATGGATTCTTCATCCCCAACCAGGGCTCGTACCTGACCGCAGGCGGAAACTGCCTCGGGATGTCCGCCTTCGCGAAATGGTACTACAGGTGGCAGAAGCCGGTATCCGGCGCGGACCTCTACGACAAGTACCGAGAGGGCGACCAGTCTGAGTGGCGCGACGACGCTACCGCAATACAGCTTGCTTCGAGGGCGTCCTTAGATGCCACGTGGAAGCTCAACATCCCTGAGATGACGAGGATAAACTCTCCCTCTCGAACCGCGGGAATCAGCCTCATCCACGGCATGATTGTCAGCGGGGAGCCGCAGGTGATAGGCCTCTACCTGCAATATAGGAACGGGACCTGGAACCCTGGCTCGCATGCGATACTGGCGTACAAGTACAGCAACGGGGCGTTCGACACCTACGACCCCAACGATCCGGGCTCCGCATCGGGAACAGTGCGTAAACAGATACCTTTCAACTACACGAGCGGTTTCACACAGATTTACGAATCGGGTCTGGCGGCTGGATTCACGCCATTGAAATTTAACTGGTTCTTCCACGCGGGCGACAAGGTCTTCACGCCCGACAGCGCCTTCAAGGGCCTCTACGATTCAGCCGAGAAGAAGTTCGCCGACGACTCCATCTTCCCCAAAGTGGAGCTGACCGACCCGACCAGCACTCCCACTGGCACCACACCGGAGGATACGGACTCGGACGATGTGCGCGACACCGCTGAAAATAAAATCACCCTCTCTGGAACGATATCGGGCGGCCAGCAGGCCGTGACCTCGACGCTGATATTCGTCAGCGGCCAGAAGTTTGAAACTCCCGTGTCCAACGGGGCTTTCTCCCAGGTCATCCCGCTTTTCACCGGAACGAACGACATCATCATCCTCGCGACCGATGCGAACACGCTGTCGAAATGGGCGGGGTTCCTGCGCGACCAGGTCAAATGCACCGCTTCGCCGGCGGCCCTAACAATCACCATGGCCTGGGGCCAGTCCGACAGCGACGTGGACCTCCACGTTCTTGAGCCTACAATCGACGGGGTCGAAGGCAGGCACATTTACTACCAGAATAAAGGGTACGATGCGAACAGCCCCTATCTGGACTTCGACAACACGCGCGGGTACGGGCCGGAGCACTACTACGCGACCGAAGGGATGGCGCTGCCAAACTCGGCCGACCTCTACGGAACATATGAAATCCGCATCCATTACTATGCCGACCACGACTCGAACACTGAAGAGGTGCAACCGATAACATGGAGCGTCCACATCAAATATCTGGCGTTCAAGAACGAACAAACAGGCGTCGAGATTTGGGAGGAAGCCACTGTCGGAGGATACGCCAGCAGCGCGAACTCGTACAATTCCGATTCTTTCTCGTCCTCGGACGCCTCATGGTCGAACACATACCAGTTCATCTACAGCCGGCCGAACCCGGCCGATTACGGTATACCGAACCCGCCGGCGACGGTGATATACCCGTAGGAGCCGCGGGGTTCCGCCAAACTATAATACAACTAGCGCATTCGAGCGCCCGATGGCGAGCGTCGAGAAGCGTACAATGGAATCCTATGCGGCCAACCCGCAGAAGGAGTGGCTACGTTTGCAGAAAGACGCATTCCACAGGCTTGAGTTCGACACTACGATGAGCTACCTGAAAAAATACCTGCCGAAGGGAGGGCTGGTGCTCGACGCCGGCTGCGGCCCAGGCCGATACTCGATTGAACTGGCAAAACTTGGCTACGACGTCGTCCTGTTCGATTTGACGAAAGAGCTGCTGGACATAGCCCGAAAGGAGATAAAAAAGGAGCGCGTCCAGAAGAAAATTAAAGGCGTGCACGAAGGTTCAATCTCCGACCTCTCGATGTTCGACGACGAGAGTTTCGATGCTGTTCTGTGCCTGGGAGGACCGCTCGGGCACATCGAAGGAGAGAAGAAAAGGATGAGGGCCTTGGGCGAGCTCAAGCGCGTGGCCAAAAAGGGTGCGCCGATATTCGCCTCCGTAATCGGAAGGCTTGCCGCGATTAGAACGATGCAGATGTATTATCCGGTGGAACTGCAAAAGACCCGCAACCTGAGAAGCATAGTGGAGACGGGGGACGATTTCAGCTGGCATGGCGGGATTTACTGCCACCTGTTCCTGCACGAAGAGGTTGTCAGGCTTTTTCAGGAGAACGGCATCAGGCATGTGGAGTCGGTCGGTCTCGAGGGTCTGGCAATAAGGGGCGAGCACGGAATCAACCGCTACGCGGGCGACAAGAAGACGTTAAAAAACTGGCTCTGGACGCACGAGAGGCTCTGCACCGACCCGGCGGTCGTCGGCTCGAGCGAGCATATCCTCGTGATAGGGAAGAAGTGATGCGCCGTTCAACTCACACTTTGCCTTCCGCTTTTCCCTTCCTCGACCTCCGCCACTCCATCCACACCTCTACCGCCATCGGAACGAATGAAATCAGTATCATCGCGATGAGCACGAGGCCGAAGTTGTCCTGCACGAACGGCTGGTTGCCTACGAGGAAGCCCATCGAGAGGAATACCGACACCCAGAGGATCCCCCCTGAGACATTGTAGATGATGAACTTCCTGTAGTTCATCTCGCCCATGCCGGCGACGAACGGCGCGAAAGTCCTGATGACAGGAACGAACCTCGCCAGGACTATCGTCTCGGCGCCGTGGCGCTCGTAGAAAGTGTGCGCCTTGTTCAGATAATCTTTCCTGAATATGCGGGAATCCTCGCGCTTGAAAAGCCTCGGACCGAAATAATGTCCGATCCAGTAATTCACAGTGTCACCCAATAGGGCGGCGCTCGCGAAGACGACGAACAACAGCCAGACGTCGAACGAACCGGTGGCCGCTAGAGCGCCCGCCGCAAAGATTAGCGAGTCGCCAGGCAGGAAAGGAAAGACGACGAGCCCCGTCTCGCAGAACACCACCAGGAAGAGAAAAACGTAGACCCAGCCCCTGTACTGGCTTATCAGGTCAGGCAACTCTGTGTCGAGGTGCAGTACGAACTGGACGAGCCACGAGACCGGGTCCATTTCAGCCCTCCGGGACCTCGCGCAGGTCGAGGGTGTAGTTGATGATGTTGATGCACTGGGCGGTCATGTAGCGCGTGCCGCCAAGCGATACTTTCGTCCCTGCACGGAGGGCGTACTTCTCCTCCTTCCTCGGCAAGCCGACCTGGTCCCCGAGCACGAAGCATGGGCTTCCGCCCAGCTCGACAGTCCTGATGCTCTCTCCAGACTCCTCAAGGACGAATATTCCCCGGCGCTCCTTGAGGAACGTCTGGAAGCTGTTCCTTCGCAGCGACACGCCCGGGTGTTCGCGCCCGTCCAGCACGTGCCGCAGGATATGCTCCCACGTGACCTCGTCGGTCCTCGCATCGCGGAGCTGGCCCCCGTCTACGATTAGTTCCAATGGCGGGCGTGGAGGACCTCCAAGGAAGGCGCGGAAGACGGTGTCCCGGCGGATTCCGTGCGATTTGAAGAGAGCCATGAGGATGGACTGGTATACAAGATCCAGACGACCGCCCTCGCGAAGCGACTTGAATTCGGGTCCGGTGTGGCCGGTGCGGGAGAATACCACGAACTCACGCGGCATAGTAGTAGTCTCCGCTCGTCTTCTGCTCCCTGTCCAGGCGCGACGCTTCCTTGTTGATTCTCGGCCTGTGCGTGTCCGGGTCGCGGCGGAACGTGATGCCCACGTTCTTCAGGAAGCGGTTCATACCCTCCTTCATCGGGAAGGGGCCGTGGCTCTCGCCTCGCACGGACGATTGGCCTTCGAAGACCATGATGCTGTCCGCCACCAGGTCGACGAAGTAGACGTCGTGGTCGACAATCATCGCGCTGTGGCCGTGGTTCTCCATGACCCGGCGTATCGTGCGAGCAGCTTCCATGCGCTGGTTGGAGTCAAGATAGGCGCTGGGCTCGTCGATGAGATAAAGTTCGGCGTCCTGCGATATGCACAGCGCGATGGCCACCCTCTGAAGTTCGCCGCCCGAGAGGGTCTGGACGTCCTTCATCCACAGCGGCGCGAGCTGGAGCGGCATCCCGATTTCGGACTGGAAGAAGCCCGACTCGAATCCCGGCCCCAGCACGTTCATGAACAGGTCGCGCACGCAGCCCTCGAACTCGGGCTTGATGTACTGCGGCTTGTAGCTTACCTTGACCTTGCCCTCCAGCGCTCCCTTCGTCGGCTCTATCTCGCTGGCCAGCATCTTGACGAAGGTGGTTTTCCCCGTGGCGTTCGGGCCGAGGACTCCGACGACCTCTCCAGTTCTTATGACGCCCGGGGAGGCCTTGAGCTTGAAGTTGTCGAAATCCTTCTCGAGCGCGCCGAACTCGATGAGCGGCTTTGTCCTCCACTCGCTGCGCGGAGCCTTTGGCTCGAAGGAAATCTCCCTGTCCCGGAAGCGGATGTTCTCCTCCTTCAGGTAGCCGTCCAGGTAGACGTTTATAGCCGTTCGCACGGGGCGCGGGCCCGTCACGACGCCGTACGCCCCCTCCGTTCCATAGGTGAGGTGTACGCTCTCCGCCAGGAAATCCAGAACTGCGAGGTCGTGCTCTATGACAACGACCTTTTTGTCTTTGGCCAGGGCCTGGACGAGCCGCGCGCACTTGAGCCTCTGGTCTATGTCCAGGTACGACGAGGGCTCGTCGAAGAAGTAGACGTCCGCGTCCTTCAGCATCGTCGCTGCCATGGCGACCCTCTGCAACTCACCTCCCGAAAGCTCCGAGATTTCGTTGCCCAGCGCCTTGTCGATGCCGAGCTGGGATGCGATGTCGTCCATCTTCCCCGTCTCGTCGACCTTTTTCAACAGCGCCCGGACCTTTCCCTTGTGGACCTTCGGCAGCTTGTCGACGTACTGGGGCTTCATCGCGGTCTTGGTCTTGCCTCCGGCGATGTCGACGAGGTAATTGTGTGTCTCAGTGCCTTTGTAGCGGGCGAGGACCTTGTCCCACGAAGGGGCGTTCTCGAGGTCCCCCAGGTTGGGGACCATGGCTCCCGAGAGTATGTTTATCGCGGTGGTCTTGCCTATGCCGTTTGGACCGAGGATTCCGACGACCTGGCCCTTCATCGGAACGGGCATCCTGTAAAGCCTGAAGCCGTTCACTCCGAACTGGTGGACCATCTCCCCCGCCAGCTCCTCGGCGAGGCCTATGATGCGGATGGCCTCGAAGGGGCACTTGTGGACGCATATGCCGCAGCCGACGCACAGCGCCTCGGCTATGACCGGCTTTTCCTTGGGCTGGATTGTGATTGTCTCGTCCCCCATGCGGACCCGGGGGCAGAACTTGATGCACTCCAGGTTGCAGCGCCTCGGCTGGCACCTGTCCCTGAGCAGAACCGCGATTCTCATGCAAAGGACTACAAACGGTTGATATATAAAAGGATAATGCAAAGGTTTTGCTTCGACTAAACGGCATCCGTTCCTGCTGGCCGTCCTTCACTCGACCGCGCCATCGGCCTGCTCCAAGACCGCCTGTTTCCCGGACTTCCCGCGCTTCCCCTTCGATAGCCTCGACGACAAGCCCCACCCGGCCACCAGCGCTATCCCCGGTATCGAGAGGAATGCCAGCGCTCCGATTCCCATGCCGCCTGTACCGGACGAATCGCCTGTCGCGGTTTGGGCCGCGCTTCCGTCTTCCTGCATGCCGTCCCCCTCCGGCGGCTGTTCTGGACAGACGCACGACTCGCCCCATTCGACGCTGACGACCCGCTCGGTCGAGTTCTCGTTTCCCCATGCGTCCGCGACTGTCAGCCTGACCGTGTGGTTGCCAGGGGTCGTGAACATCCAGTACAGCGCGTACTCGTCGGAGAGCACGAGCCGCCCGTCAATGAGCCACTCGTAGCCCGCAATCCCCATGTCGTCCCAGGAGCCGTTCGCTGAAATCTCGACACTGTAGTTGACCAGCGCCTCCGATGGCACGTCTATCTCGGCCACGGGCGGCATCACGTCGTCCCGCCAGTCGTAGTCGAATACCGCGCGGAAGTATTCACCCGCAGATGCGCTTTCGATTATCAGCCCAGCCTCGCGGTTCTCAACCACAGAGTTGCGTCCCCAGTTGATGCTTGACACGAGCGCCGTCTCGCTGTCCACGACCATCCCCTTCGCGTGAATTTTCACGAAGCCGTGAGGCCCTGGCGCGACGAGCTTCGCCGAGAGGTTCAAGCCTTCCAAGGCCGCCATCGTGTTCAGGTACTGGACAGCGGCGACGTTGTCGCACGGCTCCCCGTCGTAGCTCGTCGAATCCATGAGCACGCGCACCCCGACCCCCCGCCTGGCTGCGCCTAGCAGCTCCTCCAGGTACGGGTTCGGCTCTGATATCTTGATTCCGCCCGCATAGTGGTCCCAGTCCTTGTAGACGGACATCTGCTCCGCGCATATCTCCTTCTTCGCTGCGCGAATCATTCCGATGATTGTGCCGTTCGACATGGAGGTGTCGGGGGAGAGCACCGGCCTGATGACCGAAACGCCTGTCGCGTTCACCGGCGCGAAGAGTCGCTCGAACGGCTTGGCCTCGAAGACCGCGTCCGGTTCGACGACATCCATCTCGCCAGCTATTTCCGCCCATGGCGTCGTGAAGTTCTCCCAGTCCGCCCGGAATACCCCCGCGTAGAATGATGCCAGGGAACCTTCTCGGACCACGGCCGCCCAGCCGCGGTTGCCAGCGCATCCGTCCGCCGGCAGCCCGTTCGGGCTCCAGTTCTCAGTGCTCAGGTAAAGCGTCCGCCCGTCCACGACCATGTACTTGGCGTGGTCGAACCTGTACGATTCGCGAGCGCCGCTGCGTGATGTCATCAGGCGCACGTCGATTCCCGCGTTGCACATCAGGTCGCACAGCTCTGCCGAAACGCTGGTGAAGCCTCCAACGGGCTCTCCCTCGAGCAAGACGCTGACCCGGACGCCCCTTTCCGCTGCTGAGACCAGCCTTGCCGCGGCCTCGCTTACGGTGAGCTCGTACATGTTGACAAGTATTTCATTCTCCGCCTCGTCCATCAACGACAGGACGCGCCCCCTCCCGGCGTCGGGGAAGGCCATCACGGTCAGGTTTGACGTGCTGAAAGTCCCTGACACAGCAGCGGTCTGGCCGGGTTCAACCTCGCGCCCGACATCCCAATCCGATGAAGTATTTGTGTCTGCGAATAACCCGCCTTCGCTGAACCTGGTGGAAACCTTGCCATTGCCCAGGACAGTCGCCGGCGCGCCCGTCCAGCCGACCCCTGCATACTCCGAGCTGCCGAAAACGTAGATGTCTGCTGGAACCCCCCACGGGTCAATAAGAGCGATTTCCTCGCCCGCGTTGGCGAGTCCGAAACCCTTGTCCACGCAAGTCATGTTTCCGTAGCTGAAGTCGGGCCACGAACCGAAGGCGACGATGTACTTCGTGGCGTTCTCGGCGATGACTAATTCGTTGCCTGGCTGGATTGCCGCGCCCTCGGGAAATGCCAGCGTTCCGTCGAAATCCGTGAGCTGCCAGTCAGACAAGTCGAAGGACGAATCGCCGACATTTGTCAGCTCCGCATACTCGCCGCTGTCCAGCGGGGCGTAGCAAACGCCCGTTATCAGAACGACGTCAGTGCACAAGGGTGCTCCGTTTGCGCGGCCCTCGGACGGCACGCGCGGCAGCCAGGCGTTCATCGGCTCGCCCGCCAGCGCGAGGGAGAGTCCCTCGGCGGGAAGCTGCGCGGCATGGGGCCAGTATCCCTCGGCAGGGCACGCGTCGAGACCCGTGCCGTTCCCGTAGGAGAAGAAGTCCGCGACGTTCGAATCCGAGTCCAGCAGGAGAGAGTCGTCGCCGGGATTGTTCCACACGCCGGAGGTGCGCCCGATGTAGAAGTGAACGGTTCCGGAAGCGTCCGTTCCGTTTTCTCCTGCGCCGGTGTGCACTACGACGAATTGCCCAGATGTCAGCTCGATATCGGGGAAGACCAGTTCGGGCGCCGCGTCCTGGTCCGTCAGAGTCCAGCCGCCGAGGTTCACGGAAGTCGAGCCGTAGTTGCATATTTCAACCCATTCCCCGTCCTGCTCCGTGCCCATGGGATTGAACATCAGCTCCGAGAACCTCACGCCGGTGTCGACGCGCCCCGCAGTCTCTCCGAGCGCCGCGTTCCCCAGTACCTGCAACGCGATCACGAAGACCGCGCAAACCGCCATCGTCCTTGAGGTGTTCATTTCTGTCACCGGGCGAGGAATTGCGGGGGGCGTTCATATCCCCGGAAGAGTACATGTAGCGTAACGCGCTCACGCGAACATAAGGAACCACAGCGTCGGCACGATGATGCATCCCATCAGATGGACGCGGCGAACGCCGAGCTTCTCCGGCAATTTTCCGATGAAGTACGCGCAGGCCAATATCCCCGACCCGAGCAAGCCTCCGAATACGAGCGAAATGGCCACCATGAAACAGCACACGCCGACCGCTAGCGGGCGGTAGCTCAACCTCGGCAGGAGCTTCGCCGCGCGCTTTCCCACCCACAGCGTGATGAGGAAGGCCATCGCCCCGGAAACCAGAACGACGGCGAGCAGGCACATCAGAGCCCATGGCACGCTTCCCAGCGAGGTCCACAGCTCCACGTTGTCTCCCATGATACCCTGCACGGCCTTCATCGCCCCGCTGCGCGCCCTCATGAGAACGAAGAGCGCCAGGAGGTTGAAGATTGCGTTCGCCGTGCTGACCGCCGATACGGACACGATGAACTCGTCGGACTCGTCGTCCCCGGAGCCTTTGCAACCAGACAGCTGCGCCGATATCGCGGCAGCCACGGCGCTCGAAGCTCCCGGAAGCCAGCCGGTGACGCAGCCGCCCACGGTTCCGGATAATGCTCCGCGCGCCCTGCGCCAGCCCGGCAATTTAGGCCTCGCCCGCGTCCCCTGCGGCGGTACGCGGTCCCGGCCCTTCATGCTGGAAATCAGAAGGGGTAGGCCGAACAGCCCTGAGAACAGGGGCAGCAGGAGCACGGCCCCGTCGTCCGCTTTCACGGGGGTCGGCAGTATTCCCGCGACTCCTTCGGGGATTAGCAGAATCGAGCCCAGCGCCCCCGCCATGCCGAACACGGCCAGCGCAAGCGCCATCCTCTTCGCGCCGCCGTTCCGCTCAGATCCCCGGACTGCCTTTCCAGCAACCGAAACGCGCCTTCCTGGCTCGGGCGCATTTCCGAATTTCAGCTTGATGTGGACCTCGCCCGTCGCGTCGCGAAGCCAGAAGTCCGAACCGCCGCACGCCCTCGTCACGAGCCCTTCGACCCTGGCGCGGTTTCCAAGGGACAACGACGACACGTCTTCGGAAGGTTCGTCGCCTCCCTTGACGACGATTCCGTTGAGTGCCACACCAGTCTTGGCTGGCCGGGAGCCCTCGTCGAGGACGAGTATGGCCACGACGACGATGAGAATCAGCACAACCGACGTGTTGATCACCTTCTCGTAGCCGCCCATCGGGGGACCGATTACGATGAACACAGGCACCAGAAGAGAGAAGGAAACGAGGAGACCGCCCAGGCTGCCCATCGCCGACAGCTCCACGGCCTCGTATCCCCTGCCCTCCAGCGTCATCCTATGGGCCGGCAGGACGCTGAGCGATGTGGACTCGTCGGGCGCGCCCAGAAAGGTCGATGGGATGCAGTTCACGAACGTGTGCGTCACTGCAACTGAGGTGATGAGGGAGGCTGTCAGCAGCGCTATGTCGAAGAGCGAAGCCGCCGGAAATATCGAGAGGACAAGAGCTGTCAACGCCCCGCCCGCGGCGAGAACCAGCAGCGCCAGATTGTTGACATGCAGGCCAGGAATTATCCCCGTCAGCGCACCCGCTGCGACGCCGAGAAGCGCGAAAGCCACGACCGCACCTAGCTGAACCATTTGCTCCATGTAGCGAGCGATGGCGAAAGGGGTTCATGCACGAGCGCAGTACATGTAGCCCCGCAACCTCTTTTCCTGTCTCGCTCCGCTGGCTCGCCCTGCGGGGAAAAGTGGTATGGTATCCCAAAAGCCTCGGGCTCGCCTGCTCGCTCGACCGATTTTGACGTAATATGCTGCATCAACAGAGTGCTGATGGTACGGTGTTCCGCTGGAATCCCCGACAAAGATATTTAACCGTTGCAGGGCATCGCCGCCTAGAGGTTGAAACATGGCGTATCCGTACTACGGGCCAGCATGGTACCCGCAGCCAGCACCGGAAGAGACGAAGAAGGGGCTCGCGAACATCGTAAGAGCCATGTACCTCACGCTCATCGTAATGGTTCTGGTCCTGGTGATTGTCTCGGTGGCGTTCACGAGCCTTGCAGGCTTCGAGGACATACAGGCTCCGGAGGACATCAGCTCATCCATGATGGGGGCGATTGCCGTCCTGGCGGTTTCGGCGCTCGTGCTGCTCGTCGTCGGCCTGGCCGCCCTGGTTTATTACCTCATGGGAATAGTAAAGATTCATCGCGGCAGGCACGAGTTCGGGCCGCCCCACGCGGAACGGGTGCGCAAGGCGCTGATATTCATAGGCGTGGCCTTCGTCATTTCGATAGTCGGCTCGGGAATATCCGCGGCCATAATTTTCGACTCCAACATGATGATGGGTCAGACTTCGCCCGTGGATTTGGGGCAATACCGGCAGGACCTCATCCTTTCGAGCGCAATCGGCGGAACCTTCTCCGTCGTCAGCGCGGCCTTCTGGAATCTCGCGGTCGTCAACCTGGTGCGCGAGCTTGCGGATGACAAGCACAAGGGCTACCTCCAGGCAGGCTTCTGGGTCGGCGTCGCGACGACGATAGGGAGCACCGTGCTGAGTGTGGCGTTGGTCGCGGTCCAGGCCGAAGACGCTCTCGCCGGGTTCAACGACATGAATGTGCTTTCGATACTGCCAGTTGGTCTTTCGCTGATCAGCTTCGCGATTTACCTGGCGTGCTACAAGCATGCGCTTGGGCGGCTGGAGAGTGGCGAGCTGAAGCCTATCCAGCCTCCCGCACCGCCGATGCCCCAATATCCTCCGGGCGCGTACTATCCGCCGCCTGGCTACTACCAGGCGCCGCCGCCGGCTTACCAGCAACCGCCGCCCGGATGGCAGCCGCCGGCTCAGCAGCACCCGCCCAAAAAAGAGGAGTAGTCTCCAGAGGTTTGATCGGGCGATGCCATGCATCGAAGCGGTTCGACCGTCCTGTCTGGCCGTTACTTCGCGCCCAAAAGCGATTTATACTTGATTTATACCGAAATATATATATAGGCCTGCATTATATATCCGCTGAGGATACGATGGCCAACTTCAAGCGGAAGTTAATCCAGCTAGGGAACAAGTCCCTTGTCGTGACCATCCCCTGGGAGATTGTGGAGACGCTGGACCTGAAAAAGGGAGAGCGCGTCTACGTCTCACTCGACGACGACGGCAAGACTATCAAGGTCGAGAAGTCGAAGGACGAGGATTGAGCGCGGTTTAGCGCCATAGGGGGAGGGCATGTACAAGATACCGCCGGACGACGCAGTGTTACTGGCGATGCAGGAAGTCCTAGAAAAACACAAAAGCATCGACTCCCAGCATAAGCTCAAGAGGCTAGTGGAAAAGGCACTGTCCAGCGGAGGCGAAGAATACCACGTCGGCGAACGTCGGTTGAGGCTTATGGCTCTCAATGCCGGCATAGCACGCCTCGACATCAAGTACCGCGAGACCGACGAGAAGCGCGCGATGGCCCTGTGCCCCGTTTGCGGCGTGAAGCTAATCCGCGAGCGCAACCAGACGGTCTTCGGCGGCACTGTGACCCTGGGATACAAATGCGGGGCGTGCACGTACGCCACGGGAATAAAGCGCCGCGTCCCGGTGAGATACATTTTCACGTTCAGGAGATGATGCGGTGCAATCCGCAATCGACGGCAACGTCATTGTCGCACGCGTCGACGACGGCGAGGATCTTTTCGAGGCGATAACGTCGGCGATGGATGCCCACGGGGCGAAGTCCGCCGTCGTGCTGACCGGCATCGGGATGCTCGACGATTTCGAGCTGGGTTATTTCAACGGCAGCGATTACAGGAACGAATTCTTCGCAAAGCCGAAGGAGCTGGTGGGGCTGCATGGCAACGTCACGACGGCAGACAGGAAGGTAATCCACCTCCACGCGGCGGTCGCTGGCGAGGACCACAAGGTCATCGGCGGCCATCTGCACAGGGCTTCGGTGTGCGTGGTGTGCGAGCTGACGATGCTTAAAATCGACGGCTTTGAGATGACTAGGAAGCACGACCCGAAGACGGGATTGAAACTCCTGAAGCTCGGTTGATGACGAGCGCGCCGAAGATTGCGAGCGCGGCCAGGGACATGAGCATCGCCGCGAACATCGTCGCCACGTGCCCGAACATCGAAGCGATGACCCCGCCAGTGATTGAACCGATTATTGCCGAGAGGCTCAGTGTCGAGTCCATCAGGCCGCTGCTGGTCGAGCGCTCCACGCCCCCCTGGAGGATGCACTTCATCGCGCCGACGTAGGTGCAAGACCACGATGCGGCCAGCACGACCTGCGCAGCCATTACGTGCCACTCGGACGTGGCCCGGGTGAACAGGAGGAACGTCAGGGCCGATAGCGCCAGCCCAATTGCGAGGAGCCTCCTTCCGCCGTATGGGTCGAGAAGCTGCATGAGGACGAACTGGGTTCCCGAATTTATCACGTATACCATCCCAATCCACATCGGGTCCGGATTGATTCCTGAGAGGAAGATGGCGTATATCACCCAGACCATGTTAGCCCCCGAATGCCTGATGAGGACGGGGATGTATGTGGCTGCGTTGCGTTTTATCACGTTGACGGGGAAAATCGGGACCCTGACGCGCATCTCCTTCGGGAATTTCAGGACCAGGGAAATTGCGAAAGCCATTGAAAAAAGGGCGGTGCTGAGCAGGAACGGCGCGAAGAGGCTGTACACCGCGACGTAGCCTCCGAAGAGCGTTCCCACAACCCACCCGGCCGCACCGAAGGACGTGAGCTTCCCGACGTGGCCCCTGGACTCGTAGACGTAGGCCATGAGCGCCGACGGGAACGTCCCGGCGCATATGCCCATGACAATCCTCACGGCTGTGAGCGCCTCGGGCGTCCTCGCGAAGAACTGCAGGGCGCTCGCAACGACGCAAGCCAGCAGACCGAATTGCAGGACTCGCCTGCGCCCCCGGACGTCCGCCAGGCGCCCGAACGCCCACGACGACGCCAGCACAGCCGCGGCGTACGCAGCGACAACCAGCCCGACCGCGGACTCGGGCACCCCCCACTCGTCCACGAGGATGAGGGGTATGAGGAAGGCGGACGAGAACAGCGCTGCGCTCGACAGCATCTGAACGGCTTCGGATTTCACAACGGCAGCAAAACGCCAGGCGTATTTAACGCTGGCGGCGCAATTCGATGGGCCGGGGATTGGATAATACGAAGAAGAAAGAATTTTATGATGTCGATCATTATCCTCCATCATGGAAAAGGATGCTAAAACATTCTATGGTGGGTTTGCAGACAAATATGATGTCATGATATCGGACAAACGATATGAGACAGATATCCTATTCTTCCGGAATGTACTCAATCAATTTAAAATAAAAACAATTCTGGATTGCGCATGCGGGACAGGGTGGCATGCCATTAAACTCTCCAAACTGGGTTACGATGTCACGGGTTCCGACGTAAGCGAAGATATGATAAATAAGGCTCGGCAAAACTCGGCCTCCAGTCAAACAAAGATTGATATCTGCCATGCGGATTTTAAGAAATTAACTGATGCTTTTGACAAGAAATTCGATTGCGTCATTTGTTGGGGAAATTCTCTCAACCATGAATCGGAAGATGGTATTAATATGGTTCTTGCCAGCATGTTTTCAATTCTGAATGATGATGGTTGTTTGCTCGTGGAAATACGGAATCTTCCCAAAATGAAGAATGAGAACACAAGATTCATCCCGATGCATTATCATAAAGAGCCGAATGGCGATGCGAGATTCTTCGTCTACGTGGTGGATTATCATGGAGCCAGGGCGACGTTTAACGTCATTTCAGTCATAGAAACCGCTGGAAAACCAAAGTTTGAAGTGAACTCGTCAGATTATTGCATCATCTCTGCGGATAAACTCAAAGGGTTAATGACCGAGGCAGGATTCAGCGATTTGAAGATATACGGGGACATCGAGTTTAGCAAGTTTAACCACGAACGGAGCGATGGGATAATTATTGTTGCAAAAAAGAGAGGTGGTGAGTGATTCGGAGAGTCGCTGGGGGGGGGGGGGGCCCCATGATTGTTGAATGCAACCCATAAAATGAGTAAAACGAGGCAATTAAACAAAAACCCGGCAGGCAAAGTATTGGATGCGAAGAATGATTGCGCGGACCAAAA
>JAZDNO010000025.1:0-55952 GCA_043799545.1 Methanobacteriota archaeon | reverse complement strand
TTTTTCGGCACGATAGAAATCGCGAACGACATAGCCATCGGCGCGACCGCGGTCGTCACGAAATCGTTCACGACTCCCGGGATAATGAGCGCCGGCGTGCCCGCCGCGAAGATAAGCGACCGGGGCTCAGACGGGCTGCTGACCAAGGGCGCGGACCTGGCCAGGCACGTCGGATGAAGTCGGAATTCGACAGCTATAAATATCGGCCAAGCATACAAACAGAAAATGGCGTCGAATTATCAAATATGCAAGCGATGCGTGATGGACACTTCCGACCCGACCATCAGGTTTGATGCGGAGGGGATATGCAACCACTGCACCTCGGCAATCGGAAAGCTGAGCAAGCCGCCCTACTCCCTATCGAAGGAGGCGAAGCGCAAACTATTGACTGAGTTGGTTGAGAAGATAAAAAAATCGCGAGGGCCGGCGAAATACGATTGCATCATCGGCGTCAGCGGCGGGGTTGACAGCACCTACGTCGCGTACCTGATGAAGGAATGGGGGTTGAATCCTCTCGCGGTTCACCTGGACAACGGATGGAACTCAGAGATTGCGACCCAGAACATAGAGCATGTCTGCAAGAAGCTCGGGATAGATTTGTTCACCCACGTGATAGATTGGGGAGAATTCCGAGACCTCCAGCTTTCGTTTCTCAAGGCGTCCACCCCCGACTCGGAGATTCCCTCGGACCATGCCATCTACTCGCTGATGTTCCATCAAGCCAGAAAAGAAGGTTTGAAATATATATTGGCAGGCTACAACTACGCTTCGGAATCCATCATGCCGAAGGCCTGGTCGAACGGCCATTTCGACTGGAGATACATACAGGGCGTTCAGAAGAGGTTCGGGACAAAGCAGCTGACGACGTACCCGCACATGAGCTATTACACGTTCAACGCGTTTGAAAAAATCGCCAGGATAAAGGTGGTCAGCACGCTGGATTACATAGAATACGACAAGACCGCGGCGAAGTCGTTCATCATGGATAAGCTCGGATGGCACGATTACGGGGCGAAGCACCACGAATCCACCTACACGAAATTCTATCAATCGTACATCCTGCCCAAGAAATTCGGGTACGACAAGCGGCGCGCGCACCTGTCCAGCCTGATTGCGGCGGGGCAGATGGCGCGGGGAGGCGCCTTGCTGGAATTGGAAAAGAGCCCGTATGATGAGGTGCAGATCAAGGATGACATCAAATACGCGGTGAACAAACTGGATATCACCGAAGGTGAGTTCGAGGCGATAATGAATGCGCCAAAGAAATGCATCCTGGATTACCCGAATTACTCGATGCGCCCTGACATAGTGTTGATCGAAAAAACCATCTCCGCCCTGAGCAAAATCAAAAGGGGGTTGTCGCGCGCTTAGGATTTTTTACCTCTCCCAGGAGCACCCGTCCCCGTCCAACCCGATGAAGGAGGTATTCATCAACCGCAGGATCCTCCATCTAAGGAGCCGGGGCCATCAGTGCGATGTGCATTTTCTTGGGAAGAAATACAGCGCCAGCTACGCACTCCTTCAAAGGATTTTGGGGGTGGACGACGCTGAGGGCCTGCCTGAGGACATCACAAAGGATGGGATCAAGTGGACTGGATTCATCCATCGCTTCGGATTCCCGGAATCCCTGAAACGAAGGATTGACCCCATGGGGTTCCAAAAACGTTTTTGCCAGGATATCGCAGAACAGATATTGGACACTGTGGACTTCTCGAAATACGACATCATCCATTGCCACGTCCCGCATCCGGAAGGGTATATCGGGACGATCCTGAGCGATAGGACCGGGCTCCCGCTGGTCGTCTCCTGCTACGGGTCCGACATACACACATGCCCCCGGCTGGACCCGGTGGTGAAGGCCATGACTGTGTCAGCCATTTCCCGCGCTGATAAAGCAATTTTCACAAGCAACTACCTGCTTGAGGCCGCAAAAGGCCTCGGATACGTCGGAGAGAACGCTGCCGTCATACCTGTCGGGGTGGACTCCGGCAATTTCACGATTCTAGACCGCCAGGAAAGTAAAAAGCGGCTTGGCTTGTCTGGAGATGTCACAGGTTTCGTCGGCAATTTAATAGAGGTGAAACGCGCGGACGCGCTGCCAGAAATATTTAGGGATATCAGCGCGAAGAGAGATGGCATGGAGTTCCTGATTGTCGGGGACGGCGGGCTGAGAGCGCCGATTGCCAAGCTGATGAGCGCCTTCGGGTTGAAAGCGAAATTCACAGGCGCCGTCGCGCCAGCAGAGGTGACATCCTACATGAACGCCATGGATGTCTTGGTATTGCCAAGCAGGAACGAGGGCTGGGGCTGCGTGGTCGTGGAGGCGCAGGCGTGCGGCGTGCCTGTCGTCGGGAGCGACCGCGGCGGGATTCCGGAAGCGGTTGGGGAAGGAGGGATAATCGTCCCTGATGGCGAGGGGTTCGAGGAACGGTTTGCCAAGGCGGTTGTGGAAGCGCTGAACCGCACCTGGGACCGGGAGGCTCTGCGGAACAGGGCCAAGAAATTCGATTGGAACGAGACAATCCAGCGGGAGATAGAGGTTTATCAGTCGCTGATAAAATAACATCCTGGCGTGGTCGAGAGCGTCAGCCAACGATGACCGACATCACCCTGTCCAATCGGTCGCAAATGCCGGAGCGCAGCATGCTGTGGAAGTAAATCAGGGAGTAGATTATGTAGAGGACGTCCCGGCCGGTCAATCCGCCCTTCCTGCTGGCGCGCATCTTCATCGAATATTCGTACGCGCCAGTTAATCCGCGTTTCTTAAAGGACAGGGCGACATAGCCGTAGCGCTTGATGGCATATTTTTCCGACGCTTCATTTTTAAAATGATAGTTCAACGCGGAAATGAGCATCTCGTCCTTCTCCCGGGAGTGTATTGATTTCATGGTCTTGGTTCCCTGCAGCGGATGGTCCCTCGACTCGACGAAAAAATCTCCAGTCTGCACGAAGTCGTATTCTGTGTTCAACTTGAACCACATGTCGTAATCCTGCGTCGTCTTCAACCTCTCGTCGAAGAGCCCCACCTTGTCGAACGCTTGCTTCGGAATAAGAGTGGTGCAGCCGTGGATGCTGAAGTGCTCAGCCACCACGAGCGCCTCGAAGAATTCCTCGGGCGGAACCGCGGGCGTGGCGACTGGAATCCTCGTGTTCTCGACCACGTTTATCGAGACGTAGTTGCTGTACGGGATGCATTCCCTGCCGTTCAGCTTGCGATATTCAGACAAGAATTGGATTTGTTTTTCCAGCTTGTCGGGGGTGTACATGTCGTCGTGGCTGAGCCACGATATATATTTACCTTTCGACGACCTTATCCCATCGTTGAGGGCCGAGGCGACGCCCCCGTTGGGCTTCCGCCGGTGGACGATTTTATCCCCGTACGACTTGCATATGGCGTCGGTTTTTCCGCCGTCGTTCGAGCCGTCGTCGACGACGACAACCTCAATGTTCTTGTAGGTCTGGCCGAGGGCGCTATCTATCGCCCATTTCAGATAGTCAGAGCCGTTGTATACGGGGATAACGATGGAAACTAAGGGGTTCCCGACCAATGGCCAATCACCGTGTGTAACCATGCACTATATTCACGACGGTGCTGCTGACATCGTTCACAAGGTATTCCCTCGGTGGCTGCCAATCGCAGGGGTGCCCCAATGCAGACTCGACGCATTTCCCTATGCGCTTAGGCTCAGCCCCGCTGAGCATGTTGCTCCCAACCTCGATTGTCTCGGGCCGCTCAGTGACGTCTCGCAGAGTGACGTTCGGCACCTTGAATATACAGCACTCCTCCTGGACCGTGCCAGAATCCGTGAGGACGCACATCGCGCCCTTCTCCAACTTCACGAAGTCGAATAAGCCCATGGGCTCAGTCGCCGTGATGCGTTTGTCCAGCTTGCGCTTGAGCAGCCTCGCCCGGGTGTGCGGGTGGACGCTCCAGATTATCGGAACTTTGTATTCCGCGGCTAGGGCGTTGAAGGCCTTGACGAAGTTGTCCAGCCGCTCCGCGACATCGACGTTCTCCGCCCTGTGAAGGGTTGCGAGGAAGTATTTCCCGGGTTTTACGCCGAGCCTCTGCATCACTTTGCTGGCGCGTATCTGTGGCTCGTAGTGGTCGAGGACTTCCTTTATCGGGTTCCCGGTGACGAAAATCCTCTCGCCCGGGATGCCTTCCCGCACCAGGTTCGCGCGGCTCCTTTCGGTGTAAGGCATGAGCACGTCGCTGCTGTGGTCTATGACTCGCCTGTTGACTTCCTCGGGCACGCGGTCGTCGTAGCACCTGTTCCCGGCCTCCATGTGGTAGACGGGAACTCCTCGGCGCTTCGCGACAAGCGCAGAGAGCGCGCTGTTCGTGTCGCCGAGAACCAGCATCTTGTCAGGCTTTTCCGAAGCTATGGCCGCCTCAGTGCCATTCAAGATGGTTCCCACCTGCTCCGCGAAGCTGCCCCTGGCCCCGAGGTAGTGGTCCGGCTTCCTGACGCCCAGCTGCCTGAAGAATATCTCATCGAGGTTCTTGTCGTAGTTCTGGCCGGTGTGCACGATCACGTGGTCTGCGCTTTTGTCTAGCTTCTCAATCACCCGGCTCAATCGGATGATTTCCGGCCTGGTGCCCAGGACCGTCAGTACCTTCATCGCAATACATCCCCTTCTTCCTCGATGACATCGCCCAATAGGAGCCGGTTCTTCTTCAAAAGCTCGTACACCTTTTTCGGGCTCAGGAGGTCGTCCTTGGAGCTGTATTCGTCCTTTAACACGGGCTTGATGATTTGTTTAGACGCCAGTTCAGGCAATATCGGGCCTATGGCGTAGTACTTTTTCCTGTCAAACGTCCTGTATATCTCTTCCTCGGTTATCAGTATCTCGTGCACTTTCTCGCCTGGCCTCACGCCCGTGATTACCTTTTTTATGCGGCGGTTTCCTATGAGGGCGTCGACAATGTCCATCACCCTTACGGCGGGAACCCTCGGAACGTACGTCTCACCTGGTTTTGCTTCCTTTAATGCCGTGAATACAGTGTCCACCGCCTGGTCGAGACTCTGCAGGAACCTGGTCATGCCCGCGGAGGTTATGGTGACCGGCCCCCCGTTCTCAATCTGTTCGTGGAAGAATGGAATGACCGACCCGCGAGATGCGAGCACGTTCCCGTACCTGACGCAGACAAATCTAGTATCTGGAGAGTCAATATTCGCCTTGATGAAAACGCGCTCCTGGATTGCCTTGGTCATACCCATGACATTGACGGGTTTGCATGCCTTATCGGTAGAAATGCCTATGACCGTTTCGACGTCCAGGTTGTGCTCCCTGATGGCCCGGATGATATTCTCCGGTCCGCCTATGTTCGTTTGAACGGCTTCGTACGGATAATACTCGCACGAAGGCACCTGCTTTAACGCGGCGGCGTTGATGACGATGTCCGCATCCCTCAGGACTCCGCCTACGCTGTGAAAATCGCGGATGTCGCCGATTCTGAAGGTCAGCTTCTCCTGGAAATTCTGGTATATGATGTCGTCAGTGGCCGTTTTCCGGTTCAAATAACTGAGCCGCATGAAATGCTGCTTCGCCTCATCCCGGGAGAATACAACGATTCGCTCCGGCGATCCTATTTCACCCGACAGCAGCCTCTTCACAAGGACCTTGCCCAATGACCCGGTTCCGCCTGTGACCAACACTTTTTTCCCGTCTATCAACATCGTTTCACGTCCTTCTCTTTCAATAATCTGTAGTTTGTCGCGTCCTCGCTCGAAATCTCGTCAATCATCGCGCTCCATGACGGGGGAACGTATCCGGTCCTCCCATTAAAAGACATTCCGTCCAAACTCCTGTCGCAGACGACGCTCTCGTCCGGCATGACCTCGATGTTCAAGTCCATCTTGTGGTTAATCATCCTCAGTAGGTCGTATTTTGAGATAGGCTCGGAAGCGACGTGCCAAACCCCTGAAACATCCGGATGCTTGACCAGGAGGCGGTTTACTATCCTGACCATCTCGTTGGTCGTGAAACCGCTGTATATCGCCTTCTTGTAACCGGCCACACGGCCCCCGGAATTGCCGATGAACCATTCGAGAAGCCCGTTTCTCGTGAATAATTCCCGTCCGATGATAGAACTCCTGATTGTGAGGCAGCCCTCCCCGGAGACCTCGCCGAGAAGCTTGCTTCGGCCATAGACATCCTCAGCGTCGGGCAAATCCTCCGGTACATAGAACCCTTTTTTCCCTGAGAAAACGCAATCCGTGCTGAAATGGATGAGACGGACGCGGTTGTCCCTGCATATTTTGGCCAGCCTGTGCGGGAAAAGCGAATTGATTTCGATGCTCGGGATCGGGTCCTTGGCCTCCTTAAGTTGTTTTATTATCCCGACGCAGTTCACGACCGCATCTGGTTGAAATTTTTTTATGGCGTTCTCCACGGTTTGAATTGATGAGGCGTCTACCCCTGCCACAAGCCTATCCATGGGCATCAGCGACGACAGACCGGGATTCTTCCGCGCAGCCCGGCAGGTCCCGTATGTTTTCAAGCCATCGTCCAGCTGGTTGAACATCTTGTGCCCGAGCATCCCGTAGGCGCCCAAGACCAATACTATCATGTCATCCATTGGATACACCGTGCCCAATATAAATCCTTTGATACGTCCCTATGGCCAGGTCCCTCAACATGCGCATGTCCATGCGCGCCTCAACCAACTTGAGGTTAATCTCGGCGGCATCGTCCAAGAGCTTGTCGTTGGACAGGGCGAACCGTATCGCCTCTTCCACGGCCCCGCAATCCTCCGGCGGGACGAGCATGCCTGTCTTGCCGTGAGATATGCATCTGTCCGCACAGGCCGTGTTCGATTGTATGGGGAACGACCCCATCGCCATTGCCTCCATGATTGACGAAGGAAGTCCGTCCGTCATGCTGAGGCCGATTGAAATCCTTGCCATTCCGTGACCACGAAGGATTTCCGTATGCGGAGAGCCCAACGGGACAATCCTCACCGGAATCCCCTTCCTCTTGCTGAAACTCTCCGCCGCGGCAGCGACCTCCGGTGCGGCCACGTAGACGACGACCTCGTAGTCCCCGAGCACGTCAGCGCAGCGCTCGATGGCTTCGACCCCCACCAGAGCCCTGCCGGCCCATCCCTGGTATCCCTTCAGCATGATTGACTTCCGGAGCGACGTTGGCCCCGGCTGCCTCAGGCTCGAGCACAAATCAAAATCCAGCCCGCCATAAACTGACGATACCGCGAGGACTTCGCCCCTGAACCCCATATCCCTCGCGATGGCCACATCCCTCTCGCATTCGCAGGTGAAGTAATCGCATGAAGAGAGCACCTCGCTGATTTTTTCCCTGTGAGCTCTTTGTTCCCCAAAGCAGGAGAGGTCGCTCCCCCAGATAGTATGAATCCACTTTGGAAAAGGGCTTCCTTTTAATTTTCTTGCCTCCGACGCGAGATAACCCGCGGCCTGCGTCTCCATCGTGTGGATGATGTCCGGTTTCAATTCGTCGATTAGGTTCCTCAATTGCACGTGGCGAGGCGATGGCGGATTAATTCTCTTCATTATGGAAATCATCATGCCGGCGAGTTGGCGGCCAAAAACCGGGACCTTCCGCATACGCGCAAAGCGGAGGTCCATCCTCTCCCCCTCGGAGTAGTGGACGGTTGTGTTTTGCAGTTCCGGGTGGACCCGCCCCACCTCGATGCTGGGGAAAAGGTGAAGGTCCCATCCCGTTTCTGCCAGCTGATTTATGTATCGGGTCGTATGGATGCTGTTGGACATCGCCACGAACAAGATGATGGGGTCCCGTCCTTTCAAGCCCGCTTCACCATCGCCCATTAAGTCCCACCTCAAACATCCGACGCACAGGCGCCTAACGCCATTTCAAAGCAAGCCAAGCCTTTGTTGGTTAAAAGACTTTGTCTGCTAGTCATTTGAACCTCAATGCCAGAGTGGACAAACATATCTGGAAAGCCTTTCCTTTGGATTTCCGCTTGCATGCCCTGATGATGGAATCCAATCGCGATTTCATGTCGACGGCCACGTTCTTCCAGTCCGCTTCCGATGCGCCTTCGCGGGTCCGAAATGTTCTATGCAGCTCGGACAACAGCTTCGCTGCCTCTTTGAGGGAAACGGCATCCTTGGCCGTCTCCGGCTCGCGCAGGGCTCGCAACGCCGTTAGATCGACCTCTTTGCCCAAGTAAGCCGCAACTTCCTCATGCGCCCGCTTCAGAGCGTCCTCATACGAAGTCGCCAATGAGCGGTTGTCGTCATGCTTTCTTAATTTCAAAAGCACTTCCGGCAGGTTGCAGATGTTGTGGGCCCTGACGACGCGCAGCCACAAATCGTAGTCTTCAACACCTGAATGACGATAACCCTCGTGCTCCTCCAAAACATTGCGCCTTGCCATCACAGCCGGGTGCGGCAGCGAGCATCTGAAGAACATCTGCCATTTGGCCCATGTGGCGGACGTTGGAAACTCCAGGTTCAAGAGCTTGTCTCCTGCCGCATCGACAAGTTCGACCGCAGTGCCGAGTACCGCCACGTCCGCATTGCCGCGCAAGAAATCTACCTGCCTCATGAACCGCTCCGGCAGGCTCACGTCGTCCGCGTCCATACGCGCGATGAGCTCCCCCTTCGCCTCGCGTATCCCGAGGTTGAGAGATTCCACCAAGCCCAGCCTCTCCGTGTTATGTATGTGCCGTATCCTCGGATCTGAGTAGCTCTGGATGATTGCGAGGCTCTCCGCGTTGGTCCCGTGCTCGCTGACGATGATGAATTCGAAGTCGCCGAACGTCTGCGCCAGTATGCTGTCCGTGGCTTGCCGCAAATACCGTTCGCCGTTGTACACCGGCATGACCACGCTGACTTTTGGGGCGGCGTTCTGCATGGTTGGATTCAGAATTGTTACGGGCTTGGAAGCTTTGTCCTCCACTGCCTGATTCTTGCAGCCGTCCATCAGGCATCGCCCTCTATCCGGACCCATGACTCGGGGATTATGTCGCCCTCGTCGGCTTCCCGGAACCACCTTTTCGGGGCGCACACTATCTTGCCAGGATTCTTCGACAGCCACGCCCCCCACCAGCTGAACGAGCTGTTGGCGATTATGAAATGCTTGCAGTTGGACATCAGCCTCATGTCATCGACCCCCTTGTCGGTGCCGTTCACGCCGACGATGGTCGAGCGCCCGTCGAGGTTCATGTTGGCCGACGCCCAATCCAGGTCGTCGGAGAACACGAAAAATTGCGCGTCCGGCACTCGGGCTTTAATCGAGTTCGCTGCCTCGCGGTAATAATCCAACCCGCACGTGCCGTGGAACCGGTTCGTTATCTGGTCGGCCACGTAATCGCCTCTGCGCACGTGCAGGCACACGGAATTCGAGCGCCTGATTTGCTCCAGCATCTTTTCGTTTGATGGGTCTGGCTCGGTCTTGAACGTGAAATCCTCCCGGATGGTGTCCCTGATGCCATTGAAATATTTCTCGGACTGCCAATATCCGTCCAGATACACGTCCCCGCGCAGCTCGAGGACCCTCGGGTCGAAAAACTTGCTCTGCTCCTTCGTCTCCGCCCATCTCTTACTGTCAAGTCCTAGTCTGAGGTTCCGCCCCCACCTGGCGAAATGGCCGATTTGGTAGTCGGAGATTGTCTTGGCGGCGATATTGAAAAACCCCAGCTCGTACTTACGCAGCTTCGTGCTCTCCAGCTCGGTGAGGTCCAGAAGTAGGGGCGCGCCGTTCTTTAATGCCAAATGCCTGCCGAGCGCGTACTGGAACATCTGGTTTCCCAGCCCGCCGCGCAGCCTGGCGATTATCATTCGCTACCTCGCTTTACCGCCAGCACGTGGTAGCCGTAGCACAGCACCTCTTGCGACCCCGAGTCGCATTCGGAGGCGCGCCCGACCATCTCGACGACCTTCCGCATCGCCCATCGCTCCATCCTCGTCTGCGCAGCTCCGCCGGCGTACTTCGTCATCAGGCTAGGCGTTCTATGCAGCTCCTGCGCCAAGTACTCGAAGTAGTTACCGTTCGCGCCAATCTCCGTGATGTCGAACCCGAGCCTGGCCAGGTGGTGCTCGTAATAGTACCTGTTGAAGCCAGTCGAGAAATGGTAAGGAGCGAAGTGAGTGAGGCTGCAGAACGGCGCCGTCAGTATCAGCCACCCCCCCTTTCGCAGCAATCGGGAGAATTCCTTCAGCGCCAGCAACGGGTCCGGAAGGTGCTCGAGGACCTCGACGCACATGATTGCGTCGAACGACCCGTCCGCCTCGGGTATCGAAGCGATGTCGCAGACGATGTCCAGGTTGCCATGGTCCCACTTGCCGGTCTGGAGCCCGGAACCGTCACCCTTTCCATCGTACTGTGCGAAGTCCTGCGAGACATATTTCAGATGCCCGCAGAACTGCTTGTACTTCTGTTCGCCCGCTCCTGCGTCCAGGATTCGCAACCCTTGGGGCAGGCCCTTGAGCGTCTTCTCCAGCCACAGCTCGCGGTCCAGCTGGTTCCTCGTACCAGCGTTCGTCAAGTCAGCGCCTCCGCTTAAAACGGTCGAAGACGGATTCCGTCCCGCGCATCTCGTGCGTGGCGAAGACTGGCGTCTGCGGCTTCTTCGCCTCCAGCCCGATGCTCCGCATCCAGGCCGCGAACGCGATGCCCGCCTCGTCCCTCGTCTCGTAATTTGCCAGATATGCAATTATGTCCCGCTCGGCGTCGGAGTCGGTTTTCACGGGACCAGTTTTTATTCCTGTGTAGATGATGCTGGGCCAGCGCTTGATGATTGTGTGCTCGCCTTTGGCGAAGCCCACGATTGAGAAAATCTGGTCGAGCTTCTCCAAGTCGAACGAGTCGTAGTGCGTCCCGTACTGGATTGTGTCCTGGGGCCCGAACAGGTGGCGGTACCAGAACTGGCGCTCCTGCGGGCTGCCGGACTTCCTCATCATCTCCACCGTTCCCCAGAAGTCCGGGACGAGTATCGTCAGTTTGCCCCCGTCGTGGCTCAGCCACTTGTAAAACTTGCGGAGCTGCATTATCGCCACGTGCCTCGGGAAATGCTCGAAGACCGCCTTGAGGTTGATTTCCTCGATCGCGCCATCCGGGTATGCCAGGTCCTCTATCCTTGCGTGCAGGTCGGCCTTCAGGTCGTCGTAGCACAGCTCGTCCTTCGGGGCATCCACGTTGACCCACCCCTCCATGTACTCGTGCCCGCAACCGAGATTCAATTTCATCGCCGCGTTGCCTCCTGGCCGTCCTTTCCATCTCTGAACAGCGACCACTTCGGGAAGGGGTTGATAATTCCGTAGTTCGTCGAGCCAGCCGACACGGTAAACGTATGGCACTTCTCGTGCCAGATAAGTGAGTTGGACACCTCGCGCTCCGAGAGCGTGATGGAGCAAAGGTACCTCGAAGGCTTGAACGGAACGCAATCGATATTGTAGTCCATGTACCCGCGCCCGGTTATCTCATCAATGTTGCAGCCATCGAAACTGGAGTAATTCGACGCGATGACCAGGTCCTCCGCATTGTAGATGCTTACGACGAATACGGGCTTGACCACCGGTCGCCTGCAGTTGAAGTGTATCCGCATTCTCAGAGGAGTCCCCACGTCGAAATCGCTTCGAGCATTGCCGCTGCCATCGATGAATTCAACCGCCTCTATCGAAATCTTGCCGTCATAAACGAGCTTCTTCCCGGCCTCACCATCCTGGCGGCTGACGTCGTTCTGGACCACCTTCTTCTCATATGCGTCGCATATCCTGTGCACGTCGCCGAATTCGACGACCCGGCCCCCCTCTATCCAGAGTACCTTGTTGCACATGTTCCTTATCGCCTGGGTGCTGTGGGTGACCAGCACCACGGTCCCGCCATTTTGCCTGAACTCGCTCATCTTCCTGTGGCACTTCAGCGCGAAAGCCAGGTCGCCGACGGCCAAGACCTCGTCCACGAGCAGGACGTCCGGTTCGCAGTGGACGGCGACGGCGAAGCCCAGGCGGACGTACATCCCGCTCGAGTAGTTCTTCACCGGTGTGTCCAGGAAGTCCCCGATATCGGCGAACTTGACGATATCGTCAAACTTTGCATCGACCTCTTTTTTGGTCATCCCGAGAATTGCCGCATTGATATACACATTCTCCCGCCCAGTGAGCATCGGGTGGAATCCGGCTCCAACCTCGATGAGCGCCCCGACCCGCCCCCGTATCGTAATCTCACCCTTGTCGGGCCAGTAGATGCCATTCAGCATCTTCAACAACGTGCTCTTGCCCGAGCCGTTCGGACCAATCAGCCCGAGAACCTCCCCCTTCTTCACCTCGAACGAGACGTCGTCGACTGCCCAGAACTCGTCCTTGCGGAGCCTCTCGGAGTGCGAGCTCATGCCCACCGTGTTGCGCGCTATGTCCGAAATACCGTGGAACATCGCCTGGTTCAGCGTCCTGGCGAACTTCTTGGAGATTTTCTCTACCAGTATCGCGGAATCATCGCTCATTTTATATCCTCTCCGCGACGCGCGTTTCCGTCAAATGGAACACCACCCAGCATGAGAAGAAGGTCGCAACCGAAATCAGCACCGAGACGGTGTACCCCAGGGGATGAAGCACCTCGCCCGTGAGCACCAGATCCCGTGGCAGAGTTGTCAAATAGAAGAGTGGGTTGTATTTCGTGATTATGCCAAGGATGCCAGTCGTCGGCGTCAGATATAATATCGGCGTGATGAACATCATGAAGGTCGTGATAATGCCTATGCTGCGCCCGATGTCCCTGGCCACGCCGTTTACAACAGACAGGATGAAACCCAGCCCCAGCGTGATGAGGACTATCGGTATCATCGTGACGGGGAACAGCACGACTGTCCATGCCGGAACAACCCCGTAATAGACCATCAGAATCACGACCAGCACGACCTGGATGAGAAACGCGACCAGCGCCTGCCCCATCGCAGAGACGACCAGCGCCTCCCTCGGGAACTTAATCTTCGTTATCATGGCCCCTGCGGAGGTCAGAGAGTTGGTCGTGGACTGGATGCCGCTGGCGAACAGCTGCCACGATGCTATGCCCAGCAGGGCGAAGACGGCGTAGGGCACCGCCATCTCTCCTACGATGAACAGGCCTGCGTTGTTCAGGAGAACGAACGTCGCGAGCGTCGTGAGGGGGACGATGAGCATCCACAGCACCCCGATGACTGACTGCTTGTAAAATCCCTTGAAATCCCTGATGAACAGCTGCCAGGTCAGCCATTTCGCCACCCTGACCTCTTCTGCCATCTCCCTGAAAACACCAAAATATCCTTTCTTCAGCGAGTTGTCTGGCACGTATTTTGTGACTATCTCGGTCATCTAAAAACAATTAAGGTCTTCCACTATATATCATTTGCTATTTCTTAAGCACCCACCATCTCTAAATCCGAGTGGTCGAACGCGATTTATTGCTAGAGCGCACCGCCTTCTCGAACCGTATCAAATTGCCGCCCTCGTGAGCCTTTTCGAGGAATCGAACTATCCTCATTGAGGAGTCCCCGTCGCCATATGGAGATTTCGCCGAGCGCATCTTTTTCGCTAGCGCCCCGTCGCGCAAAACGCGCCTCAGGCCGTCCAGCACCTCGCCTTTTTTCAGCCCGACCAACAAGTTCGCCCCGGAGTCCACGGTTTCCGGCCTGTCAGTCACGTATCTCAACGTGAGGCACGGTATGTGCAGCGCGGCGGCTTCCTCCTGCATCGAGCCGGAATCAGTCAGGATGGCTTCGCACTGGTTTATCATAGAAATCGTCTCAACGTACGACGACAGCGAGTCGCTGGTGGCGATGTGGCTTGTCTTTTTAAGCTGATTCAGCATGCCGAAATTGACGAGCGCCTTCTTCGTCCCCGGGCGCATCGAGACGAAGAAGTTCACATCGTCGAACTCCCTGGCGGCATCGAACGGACCCGAGAACCGCTTCCTGTCCATCGTCGTCTCCCTCCTGTGAACGGAGAGGTACACCAGCGGTTTCTCCAGGCCGTATTTCTTCAGTATGTCGGGCTTCCTCTTCGCCGCCCATTTCGCAACATCCACGACCGTGTTGCCGACGACCACGATCCTATCCTTCGGGAAACCCTCGTTGAGCAGGAACCGCGCGTTCATCTCCGTCGGCGCGAAAAAGTAGTCGGAAGATGCATCTGTGACCCTGGTGTTCAGCTGCTCTGGGAAAGGCTCCCTGGAAAAGGTGCGTAGTCCCGCCTCGATGTGCCCCACGGGAAACAGGCTCATGTATGCCGTCTGCGAGACCGCGAGGGAGGTCGTCGTGTCGCCGTGCGTCAGGACGATGTCGGGCTTCACCTTCTTCAGCACTTTTTCGGAGCGGGAAATTATCAGCGATGTGAGCTGCGGCAGGCTTCTCGAATCTTCGCCGCACTTTAGGTCGTAATCCGGGTGCCTCAGCTCGAGGTCGTCGAAGAGCTCCGAATACATGTTCGGGCTCCAGTGCTGGCCCGTGTAAAGAATCGTGACCTCATGCCCCCGCTTTTCTAGCTCCTTTACCAGGGGAGCCATTTTTATTGTGCAGGGTTTCGTCCCAAATGCCACAACGACGTCCATCAAGTTCGCAATAAGGTCCCCCTTATAAAAGATTTGGTACGTTCCAATGCGCCTCGAATATTGCCCCTGAAATAATCAACCTTGCTTCTCTGCTTCGACATTCAGGCTTATCAATCGCCCGCGCTCTTTGTCCATGTGCGGGATGTACGCCTGTGAAAAGTCGTCGTAGTCCCTGTGTATCGTCTCGCGCCAGTCATAACGACGGATGTTGACGAAACCCACGGATTCCAATAGGTTTTTTAAGGATATGAAATCGAATACCATGTAATGCGTGTTCTCCGGGTAGTCTTGCCGGCCGACGAGCGGGCCCAAAACCTTTGAGATATCCCCGGTTCCCGAGTAAACCTCCGCAAGCGCCTCGAAGTCTGGCACGGCCACCCTCAAAACCCCTTTGGGCTTCAGTACTCTGTGCCACTCTGCCAGCACGGCCTTCGTGCGCGGCCTTGGAAAGTGCTCGAGGATGTGGGCGCAATATATCAGGTCGACGGAGTTGTCTTCGAACATCTGGAGCTTGTCCGCCGAGGTCACGTGGTCGATGTGGGGGAACTTGCGCACGTCGATGTGGACGAAGCCAGGGATGAACCTCTCCCCGCATCCTATGTGAAGCTGGAGAACCCCGCTCATGGCATCCCTTCTCTGTTGGCCAGATACCAATCTATGGTCCTTCGAAGCCCCGCCTCGAATCCAGTCTTCGCGGAGAACCCGAAACGCTCCTTCGCTCGGGCGACGTCGAGCATCCTGCGCGGCTGGCCGTCCGGTTTCGAAGCGTCCCATACAATCTCTCCTTCGAATTTCATCAGCCTTGCTATCAGCTCGGCCAAGTCGCGGATCGTAATCTCGAAACCAGCCCCGAGGTTCACGGGGTCCGGACCGTCGTACCTGTCGGCGGCCAGGGCGATGCCCTCGGCCGCGTCGGCCACGTACAGGAACTCTCGCGATGCCTTCCCAGTACCCCACACGACAACTTTATTGTCGCCCCTGTCGCGAGCCTCAGCGAACTTTCTGATGAGCGCGGGAATGACGTGCGAACTTGACGGGTCGAAGTTGTCGTTCGTCCCGTAGAGGTTCACTGGCAGGAGGAATATCGCGTTGAAGCCGTACTGCTGCCTGTACGCCTGAGCCTGCACGAGGAGCATCTTCTTCGCGAGGCCGTAGGGGGCGTTCGTCTCCTCGGGGTATCCGTCCCAGAGGTTCTCCTCCCTGAACGGAACCGGGGTGTGTTTCGGGTACGCGCAAATCGTCCCGACTGCGACGAACTTGCCGACGCCCGCGAGCCTCGCCTCCTCCATGAGCTGGATGCCCATGACCAGATTATCGTAGAAAAGCGTCCCGGGCTTCTCCCGGTTGAGGCCTATCCCCCCCACCCTTGCGGCCAGGTGGATGACGACGTCGATTCCCTCCACGGCCTTGGCGCACTCCTCGCGCCTGCGCAGGTCGGCCTCCGCGCTCCGCGGGACCACGATGTCCTCCTTTCTGACGCCGAGCTTCTCCAGTTCGCCGACAACGCATCTTCCCAGGAAGCCGGCGCCGCCCGTGACCAGCACCCGTTTCCCGGCTATGTGACCCATCAATCCACGCCCCACCACTTCTTGGGGAATTTCCTGCGGAGGATGCGGTCGCCCTCGCCTATGGCCTTCAGGCCAGCGGCGCGCATGTCCGCATCGAGCATGACCTTGACCAGCTCGCCGAACTTCACCTTGGGCTCCCACCCCAGCCGCTTCCTCGCTTTCGAGGAATCCGCTGCCAGGCACTCGACCTCCGTCGGCCTGAAATACCTCTTGTCTATCTTCACGACCTTCTCGTGGTCCAGGCCCGCGTACTCGAAGGCGGCCTCCATGAAATCTCGCACGGAGCGGGTTTCCCCCGTGCCTATGACGAAATCGTCAGCGCGCTTCTGCTGGAGCATCTTCCACATGGCTTCGACGTACTCGGGAGCGAACCCCCAATCCCTCTTGGCGTCCATGTTGCCCAGAAACAGCTTGTCCTGTTTCTTTGCCAATATGGCAGCTATCGCCCTCGTGATCTTTCTCGTCACGAAAGTCTCCCCCCTCCTGGGGGACTCATGGTTGAAAAGTATTCCGTTGGACGCATGCAAACCGTATCCGTCCCTGTAGTTCCTTATCATCCAATATGAGTATAGTTTGCCGCACGCGTACGGGCTCCTCGGATGGAAAGGCGTTTGCTCGTTTTGAGGCGGCGGGGAGGAGCCAAAAAGTTCGCTGCTCGATGCCTGGTAGAACTTCATCGGCCTGCCGCTGCGGCGAATGGCCTCCAGTATTCTAGCCGTCGCAAGTCCCGTGACGTTGCCCGTATATTCGGGGATGTCGAAGCTCACGCGAACGTGGCTTTGGGCGCCGAGATGGTATACCTCGTCTGGCTTCGTGTTATATATTATATTTGTAATCTGCTCCGCGTCGCCCAGGTCGCCGTAATGTAGAAACAGCCTATTGCCCGGAACGTGAGAATCGAAGGCGAGGTGGTCGATGCGCGAAGTGTTGAACGTGCTCGCCCGCCGTATCATGCCGTGAACTTCGTAACCCTTCGCCAACAACAGCTCTGCGAGGTACGAGCCGTCCTGCCCGGTCACACCTGTGACGAACGCTTTTTTCATGTGCTCACTGCCTGATTTCCGAGCAGAGTGCATTTTATATATAAATATATGGTGTTTTGAACGGCGGTGTCTGTTTGCCTTGGGCCGCGGGTCAGAGAATGGTTTTTACAGTTATTCTTACGCCACGTTCACCCACAAATGCAATTCGTAATCGGTTTCCTGCCCGCCGGCCTCGAGCCGCCACACGACCCGATACCGGCCTGGAGCAGAAAATTGGATTGTGTACTCCTGCTCGAACACGTCTCCGTTTCGCACTGTGGCATTGGTCGCCCATCTCCCTGAGTCCGTGATGCGTATGGACGGGACCTCGGTATACACCAGTGTAGTGCCATTTCCAGAACTGGCTGTGACCGTGTAATCGACCACGTCGTGCTCGTGGTTCGCCACGCTGACGACGAGTGTGCCGATCTCTCCGACCGTCAGGTTCTTCGGCAGATTATCCAGCATTCCGTCTTCATCGAGCATATAGAACTCGGTGTATGGGCCGGCCTCAGCGGGATTTGCCAGCAGCCAAAAAACTCCGCCCATGGAAAAGACAATGCACGCTGCCAGAACCACGGTTATCGCCTTCTCCGCCCCCGGATAGCTGGAACCGGCGGGCCCGGGCCCCATGCGCATCGAAACGATGAAGCGCTTTTCCCGAGGAAGCGACTTCCTCAGATTCCAGGCGACCGCGCAGCAGGCAACGGTGAACCCGGTAAGCGTGACCATTATCGGCAGCAATGTGATGCTTGAAAGGTAGTTCAGAGCCAGCCCGATTATTACGACCATCACGATGCTCAACGTGACGCTGAGCACCAACCGCTCCGTCGTGGCCAACCCGCCCTCGAGGAATTTTGGCTTGCCCGCCACCGGCTCGTGAAAGACCTCGTGCTTTGCCGGCCACAGCGCGGCAGTCAAGGCGTATCCCGGAAGGAAGAAAAGGATTGGAATGCCTAAAAGCGCCCTTAGCGGGTCGCCTTCTTCCAGGAGGAATATCCCAACGGCTGAAATAATAGCGCTGGCGATTACAAGCGGAAGGTCGTTGGGGTACTTCGCCCCATCGACGAAATCGTCCCAATCCGTGGGCATCAGCGCTCCTCCTTCAAATCCCCTTTCTTCAGGCTGTATATCGACTCCACATGGTCTTCCATGACAGGGTCGTGCGAGGCTATCACCACGGTCGTGCCGAATTCCCTGTTGGCTTTCTTGAACGCCTCTATCACAGTCGTGCAGTTGTCCAAGTCGAGCGACGCGGTCGGTTCGTCCGCCAGCAGAATCATGGGGGTGTTCGCCAGCGCCCTCGCCACGGCGACTCTCTGGCGCTCCCCGCCGCTTATCTCCGAAGGGAAGCGGTCCATGTAGATGTCGAGGTCGAACGTTCTGAGCAGTGCGCAGGCCCTCTCCCTCGCGTCCTTGCCGCCGGCAATCTTGAGCGGCAGCATGACGTTCTCCAGCACAGTCAGGTCGCTGATGAGGTTGTGCGTCTGGAAGACCATCCCAATCTTGCGCAGCCGCGCCCTCGCAAGCTCCCTCTGAGTAAGCTTGCCCGTGTCGTATCCGTTGAGGCATATGCGCCCCTTGCTCGGAACATCCATGCAGCCCAGTAAGTTGAGGAGCGTCGTCTTGCCGCTGCCTGAGCGCCCGGTTATGAGCACGAACTCCCCAGCCGGAACCGAGAGGCTGACGTCTCGTAGGATGTAATGCGCACCATCATACGTCTTCCAAACGCCCTCGACTCTGACAGATGGCGAATCGCTCTTGCCCACCGATAGGGATTTATCCTCCATTTGATATCAAGTGGTAATCTGGTTCGTCGATAAAAAGGTTGTGAGTTCGGGAGAGGGTCCGCAAAATGGGAAACCTATGGTTCAGGATGTTGGCGAGGAGGAGTCGGCGGGCGACCTGGACCATCGTCGGATTGGCTCTTTGCGCGATGTACCTGACCGGAACGATATCCCTGGTCGGCGGACTGCACGAAACGACCAGAGGCATATCCAACTCGTTCCAGCAGGGACCCATTATTATATACAAAGGGGATAGGCTAATTGACAGCAGGATTGACTCGTCGGCGATAGACCGAGAAGGATTCGAGTGCGCCAAGGTGACCCTTGCCGAGGTCGAAATAGGCATGGAAGGCGTCGCCGGATTGATGCGGACGTACTCGGGAAGCCTGGACGACCCGACAAACATCCTCGGAATGACCAACGCGAATCTGCCGCAGGGGCATGCGTTTATCGGCAAGAGCTTCTCCGACAGGTTCTCTGAACTGGGCATGGAGCTTTTCGTAGGGTCTGTCCTGCAATTGGACGGTATTTCTGGATCCGTTCAGGTCTCCGTGGATGCGATATATCCGTCGACGACCATGTTACCGTCCGACTGGATACTGATAGAACTTACAGACATACTAATCTTAGACAAGGCATCAGCAGACAACTGCTCCTTCGTCGTACTTAACGAGGGAGACGAGCATGCGCGAGCGGTGCTGGAATCGAGGGGCCTGACATCCCAAAACTCAATGGCCGTCATCAGCTTCTTCGAGAAGGGTATCTACCAAATCGAGGGGGCGCTGTGGGGCCTCATCGCGATAACGTCGGTCATCGTGGCGCTGCTGGTTTACAGCACATTGTCCATCGAAGTGGGCGTCCGAAAGCCCGACATCAGGCTGCTCAAGAAGGTCGGCGCAGGTCCCGGCACCATTGCGGCCATATTCGTGGGAAGGGGGTCATACCTCGCACTCTGCGGAGCCGCCGTCGGCGTCGCCTGCGGATACCTCGCCGCCAACCTCCTGATATCGCTCGCCTCGATGCGCGGCCTTACGACGCTGATTGTTCCGAGGGCCGACGCGTTTTCCATGCTCGTCCCGTTGGTCATCGTCCTGCTAGCCGGCCTTGCAGGAGCTTTGATACCGTCAGTTTCGGCGGCGCGGGAATCGATGGGGGGCGGCGCGGAATGATTCTCGACCGGAAGGCTTGCTTTGCCGGGGTAGCAATCTGCTCGCTCCTGTTCTCTCTGTCCATACCGATGCTCCTGGGCATCGGGAACTTGCCGGAGGAGGCGTTCGGCCAGAAGGTGATGACCTTATCCCAGGCGAGCTCCGCGGACCCGATAAAGGAGGACGTCGCGGCGGGTCTTTGGGGCATCCCGGGAGTCACAGCGTGCAGCCCCGAGGTGTATTCGTTCTGCGTGATTGGCAATGAGCCAGTTTTCGTCAGGGGCGTGGTTCTGGAGGAGTTCCTCAAGCTCGAAGGGGCGAGTTTGAATCTAGGAGCGGTCAACGACACTTGGCGGTTCGCCGTCCTGGGCGAGGGGCTCGCTGGAAGGCTCGATGCGAGGGTGGGCGACAGGCTGGTGCTCACGGGCTCAATATGGCCCAGCGTCACGGAGCTGAACGTGACGGGGATTTACTCTTCCGCGAACGGCACGAACGATATGCTTGTTCCGTTGTGGGTAGCGCGCTCATTGTGCGGCCTCGCGGACGGCGACGTGCACGCGATGCGCCTGAGGGTGAGCAACATCACCGCAGTCACGGAGCATCTAGAGGAGACGGGCAACCCGATAATAGTCACCGAAGGCGGAGGCTCGGTATCCACACCCATCAACACCAACGTCACCATAACCCCCGAGCAGCAGCTGGCCCTGCGCTACCTCGACAGCCCATCGTTCAAAGCCTCGAATGGAAGCTATGTCTCCATGTTCGTTCAGGAAGGAACGGAAAACGTTCAGGTCGTCATAGTCGGATTCATAATTCTCGAATGCGCCTTGACGTTCATCGGTACGACGGCGGTCATGGCCAGGGGTTTCTCCAACAGGAGGAGGGACATCGGAGTTCTCGGAGCAATCGGCGCCTCCAGGTTGCGCATCATGCTGATGGCGCTCGGGGAGGTGGCGCCAGTGGCCGTGGCGGCTTGCGCGCTGGGCGTCGCGGGCGGCATGGGCGCGGCCATGCTGGCTCAGGACGCCGGGGCGGTGGTGATGTTCGGGCGCGCAGTAGAGCCCATACTGACGACTGGCTTGGCGCTGGCCATGTTCGCCTCAACGCTGGCGATAGCGCTCGCGGCCGGGGCGGTGTCGGCCTACACCCACGCCTCGGCAAAGCCAGACATCTCCATGAGGGAATCCGGCGAGGAAAAGATGGGCGGAGAGGGGATTTCCCTCGAAGGGGTGCTGGAGGGGGCATGAACAAGCGCTGGGTCGCCCTGCTGCTTGTCGCAATCGTCGCCGCCGGGCTGGCCGCGAGGCTCGTCCCATTTGCGTCATCCCCATATCCCTACAACGTGGACGGGTATCCGTTGGTGAAGGGCGCTGAGAGGGTCGCGGAATTCGGATATTGGGAACCCGGCGAAAACGCAAGCTTCCTTGAGGGGTACAATTCGAAAATGCCTGTGTTTTCATATGTGCTGGCCGAGTTCTCCCTGGTTTCCGGGATTCCGCCGATGGAATCCATCCAGCTCGTGACAGCGCTTCTGGGCAGCGTCTGCATCCTGCTCGGCTACGCGCTTGCGAAGCGGCTCACGGGGAGCGACCTGGCTGGTTTGGGCTGCGCGGCCTTCCTGTCGCTGCAGGGGTTTTTCGTGTATGCCACGGTCGCCGCGTGGAAGGAGGGGCTCGGAATCGTCCTGATGCTCCTGGCGTTCCTGCTGTTCGAGGGGAGGGCGGACCCGCGGAAGCGCCTCATGCTAGTCCTGGTCATGTTGCTCCTGCCGATGACGCATCACTTGACCACGCTCGTCGTTTACACGTTCGTTTTCACGGCGGCCTGCGCGGAAGCTGTATCGAGGTGGCGTGAGGACAGGCTCGGCTGGGAATGGACGGGCAGGGAAGCCACAACGGTCGCGGCCCCGGCGGCATTCGCCTATCTTTATTATATCAGCGTGGACATGGAGTTCTTCTCGGAGGCGAACAACCTCAACGACGTCGCGCTCCTCGCTTCCGCGGTTTCGCTCGGTGTCGTGGTGGCCATCGTCCTCGCGCTGCCCGCCATGTCCAAGCCCTGGTTCTTCTTCGATTCCAAGCCAGGCAAGCCTTCGGTCGCCCTGCTTTTCGACGAGAAATCCCTGGCGCTGCTGATAGGCTACGGTGCGCTCTGGGCGAACTCGAGGATGCAGCTTTTCCCAGGAACCCATTTCACGAGCAGGGAGCTCTTGATAGGCATAGCCCCGCTGATTCCCGTGTATTTGCTCGCCATCGCTGGCTTCAACCTGATCCGCTACTCCAGGAACAATTCGAAAATCACCCTCTCGGCCATGGCCATCACACCGCTTTTCCTCATGGTCTTCGCATTGTCGAAGTCCTACGACCCGGCCTCATTCTTCATCGCCTACAGGCTGCTGGATTACATAGACCCGTTCGTCGCCGTGTGCGCCGGAATCGGTCTGGCGTTCCTGGTGGCGAAGTCGCTGAAGCGGTTCGGCAAAGTCTCGAGGCGGGGATGGGGCGCTGCCATCGCCTTCGGGTCGGTATTCGTCATCCTCGTGGCTTCGACAACTCCCCTCGCCTACGACTGGGAGCGCGTCTTTGATATTTCAAGCGAGACCAAGCCGCAACAGTACGGCGCAATCGAATGGGCGCAGGAGGCCGGAGTCGCACGCATTTCAACGGACCAGTGGAACGCCGACATCGCGGACCCGTATTTCGAGATACGTTCTGACCAGCTGCTTCCGTACCATCTGCGCGACGGCAAGGGATACGGCGATGCGCCGCTGCTGCTGGAGGACGAATGGAAAGCCAGGGGCGCTCAGACCTACCTGTCCGGAAGGGTATCCATACTGGGAACGAATTTCGATCGCATTGTGGAAGATAGGAACCTCGTCTACTCCGCAGGCCTGGAGGGGCAGCGCGTCCTCATCGTGATACCATCGGGCGGTTGAGAACAACGAACCAACAACGGTCCAGAAATAAATTTTAACCGTACATGTTGGGCACTGTCTGTGGCGCGCCCTTGACCTTCGTGATTTCCGTCTGCTTGTGAATGAGCTTCAACTGGGATTCTATCCTCTCGGCTTCTTCGTACAGCGGCTTTGCGTCGAGCGGCGTGTGCTGGAGTATCCTGTCTATGACCTCCACGATCTTGGCAGCGGCCCTCGCGTCCGGGTAGTCGGGATGAGCTTCCGCCAGCAGCGTCGAGACGTTGAAGTCCCTCCTGTGGCCCTCGTTCAGGAGAACTCCCGCCACCCCCGTGATGACGCCCTCCCTGAACTCCTCCACCTTGTTGCTCGCCAGGAGCTCGCGCATCCAGACCGTGCTCGCGACCCCGTAGACCTCGACGCCTTTTGCCGGGTCTTCCTCCGCGGGCACGTCATCTCGGTCTATTACCACACCCTCGGGGGAAATGAGCATCTTGCAGCGCTGGTCCTCGGCCCAATCGAGCATGGCGTGCGCGATGGGCTTGACGAGGTTCGGCGGAGGCTGGAATTCCGAAATGAAAACAACGACCATTTCCGAACTCTTCTCGTCTCCGTTCCGGCCGCTTGCGTAAATCCGCACGGGGTTCTGCGGTATCCCCTCGCGCACGAGCGACACCGTCGGGAAGTACATTGAGTCCATTATCCCTATCAGCTCCATACCAAGGACGTTTATCAGGTAGTTCGCGGCAATTGAACTGACCAGGCCGACGCTGGGAAAACCGTCGATGACGGTCGCGCCCTTCAAGTCGACCTTCTTCAGTTCGTAAATCGTGATGTCCTCTGTCATTGTACCACCCCATCGACGTACACGTACATAAAATAATCTCCATCTATTATCAAAACAGGGAACACCAAATCTATTTCTCCGAGTAAGTTATGGTGATTTCGATGCGACCGCACGTTATCATCAACTGCGCCTAAACGCTTTCTTTGAGCCTCGCTGCGCTGGGTGAACCCTCACAAAGAAAGCATTTGGAGCAAAGAAACTCGGGTTCATCCTGCTCGCTCGGCCGATTTTGTCGCTTGATGCAAAAGGATTTCACGAAGTAAGAGCATCTCCGGCTTCATGCGACCGCACGTCATCATCAACTGCGCCACCTCAATCGATGGCAAAATTGCACTCCCCGACGGGAGGCAGACCGCGATATCCAGCAAGGAGGACCTCGCCAGGGTCCACCGCTTGAGGGCATCCTCGGACGCGATACTCGTGGGCATCGGGACGATCATCTCGGACGACCCGTCGCTCGTTGTGAAGAGCGAGTACGCCGCGGGGGCGAAGAATCCGATGCGCGTGGTCCTGGACTCCAACGGCAGGACGCCTGACGGCGCGCAGGTTCTGGACGGCAGGGCGAAGACGATTATCTTCACAAACGAGCATTGCACGAAAACCTGGAAAGGCGCGGACGTCCTGAGGATGGGGAAGGACCTCGTTGACTTGGACGGCGCGCTACACGCCCTCGCGAACATGAAGGTCAAAAGGCTGATGGTCGAGGGCGGCGGCACTGTCATCTGGGAATTCCTCCGAACGGAGCTCGCCGACGAGGTGAAGGTCTTCGTGGGCAACATCGTCATAGGGGGCCATGGCCCATCGCTGGCAAACGGCGATGGTGTGCGCGACATCTCCGGCGTCATTAAACTAAGGCTGATGAAAGCGACGCCGATGGCCGGCGGGGCTTTGCTGGAGTACGAGCGCGGATGACGCGGTTCGCCGTCGACACGATGCTCGGCACCCTGGCGAAGTGGCTGAGGGCGCTGGGCTACGACGCGGCATTCCTTGCTCATGCGCCCGACGACGAGCTTCTGTCATTATCCGCTAGAGAGTCGCGCGTAGTCCTGACCCGCGACGCTGAGCTCGCGCGGCGGGCGGGAAAATTTGGATTGCTTGTTGCGCCCAAGGACCTCGATGACCAGCTCCTGCTCGTCGTAGGCACGTACCCGGGCCGGGATTCGAGCCCCCTGTCCAGGTGCCTGGTGTGCAACGCTTTGCTGGATGGAATCGCCAGAGACGAGGCCGTGGCCATAGGGTCGGTCCCTCCTGGCGCGGCGGCCAGGGCTTCCGAATTCTGGATGTGCCCGGATTGCCGGAAAATTTTCTGGGATGGAACCCATTACAAGGCGATGCGCAGGAAAATCCACATGCTGTTCCCCGACCTTCCGTTGAACCCCTAATGACTCAAGGGCTCCTCGGGGGCTCGTCCTGCTTGCTGTAGTATTCCTCGCTGACCACCTTTGCCGTGACCGCATTGAGGACCATCACGCCGTGCAGGCCCTCGACGCACCACATCGGCACGTACAGCAACCCCTTCGGAGTCAGTGTCACGTCGCCCGACTCGGGTTTAACGACAATCTTGTCGTATATCCTGGCATGGCCCTTCTCGACAACGCGCTCGACCTCCTCCGTGTGCATCTCAACGACCTTCTTCATCGCGGACCCGTCCGCATCCGCCTGCGGGACCTTCGGTTCGAGCCGGACGTGGGGCTCGTCGATGTCCGAAACGACCTCTGGGAGAGGCTCCCAAGGCTGCGCTAGGCCCGTCAGCGCGTTGACACCGATATTTCCAGTCCTCTTGTCCGGACTTTCTATCCCGGATATCTTCATTATGCAGAAGTATTCGTAGAAATAGTAAGGCACCAGCTCGAGCTCGAACTTGTACCCGCCTGTCGTCTTCTCGGATATCTCCTTGACGTGCTCAATCGTTATGCTGGGTTTGAGTATCTTCTCCGTTGCGTCATCGTCCTCGACCATGAGAGGCAGCGAGCCTCCGCCGTGGACGACCTTCCCATCACGGACTGCCAGCATCTCGAACAGTCCGCCTTTCTCAGCCTCCAAGTGAGTGACGACGGCCGCGCCGATTTCGTCCTCGATGGAACGCCTGTCCCAAACAGCGATGCCTCGACCTTCCGCCTCCGCCCTCTGCTTCTCGTCCATATCAACGAGCGAAGCCAATATCAGCGCTCCCTCGCGCGTTGAAAGCTTATTTATGATTTCGTCATACGATGAATTCGATTCTAGGAATGCCACGTTGATTCTCTTTCCGTTCAGCTCAGCTTCCATAATTCCATCGCGCACGAGCGGCTCGTATCCATATTTGCTCAGGATGCTGTCCACAATCCCTCTCAGGGTGACCATTTTATCAATGGCACATCCCAATTTCGCTTAAAAGCATTTGCTATCAACGCGCGGTCTCGGCTGGTCTTTCATAGTAGGGTGCGAAACGTATATATATAGAGGGGGCATTTCCTGAGCCCATCTACCTTAGCGCACGTTCGCTAGCGATGTGGGTCGTGATGCTCATGGCGCTTCGGGGGGTATATAGGATGGCGACCAAGATGATAGACGTCCGTTTGAGAAAGACCGTCTTTGTGGTGACAATCGTGGCAGCCCTATTCTTGGGCATGCTGGCCCCGTTCATGGCCGTCGTGCCCGAGGCGAAGGCGGCACCGATAGGCGGCATGTACGGCGGCGGTTTCAAGATTGCCCTGCAATCTGAGCCCGGAGCACTGAACCCATTGGCGAGCACCGACAGCGAGACCTTGAAGATAATCGACCTCGTATACGATTCGCTGGCAAGGCGCGACCCCGCAACTCTGGCTCTGGAGCCTTGGGTGGCCAGCTCTTGGACCGTGGACGGAGTCAACGTCACGGTCGCCCTGAAGGAAAACGTCCTGTGGCACGACGGAGAAGAAGTCACATTGGATGACGTTGTGTACACGTACAATATCGCGGGCTACGCCCCTGATTGCATCGTCAACGTGACAAAGGACGCCAGCGCGAAGACCGTTACATTCACACTGGACCAGCCAAACGGCACGTTCCTCGTCGACGGGCTGCTCCTAAAGCTCGTCCCTGACGGATTCACCAACACGAGCGCGCCTATGGGATGCGGGCCTTATATGTACGGTTCGAGTGTTGGCAACGTTTCGCTCACGATAAATGCCTTCGACGACCACTTCGTTGGCCGCCCGTACCTCGACAGCATCACATACACGTATTACACGGATTTCGAGACTGCGGCTAAGGCTCTTTTGAACAACACTGTTAACTTCCTTGGCTGGAACCTCGACGTCACCCAGGCGAGCCAGAATATCAACTTCAGCGGGCAGAACACGAACCTCCTGACATACAACAACACGACCGTTGCTCGCTCGTTCGGAACAGAGTTCCTATATCTTGGATTCAACTGCAAGGACACGAGCCTCCTTCACGAGTTGCCGCTTAGGAAGGCAATAGCCTATTGCATAGACAAGGCTTCCATCTCAAATCTGGATGTGTCTGGCAGTGCCAAATCGACTAACTCCATAATGAGCTCGAGGAACACGCCGTGGTATAACGCATCCATATCGAAGCTTGATTTCGACCTGACCGAGGCAAATGCCATCCTGGACCTGGCGGGCTATTTCGACCTGAACGGCGATGGGTGGAGGGATAAAGCCGGAAGCGTATGGAACAAAACCACCAAAACGTTCACCAAAGGCGGTTCGTTCTCCCTGAGGCTTCTGTTGCCAACGATAGATGAGAGTTTGACGCTGGGAACCATCGGCGACCAGATTTTGGAGACCTCCATCGAAGCGATAGGCCTCAACCTGACACTCGACAACAAACCCATGGCGGGAATGGACGCAATCATCGCGTCGGATGATTTCGATATCTATCTGGGCGTCGAGAAGCGAGGAGAGATTTCCCCGATGTTTTTGAAGACCATGTTCTACTCCACAAACATCGCCACGGGCACGAATTACATGAACTTCAATGGGACCACAACCCAAATCAACGGGACGATCGAGGTGGATTCCGAGACGAACATCGGAACGATATCGCGAACAAATCTGGACCCGAACGTGGCGGTTTCCGTCTACAAAAACGGAGTCGTCTGGGGCAAGGCTGTAAACCAGACAATTATGGTCTACAACGGTACGCAGAGCATTGCGAGCCTGGGAAACACGTCCATCCTAACATATAAAATATATAAAAATGACGCCGAGATGACAGATGGCACCCATTACACGCTCAACCCCACCACCGGCAACGTCACGATACTAACCGCAGCCGCCATGGTCGTGGGCGACGTCATCAACGCGACATACACTTACAAGACTTATGAAAATCTAAACTATAAAACTGGAAAATTGTCTGTCGTGGCGAACTTCAACTCGACGACGGACAAATTGACGATGACTTTCGATTACAGAGGGGTCGACGATGCGATGGACAAGATGTCGCTGACACTCGACCAGGGAATGCTGGCAAACCATTCCAAGGAGGCGCAGGGTTTCCTCTCCGAACAGGTTCCGTACGCCCCAATCCTGAGTTACATGGTACTCAACGCCTACAGCAAGGAGCGCTACGTCGGCTGGGTTTCAATGCTCGGTGGGCTGTATAACTACTGGTCCATGACCAGTTTGAAGAACAATCTTTACGATGGTGGAACTCTGAAATCGCTTGTAGTATCTGCATCTGCCTATCCAGGATACGTTGAGTCCGCTGGCACGCTCCCCATCGATATAACTGTCACGGATTCGGAATCCAATCCGATACCCGGTGCAACCATAATCATCTCGGTGGATTCTGGCACATTAAGCACAATGACGGACAACGGCGATGGGACGTACTCTGCAACATACACGGCACCAACGATAACCAGCACAATCTCAGCCTCAATATCCACGATGGCGGCGATAAGCGGTTACGTCGCGGGATACACCAATACAACAATCACTGTCCACACGGTGTCCAATCTGTTTACCATAGAAGTAACTCCTGCAGTTAGCAGCATGAAGTCCGGCAACGAGACCATTGTGTCCGTTCTCGTGACTGATGAAGCGACTGGGCTGGCGGTTTCTGGAGCCGACGTCGTCGTAACCGTGGAGCCAGCTGGTGCTGGCGGATGGATAGTGGACGGCATAGGCACGACGGATACCAGCGGGGCTTTCGAGGTCACGCTGCGGACAGCGAATGTGACTGTGGACACGACGTTCAGAATCGTGGCATCAGTTACCAAAATTTCCTACCAGCCGGACTCGGGGACAGCCAACGTTGCGGTGACCCGATACGGAGGGGTGAAGCCCGACAACGGTTTCCTCGGTCTCCCTGGAATCGGAGCGTTTGCGAGCCTGGCAGCCATCGGGACTGCGGCCATACTCTTCGGAGCCTTCAGGAAGCGCAGGAAACTATAACCCATAGAGCTGCAAAACCTTTTTAATACGCTTAGGCAATAATTTGATATACTAAGAAGCGTATCTATGTTGTGTATGCGAAATGTATGTGTTTCGTATACGTGCGTGGTATATATGCTCATCAAGGACGACAACCGGATAAATTCGCGGCATATCAACTCACCCTCTCAAAACAGCACAGTAAAACCAGAGCACTGCGAAGATTTCAAGGCTTGCCTTGTCCAGGCTTTAAAGATCCTCGAAGAAAGGTACGAGGTGTGAGATGACGGCCATACTTCTAAAAAGAACGCGGTTCAACGGAGCCATAGACGTGCATAACAGGGTCACTCTTGTCAACGACATCATAAGTGGCAGGAACAAATCGCTCAACAAGAGAATAGACTGCAGCGCGACCATGAGATGGAAGAAGGGGAAGTACGGAGAGTTGTAACATGCCAAAGAAAAACGAAGTTCAGGATTACGAAGATGGATGCAATTGCATCAACTGCAGGCTTGCCAGGATGGAAACGCAGATACTCAAGATGCAGGACGACATCACCAAGCTCGTCGGAACGCCGGCAAAGCGCTGATGCCATTTCAGGATTTCTTCCCCCACTTTTTATTTTTCTAAGAACTGCCAGCTATGAAGCTGGGCTAAGGGCATGGTTCAAGAGTGAACCGTGGGTTCAGGGGAGCGTCAGGGAGGCCATCTGAGGAGCCATCGCAGAGCGCTCGCAGACCTCGCAACACCTGATTCTACCTCTGAATATCCGGCAATCGTCGTCGGCGCAGGAAGCGCATCCCATCGGCACCTGCAATGTATATGTTGGATATATAATTATTGTTCGCCCGCGCCCGTCTCACGTATCTCGAAATCGTATTCTATTGTCGCGCTGGCCTTGAGCATTGCCCCGACGGTGCAGTATTTTTCAGTAGAGAGTTCGATAGCGCGCTTGACCTCCTTCTTCTGAATATTCCGGCCGACAATGACGAACTTTACCTTGATATCCTTCAGCATCTTGGGGTGGACATCCGTCTTATCTGCGGAAAGCTCGAGCCAGAAGTCGTCAATTTTCGCCTTCTTCTTCTGGAGTATCGAAACCACGTCCATGCCAGTGCAGCCCCCCAGGGACATCAGCAGGAGCTCGGTGGGCCTGGCTCCGCCGTCGGCCCCCCCATAGGTTTCGCTGGCGTCCATCGGAACCATGTGCTTGCTGTCCCCGCGCCCGACGAAGGACAAGCCCCCCGTCCATTTGACAACGGCCTTCAGATTACCACCGCGAGTGGAACGCCGCGCCCGTAATAATCCTTTTCCCCGAGCAGAAGGTTCATATCCAACCCGCAGGATTAACCCCGGCGAATCCCGAAATGCGAGGGTCGCTTAGCATGGTCAAAAGCGATGGACTCAAGATCCATTCCTTAGTGGTTCACCGGTTCAAATCCGGTCCCTCGCATGAATTTATTTATTTACTAAGAGGGACCGGATAGGACTAACGGTATGAATTTACTATGCCAACTGGGAGTTAGTCCGTATCTGGCTCAAGCTCAATTATCGTCAGATTCTTGAGCCAATGAATTTGTTTTTGGTAGATTCAAAGAAACCGCCGCCCCATAAACATACCCCGCAACCAGCAATATCCTTATTTGCCACCTTCGTATTCCATAACCCGAGTGAGCTAAATGTTGCAGCGATGCCAGACCTGTTTCGCCATAGGAAAGTGCCCCGAGTGCAGGGGCAAGGGCAAGGTCGACACTGGCCTGTGGGGAAAAGTGAGGCTGCCGTGCGACGCCTGCGACGGGACTGGTAAGTGCCCGGACTGCTCGGGGCGAGGGAAGAAGCGCGCCAAGCTTGACGAGGGGACTATGTTCGGGGCGCTCCGGTCAAGGAAGGACGCTTCTTTGGCGAGGGAAAGGGAGATAGACCACAGGATACTGGCGCTTAAGAAAAACGGGATCGACCCGGCTTCGAGCCGCTACTCGCACCTCAGAGAGGAGCACGGCGTCTGGGCGAGCAAGGCCGGTACGCTCATAGCGAAACCGCGCAGGCTGCTCACGGACGATTCCTCGCTTTACGACCTCCTGGTCGAGGACCAGGACAGGTCCGACGCCCTGTTGGGCTACCTGAGGGCCCTGGAAAAGAGAGTCCGCGAAGAGTGAGTCTTCAGATTTCCCCGCTCCGCTTCAGCGCCTCGATGACCATGTATGTGTCGTGCAGCTTGTTTTTTCCGCCCCACGAACCGTCCCGTTTTTGTGTGCGTGCGCACTTCGCCAGAGCGATTTCCACCTGCCTCGCCGCTTGCTTGGATTCGCAATTGCTCATCGCGTACAGCGTGGGGTAGAACGGGGCTCCGGTCCAAATCCCAGACGATTTTTGCAGCTTTGCCAGCGCAGCGATGGCTGAGCGCATCGCGGGGCCGTCCTTCGCCTCTGGATGCATCGCATAGCCCTGGAGGATGTTATTCGAGCAGGACGGACGGCACCACCTCCCGTTTCTGATGGCGATTACCTTGTCCAGCGATTCCAGCGCTGCCGCGACGCGCTCGTGCGCGTGCATCCTGTTCGCCGAGGCCAGATAGAGCGCGGCGCCGGTCTTGATGAAACCCGAGCAGCCTTTCGTGAAGGGGGTGCCGGACAATTCGTTCAAACGTTTCGATTCGTATTTTTCGACCTTGAAGAAGAGGTTGTCGTACGGCGAACCGTCGGTGCTGGCTTGCGCCATGGGCGGGAGGTGCTCCTCCAGGAGCCAGCCCACGCCGGAGCGCGTTATCAGGTTGCCGCCGGGTTTCAGTACGCTCAGGTCGTAAAGGGCGCGGACGGTCTCGGATGTCGTGCCCCAGGAGTGGTCCGGCCTCTGCCCGACGAGAATCTGCCCGGCCAGCTTCTCAGCGGTGAAGGCGCAGCCGCGCTCTCCCATGTGGTCCATGCGGACGCGCAGGGCTATGGGGGTCCTCTCTCCGGCGAATATCTGGCAAGGGTCCATTTCGAGCTTCACAGCCGATTATCGCAATACTTTCATATAACCCTTGGGGCGCTTTTTATATCAGAATTATCTATGAAGGTGGGATGAGCGCATTCGACTGCCTCCACCCGGACGTCCGGGCCGCGCTGGCAAAGCTGGGCATCGACAGGCCTACCGCCGCCCAGAGCGCCATGATTCCTGCCGTGACTGCTGGGAAAAGCGTCCTGTTGGTTGCGCCCACAGGCATCGGCAAGACCGAGGCCGCGATGCTGCCGCTTCTCGACAGGCTGGTTATGGACCCCGCCCCAGGGATGAACATCCTCTACATCACGCCGCTGCGGGCGCTCAACCGCGACATGCTGCGCAGGATGGAGTTCTTCGGCCAGGCTCTTGGCCTGAGCGTGGGCGTGAGGCACGGCGACACCCCGCAGGGCGAGAGGCTGAAGCAGGCCAGAAAACCGCCCCAGATAATGATTACGACTCCCGAGACGCTGCAGATAATGTTCACGGGGAAGAAGCTCCGCGAGGCGCTGGCGAACGTGAAGACGGTCGTCGTGGACGAGATACACGAGCTGGCTGGGGATGAAAGGGGGGCACAACTCTCGGTGGGGCTGGAGAGACTGGCGGACGTCGCGGGGGAGTTTCAGCGCATCGGCCTTTCCGCGACCGTCGGTTCGCCCGGGGATGTGGCTAGCTTCCTCGGAGGACCAGGCAGGAAGGTCGTGGTGGTCAGGGCGAAGATGCCCAAAGGGCTTGAGATTTCTGTCGTCTATCCGAAGGCTGGCAAAGAGGACCGCGCCCTGGCGGACAAAATCCGGACCGAGCCGGAGATGGCCGCAGCAATGAGGGTTTGCAGGACGAAGGTTGAGGGCCACCGCAGCACCTTGTTCTTCGTGAACACCAGGGACACGGCCGAGTATCTTGCTTCGCGGTACCATGTCTGGGACGAGGGGTTTAAAATCGGCGTCCACCACGGCTCGCTTTCCAGGCACGTGCGGGTCGACATGGAGGAGGACTTCAAGTCCGAGCGGCTGAAGGCCCTGATTTGCACGTCGTCGCTGGAACTGGGAATCGACGTCGGTTCCACGGATTACGCCATCCAGTTCGGCAGCCCGCGCGAGGTCGCAAGGCTCGTCCAGCGAGTCGGCAGGGCCGGCCATGGGGTCGGGCGCACCTCTGAGGGGCTCGTGGTCGCTCAGGGCGTAGACGACGCAGCGGAGGCGGCGGTCATAGCAAGGCGGGCGCTGGCCGGGGAAATCGAGGAGGTGCCAATCCGCAGCAATCCGATGACGGTCCTTGCGAATCAGATTGTGGCGCACGCGATGACGCACGCCACTGGCGATCCGGATGCGCTCTACGCGGCTGTGAGGCGGACATGGGTTTTTCGAAGCCTTGAAAGAGTGGCCTTCGACCGCGTCACGCAGTTCCTCGCCGATGTCAGGACCATCGCGCTCCGCGACGGGATGATTCGAAAATCCGCGAGGACCATCGAGCACTACTTCGAGAACATCTCCATGATTCCGGACGAGAAGACGTACCGCATAATCGACATCACGACGCGGAAGCACGTGGGCCAGCTGGACGAGGCGTTCGTGGCGAGCTTCTCGGACCACCGGATGCCGTTCATAGTGAAGGGAAACCCCTGGCGCATCGTGGACATCGAGGGAGACCAGATACTCGTCGAGCCCGTCACGCAGGTGGGCGTCGTGCCGAGCTGGGTGGGCGAGGAGATACCAGTGCCATACGGCGTCGCGCAGGAGGTCGGAGCCCTTCGGAGAAAGCGCGACTACGGCAATTATCCCGCCGATTCGGATTGCGCAAATGCGATATCCAGCAAGCTGGCAGAGCAGGACTCGAAGAAGCTGGCGCTCGCCGACGACTCTACCGTCGTCGTCGAGGTGGACGGCGGGCTGATGGTCGTCAACGCCTGCTTCGGGACCAAGGTGAACGAGACGCTCGGGCGCCTCCTGGCAAGCCTGATGGCCGCCCGGTCGGGCGAGAGCGTGGGGATGCGCGTGGACCCGTACCGCATCGTGCTGGAATTCCCCTGGAAGGCGGACGCGAAGGGGGCGCTGGCAATCCTAAAGGACACTCAGCCGGATGCGCTGGGCCCTCTCGTGAGGCTCGCCGTGCGCCGCTCGCTCACGTTCAAATGGCGCTTCGTCCAGGCAGCGAAAAAATTCGGGGTCGTCAGCCGGGACGCAGACTACCGGACGATGAACCTGGATTCGCTGGTCGAGGCGTACGACGGTTCCCCGCTCGTGGAGGAGGCACTGGAGCGCTCGGTCTGGGACGAGATGGATTTGCCCCGGGCGACGGGGATTTTGCGCAGAATCAACGGAGGCGAGATAAAAATCTTGGAAGGTAGGCTCTCGCCGCTCGGCATCCTGGGAATCGAGGAGTCGGGGGAGATGGTGGCTCCATCCAGGCCGAGCAAGGCGATACTGGACGCGCTCCGCAAGCGCCTGGAGGAGGAGGATGTGAGCATCCTCTGTCTGAACTGCAAGAAGTCTTGGCGGTCGCGCGCCGGACGGCTTCCCGAAAAGCTCAGGTGCATGTACTGCGGGGCCGTGCAGGTGGCGTGCCTCGGTTCGAGGGAGGCCGAGAAGTCCAGGTTGTTCTCGAAGGCGTCTTTGACCGCCGAGGAGCGCAGGGAGGTGAAGCGCATCGCCAAGAGCGCCGACCTCGTGCGGGAGCACGGCAGGAGGGCCGCGCTGGTGCTCTGCGGGCGTGGGATTGGCCCGGATGCGGCGGCGAGGATACTGCAGAGGTACCGGGCGACGGACGAGGACTTGCTGGCGCAAATCCTTGAGGCTGAGGTACTTTTCGCAAAGACCAAGAGGTTCTGGGATTAAACGCTTTCTTTGTGTCTCGCCTCTTTGGAAAAGTCCTCCCAAAGAATGCCCTTGGGTTTAAAAGACCGGGATCTCCCATATTGGCTCGACCTAAAGGACGACGAAGTTTTAAGGACTGCTAAAGGAGTGGTGGAGAAACCGGAAAAACTTCCTTTGTTGCTGATATTCACGAAGCACTCACGAATGAAACGAGTTTTATTCAATTCCATCCGTCTTTTATTTCAAATGGATATTCATCTTCGCTATATGCACTCCCTACGATTGTATATGGTTCGCTGCCATCGCTTGGATTTCCCGAGCAGTTATGATCGCTCCAGTAATTTCCACCCGTGACATTTCCCTGATCCCAGTCGTTGTCGTCCCCATCGTCGTATGCCTGGACGGTATTGTCCAGGAAATCGTTGTGGTATATCGAGTTGTGGTCATTATCCTCAGGGTCAATATATACACCACAGTCATTCGTTCCAATCGTGTTACTGAGTATCACGTTATTGTTGTTAAATTGTTCAAGATATATCGCCGAGTCTCCGTTTGACCAAATCTCATTGCCATCTATCGTGTTGTTGTCTGCTGCGGTAAGCCACAATCCAGGATATACGTTTGAGGAAGCGTTGTTTTCGGATATCGAGTTCCAATCGGATTCGTCCAATACTATCCCAACTTCGCTGTTTAAGGTAACTACGTTCCCCTCGACAAAGTTATGATCAGAGTAAGAAAGGATTATCCCTTCGTACAGGTTCGATGATGCGTTGTTGTAGCTAACCGTGTTGAAATCGCAATCGTCGTAGAGATGAATCCCAACAAAGCTGTTAGAAGTGGCGGTATTATAAATAATTACGTTGTTGCCGCATCCGTCTACCAGCATTATCCCAGAATATTCGTTAAGTATAGCGGTGTTGTTCTGTATAGTATTTTCGTCTGAATCGCCGTAAATGTAGATTCCATTGTAACTGTAGGCAAAAGTTGAGTTATCTATCATGCCGTTTGACACGTTGTAAAGCACTGCTCCAGCATTATAGTAATAGCCGCCACTAGCATTGTGGAGATAACAATCCCTGATGACGAAGTAGTCCGTCGTATTCCCGATATATATGCAATACCCATATCCCGTACCGTTTATTATAAAATTCTCGATGACGTAGGGATTTGAAGACGAACCGTTGCCCTCACTGACGCCATGGTCATCGTCGAAATCGTCGTTTGATTTGATTCGAATTACGTCCCTGTTTGACCTCGTTTCGCATGGCCAAGGCCTCATCAGTGGATATCCATCAAAAGCGTTGGCGGATCCGTCGATGTCGTCATAGAGTGTATCGCCGATGTTGTCCCATCCGATTAGGTTCTGTCCGGGGCCGCAGTATTCGTCGGTTCCGTTGTAGTCGCTCCAGTAGTTCCCGCCGGATGGATAACCGTTGTCCCATGAATTAAAGCCAGAACTGTCATACGCAGAGTTGTAAAGATTATTATGGTATATTGCATTATTTGCTGATTGGTAAATAACGTACAAGCTATTGGTACAGTTCTTTATTGTATTTTCTTTTATACTATTATTTTTTGAGTAAGCTAACATTATGCCATATGAACAATCAATTATTGAATTAGAGGATATATTTATCTTGTTTGACATTGGTGTTGGTTGAGTACCGCCGTCACGAGCGTTAGATATTTTAATTCCGACATATCCTTTATTATTTCCATTTGTACCAATAATCGTGTTGTTTAAAACTGAGTCATTAAGAGGTGGAGCCGTGTTTATATATTCAAGAACGATACCACCCCCAGGGGAATGCGCGACCATATTTTCTTTTATAACATTGTTTGAATCACCATGTTCTGTGTTGATTCCATAAATTGAGTTATTCCAAACATTATTATTTTGTATGCAATTATTTTGAAATGACGGATAGCCACCGTGTATTCCAACCCTGTTAAACGACACATTATTATTTTCAATTTGGTTATTTTTACCACCTACAAATCGTATTCCCAAACCATATGGTGCGACTTTATGATTTTTTATTGTGCATGACCGTACGGTGCAATTATCAGTTGATTCCGCATGAATACCATTAAAACTGTTATTCATAATCGAACATTGTTCAATAAATGTATTCGAGACTTTGGTAAGTCGTATACCGAAGGTATTATTCTCAGATGTGCAATTGTCAAGTGATGAGTTACTTGTATACCATAAATTCAGAGAATCACCCCTACTGACAGTAATGTTAGTCAACGAGATATTGCCACAATACGCGAGTGTAAAATGCCCTGCTATTTTATTGGCATAGGATAAATTCACAAGGTTAAAAATGTAATATACATCTTTACCATTTATTTTATTTGATGATGAAATCGTATGATTTGCATCATCCTTTACATTAGCATAAATTGAAAGGTAGTTGCTTTGGTGATTCCAAAGTGTAGTATTATCTATGTTAAAATATCGACTAAGATACAAATAGATTCCATATGATGTTGAATTTGAGATATTGCAGCCAGAAAGTGAGCAATATCTGCTATTATAGGCATAATACCCATATGTGTTATGCTCAAAGGATGAATTTCTCACGGAAATATTATGCGATGCTGGCAAATTTATATATGCGCCATATGTGTTTTCAGCTATCGTTGAATTTGAGATTGTGATTCTATATGCTTCATATATCTTAATTCCATTATAATTTTCATCTGAGTTACAGTTATCTATTTCATTGTTATTACACACAACGAATGAAAATCCCCCATCATATGTTGTGGTACCACAGGAATTATCAATCGCACTTGAATTCCATATAAAATTATGGTCCGACCAATACCACATACTAAATCCCGCTCGCCCATTCTCGGAAGCGTTACAATGTTCGAATATATTATAATCACTTCTATCAAGATAAAAACCATGGCCATTATTGTGATACGAAGTAACATTTTCGATGTAGCCATTTCTAGCATTGTAAAAGACAATTCCCGAGTTCCAGTAAAAGCTACTACCTACACCAGTCGTATGATGTAAGTAGCAATCTACAATATTGAAATAGCTTGTGGTATTTCCAATATAGATGCAACACCCATATCCTGTTCCATTAATGTCCCAATTCTCTATTATGTAGGGGTTAGCTTCAGTTCCATTGCCACTAGAAACACCATTTGCTTCAGTGAAATCGGAGTTCCTATTTATCCTTATCGGCGAATGCGATTCATATCCTTTAACGTTATTACCAAGCATTGGTATTATTGATAAGATAAGGATTAAAGCGACTGCATAATATCTGCATTTTTCTATTTGGCCAACACCACTCTTCCTGAATTCTTTGTTTTTCATTAAAGCCACCTAGGGTTGCAGTGAGATATCCATATATTATTTTTACGATGGTGGACCGTGTCCCCAATGAACTTGTATATATTTATCCGAAAATTCTATATCAGCAGACCCTTTCCCCCGGTTCGTGTCTGACTCCAAGCCAGCCGGAGGGTACGAAATCGTGCTGACCGCTTCCAGGGCGGAGATGGCCGACTACGGTCTCGACCCTTTCCTGGCGTTCTACTGCACCTTCCCGCACGGCCTTTTTCCACGCGCCTGGGAGAAGAAGTACTACGAGGACGGGATGAATGCCAATCCGGACGGTAGCGCCAAGTTCGCGCTCTACGGCCTGCGAAAGGTCGAGGCCCTCCTGAAGAACAGCTTCGGGAAGGACAAGGTCATCGTCTGCTACCCGCAGCACCTCGACAGGGTCGTCGGCCCGAACACGAAAATCATCGGCATCTCGTCGATGGACCCGGTCTCGCTGGCCTACGTCTCGACGACCTACAACTCGCTCATCGGCATCGGCGGCGACGGCCTGAACGCCGAGGAGTTCCGCAGGATGATGGCCAATCCTGTTTTCAAGGATTTCAAGGGCACGGTCCTCATGGGCGGCGCAGGCGTTTGGCAGGTCAACGAGGCGAAGATGCGGGAGCCGCTGGGAATCGACGTGCTCTTCCACGGCATGGCGGAGAAGGAGCTCGTCGCGCTGGTCAAGAAGGTTCTTGCGGGCGAGAACGTGCCCACAGACGTCCACGGGGGGCTGCCGGATTACGACACCATCCCGCTCATCCAGGGCGCGTCGTGCTACGGCATGGTCGAAATCACCAGAGGCTGCGGAAGGGGCTGCGCGTTCTGCACGCCGACGATGCGCAAGAGGCATTACGTCCCCATCGAGACCATCGTCGCTGAGGTGAAGCTGAACGTCAGCCAGGGCGCGGACATGGCGTTCCTCGCGACAGAAGATTTGTTCCTATATGGCTGCAAGAGCAAGTTCGTGCCCGACAAACACAGGTTGAAGAATATGCTCACCGCGGTAGCAGAAGTTCCAGGGGTCAAATATATACAGGCTTCCCACGCCGCGTTGGCTCCAATCGTCTACGACAAAAGCGTCCTCGAGGAGATAACGCCGGTCATGATGTCAAAAACCCGCTGGGGGCCGCATTACAAGAAATCCTACAAGAAGAAGTTCATCACCGTCGAGGTCGGGGTCGAGACCGGCTCGGCCAGGTTGATGAACAAGTCGATGCGCGGGAAGGCTCTGCCTTACAAGGCTGACTCGTGGCGCGAGCTCGTCGTGCAGGGTTTCAACAACATGAACGAGCACGACTGGTGGCCCCTTGCGACGCTGATGACGGGGCTGCCGGACGAGAACGAGGATGACCTCATACAGACGCTGGAGCTCATCGACGACCTAATGGACACCAAGAGCTTCCTCACGCCGCTCGTATTCATCCCCATCGAAGAAGCCGTCCTCTCGGACGCGAAGCGCGTCGACCTGGAGAGACTGTCCGAGCGACAGTGGGAGTTCATCACGCGATGCTGGAAGCACAACATCGACTTCTGGGCCAGCGAGGACAAATGGTGGGTGAATCCGTTCCTCTTTGCCGGTTACTGGTCGATAACGAGGTGGAAGCACGGGAGGAAGGCGACGAAGGCGTGCATGCGCATGGCGGGTCTGCCTCCAGACCTCGTAGGCTACGGCACGAGGAAGAGATGCGACCCGTCTTTCTGCAACGACCCGCCGCTGGACCTCGTCAATGGCATTCCGAAGAATCCCATGGACTTCACGGAAGAAGTGGACCGCAGGGCGCGCGGGGACGACGAAGAGATTTCCGGATAACCATGCTTGGCGCTATGCAAAATTGAAATGGAAAGGTAAAAAGGTTTTTGAGTCTCGTGCGCGAGCCTCTTGAGGTTCGCTCGCGAACCTCCATGGCAGATTTACTGGCTCTTGATGCGCGCCATGTTCTTCTCGTACAGCTCCTTCGATATCTTACCGTCTGCCAGGGCCTTGTCGAGCTTCGCGATGCGCTCTGCCTTCAGCGGGTCCATTTCCTCGATGGGCTCGGTCGCGGCGATGGGTTCGGCGGGCTTGGGGGCCTCGGGTTCCAGGGCAGCCGGCTCTGCGGTTGGAGCTTCGGGCATCGGTTCGTCCAGCGGGGCCTCGGGTACCGCCGGTTCTTCGACTACTGGCGGCATGGGCAGAAGCTCGCCCTCGCTCGGTCCGGCAACTTCCTGCTCGACGGGTTCCGGGCTAGCCTCTGGAGATTGCGCATCCGCTTCCGGCGGCGTTACCGGAGGCTCCTGCGGGATTTTCGGGTGTTTCTTCCGTATTATCATGTACAAGATGATGCCGAGAAGCCCGAGGAACAGCACGATGAGCATCCATAAGGCTCCGCTCATTCCCCTGCTGCGGGCATCCTTGTACACCCATATCCCGACCAGCAACCAGACTACGAACCACATCGCGATTACCGTGATGCACAGCATTCCACCCAAGTCCAAACCCGGTCCGATGTCGTAATACACAATCACACGGTTCTCTGCGATGTTGCCCGCGGTGTCCTTGCTCGTGACAACGATTGTGTTGATTCCGTAGCTGAGATCGATGTTCTTGACGAAGCCACCGTCCGCGTCGAGGACGACCGGCTTCCCGTTCACCCCGACCGACGAATCTGCATCTGTTGTCCCGGCCAGCACGTACGTGCCGTTGGTCGATCGCGCCTGCGATTCGGTTATCCATATCTCCGGAGCGATGGTGTCCTTGGTCACGTTCTTCCAGGCTTTGACGACAGTTCCCGCGAGGTCCGTGAACTGGAACTCGAAGACGTTCACTCCTTCTGTCAGCAGCGCGATGTGCTCGAACGTGCCGTCGGGGAATACCGCTATCGGGATTCCGTTCAATGCCATCTGCCCGGCCTTGTCCACCTTCCCGGTGAACCTAGTGCTGGGGCGGTTTGTAAGGGAGCCACTCTCGCTGGCTATTGAAATTATCCGGGGCGTCGTCGTGTCCAAGTATATCCGCCTTACAACTTCAACCATGTTGCCAGCGGCATCCGTCGCCCTGACCTTGATTTCATTCGCGCCGTCGACCAGGTCCGTGACCGCGAATCCGAACTCTCCGTTCGCGTCCAGGCTCGTCTTAACCTCGTTCGCGCCGTTGAAAGCCAAGATGTCGCTTCCAGGCGTTGCGGAACCGTTGACTGTTACGCCGCCGAGGTCGCTGACGTATATGTCGCTGGGAGGGCTCGCTATTTGCAGTTCTGGAGCCTGCGTGTCCACGGTGATAACCCAGTCCACAGTCTCGACATTGCCGGCTTTGTCCGAGACCGAAACCTGTATGCTGTGCCCGCCATCAGGCAGATCCACCTGGGGCGTCAGGCTGATTGTAGCCGTCCAGTAACCCAGCGTAGAAACATCGGACGACATCGCTCCGTAATTGGCGTTGATGATCGCCGAGGCTCGCATGCTTTCCCCGTCAATCTTCAGGTCAATGGAATCTGGATCTATCTTCCCGAGGATTGGATCGATGAATGAAGTTGATATCAATGGCGTCCTGTCGGTGGTGTATGTTCCGTCGGCCGGGGTTATGCCGGACACAGACGGCGGGGTCACGTCGTACTCTATCTCTATCGGAACCAGGAGGCACATCTGCGCGTCCGCAGGTCCCATGTACATGGCTCCCAGGAGCTTCCCTTCCTTCGTGTCGCCGGGCAGCACCCAAGAAAGTCCGATGTCAGTCGGCGTGAACGCTGGGATGACATCGGTCATGCCCCCGCTCACCGCAAAGCCCTTGCCCTGGACAATCGTGATGTCGAGGTCGAAGTGAGCCGGGTCCAGCTTCAGGGTGAAGCCGAACGGCCTGATAAGGTACGTTCCGTCCACGGGCTTGATGAGTTTGACAGTTTCGTCCGCATCCCCGTCCGCGTCCATGGCAACGAACTCCTCGACCTGCGTTTTGCCATCCTTCGGCTGGTCGTTGGAACCGTCCAGGAATATCCCCAGGTCAAGGTCGACCACATCCTTGTAACCGAAATCGACCTGCCCCATGAGATGGACCTGGAATATCAGGCAGTCCTTCAATTCCACGGCGACCGTCGTGCCCCCGGAGGACAGCTGCTCCTCGAAGCTGACGTAGTTAGCCCAGTTCGGGTCGTCCTGCGTGACAGTCATGTTCCTGTATTCCTTGGGCGCGGAGGGACCGGAGGCGAAACCTCCGATACCGTCCCATGGTACGCTGGAATGCATGTAAAGGCTCGTGCCGCCGATGAGCTTGTTCGTCTCGACCGACACGGCGGGCTGGTCGATGTACATGGTGCCGACAGTCCCGGTGAACAACTCCGTAGGGGCATCGCCGCTCAACCCAACCGTGTTTAATGCCAGCACGTTGAGGCCCGAGGAGTACGGCAGGGCGATGGTTTCGCCCGGCCCGTTGGTGGTCGTGAAGAACCCGGCGGTCTCGTCGCTCGTGCCAACCCGGGAAATGCCGTGCGGGCCGTACCGCGCGCTGGAGAAGGTGTCGCTGCCCATGCCAGGAATTTCCTGCAGGCTCTGCCGGCCGCCGAACACCTGGACGTTGACGTCCGTGAGGTTGTTGTCCCACTTCAGCTCCGTGAAGAGCTTGTAGTTGGGGTTGGTAGTCTCCATGTAGCCCTGCTCCAGAACGTCGAAGTAGTAGAACCTCCGGTCGCCCTCCCCGGAGCCGAAACCGCTTGTGACCTCGTTCGGTCCGAAGAGCAGCCCGGTCTCGCCTCCGCCGCCTATGTTAAAGTTGGGTCCGTCAACGCCGATGTTGACGAGGATTGGAAGGACGTTAAGGTAGTGCCAATACCCGCAAGAAACGGATTCGCCAGGCATCAGAGGCTTTGAGAATTTGATAATCCCCTCGATTGCGTCCACCGTGTACTGCACGTACGAGTAGTCCACAGAAACATTCACATTATATTTGAGCGGGGTTGAGAAGTAGATTATTCCCCGGACGAGGTCGACCGTGTAGTTCTGGTACTCGTAGCTCACATCAATCGTATCGCCAGCTTCCAGCGCGTCTGACAGCTCGAGGACTCCAGTCTTCGCGTCGAGGGTGTATGTGATGTACTTGTAAACGGCCTCGATATAATCCTCGGGCCCGAGCGCATCGCTAAGGTTTAGGGCGCCAGTATCCAGGTTGAGCTGGAACGTCCCGGTCTTCATCTCTGCGCCCGAGAGGTATATCGAATAGCTCTCTGGCACGATGTTCCTGTGCTCAAGGAAACCGCCCTTCAGCGTCATGTCGTAGTATTTGTATGTTACCTTGAACGTGTCGTTGAACGGATCGAGGCCGACGGGGTTCAACCTGAACAGGCCGTAAATCGTCACGCCCGTCCCGTTCGCGATGTTCATCGTGACGTTGACTCCGTCCGTGAGAGACACTCCGTTGGCGTACATGTTGTATGAGATAATCTTGTAATTATCTGCATAGTATGAGTTGATATTTAGCAGCCCATACCATGAACCGCTTTCGTACCATATGCTCTTGGCCATGTTGGGCGCTCCCAGCGCCAGCGCCTCGTCCGTCACCGTGGTCACCGTCGCCTTCAATCCAACAACCTGCTCCTTGTCGTACATCGATATTTCATCGGTCTGCGGCAGCACGTCGCCGTTCTTGACTATCGTGGCCGACCCCGGCACGAGCGCGCCCCTGGAGAGGTTCGCGTACGTTTCCCCGCCTAAGGCAGGCGATACTACCGCCTCGTCCACAACGCTCCCACCTTCCTGCGGCATCGCAGTTCCGTTCAGGAAAACGGTCGCCGACTGCCTGGTCACACCTCCATAGTCCAGGTTGACCTTGGTCTCCCCTCCGAGTGAGGTCATCACGACCTCGCTGACTGGATTGTTCTCCTGGAATTCCGCCCCGTTCTTGTAGACCGTGTAGTTGCCCTTTTTCAGGTTTCCCATGTTCAATTTCGCGGACGTTGCGGGGTTTTCAATCGTATTGCCCGTGGCCGGATCGATTTCCAGGACCAGGTAGCTGATATTGAAGAATGGCTGGGCTCCAAGCGGGATGTCGTAGAAGAACATAATCTCGCCACCAGGGGCAATCGAATAGTCCGTTCCCTCGTTGAGAGCGGAACCGTTCCAGTACACCGTTGTGCTTCCCTCGACTATCGAAACTTCGCCCCCGCGCACCGTAAGGTTGTCGACGCGCGCATACCTGGGCGTGAACCAGGTACCGTAGCGTTCGTCCGGGTTCGGTATGCCCTCGCTTACATCCCAGAAACTGTCGCTTTTGACGTATGTGCCCACGCCGACCGCGATATCGTTTTCCGTGGGCATCTGCTCGATCGTGTACACCGCGCCTTCGTACGAGCCCATCGGGGTTCCTGCCGGAACCGCAAGAGTCATGCCGTAGATATCGTACTTGCCCGCATCGATGGATGATGGCGTGCTCTGCAGGCTGAGCCAGCTCCAGTCGACCTGGGTGTAGAATGCCAGTTGCACATGCCAATCGTTCAGGACCGTGCCGTCCCCGCCGAAATCCTTTATCTGAAGGCCGATTCCGTCATGGTAGGCGCCCAGCGGGTCGCGGAGCCTTATCTCCATCGCGTTGGTGCCGATGCTGTAAGTCACCCTGTTCTGCTCGCCTGTGAAATCCATTTTGCCGTTGTCGTTGGTGTCGGTCCAGTCGAAGAACTCGGCCATGTAGCTCTTCATCCCCGAGGCGGAAGCGTGGGAAAACACGGAGGCCCTCAGCAGCTCGGTCCCTCTCGGGACGAGCGGTTCGATGTTGATCAATCCGGGCACTCGGTCGTCGTCGTAGTTCTTCGTGATGTTGATGTCGAAGTCCAAAGAGTCGAACTTCATGAAAACCGCATCGTAGACTTTAACGTTCGAGGCCAGTGTTGGGTTCACGTTCGTCAGGTTGACATTCTTGGTGGCGTTCTGCCCTGGTTTCATGAGGTGCACGAAAGCGTCGTATGTCGTGCCGCGGTATTCGCCGGGCGTCCAGAAAGTAGTATCCATGAGTATTCCGTCTTTGTCCGATGCCATCTTCACCCCGCGCAGCGCGTTGACCATCCCCGCGCCCTGAGACAGCGGGTCGTAGTTGAGGTTGTCCGCAGACGAAGCGAGTATCCTGCGGACCATCGAGATGGTCGGGAACGTGCCGTGAGCCTCCTTGTAAGCCTGCATGACCAGCGCAGTCGCGCCGACGGCCGTCGATCCGGCCAGCCAAGAACCGCTCACGAGGTCCCACGCCCACTGGCCACCCTCCCACTGGAGGTCCATCGGCGACGTGGCATCCTGGTCTCCGTTCAAGGGCGTTCCGACAAATAGGAACGCTCCTGTTGATATCACATCCGGTTCCGGGTATCCGAGCATGCTCGGCCCGCGGCCGGAGCTGGGCAGGACGTTGCCTTGCCTCGCGTTCGGGCCGCCGTCCGCGTAGGCGCGCGCCAACGAGTCGGGCGCCTTGGGCTTGTAGTTCCTGTACGCGAAGTTCGTTCCCTGCCCGACGGAGATGACCCCTGGTGAGGATGCTGGCGAGTTTATCGTGCCGTACCCATGGCCGGCGTCGCCCGTCCCCGCAAGGAAGACAGTGCGCCCTGCGGCGTAGACTGTGCTGATGTAGTCCACAGCCCGGGAGTATATATCGAATCCGTCGCCGTTGAGTCCGTACACCGACGTTATCGCTACGATCTGCGCCTGATCGTTGATGGTGGTGACGTTCCCGTCGTAACCCTCGACCGCGAAATACCAGGCGGAAAACGGATCCGCCCTGATGCTTATGAGCCGTGCATTCGGGGCCATGCCCTTCAAAAGGCTCTCCCCGTTGCCGTCGACGCTGACGCCGCCACCGACTATGGCCGTCGCAATCTCTGTGCCCTGGGAATAATCAAGGTCGAAGCTCCCGGTGAGGGCGACCATGTCGCCGTTTGCTGGGATGACGTTGTCTATTCCACCGTTCCTTTCGCAATACGCCTGGGAATATGGTATCGCCAGGCCGTCGTAATCGTAATCCACGAAGACTGTCGACGTCGGCCAGAGCGCCGGGGAGAAGTCCATACGGCCAGTTTCGGTGTTTACCTTGACCTTGTCGAGGCCGTAGACCGAGCTGTTGACACGAACTGTCCATGAGTTGTTTACAATGTTCGTATGGCCAAGAATCGCATATGTGCCGTTCTCAAGCAACGTCAGCGCCTCATTGGACACCTCCGACGCCCTCGATATGAAGTATGCCATGCCCCCAGACAGGTCCGGGAAGGCCTTGCCGTCCCCTTTGCCGCCATCGGCGTCGATGTCCTTGCTCGCAGCCCATTCTCTGAGCTCCACCGTCCTGTTTTGTCCGTTGTAGTAGATTAAACCGTACCGGTCCGACGCAGCAGCCGGGTTCACCACGTTGTAAGAATACATGACTGACAACGTGTCCCCCGCCACAAGCCCTTCGGCGAGCTCCAGCTTGCGCGTGATGGGGTCGAATGTGTACGCGGGGTTGACTGGCTGCGTATACCTGTAGTCAGCAGAGAACTCTGTCCCCGAAACCGGATCGACAGAATAGCTGAAATTCATGTAAACCACCATTCCAGCGGGTACGAGCTCCCCGGGTTCGCCATCGTCGAAGGGGGATATCGATACCAGGCCAGTCGCGTTGTCTATCGTGAAGTCCCCGTTGCTGTAATCCAAGGGGAACCACCCTCCCAACACCGTCTCCTCGTAGCATGCGAGGGTCGATGACCCGTCCTCCAGCAACAACCAGGAAACGACGGGCGAGTATGGAAGGTAGAAATTCACCGTATCCGTTCCGTTTATCGGTATGTTGTGCGTGTATACCGGGCCAGACGACTGGTTGTTCCAGTCGTTTACAAGACTCGGGTGCCCCTTGAACGTCGCCACGCCCGTGGCGTTGTTTATGCTGAAATGCGAGTAGTTCAGATTGTACCAGCCAGCGTTCGGTTCGGTGGACGGTATCTCCATCGAGATGTTGCCGACTTCGACTATATCGCTGTTTCCCAGCGGGAAGTCGAATGGTGCGGTCTCCGTTCCGTCACATGTGTAAACTGAAGAGTTGTCAAATTTGACGGCGTGGCTCGCGGGCCTGTTGACGACGAGGGTCGCTGCGTTCGCGGACTCGTTGCCAACGTAGAATACCGTTTCGCCGCCGACCGCGCTCTGCTTAAGCGTCTCGTTCGACCAGAGCACTTCGGTCACGACGTTTTTAATATCATACCAGGTGTTGTTGTGCAGTAAAGTGTTGTTGGAGTAGCGCACCGTGCCCCACTGCGGACCTATCATGAGGGCGGCGTTGTACGCCCCGTACCTCTGCATCGGGCGCTCGTCAGAGAAGTTCTTATCGTTGTCCAAATCGACGTAAACCGAATCGTAGACGTTCGCAACTAGGCTGTCCGTCAGGAGCACTGCGACAGGTCTTCCATAATGATATGTTATGAGATTCTGGTCGGGGTGCAGTCCTATGCGCATCTTGCCCCCGGCAGAGGGAATGCCCGCGGTAACGTAGGAATGCGGGACGCCCACGACCGTGTAGTTCGTAAGGGTGACGATGGCCTTGCCCCAGTCCGGCGTGGCGTTGAAGACTTTGGGAAATTCCTTGGGTATCGAATCCTGCGGCCTGGATACGTTCAGCCCGAAAGACATTACGGCCATCGACAAGGTGTTCGCGTTCCGTAGCGAGGCCCTCGGTATGGACATCTCTACGAAACCGCTTTTCATGGTGAACTCACCCTTGAAACCGGTCTTGTTGACTGTGTCAGTCAGCAGCGACGTGTAGTTCCACGCCGTCCCGTTCCACCCGAACACCCTGACCGACGACTTCAAGACAGTGTCGTTCTTGCTCCACACCTGGAGGTCGCTCTGAACCTCCCAGTAGTCGATGGTGACTCCGGTGCTGTCTATCCTGAACGTGTTGTTTCTGTTCCACTTGCCAGTGTTCCCGTCGACGCCCCAGTCCACGTTCGTCTGGTACGTGCCCCAGTCGCCGCCCGCGCCCTTCACCCATCTGACTATGGTCCCCTTGACCCCCCAGTATTCGCCGTAGTGAGTCATGTAGATTGCGTACTCTGGCCTGTTCGTGCTGTTTGTCTCCACCTTGTTACCCATGGGGTCGATCGTCGCCCCCGACGTTGAGGCTCCGCCATCCGTGTCAATGTAGATTCCGTAACGGACGTTTTTCACGCGAGGTGCCAATTCGGACGACTTGGTTACATCGAAACCGAGGAACCACTTGTTCGCGTCCTGGGCCACATAAGAGCTGCCAAGGTCGAACTCACTCGGGCTCACATCGTTCGTGGGGTCCCTCCCCCTGACCTCGGTCGTCTCGTTCAGGTCGTATGTCTGGTTCGCAGTCTTGTGCGTGTTCATCTCAACCCAGAAATCGTTCGTGCCGTCGACGATGACCGTATGGAGTATCCTCATGTCCGTGGAGCTTGTGTTGACGTACCAGCTGTCGCCGTTGGGCGTTTCCGTTCCGGATTGCGGCCCGTCTGCGATGTATGCGCTGAGCGACGAGCCGTCGAAGGCTATCGGCCAGCCCGCGTAATCGCCGCTGCCGGAGGTTGCGTACCTGCCCATCAGGTCCTCGTGCCCGAAATCGACCCCGCCAGTCACGACTGCAACGTTGACTCCGTCTCCGGAATATCCCAGTGCCCACGCGTCTTCCGCTCCCTGGTAATAAGGCGCGCCCAGGAACCTCATGATTTCGTCCATCTGGCCGGCGCTAAGCGAATCGTCTGTCGGCTCCCCCGCCGCGTCCGCTCGCTCGGCTGACTTGATGCCGGTTTCGGTGCCCTCGGAATACGGGTAGACGCCGAGTATATAAGGCTTGCTTTCAAGGTCGGAGATAATCTCCTTCGGCAGAGTGAGTATCGGGAAGGCGACGCCCTTCCTCGAGCTTGTCTTCGAGCCAATCAAGCCTTCGTATTTATATTTCGATAGGAAGCTGGTGAGTTCCCCAACATCGGTGGTGACAACGACCACGCGCGTCATTTTCTGGAACGTTTCCCCCGCCGCGCCAGTTGGCTCGCCCAGAGCGTCGTCTATGGAAGAATGACCGGTCTGCCACTCGGTGTCGACGTGCGGACCGAATGCGCCATCTCCGCCCCCCCAAGTCGTGGCTATTCCGGATATCCCCGACAACACCACGAGCAAAGCCATCCATGCGCTCATAATCCCAACGGACAATCTGGCCATTTCAAAGCCTCCAATATTCACGCCTTCTGCGGCATGCACTATGGGCAAGGCGAAACACCATATATAACACTTATGATAATTTATCCATCAATTTGACCCGTCGCTCAATTCGCAAAGCGAAATCCTGGAGATATATAAATCGAAAAATGACCGATGCGTTGTAAATTACTCCGATAAATATAAATAAGAGCGACTTTATAAGTGAATAGCATTGTATGGGACCTCGTGTCCCATGCTAAAACGCTTTACAATAGAATGGGAGGCAAATTCTTTGGGCAAAGAAAACAGGAAAAAGATTGTGAGCCAGGGGCTTGTAATAGCGCTTGTTGTGGCGATGGTCCTTTCAGCGGGAGCATTCGTCGCATGGGGAACCCGGACCGAAACGAACTCGGAGCCCCTCAGGGCGCCGTCCAACACCTATTACAAGGGCAACCGGATGATAATGCTCGGGCAGAATGCGTTCGACTCGAGGATGGGTTTGACAGGCGTTCCGGAGACGATGAAAATCGCCTCCTACGACCAGCGCGTCAAGGGATACTACCTCGTCCAGTTCAACGACGTGGTTGACGAGATGTGGGTCGCCCAGATAAAGGCAGCCGGTGGAAAGGTCGGGGCATATGTCCCGGTAAACGCCTACATGGTCAAGATGAGCGCCGACACAAAGGCGGTCGTCGAGGCCATGCCGAGCGTGCAGTACGTCGGAATCTACCAGCCCGCGTTCAAGATCCAGGGCAGCCTGCTCAACGGAGCCGAGCTGAAGTCCGGCATGATATGTGGGGACGCGCTCAACTTCATCAACTGGGAGAACCTCTACCAGCAGGCGAAGTCGCTCGCACTCGGCAGCGACAACGTCCAGGTTACAATAATGCTCCAGGACGGAGAGAACCCGCACAACGTGGCCGCCATGATACAGAAGGCGGGCGGCAAGGTTCTCGGAGTCTCGGAGTCCAGCAACAGCGTGCGCGCCGAGGTGTCGCATGACGGCATCCGGGCGCTCGCATACGTCAACAACGTGCAATATGTCCTGCCGTACTTCCCGAGCGAAGTCATGCTCGCGGACACGGCATGGACCGAGCAGACCAAGGTCTCCGGAAGCACGCCGGTCTGGACCGCGGGCCTTCACGGCGAAGGGGTTGTCGTCGCAGTGGCCGACACGGGCCTCAACACGGACCACGACCACTTCAGGCAGACCGGCTACACGCCGTCCGACTGGACCGGTTCGTCTCCGACCCACAGGAAGGTATTGGGGTACCACCAGCTCGGGGACAACAAGGTCGATTATATCGGAGGCAACCCCTCCATTGGCTCGGGACACGGCTCGCACGTGACGGGCATAGCGGTCGGCAACGGTGCGTACGTCGGGAGCGTCGCAGCTGACAGGTACGGCATGGCCTACGAGGCGAAGGTCTCGTTCTGCGACATCGGCATGTCCGACGACGGAAGCACCACCAACGACAGGACGCTGGGAGGAATCCCCCAGGACCTCAAGACCATGTACGCCCTCCAGAAGGGCGACGGGGCATCCCTCGCCAGCAACAGCTGGGGAGTATCGTGCACGTACGACAGCGACGGCGACACGAACGACGATTCCAGAACCTTCTCGGAAGGCACATACTCCGAGGACTCCTTGAACTCGGACTGGTACATGTGGACGAACAAGGAATTCCAGATATTCTTCTCCAATGGTAACGACAGGGAGGCACTGCTATTCGGAGGTCCGGCATACAACACCACCACGACTCCGCCAGCAACCGGCAAGAACGTCGTCTCAGTGGGATCCCACAGGGCGGGAGCCAACTGGCAGCAGACATCAGTGTTCAGCAGCTACGGGGCGACAAACGACGGCAGGCTGAAGCCCGACATCAGCGCGACAGGCGACGGCCTCACCGATTGGAGCGGGATGAATTCTGCGCTGGCCGACAGCACAAGGGATGGCGTAGCTGACACAACTTACCAACTCATGCAGGGAACGAGCATGTCCTCGCCCGCCACGCTGGGCGACAGCGCGCTCATATCCCAGTACTACAGAGAGGGGTGGGCAATCACAGGGACAAAGGTTGCCGGGAACGGCTTCGTGCCGAGCAACGCCATCATCAAAGCGACGCTCATAAACGGTGCGAAGGACGCCACGACCGGAACGTATACGAACGTGCATCCGTACAGCCTGAACGGCCACTCGATGGCCTATCCCAACATGGACCAGGGCTGGGGGATGGTTGACACGAGCGACACGCTCTACTTCAGCGGCGACGCGCGCGAGGTGTGGTCCGACGACAACAAGGCCGGCCTCATCAAGGGCCAGGAGAGGGAATACAAGGTCAGTGTTGCAGCCGGAACGCCATTGGAAATCACCATGGTCTACACCGACTTCCCGGGCACCACAGCAACGTCCGGCCACCTGGTGAACGACCTTGACCTTACTGTTGTCGGTCCGACAGGTTCAATATACTACGGCAACAACTACGGAGCGACCAGCAGGGAATCCGACCCAACGAACCCAGCGGGATACGACCACCTGAACCCGGTGGAGTGCGCCCTTATAACCGCGCCAACAGCCGGTGTATACACAATCCGTGTCTACGCGCAATCGGTTCCAAAGGGTCCGCAGCCGTTCGCACTCGTCATCGCGGCCAACTTCGACGATGGCTACGGCTGGGTCAAGACCGACAAGATGGTTTACAAACCTGGCGACACAATGACCATCGAGGTCCAGGACACGAACGCCGCTAGCGCGAGCGTGACACTCACGAGCAGCACGGGCGACATCGAAACCAAGGCGCTCGCCCTTGCGGCGACCGGCAGGTGGACGACCACGATGGCCGTCAACGCGCTGACGCCAGTCAGCGGCAACGGAGCAATCAGCATCGAGGACGATGGGACGATAAGCGTCAGGTACGCGGATGCGAGCCCGGCGCACAACTCATACGCAAACGTCACCACGCTGATGAGCAGCCCGAAGATAACCAACGTCCGCGTCACGGACATATCCAACACCGCTGGAATCGTCCAGTGGGACACGGATGTCCCGGCGACGAGCCAAGTATTCTACGGTCTCACGGGCGCTCTCGGTTCCACCTCGGCGCTCGATGCAGACATGGTCCTGACCCATGAGGTCCCGATAACGGGCCTCACCGGGTTCACGAACTATTACTTCGACGTGCAGTCGGTTTCCATCGGCGGAGTCACCACCCGGGACACGAACGGAGGGGACCACTACATGTTCACGACCATCGACAACCCGGACGTTCTCATCATCCAGGAGCACAGCGACATAGCCTCGAGCGACCAGCAGGTCGACGACTGGAGGCTCTCGCTCGGGTACTACGGATGGAGCTTCACGGTCTGGGAAACCATAAAGTATGGTTTGCCGACGCTGGGCGCCATGAACTCGGCAAAGGTCGTCTACTGGGATGTCGGAGAGGGCTACCCGCAGTTCGGCCTGACCGAGAGGGCATTAATCCAATCCTGGCTAAACCAGGCGGGGGTTCAGAAGTTCTACGCTACAGGACAGGACATCGGCTGGGATATGTACAATTATGCGGGAAGCCCGCCGGATCCAACCTGGTTCCAGACCTACATGCACGCGACGTTTAACGGGGACTCCGCGGACAACACCGGCACAACTGGCAACGAGCTGGCCACAGGCGGATTCCACATAGTCGCGACAACCCACGCCATCAGCACGGCTTTCACCGGTTCGCCCCAGGACCTCGAGCAGGACATCTACGGAACGGCAAGGTTCTGGCCCGACGACATAACGCGCGGAACCGGAGCCGAAAACCCGTCTGGCTGGGCGTATTCAATCAATGCGGCCGGCGGCAACACGGGCTCTATCGCATACACCGGCGCAGACTACAAGCTCGCATACGAGGCCTTCGCACACGCCATGATACAGGACGACGGCACGTTCGGAACAGCCGGGCACATCTTCGGCACCGATATGGATGTCGACAGGGCGTGGATTGCAGACAGCACCATCCAGTGGCTGATGGGCGAGGACCACCCGGATGTCAGCTTGACCACCCCGAACGGCGGCCAGAACTGGGCGGGAACACAGACCATTTCCTGGACCGTGGCCAACGCCGTCAGCCAGCAGGTGCAGATAAGCAAGGACGGGGGCCAATCCTATGTCGTTGAAGCCTCCGGCCTCGCCGGAACGGCGACCTCCTATCCGTGGAACACAGCCAGAACCGCAGCAGGCATCCCAGTGTACCCCAACGGCGAAAGCTACAGGGTAAAAATCCTGGCGCAGGGAACCACACTGAAGGCCTTCGACACCTCTGATGCGAACTTTACTGTGAACAACGGAGTGGCCGGGGACAAGACAGGCCCCGTCATAGTGGCTGGCAGCATCAAGGTGGACCCCTTGCCGGGCGGCCAGGGCAACACAATCACCTTCAAGGCGCAGGCCGACGACCGCTCGAAGGGCAACTCCAACATTGCGCAGGCCGAATACTTCATTGACGCGACAGGCGCCAACGATGCAGGGGTAGACTTCACTGCGGACACAGGATTCAACACGCCGCTGGAGGACGTCACCGGAACATACGTGGCCAACATCGCTCAGGGCTCGCACATAGTGTTCGTCCACGCTCGCGACGCCGCGGGTAACTGGGGCGGATACGAGCAGTTCACCTTCCAGATAAACGAAGGCGGACCAAGCGTGTTCGTCACCGCGCCCAACACGCCAGAGACCGTGATAAGCGGCAACTACGTGATAACATGGACAGCCACGGACTACACAGATGCGGCCAACACGCTTGACTGCACAATCGAATACAGCGCCAACGGCGGCTCGACATGGACAGTAATCGAGAGCGCGCTCAACAACAACGATGGAGCCTGCACGTGGAACACCGCATCCGTTGCAGACGGCGTCAACTATCTCGTTAGGGTGAGGGTGACTGACAGCTACCCGTTGATGGGAGAGGACGTGTCCAACTACATCTTCTCCGTGGACAACACAATTGACGACCGTTGGTTCATGCAGGTCGAAACAGTCTCCGGCAGCTACGATCTCAACATGATGCCTGTGGAGCTGACGCCCAACGTGAAGTCCACGGCCTCGATAACGGCTGCAGGGGAATCGCTAATCGGCACTTGGAGGACGACGAGCACCTACACCGGCAGGAACATCGGCGGTTCATGGACCTTCAACGTTTACGGTTCGGCTTCGAAGAACCTCGGCGACGGAGTGCTCTATGCAATCGTCAAGGGTTCGGGAGGGACCACGCTCGACACCACGATATACGACACGGAGGATGTCTTCGACTTCACCAGCGCACCGCACCTGTTCACCTGGACTGACACGCTCGCGGGCACGATACCAGACGGCCAGGGGATCATCGTCGAACTATGGGTTCACGTGACCTCAGTGCCGAACGCCGAATCTCTGACGACAGCTGGCACGACGGCCGCAGGCGGGCCGCACGACGTGTGGTTCACCGTGGTCGACAGCAACGCAGGCTCTGAGCTGACAACGCCCAACAGTGCCACAGAGTTCACGGACGCATACTACACCGCAGCGTCGACATCCAACGATATCAGGGCGGGCCCGAGTGCCAACCCGCCGGTGGGAGACGAGACCTTCGTGAAGTGCTCGTTCGTGACTGCGGTCAACCCGGCAGTCATATCCGGCATTTCGCTGACCTTCGAGGGTTCGTTCACCGTTGCCGGAACTGGCACGATGTATGCCTGGAACGCCGTCGCGTCTAGTTGGGACGCCGTAGGAGCAACGACAGCCTTCGCCGCCAACGTGGAACAGACGATGACAAGGGCAATCGCCTCCAATTGGGCCGACTACATCTCTGGAGGCGTAATCCTCTGGGGAGTCTACAACAGCGGTGCCAGGGGCGGGTCCAGCGTCGACTACCTGAACGTGGCCATCACATATACGCCATCTGGCACCGTGAGCGCGCACTTCGACTACAAGGACACGCAGTCAAACGTCCAGCCATACCTCAGCTCACCGACGAGCACGGTCTGGCAGAACATAACCGCAGACCACGTCGGATGGAACCTCGTATCAGTGAACATCTCCGGACCGACAACCATGCCGGGCGCTTTGACAGACCTTGCGAACGGCGGCCTTGGCTTGGTCCAGTGGACCCGCGCGATGTGGTACAATCCGAACTCGTTGACCGACCCGTGGAAGCAGTACTACACAACCTGGAACTCGGCCTTGAACGACCTGACGGCAGTCGACACGAAGATGGGCGTATGGCTCTACGTCACGGTGGTTGGCGACGGCCAGATATGCGTGGGCGGAGCCGGGTACAGCAAGCCCGTCTCGACCGCGATATCCCTGAAGGCTGGCTGGAACCTCGTTGGCTTCCCGTCTGACGATGCGGGCTACACGGTCGCCATGTTCAAGGGTGATGTCTCAGGCACGACTGTCCAGAGCGTCGAGCAGTACGACGGCGGGCAGACGTACCTGACGAGCGCGATGATAGACGCGAACCTGATGGCGCCGGACAAA